>NZ_JAGHRG010000010.1:0-234125 GCF_017743915.1 Sulfitobacter sp. R18_1
CAATCCCCGCAAGGCTTTTCAGCCCTTCGATATGTGGGGTCTCCGGGCTGCAAAGCCTTGCTACCGTCGCGCCAGTAGTGACATTCCTGCTTTGCAAACCCAGTGACATTTCTGAATGGTGTTTACACTTTCATTTTGTCTGTCCTTCCGCAGGGATATTACTGTTGGGCAGAAGATATCAGCTCGCCGGGCTATATAAACCGGGGCGGAGACGGATAGAGTTTTTAGATACAGAGTATAATCCGAACGCTTGGCAAGCCTACGGCAAAGCCCCCCGCAGGCGAAGGCACAGCCCCCAACGCGACAAACGACATTGATATGGGAAAAATGGCGGACCCTAGAGGATTCGAACCTCTGGCCTCTGCCTTCGGAGGGCAGCGCTCTATCCAGCTGAGCTAAGGGTCCACTGAGGGGCGGTATAGCCAGAGCGGGCCGCCCCTGCAATGGGAAATCCGGGGGCAAGGGCGGCGAAATTCACCTTAGGCGAAAAGATCATGCGCCAATTCAAGCGCGTCGACCAATGTGTCGACCTCGGCCCGGGTGTTATACATGCCAAAAGACGCGCGGCAGGTGGCCGAAACGCCGAGTTGCGTCATCAAAGGCGCCGCGCAATGATGCCCGGCCCGCACGGCCACGCCTTTCTTGTCGAGCACGGTCGAGATGTCATGCGCATGGGCAGCGCCGTCCAGTGTGAAGCTGAAGATCGCCGCTTTGTCCGGCGTCGTACCTTGCAAGTTCAGCCAGTTCAAACCGCCGAGCCGCGAGACCGCGTAGTCGCGCAGATCGTCCTCATGGGCGGCGATATTCTCCATACCCAGATCCATCATGAACTCCAGCGCCACGCCCAAGCCAATGGTGCCGACGATTCCGGGGGTCCCGGCTTCGAACATCATTGGCGGGTCGTTGTAGCTCACCGCGTACTTGCTAACTTCACGGATCATGTCACCGCCGCCGATAAAGGGGCGCATTTCGGCCATGCGCTCGGACTTGATATAGATCGCGCCCGAGCCGGAGGGGCCATAGAGTTTATGCCCCGTGACGGCATAGAAATCACAGCCAAGGTCCTGCACGTCGACCGGCATATGCACCGCCGCCTGCGAGCCATCGACCAAGACCGGAACGCCCTTCTCATGAGCGGCTTCGGTGATGGTTTTCACGTCAACTTTCGTGCCCAAGACGTTGGAAAGGTGAGATATTGCAACCAGCTTGGTCTTGGGCCCGATGGCGTCGATCACCGCCTGTGGGTCAAGCGCGCCGGTGGCGTCCACGTCCACCCATTTCAGCACCAAGCCTTGCCGTTCGCGCAGGAAATGCCATGGTACGATATTGGCGTGGTGCTCCATCACCGACAGGACGATCTCATCGCCCGCCTGCATGCGCGGCATGGCCCAGCCATAGGCCACGGTGTTGATCCCCATCGTCGCCCCGGTGTTGAGCACGATCTCATCTTCCGACCCGGCGTTGAGGAAGCGTGCCACGGTGCCGCGCACGCTTTCATATTTGTCGGTCGCAAGATTAGAAAGATAGTGCAAGCCCCTGTGAACGTTGGAATATTCACTCGCATAGGCTTGGGTAATCGCATCGATCACCACCTGCGGCTTCTGGGCCGAAGCGCCATTGTCAAGGTAGACCAGCGGCTTGCCGTTCACCTCGCGGCCAAGGATCGGAAACTGCGCCCGGACGGCTTCAACGTCGAACATGACTTAAACTCCCTGGGCGGTCAGCCCGATCAAAGACAGCAAAAGGCCAAGCCCCAGCAAGACCCCAAGCGCGGCGCCCGCGAGCACTGCAGCGGCGTGGAATAGCCCCGGCAGATGCAAAAGTTCGGCCACGAAATTCAGCAGGATCCAAAGACCCCAGAAGGTAACGACGAACGAGGCCAGCAGCGCCACCGGCGGCAGGACCAAGGTCAGCAGCAGGATGCCCAGTTGCGCGCAGAGGCGAAGCGCCTGAAGCCATACGACGGCAGCCAAAAGCGGCGTCACCGCGCCCTGCCCGCCCAGTGCCCGGCCAACCCACGTCAGCGCATGCACATAGAGCACCATCAACCCGGCCAACAGCGCGAAGAGCACCAGCGGCGATTGGAAATAGCTGGGCAGCGCCATGGCGGGCGGCGCAATCACGAAGGTGGCCGAGATGACCAGCGCATTCAGCGCGGCCACCAAGGCAAGCGACGTCCAGACAACATCATTGCCCAAGGGCAGCTCCGCAATCTGGCGCGCTGCCGCGCGGGGGCTGCGCAGGGTGGTCTGCGCAAGCTGGATCAGGGCGCCGCTCATCTCAGCCCCGCTGCGCGGCAACAAGGCCCGCGATCCAGAACCAAAAGAACACGGCCAACCAGACCACCCCGACGATCTGCGCCTGTAGGCCCGGCCCGATGAACCCAAGCGCGAGGCCCAGCAACAAAAGGATCGGTGCAGAGGCGAGGAGCGACCAAACCAAGGTCAGCCGCACCGCATAACCGCTGAGCCGTTGCCCAGCGACACGGCTGATCCCCCAGACCATCGCGGCCAAGCCATAGAGCAGCAAGGGCATCACGAAGATCCAGAAAAACGCGCTCCAATACTGGCGCACCGCGAGCGGCCCGTCCGGATCGAGATGCGCCGCGCGGGCTTGATACGGCGACAGGGCCACGAAGATCAGCAGCCCCGCCATCAGCGCGAACATCAGCACGCGCACCTCGTTGCGTCCCTGCGCAAGCAGCCCCGACATCACATTGCCGGGGCCGCGGTAGGTCGCAACGATATCGCTTGTGACAGCCATCAGGCGCTACGACGCTCCAACCACGAGCTGAGACGCCCGGTGATTTCCTCCCGCAGTTCCTCGGCCTCGATCTCCTCCACCGCTTCGGCGAGGAAGGCGAGCGTCAGCAGGTCGGTCGCCTCGGCATGGGACACACCGCGCGCGCGCAGGTAGAACAGCGCCTCCTCGTCGATCGCGCCGGAGGTGGAGCCATGCGAACAGGCCACATCGTCGGCGTAGATCTCAAGCTCGGGCTTGGCTAGGAACTGGCTGTCGCCGTCCAGCAGCAGCGACTGGCTGATCTGGTAGCCATCGGTCTTCTGCGCGCCTTCCTTGACGAGGATCTTGCCTTGGAACACGCCGGTCGCGCCGTTGCGCAGCACCTTCTTGAAGACCTGACGGCTTTCGCAATTCTCGGCATCATGGGTGATGAAAACCGTGTCGTCATGGTGGAAATCACCATCGCCGACGCAGGCGCCCGCGACATGAGCCGAGGCATCGTCGCCAGTGAGCTCGATCACGCATTCGTTGCGCGTCAGCGCGCCGTTCACGGTAACGGTGAAGCTTTTGAACAGCGACTCGGTGCCCAGACGGGTGAAGACATGGGTCGCGGCACGGCGCTCGTGGTCGCGGCCCTGTGCGCGCACATGGTGGAAGCGCGCGGTGTCGGCCACCTCGACCTCCATCACGGTGTTGAAGCGCGCGGCAGCGGGGCCGTTCTCCAAAAGCGTGACTTCGGCGCCTTTGTCGAGCTTCACCACATGGTGCAACATCGCGTCAGAAGTCTCTGATTTGTGTTGATAAACTAGATTGATCGGCTTGCTCGGTTTGCCGGTCACATGGATCAACACGCCATCGGTCGCAAAGGCGGTGTTCAGCGCCGCCAGCGGGCGTTGCACCGGGGTCTGGCCGTTCTGCTCGAGCGTGCCGTAGAGGTCGCGTGCCCAATGCAGGTCGCTGTCCGCCGCGGCCAGCCGTTCGATGCTGACGCCTTCGAGCGTGAGGTCATCTGAGGCGTCGGCATCGAACACGCCGTCGACAAAAACGATGCGCAGACGCTCGGTGCCGTCGAACAGCGGCGCATCGCCGTGATCAAAGATCGCAGCGGGCTGCGCCTCGGCTTGGGTCAGCGTGTCGGGGCGGGTGAACTTCCAATATTCATCCCGGCGCTGCGGCAGTCCCATGGCGCGCACCCGCGCCAGCGCATCTTCGCGCGCCGCATGGCTCCAGCCACCCTGCGGCATGTCGAGCGCTGCGATCATCGCCTCGGTCGGGGTTTCTTTCAGTTGTGCTTCGGCCATTATGCCACCTCGGCGAGGATGTCTGCGTAACCGTTGTTCTCGACTTCGAGTGCGAGCTCAGGCCCGCCGGTCTTGATGATGCGGCCATCGTGCATGATGTGCACGACGTCGGGTTTGATGTGGTCCAGAAGACGCTGGTAGTGCGTGATGACGAGGAAACCGCGGCCCTCGGTGCGCAGGGCGTTCACGCCTTCGGCCACCAGTTTCATCGCGTCCACGTCGAGGCCCGAGTCGGTCTCGTCGAGGATGCACATCTTGGGCTCGAGCATGGCCATCTGCAGGATTTCGTTGCGCTTTTTCTCACCGCCCGAGAAACCCATGTTCACGGGGCGCTTCAGCATCTCGGCGTCGATCTTGAGGTCTTTCGCCTTGGCGCGGATTTCCTTGAGGAAGTCGGCGGCCGAGATTTCCTCTTCGCCGCGCGCCTTGCGCTGTGCGTTCACGGCGGTGCGCAGGAAGGTCATGTTGCCGACGCCGGGGATTTCCACCGGGTACTGGAAGGCGAGGAAGAGGCCCGCCGCGGCACGCTCTTCGGGTTCCAGTTCGAGGATGTCTTCGCCTTCGAGCGTGGCGGAGCCTTCGGTAACCTCGTAGCCGTCCTTGCCCGAGAGCACGTAGCTCAGCGTAGACTTGCCCGAGCCGTTCGGCCCCATGATGGCGTGCACCTTGCCGGCCTCGACTTCCAGATCGACGCCCTTGAGGATCTGCTTGTCCTCTTCTTCCAGTTTCACCTGCAGGTTCTTGATGCTCAGCATTTCGGTCTCCTTCTGGCGCGCATTGCGCCGCAATTCATGCTATTTCAGTGTGGTCTCAGGGGCTTGCCCCTGCGTGTTAAAGTTCATGCCGCCCCCTGACGGGCGGATAGCGCGGCGGGAAAGCTGTCTTTCAGCGCGGCGCGGCAGGCAGTGATGCCGCCCTGGTAGGTCAGCGGCGCGTCGGGTTTGGGTGCCGCCGGAATATCGGCCAAGGCAATCGGCGCGCGCATGTCGCGCCCCACGGAGGCGGCGTAGTCGTGAAACTTCAGCCGCCCCTGCCCCTCGGGCGCCACCCAAGTGTTGGCCACGCCGTAAGCATCCGCCGTGATCAACCCGTGCAGTGACGAGGCAAAGACATGGGCACAGGCCGCGATGGCGGCACATACCTGCTCCACCGGATCGCGCGGATCGATCAGCACATAGGCGCTGTCGGAGGCCACGAGGTCCAGTAGGTCGGGATCGTCCGCCAACGTGTGATGCGGCACGATGCCGATCTTGTCGCCGCGTGGTCCCTCGCCGGGCAGCACCTCGTTCACCAGGAGTCCCGGATCACCGAAGGCATCGGTCTCGATCCCGAGAAGCGCCGCCGTAACCGGCCCGCGCAGCAGGGCAATCTCGATAGACTTCAAGAACGCACGCCCCCCGGCGGGCCGCAGCAACCCGCTGCCCCAGATCACCGGCTTGGCTCCCGCACGCGGCGTGTCGTAGTTCCGCCGCACGATCTGCAAGAGCGAGCCGAGACCAAAGACATCCGCCTCGCCCACCGACGCATGCTCCACCCGCCGCCCCGAGACATGGCTCAGGACCAGCGGGCTCAGCGCATCGCCGAAGTTCGGCTGCGCCTTCCACCAATGCAGGCGGAGGGGAGTATGCGCCGCGTCTAAGCTCATCAGCCGACGGAGCCTTCCAGCGAGATCGCCACCAGCGCCTGCGCTTCCATGGCAAACTCCATCGGCAGCGCCTGAAGCACGTCCTTGCAGAAACCGTTCACCACCAGCGCCACGGCCTCTTCCTCGTCCATTCCGCGGGAGCGGCAATAGAACATCTGGTCGTCATCCACCTTGGAGGTGGTCGCCTCGTGCTCAACGCGGCTGCTGTTGTTCTTCACCTCGATATACGGCACCGTATGCGCCCCGCATTCCGAGCCGATCAACAGGCTGTCGCACTGGGTATAGTTGCGCGATTCCTTGGCCTTGGGGTGCATCGAGACGAGGCCACGGTAGGTGTTCTGCGCCTTGCCGGCCGAGATGCCCTTGGACACGATCCGCGACTTGGTGCGCTTGCCGAGGTGCACCATCTTGGTGCCGGTGTCGGCCTGCTGCATGTTGTTGGCGATAGCGATGGAGTAGAACTCGCCTTGGCTGTCATCGCCACGCAGGATGCAGGAAGGGTATTTCCAGGTCACGGCGGAGCCAGTTTCGACCTGCGTCCACATCACCTTCGCGCGGTCGCCGCGGCAATCGGCGCGTTTGGTCACGAAGTTGTAGATACCGCCCTTGCCGTCCTCGTCGCCGGGGTACCAGTTCTGGACGGTGGAGTATTTCACTTCCGCGTCTTCCTCGACGATGATCTCGACCACGGCGGCGTGCAGCTGGCTCTCGTCGCGCTGCGGCGCGGTACAGCCTTCGAGGTAGCTCACGTAAGAGCCCTTGTCGGCGATGATCAGCGTGCGCTCGAACTGGCCAGTGTTCTCGGCGTTAATGCGGAAATAGGTCGACAGCTCCATCGGGCAGCGCACGCCCGGCGGCACGTAGACGAAGGACCCATCGGAGAAGACGGCGGAGTTCAGCGTGGCATAGAAATTGTCCGAGACCGGCACGACCGAGCCGAGGTACTTCTTCACCAGATCAGGGTATTCGCGGATCGCCTCGGAGATCGAGCAAAAGATCACGCCGGCCTTCTTCAACTCTTCCTGGAAGGTCGTGCCGACGGAGACGGAATCGAACACCGCGTCCACTGCCACCTTGCGGCCCTCGGCAGGCGCATCCTCGGCGCCCTCGACACCGGCAAGGATCATCTGCTCCTTCAGCGGGATGCCGAGCTTTTCGTAGGTCGCCAGCAGCTTCGGATCGACCTCGTCGAGCGACTTGGGCTTCTCGGCCATGCTCTTCGGACGGGCATAGTAATATTGTTCCTGAAAGTCGATTTCAGGATAATCCACCATCGCCCAATCCGGCTCTTCCTTGCTGAGCCAACGGTTATAAGCCTCAAGCCGCCATTCGGTCATCCACTCAGGCTCGCCGTTCTTTTCCGAGATCAGCTTCACGATCTCCGGCGTCAGCCCTTTGGGCGCGTATTCCATCTCGATGTCGGTGGACCAGCCGTACTTATACTTGCCGCCGACTTCGCGCACGGCATCCACGGTTTCCTGGTCAACGCCTTCCTTGACGCCATCATTCTCTTTCAGGGTCATATTTTCCAAGGTTTCAGTTCCTTTCCGTGGCGGCGCTCAGGCGGCCCGCGTTTCGTGCTTTTTCAATTTGGCGGTCCAGCTTTTGGCGAACCGCAGGATATCTTCCCGGGTGGTGTCGAGGCCCAGCGACACCCGGATCGCGCTGGCGGCCTGTGTTTCATCAAAGCCCATGGCGCGCAATACGGCACTGGCGCGCACCTTACCGCTGGAACAGGCCGACCCCGCCGAAATGGCAAACCCGGCAAGGTCCATCTGCATCACTTGGGTCTCGCCCTTCCAGCCGGGCGTGATGATACAAGAAGTGTTAGGCAGGCGCTGAGCGCCTTTCCCTACAAAAATAGTCAGACTTGTGGCATCCGCAAGGGTCGCTTCCAGCAAATCACGCTGTTCTGCCACCTCTTCCCAACGCCCCGCAGCCAGATCGGCCGCCGCAGCCTCAGCCGCCGCGCCGAACCCTGCAATGGCGGGGATATTCTCGGTCCCCGAACGGCGACCCATCTCTTGCCCGCCGCCGCGCAGCAGCGCATGTTCGGCCAGATCAATGCCGCGTTTGACGATCAATGCGCCGATCCCCTTGGGCCCGCCCAGCTTATGCGCCGAGACAAGGATGAAATCCGCGCCCGAGGTCGCCATCTTGAACCGGGTCTTGCCGAGCGCCTGCACCGCATCGACCAACACATAGGGCGTGCGCTCCATCGCCCAACATTGCTGGGCCAAAGGCATGGTTTGCTGCAACACACCCGTCTCGCTGTTCGCGGCCTGTAGGGCCACCACATCGGCCCCCGCCGCGGCGGTCAGGTCACCGTCCCAAACACCCTGTGCGTCGACGCCCAAACGCGCCGCCTGCCCCCAAGACAGAACTGCGTCATGTTCCACCGCAGAAGGCACAACCTGCGCCCCCATCGCAGCCGCAAGCGCCGCCGCCTCGGTCGCACCGGAGGTAAAAATCACATCGACCGGATCACAGCCCACAAGCCCCGCCACCTGCACCCGCGCGCGCTCGACCACGGCCTTGGCCGCACGGCCCTCGGCATGGACCGAGGACGGGTTGCCGGGCAGGTCCATCGCCGCGATCATCGCCGCGCGCGCCTCCGCCCGCAGCGGCGTGGTCGCGTTATGGTCGAGATAGACCCGCATCCTTCATCCTTTTCCAAATACCGCGGGGGTCCGGGGGCAGCGCCCCCGAAATCCCACATCACCACCTGCACAGACCACAGCCGCCAAAGCGCGCCCGCTGCCCAAAACCACCCTCACGACTCATCCACCACGGCAAAGAGGGTCGGCACCGCCGGACAGGGGGCTAGCTCATTCTCAACCACATCAGAAAGGCGCGTCTGGTGCAGGAAAACATAAACATGTGCGCTCAGCCCCTGCCACAGCCGGTTGGTCAGCGATTGCGCCCGGCTGCCCGACAGCCCGCCCGAGGCGCCCGCGCCCTTATGCATCGCATCCACCGTCTCATCCACCGCCGCTAGCACATCGACGACGCGAATATCCGCCGCCGGACGCGCCAAACGATACCCGCCGCCCGGGCCCCGGACAGAGGTCACCAATTCGGCCCGACGCAGCTTGACGAACAACTGCTCCAGATAGGGCAAAGAGACCGACTGCCGCTCGGCAATGTCGCCCAGAGACACCAAGGTGCCGTCGGGTTGCAGGGCAATATCGGCCAAAGCGACCATCGCGTAGCGCCCTTTGGTAGATAGCTTCATCGTCTCACCCTCACCCGCCGCGCCATTTGATTGACGTGGGCGGCTTAAATGCCTAAGTCCAAAGACTGATCCACGCGACACTGCGCGGAACCAGATTAGAACCGTTCTAAGGTGGCCTAGCGAATTCGTCAACTATTCGCGGCGATCTTTGAACCCCTAGACAGGGATACCCATGCCCGAGGTTATTTTTCCCGGACCCGAAGGCCGCCTTGAAGGCCGCTACCACCCCCAAAAAGAACGTGACGCCCCGATTGCCATCGTGCTGCATCCGCATCCACAGTTCGGCGGCACGATGAATCACAAGGTCGTCTATAACCTGCACTATGCGTTCTACAACATGGGTTTCACCGTGTTGCGCTTCAACTTCCGCGGCGTGGGCCGCAGCCAGGGTGAATACGACCAAGGCATCGGCGAACTGTCCGACGCGGCCTCGGCGCTCGATTACCTGCAATCGATGAACAACAACTCCAAGCACTGCTGGGTTGCGGGGTTCTCCTTTGGCGCATGGATCGGGATGCAACTGCTGATGCGTCGGCCTGAGATCACGGGCTTCATCTCGGTCTCTCCGCCTGCGAATATGTACGACTTTTCCTTCCTCGCGCCCTGCCCGGCCTCGGGTCTGGTGATCAACGGCACCGCCGACCGCGTGGCGCCGCCCGCCGATACCTCGAACCTCGTCAGCAAGTTGCACGAGCAAAAGGGCATCACGATCACCCATCAGGAGATCGAAGGCGCCGGGCACTTCTTTGAAGAGCCGCATATGGACACGCTGATCACCTCGACCAGCGACTATGTGAAACGTCGTCTGACGGAATCCACACGCTGATGGCGGACGCGGTCGTTACCCAACTGGCCAATAAATTGGCCGAGGAATGTCTCGCCGTACAGGCCGAGACGGGCGAAGACCGCTTGTTCATGGAAGTCGGCGAGGTGCTGGGTGCCTCGTCGCAAACGCTGGAAGAAGCCTTTCTCACCGCCGTCCGCACCCGGATGGCCAATGACAAGGCCCGCGCCTTTCTTGCGCGCAAGCTGCGCGACCATCGCGGGAAGGGCGGCGCATGACAGAGCGGCTGGACAAGCAGATTGCCTTTCTGAATGAGGCCGACAAGCTGAAAACCGTGCTGCGCGGCACCACCCTATGCGATGCCAGCCGTGCGGAAAATTCAGCGGAACATTCGTGGCATCTGACGCTCTATGCATTGGTGCTGGCCGATCAAGCCGGGCCGGAGGTCGACATCAACCGCGTCATCAAGATGCTGATTCTGCACGACCTTGTCGAGATCGACGCGGGCGACAATCCGATCTTCGGCGACTATGACGCCGCTGAAATGGAAGCGCAGGAACAAATCGCCGCCGACCGCATCTTTGGCCTGCTGCCCGCCGATCTGCGGGATGCATTGCGCAGCATCTGGGAAGAGTTCGAAGCCGCCGAAAGCCCCTCGGCCCGCTTTGCCAAATCGCTTGATCGATTCCAGCCCCCGATGCAAAACCTCGCCTCGGGCGGGGGCAGCTGGACCGATTACAATGTCTCGGAAGCGCAGATCGAAGAGAAGGTTGGCCGCAAGATCGCCATCGGCGCCCCTGCGCTTTGGTCCTACGCCCGGGCCCGTATCAGCAGCTTTTTCGCCGGGGTCGGCGCCTGACCGCGAGCTTCGGCATACCATGGTATACGATCTTTCTCTTTGGCCCCCGATAGGCTAAAGCACGGTTAAATACATCCCCAACCAAAGGAATTCGTCATGTCGAAGATTAAGGTAGAAAACCCCATCGTCGAACTCGACGGCGATGAGATGACCCGGATCATCTGGGATTTCATTAAGAAAAAGCTGATTACCCCCTATCTTGACGTTGACCTGAAGTATTACGACCTTGGCATGGAAGTGCGGGACGAGACCGACGACCAGATCACCGTCGACGCGGCCCATGCGATCCGCGAGCATGGCGTCGGCGTGAAATGCGCCACCATCACCCCCGATGAGGCGCGGGTCGAAGAGTTTGGCCTCAAGCGCATGTACCGCAGCCCCAACGGCACCATCCGCAATATCCTCGGCGGCGTGATCTTCCGCGAACCGATCATCTGCCGCAACGTGCCGCGTCTTGTGCCGGGTTGGACGCAGCCGATCGTCGTTGGCCGCCATGCTTTCGGCGACCAGTACCGCGCCACCGACTTCCGCTTCCCCGGCAAGGGCAAGCTGACCATCAAATTCGTCGGCGATGATGGCGAGACCATCGAGAAGGAGGTCTTTGACGCGCCCTCCGCCGGTGTCACCATGGCGATGTACAACCTCGACGATTCGATCCGCGATTTCGCGCGCGCGTCTTTCAACTACGGTCTGAACCGTGGCTGGCCGGTCTATCTCTCGACCAAGAACACGATCCTGAAAGCCTATGACGGTCGCTTCAAAGATCTGTTCCAAGAGATTTTCGACGCGGAATTCGCCGAGGACTTTAAGAAAAAGAACATCTGGTACGAGCACCGCCTGATCGACGACATGGTCGCCTCGGCGATGAAATGGTCGGGCGGCTATGTTTGGGCCTGCAAGAACTACGACGGCGACGTGCAGTCGGACACCGTGGCGCAGGGCTTTGGTTCACTGGGGCTGATGACCTCGCAACTGATGACGCCCGACGGCAAAATCGTGGAGGCCGAGGCTGCCCATGGCACCGTCACGCGCCATTACCGCCAGCACCAGAAGGGCGAGGAGACTTCGACCAACTCCATCGCCTCGATCTACGCTTGGACCGGCGGGTTGAAGCACCGGGGCAAGCTGGACGAGAACACCGCGCTGATCAACTTCGCCGAGACGCTGGAGAAGGTCGTGGTGGATACGGTGGAATCAGGCTTCATGACCAAGGACCTTGCCCTGCTGGTGGGGCCGGATCAGGGTTGGCTGACGACCATGGGGTTCTTGGAGAAGGTGGATGAGAACCTGAACAGGGCGCTGGCGGGCTGAGGCTGGCGAGAGCTTGGGATAACCGAGGGCCGCAGCGATGCGGCCCTTTTCTATTTTTTGGTCACGCCTGCCACCCGGGCCCGGAACCAAGCCGTAGGCGCCGGGCCATCGCCTGCCCGCCCGTCACGCCGGAGGCGTGCCGCTATAAAGGGGGCGCACCTTCGGTGCGACCGGGTAGGCGATTTGTTTAGGCTGGGCGTGAACTCGCGGAACGCACAACATTGCTGAGCCATAAAGTGGCACGCGGCCACCTAAGATCGCCCACCCGCGGGCAGGCGCTGGCCCCCATTGCGAAACTGGAGCCGCGCTGGCCCTCACTGCCCCCGGTTATGCGTCCGCGCGTAAAGCTTGGCGATAATCCCACTCGCCGTCTTCTCGAACAGGCACGGTATCAGCGCATGCACGAGCGCCGCGCCAGCCGCCGCGAACAGCAGCCCCGAAAACTTCAGCGCGAAGGCCATATGCTCCAGAAACGTCTCATCCACCTTGGCGGGATGGTCGAGGAAGATGCGTGCGATCATGGGAAACTCCTGTCTCTGCCTTTCCCCCACACTAAGCGATCCTGCTTGTGACATTGTCTCAAATCTCTCCCGACAACCGCTTGTGCATGAGAGGATTTCCCACCAAACTACCGCCATGACAACACTTGATGACATAGACCGCCGCATATTGGTCGAACTGCAACGCGACGCCAGCCAATCCCTTGAGGCGCTTGGCGCGGCGGTCCACCTGTCGCGCAATGCCTGCTGGCGGCGCATCCGGACGCTGGAAAAGGCCGGCGTGATCAAGAATCGGGTGACGCTATTGGACGCGGCGAAACTCGACCTTGGTCTCAGCGTCTTTATCCAAGTCCGCACCAACGCCCATGCCCCCGATTGGCTTGAGAAGTTCTCCCGCGCCACGAAAGCCATGCCCGAGATCCTCGGCGTCTACCGAATGACCGGTGATCTGGACTATTTGATCCGGGCGCGGGTTCGGGATATGGCGGGCTATGATCGCCTTTATCAGGACCTGATCCGCCGGGTGCCGCTGTCGGATGTTTCGGCCAGTTTCGTGATGGAGGAGATCAAAGAAACCACCGAACTCCCGCTCTGAGGAAGACCGAGATGCATTACCTGTGGCTCATCATCGCCGTGGTCGCGGAAACCCTTGGCACCACCGCGGTGCAGGCTTCGCATCAATTCACCCGGCTCTGGCCTTCGGTGGCGGTGGTGGTCTTTTACATGATCTCTTTCTACTGCATGTCGCTGGCGCTGAAGGTCATGCCAGTTGGGATCGTCTATGCCTTTTGGGCCGGTCTGGGCATCGTGCTGATCGCGATTATCGGATTCGTCCTTTTCGGTCAGCGGCTCGACCTGCCGGCGGTTCTGGGCCTTGTGCTGATCATCAGCGGCATTCTGGTCATCCACCTCTTTTCGAACAGCGCCACCCATTAGGGCTGCACCAGTGGCACAGCTTTGCGCAGTAAGGGGGGCGTCACGGCATTAGGGCTAGCAATTGTAGCCGGGGCGCGGTATGGGCGGCGCAATTATACGCGCAGCTTCAGGTTGGCGCGTCCCTCCCCTATCCAAAGGCTGACTTAATGGACCTGCGCAACATCGCAATCATCGCCCACGTCGACCACGGCAAGACGACGCTGGTGGACGAGCTTCTGAAACAATCCGGCACCTATCGTGAAAACCAGGCGACCACCGAGCGCGCCATGGACAGCAACGATCTGGAACGTGAGCGCGGCATCACCATCTTCGCCAAGCCGACCTCGGTCGTCTGGAACGACACCCGCATCAACATCGTCGACACGCCGGGCCACGCCGACTTCGGCGGCGAGGTTGAGCGCATCCTGTCGATGGTCGATGGTGTGGTGCTTTTGGTGGACGCCGCCGAAGGCCCGATGCCGCAGACCAAATTCGTGACCTCCAAGGCGCTGAAACTGGGCCTGCGCCCGATCGTCGTGCTGAACAAGGTCGACAAGCCGGATGCCGAGCCTGACCGTGCGCTGGATGAGTGTTTCGACCTTTTCGCCAGCCTCGACGCCACCGACGAACAGCTCGAATTCCCGCATATGTATGCCTCTGGCCGCTCCGGCTGGGCGGATGCCGAACTTGACGGGCCGCGCAAAGACCTCTCCGCGCTGTTCGACCTGATCCTTGATCACGTCCCCGCGCCGAAGCAGATCGAAAACGCCGACAAGCCCTTCACCATGCTGGCCACGACGCTTGGCGGCGACCCGTTCCTGGGCCGCCTGCTGACCGGTCGCGTCGAAACCGGCACCCTGAAAGCGGGCCAGACCGTCAAAGCGATGTCGCGCGACGGCACCCAGATCGAGACCTTCCGCGCCACCAAGATCCTCGCCTTCCGCGGGCTGGAGCAGACCGCCATCGACGTCGCCGAAGCAGGTGACATCGTCTCTATCGCGGGCATGGCCAAGGCCACCGTAGCCGATACGCTGGCCGATCCTTCGGTGAACGAAGCGATCCCGGCGCAGCCGATCGACCCGCCCACCATCACTGTGACCTTTGGCATCAACGACAGCCCGCTCGCGGGCCGCGACGGCAAAAAGGTGCAATCCCGCGTGATCCGCGAGCGTCTGCTGAAAGAAGCGGAAAGCAACGTGGCGATCAAAATCTCCGACACGCCGGGCGGTGAGGCTTTCGAAGTCGCAGGCCGCGGCGAATTGCAGATGGGCGTGTTGATCGAGAACATGCGCCGCGAGGGGTTCGAGCTGTCGATCTCCCGCCCGCAGGTGCTGTTCCAAGAGATCGACGGCGTGCGCCATGAGCCGATCGAAGAAGCCACCATCGACGTGGATGACGAATACTCCGGCGCGGTGATCGAGAAAATCACCGGCACCCGCAAGGGCGAGCTGGTCGAGATGAAACCCGCCGGCGCCGGCAAGACCCGGATAATCGCCCATGTCCCCTCGCGCGGGCTCATCGGCTATCACGGTGAATTCCTGACCGACACCCGCGGCACCGGCGTGTTGAACCGCGTCTTCCACGGCTGGGCACCGCACAAGGGTCCGATCCCGGGCCGTCGCGCGGGCGTGCTGATCTCGATGGAGAACGGCACCTCGGTCGCCTACGCGCTGTGGAACCTCGAAGAGCGCGGCAAGATGATGATCGGCGCGCAGGCCGACGTCTACACCGGCATGATCATCGGCGAGCACAGCCGCGACAACGATCTGGAAGTGAACCCGCTGAAGGGCAAGAAGCTGACCAACGTGCGAGCCTCGGGCACCGATGACGCGGTGCGCCTGACCCCGCCGATGACGCTGAGCCTTGAAGAGGCGATTGCCTATATCGACGACGACGAGCTGGTCGAAGTGACCCCGAACGCCGTGCGCCTGCGCAAGCGCTACCTCGACCCGCATGAGCGCAAGCGGATGGCAAAAGCCAGCTAAGCTACGGTAAATAAAATAAAAACGGCAGCGCATTTTACGATGCGCTGCCGTTTTCATATCCGGGGCTCAAGAGTTCCAGCCGCCCTAAGTATCGCTTTCCTCGCGATCGATATGCCCACGCCTCGCCAAACTCAGCGCCGCAATCAGGCAAAGGATGGCCCAGGCCCCGCCGCCAAGCCAGCCCGCCGCCACATCCGTCGGCCAATGCACCCCCATATAAACCCGGCTGATCCCGACGAGCAGTGTAAGCAGGACGGCAACCGCCAGCGTATAGACCTTGAGCGCCCAGCGTTTCTGCGCCCGCGCCACCATCGCGCCAAGGGTAAGATAAGCCACCGCCGCCATCATCGAATGACCCGAGGGGAAACTCGCCGTATGCACGAGCGAGCCATGCGGCACGAGGTCAGGGCGCGGACGGTCGAAAAACTCCTTGGCGATGCTGCTCAGCACGATCCCCCCGCCAACGGTGGCGAGGATGTAAAGCGCGGTCGACCACCGCCGCTGTAGCAGGAAAAAGAGCGAGACGACAACGGTCGTCAGCACCAGCACCGCGACCCCGCCGAGGGCTGTCAAATCGCGGCCGATTTCCTCGACCCACCACGGGCCGATGGGATCGGAAAGGTCGCCGGGCGAGCGCAAGAACAACAGGATGTCACGGTCAAGGCTGCTGGTGCTGCCTTCGACGACCTCTTCGGTCAGTTCGGCCAATGTCCAAACGGCTGTGATCGAAAGCCCCATCAGGGCCAGTGTCGTCACCTCCACATGGCGGCGGCACCATTGGGCGAAAGCGGATAGTCGGTCCAAGGTCATGAGAGATCAACCACCCTCCCCTTGGAAGGTTCCACCCTGGCAATGCAAGACGCCCCGCCTATCGTTCAGGCAGAGCGTTTTAGGGTCATTCGTCGGTTTCGACGATCATCAATTCGCGCTCTGACGCCCCGCGCGCATGGCTCAACGCCGCTTGATAAGCATCGGAATGATAACATTTTTCAGCCGTTTCGACATCGGGGAAACGCGCTACCACGTTGCGCAGCCGCTCTTTACCCTCAAGCTGAACGAACCGCCCGCCGCGGGCGATGAACTTACCGCCATGTGCCGCAATGGCCTCGGTGGCGCCGGCGGCGTATTTCTTATACGCCTCCTCATCGGTGACGGTGACATGTGCAATCCAAAGTGCGCCCATGGGCCTTATCCTTTCAAGATATTCTCAGCCGCGGCAATCGCCGTCTCGGCATTCTCCGCCGAAGCGCCGCCGCCCTGCGCCATGTCGGGACGGCCACCGCCGCCCTTACCGCCCAGTTCGGCCACCGCCGCTTTCACCATGTCGACCGCCGAGAGACGATCTGTCAAATCCTTCGTCACGCCGCCCGCGACCGCGGCCTTGCCGCCGGTGTCGGCGATCAACAATACCGCGCCCGAGCCGAGCTTGGCCTTATGCTCATCCACCAGACCCGGCAGGTCTTTGCCCGTGATACCGCTCAGCACTTGGCCTACGAATTTCACGCCGTTCACCTCGCGCGCTTCGGGCGCAGCCGCGCCGCCGCCCGACATCGCCAATTCACGACGCAGCTGCGCCACTTCGTTAGTCAAGCTGCGACGTTCGTCCAACAATGCACGCACCCGTTCCGGCACGTCACTGGCCGAGGTTTTCAACTCCGCCGCGACCCGACTCAGCGCCGCTTCCTGCTCGCGCAGCCACGTCAAAGCCTCGGTCCCGGTCAGCGCTTCGATCCGGCGGACGCCCGCGCTGCTCGCGCTATCTCCCAAAAGCACGAAGGCGCCAATATCGCCTGTCTGCCGCACATGGGTGCCGCCGCAAAGCTCCAGCGAATAGGTCGACTTGTCGCTGCCCTTGCCGGACCCTTCCAACTGCCCCATCGAGACGACACGCACCTCGTCGCCATATTTCTCACCGAAAAGCGCCTGCGCCCCCATGGCGCGCGCATCGTCCGGCGTCATGATCCGCGTCTCAACCGGCGTGTTCTGGCGAATGTAATCATTCACCTCACGCTCGACCTGGCTCAACTCTTCCTGCGTCAGCCCCTTGGCATGGGAGAAGTCAAACCGCAGACGATCATGCGCATTCAGCGAACCGCGCTGCGAGACATGATCCCCAAGCGCGTTGCGCAGGGCCTCGTGCAACAGGTGCGTGGCCGAGTGATTGGCCCGGATGGCACTGCGCCGCAAACGATCCACCTCAAGAACAGCGGTCTGCCCCGGCTTCACCTCGCCTTCGACCACATGGCCGAAATGCACGAAAACGCCCGCCGATTTCCGCGTATCGGTCACGTTCACAATACCGGTCTGCGTCCGGATCACGCCGGTGTCGCCAACCTGCCCGCCGCTTTCGGCATAAAACGGCGTTTGGTTCAGCGCGACCTGCACATCGCTGCCTATTGCGGCGGCATCGACCTGATCACCGCCCTGCACCAAGGCGACGATCTGCCCCTCAGCACTTTCGGTGTCATAGCCCAGAAACTCTGTCACGCCGCTTTTGTCGGCCACATCGAACCAAACGGTAGCATCCGCAGCCTCGCCCGATCCAGCCCAGGCCGCACGGGCCTTGGCCTTCTGCGCTGCCATGGCGGTGTCGAACCCCTCGGTATCGACCGCACGGCCCTTCTCGCGCAGCGCATCCTGCGTCAGATCAAGCGGGAAGCCATATGTATCATAAAGTTTAAATGCCGCCTCCCCCGGCAGGGTCGCCCCCTCGGGCAAACCGCTCAACTCATCATCCAGCAGCTTCAAACCGCGATCCAACGTTTGGCGGAAACGGGTTTCCTCCAACAGCAAAGTCTCACGGATAAGCGATTGCGCCTGCCCCAACTCAGGGTAAGCCGCGCCCATCTGCTGCACCAAGGATGGTACCAGCTGATGCATTAAGGGATCCTTAACGCCGAGCAGATGCGCATGGCGCATGGCGCGCCGCATGATCCGGCGTAGCACGTATCCGCGGCCTTCGTTGGAAGGCAGCACCCCATCGGCAATCAGGAAGGAGGTCGACCGCAGGTGATCCGCGATCACCCGGTGATGGGTCTTGCCCGGCCCGTCGGGATCGGTCGAAGACGCATGGGCGCTGGCCTCGATCAGGTTGCGCATGAGGTCGGTGGCATAGTTGTCATTCGTGCCCTGCAACAGCGCCGCCACCCGTTCGATCCCCATCCCGGTATCGATCGACTGGTTGGGCAGCGGCTGGCGCGTGCCGTCTTCGAACTGTTCGTATTGCATGAAAACGAGGTTCCAGATCTCGACGAAACGGTCACCGTCTTCCTCGGGCGATCCCGGAGGGCCGCCCCAAATGTGATCGCCGTGATCGTAGAAAATCTCAGTGCAAGGCCCGCAAGGGCCGGTGGGGCCAGCGGACCAGAAGTTATCATCCGTCGCGATGCGAATAATGCGCTCATCCGGCAGGCCGGTATGGGCCTTCCAAATCTTAACCGCCTCTTCATCGGTATGGTACACTGTGACCAAAAGGCGGTTCGGGTCGATGCCGAACTCCTTGGTCAGCAGGTCCCAAGCAAAGGGGATCGCTTCAGCCTTGAAGTAGTCGCCGAAGCTGAAGTTGCCGAGCATTTCGAAAAACGTGTGATGCCGCGCGGTATAGCCGACATTATCGAGGTCATTGTGCTTGCCGCCAGCCCGCACGCATTTCTGCGCCGAGGTGGCACGGCTGTAGTCGCGCGTCTCGACCCCGGTGAAAAGGTTCTTGAACTGAACCATACCGGCCGCGGTGAACATCAATGTCGGGTCGTTGCGCGGCACCAGCGGGCTGGAGGGCACGATCTGATGCCCCTGCGCATCGAAATAGTTCAGAAAAGTTGAGCGAATTTCATTCAGCGTCTTCATGGCGAGGCCTTCCGGGGCAGATTTGATCGGTCCCAAATACCCCTCAGCCCCGGCGCTGTCCACCGTTCCTGCCCATGAAAAAGGGGCGCAGCCTTTGGCCGTGCCCCTTCGTAAATTCAAACTATCAAATCAGGTTCAAGCTTCAAGAATATCCGCGTCGTCACCGCCGGGGCCCTCAAAGTCCAACCCGTGGGCCGCGCGGATCTTATCTTCGATCTCAGACGCCATGGCAGTGTTCTGTTTCAGGAAGTTCTTAGCGTTCTCACGCCCCTGTCCAATCCGCTCATCCCCGTAGCTGAACCATGAGCCGGATTTATCGACCACACCAGCTTTCACCCCAAGGTCCAGCAACTCGCCCATTTTGGAGATGCCTTCGCCATACATGATGTCGAATTCGACCTGTTTGAAGGGCGGCGCCACTTTGTTCTTGACGATCTTGACCTTCGTCGCGTTGCCAACGACCTCGTCCCGGTCCTTCAGGGCGCCGATCCGGCGGATGTCGAGACGGACGGAGGAGTAGAATTTCAGCGCGTTACCGCCGGTGGTGGTCTCCGGAGAGCCGAACATCACGCCGATCTTCATCCGGATTTGGTTGATGAAGATAACCATACAATTTGAACGGCTGATTGACCCGGTGAGCTTGCGCATCGCTTGGCTCATCAAACGGGCCTGAACACCGACATTGCTGTCGCCCATCTCACCTTCCAACTCGGATTTCGGCGTCAAGGCCGCGACGGAGTCGACGATCACCATATTGACCGCGCCAGAACGTACCAGCGTATCGGTGATCTCAAGCGCCTGTTCACCCGTGTCGGGCTGGGAGATCAACAGCTCGTCAATGTCCACGCCAAGCTTTTTCGCATATTGCGGATCAAGCGCATGTTCGGCGTCGACAAAGGCGCAAACGCCCCCTGCCTTCTGCTGCTCTGCCACGCAATGCAGGGTCAGCGTTGTCTTACCCGAGGATTCCGGACCATAAATCTCAATGATACGCCCCATCGGCAAGCCACCGATACCAAGCGCAATATCAAGGCCAAGCGAGCCTGTGGAGCTGGCTTTGATATCCTGGATCGCCCCTTCGGCCCCCAGTTTCATGATCGACCCTTTGCCGAACTGACGTTCGATCTGGGCCAGCGCGCTGTCGAGCGCCTTTTGCTTTTCTGCGGTTTTCTTGCTGTCCATCGTCAAAAGATCTGCCGTTGCCATTAGGTTCATTCCTTAGTGTCACAGTGGCGCCCCGGCGGCAATCGCCTGCGCGCTGCGTCGCTTATGTTCCTCTAATGTTCCATATGAGGGTAAATGCGGAACATTTCAATGACTTTGTTTATCCTTTATGTTTTGGCGAGAATGGTAAAGAAATGGTTTACCCAAACCAGAAAGGGCCGCCTGCAGCCCAAGGTAAGACGCAATTGATTGTTTTTTTTAAAGAACGTCTGGCTTTTTTGTCGGTCCCAAAGACCGGAACCACCGCCTATGAGAAAGCACTGGCGCCGCGGGCGGATATGGTGATTTCCGATCCGCCCATGCTGAAACATGCGCCTGTTTATCGCTATAATCGTTTTATTCGTCCAATGTTTCTAAAGGTTTGCGATGCCGAGCTTGAGGTGATGGCGGTAATGCGCGAACCGATCTCTTGGCTGGGCAGTTGGTATCGCTATCGGCAGCGCCCCTTCATGAAGGATAAGCCGAACAACACTTTCGGGATCACTTTCGACGAATTCGTTCTCGCCTATATGAAGGGCGACAAGCCGGGGTTCGCTGATGTGGGGAGCCAGTTGAAGTTCATGGAGACACAACCGAACGGCACCGGGATCACCCATCATTTCCGCTATGAAGATCAGACGCGGCTCCGTCGCTTTTTGGAAGAGCGGCTCGACGTGACGCTGACCCTTGGGCAGGAGAATGTCTCTCCCAAGATGGAGCTAGCGCTTTCCCCGAATGTGGAAAAACGCTTTCGTCGTAAGTTCGCGGCGGAGTTTGAGCTTTACGAGTCGATTACATAACCCTGCCCCAGGTGATGCTTAATGTAGCTGATTGTGGACCGTTGTGGTCAGGTCGGTGAGAGAGAAGGGTTTGGGCAGGAAGACAGAATTCGGAATTTTCGACTGTTCCTGACCGAAGTTATCCTCCGCATAGCCCGAGACGAAAACAACCCGCACATCCGGGCGTTGTTTGAGCGCTTGGCGCACCCAGCTTGGCCCATCCATGCCGGGCATAACGACGTCTGTTACGAATACATCGATATCCAACTCCTTATCTTCGAGCATCTTTAACGCGGCTTCGGCGGATTCGGCTTCGAGCACTGTGTAGCCGCGCAGCCGCAAGGCGCGGCTTGCGAAGGCGCGCACGGGTGCTTCATCCTCCACCAGTAAGATCACCCCGTCGGACCGCTGAAGCGGGCTTTGATCCGGCGATGCCGGGGGCTTTTTCGCGACCGGGGTGGACTGGCCCTCCAGCACGGGGAAGTAGAGGGAGAAACATGTGCCCCTGCCCAACTCACTGTCGATAAAGATGAATCCGCCTGTTTGTTTGACGATGCCGTAGGCCGTGGAGAGACCCAGACCGGTGCCCTCGCCGGTTCGTTTGGTGGTGAAAAATGGCTCGAAGACTTTTTGCAGCTTATCTTTCGGAATGCCCGTGCCATCGTCATGCACCTGCACCGTGACGTAGCGGCCTGCTGGCACGCTGACCCGATCTCTTTCAAGCGGCTGGTCAAGGGTCGTCACCTCCGTCACGATACGGATCTCGCCTCCGGCGGGCATGGCATCGCGGGCGTTGACGACGAGGTTCATCAATACCTGCTCCAACTGACGTTTATCAGCGCGGATCGGCGCAAGTACCGGGTCATGGCTGAGGGTCAGCGTTACTTTTTCGCCGACAAGTCGGTTCAGCAAATGCGTGAGATCGGCGAGGGTATCGCGCATGTCGAGTGTCTCGGGCCGGAGGGTTTGTTTGCGCGAGAAAGCGAGGAGTTGCCCAACAAGCGCGGCCGCCCGGTTGGCGTTTTGATTAATCTGGACCAGATCGCTGAAATCCGGGTCTCCCTGATCATGCCGCAGCAAGAGAAGGTCACAGTGGCCGGAAATCGCCGTCAAAAGGTTGTTGAAATCATGCGCGACGCCCCCGGCCAGCTGCCCAATGGCCTGCATCTTCTGGCTCTGCACGAATTGTGCCTCAAGCGATTTAAGCTCGGTCGCATCCTGCAGCACCGCGATGAGGGCCGCTTCGCCGCCTTCGGATATGCGGTTGAGCGAGACCTGAACGAAGACCTCCTGATCCGTTCGGGTAAGCCTGAGAAATTCGGACTTCTGAACCAGCCGCCCCGCCAGACTGTCCTGCAGCCAGTCCGAGATCGAGCGGCCAAGCCCCTCCATCAGATGCGAAAGATGACTGTCGCGCCGCAGCGATACGCCGAGCAATTTCCCCGCCATACGGTTGAAGGCCAATACGGTTCCGTCGGGGCGCAGCTTAATCATCGGGACGGGGAGGTCTTGAAAGGTTTCCCAGCCCAATTCAGTGGGAGAGGCCGCCCCTTCGGGCGGCGGCAGAAGATAGAGCGCGCGGCGGTTCGCGCCGGCCTCAACCTCGGCCACCAAAACCTGCCGGTTTCCCTCTGCGGTGGCGATTTCGGTCACGGTTCCGGGGGTGAGTGGTAGGGAATTAAACAATCGGTCCAGTGACTTCACCCGTTCCCCGACCAGTATGCGCGCCGCTTCATTCATGAAAAGGATCGCCCCACTGCGGCCCAGCATCACCATTGGCAAGGCCATGTTCTCTTGCGTACTGCGGGGGCCCTCGCGGGTGGCCACGCTTTCAATCCGCCAAAGCAGTCGGTCGGCCGATAACTGGTGCACCGATAGGCGCATGGGGCCGGACCGGGTGATCACCTCTTCCCGCGCGTTGCCACTGACGGTGGCGCGTGATTGCAGGCGGTAGAGAAGGCCCACGGGATTGGCGAAATGCGCTCGTAAGGCCTGCGCGAGGGTCTCTTCGTCGGCGTCGCCGAACTGCTTCAGAGCCGCCTCGTTACGGTAGAGAACTTGCCGATCGGAGGTGGCGATGAAACTGGGTGCGGCGTCTTTTGCAATGAAGTCCGCGACCCCATCCGCGCTGGCCAGATTCCGCCCCCTATCCCATAGAAGAAAGCCGATGTAACCACTTGAAATAAAATACAATGTGGCCGCCGAGGCGGAAAGGGCAAGCTGCAACGTCGCATCAGTGCTGCGCAGCGCAAGCGCGCCAGCGGCAATGGCCATCACCACAAGCAGCCAAAGCCGCCTGAGCCCCGCCTGCCCCCCAATCCCTGAATGCCTAACGTCCTGCTGCACGCACATCCCCTAACAACCGAATCATACGACTATTACGTGCGACAGAGGTTAAGCAGGCTTTAACCGAAATCGGTTTGCACGCATTGGTTGATTATGGGTAAATTTACTCGCGCGTCAACTGTGCTGAGAAGAAACCGTCGCCATCGGGGGTTACATCATAGCGATCCATGCGGGCGACTCGCCACTCGGGATGGCGGGCCAAGAAGGCTTCGACCCGCGCCTCGTTCTCCGCTCGAAACAGGGAGCAGGTGGCATAGGCCAAGACTCCGTCGCGTGCGGTAAGTCCTGCTGCGGTATCGAGAATCTGGTCCTGAATGGTGGTCAACTCGGTCAAGCGCTCGGGGGTCAGGGTCCATTTCCCCTCCGCCGCGCGGCGCCATGCGCCCGAGCCGGAACAGGGCGCATCGCAGAGGACGAGATCATAGGGGGAGCCTGCCTTGGCTTCTTCGGTATCGGCTAGGGAAATCGCGACGCCCGCGCGATCAGCGCGGGGGGACAGGTCGCTCATCCTGCGGGGGTCAATGTCGTGTGCCGTGATCTCGCGCGCGGGGTCCATGGCCAGAGCAAGCGCTTTGCCGCCGCCGCCGGCGCAGTAGTCGAGCACCCGCCCCCCCGAAGGCAGAGCGGCGACGACAGCTTGGCTCGCTGCGTCTTGCAATTCGACGTAACCGTCGGTGAAGGCGCCGGAATTTCGGATGCGGCGCGCGCCTTCGGTCACGGTCAGCGCGGCTTCGGCAAGCGGGTTTGCGCGGGTTTGGACACCCTCTTCGGCCAGCAGTTCTTGCGCGGCGGGCACGGCGATCCGCGCCGTGTTGACCCGCAGGCAGATCGGCCCGCGCTCTTGAAGCGCAAGGGCCGCGGCATCCGCATTCTCCCCGAGCGCCGTATCGAACAGGGGGAGCAGCCAATCGGGCAGGTTCAGCCGCGTTGCGCGATCCTCGGGCGCTGGCGGGAAGGCCTGTTCAACCTCGGACAGCGGCGCGGGCGCATGGCCCACCCCTGAGAAGAGCGCGTCAAGGTCGGCCCCCTGCCCGTGCAGCACACCGATCATCAGCGCACGGCCCGTCTCCCCCCTGCCATAATGCGCCGCGCTGCGTTTCTGGCGCAGCACGTCAAACACATGATCGCGCACGGCGGCACGGTCTTTGGAGCCCGCGAAACGGCTCTGACGCGCCCATCGGGTCAGCGCCTGTTCGGCGGCCAGACCCCCGGCAATTGCGTCCAATACTTCTATCGCAGCGGATACGCGCGCGCCGGGGGTCATGGCATCTTCCTTTTGCAAAGAACGGCCCGCGGGCCGTTGCTTTATGGGTTAACCGATACGGTAATTCGGGCTTTCGCGGGTGATCTGCACGTCATGCACGCGGCTATCTAACTCATATAAATCTTTATATATCAAAACCTTAACCAACATCATGCATCAGCTCGCTTCAGCCTTCAAGTCTCTCTTCGCAGGTCTACAGTTGTGAATGGCTGAATGGAAGGCCACCATTCCCCATCGAGAACGGCCGCAACTTCAAGGACCGGCCCCAATTTGCGGCGTTTGTAGAGGTCGGTGGTAGGGCTCCCGGCCTCGAAAAGTTGACGCCTGGTCCGAGAGGAAATCTCAAAATGCCCCATAACTGCGCTGATTGCCGCATCACTCACCCTCTCGTCGAGCCAATCGGCAAATGTGCGCCTAATCGAATACCAGTTTACATTCCCTTGTTCGGTTGGTTCCAGCACCTTCCGCTTGACCTGGTCAGGCGTTCTGGCCGAATGCGCTCGCGCCACCAATCTCTGAATAATTTGCGTAAAATTGCGAGCGCCTGCTGAGATTGGGCCGCCGGTTTCATGAATAAGGAAACCGTCTCGATTTGCCGCAACGAGCCTGCTCAAAATACGCTCCATAGGACCAGTAACCGGTATAATTGGAGTTTTCTTTCGCCGATTTGTTTCGACAAATCCTTCCCCAAGAAGATCAATAACACCAAGATCAAGGCGAACCTTCGCCCCCGTCATGTCTGCCACCGCGCCGATCCGACCACCGCAGCCGATGTCGAGAAGAAGAAGATCGAGAACGTGTGGACGCTTGCAAGCGTCGATCAGTAGGCCCAGTTCCTCGAAGCTGATGTATCTGCCTTTCGGATCTCGATCTTCCGGCGCTGTGACCCCTGCGATGAAAGGGATCTTGGGCGGATTGTGAGTCGTTAGACTGTCGCTTTTCGCGAGTGCGCAGGCCTCTACTGCGCTGCCGATAATGTCAGCAATAGTATTGGGATGTAGCCTGGGCTTGCCGTCAGGTGTAAGGGTCTTTAGCTTCGACTTGGCATTTTCGGGGCGAACCCGACCCTCTTCCATGCCCTTTACCAGCGCCCGAAGAGCAGGACCCATCTTGGACATTCTGACGTTCCAAAGATGCGGTTTAAAGTATAGCTCCCTCCGATTTTCCAAGAGACGAAAGCGTTCGGCTGCAAGCTGCTTCCGCTTGTCCTGCTCAAAGCCAAGCCAAATTTCACCGAACGTCGGATCATCGCCGCTGTCAGGTCGAATAGTCTCGGTGCGATCCAAGACGACCTTCATGCGCTCCTTTGCGAGCGTTCTTGCCTGTTCCAGAGTCGCCGCATGCAGGCATTTCGTTTGAGTTTTCTTAGCGTGAGAATCCCACCATCTCAGGTAGAGTGCGCGCCGGTTCTCAGCTATGGTGAACCGCCCGATCTTTTCGATTGTTTTCATGCATCAGTTATCCCGTGACTTTCTCACCGGATAGCACCGCCATCACCCAAAGAGCAAGTCGACCACGTCATGGTCACGCTTCATAGCTGTTCGATACTTCGAATTCTTCGGCGTCGGCGGGGATGTCGTAGCCGCTGTCCGACGAACTCCAAGGTAAGCCTGCAAATCCGACATCAAGTAACGAATACCTCCGTCTCGAATGTATGCAATCTGGCCATCGCGACGACGACGCTGCAGCGTTTTCGTGCTCAGCCTCAGGTATTGGGCGGCTTCGGGTTCTGTCATGACTTCATTCATGGACAGGAGGTCAGACCGAAGCGAAAAAGTCAGAATTGGTTTGATTGTAACTGTGGGTTGTCAGCCTTCATACATGCATTCCCTCGAGAGGTAATCGGGGAATCCAACAAGGCGGAGGCTGCACCGCGTCAACTGGAAATCGATCGGGGCGGGCCCGAATCCGCTAAGATGGACATCGACCGGACGAAGTCGATCTTCCGCGCCAGAGGTTGGGCTCGGCGTTTCTTCGCGACATCTGAAGCAAAGGAAGGCGAAATTATAGTCTTCTCTGGAACAGCACCGTATCGTATCAGCCTTCGCCTCGAACGGGGCAAACCGCCTTTCAAAACTCCATGATCGCCGCAGTTCCATTCTCCTAAGCAGTCTTCTTAGGCACCGCGGGCTTCTTATCGGCAGCGCCAATCTAAACTGCTAAACCGCGTTCGACATACCTGTCGCGGAGGCCGTGGCAGCGGTCCATCCGAGAAAGGAAAACTTCGCCGTCACCCAATGTGTGCAACAAGGAAAGGTGATGCACCGCAGCCTTCATGATTTCCTCAATTGATGAAGACGAGATCCGGATCCCATACTTCAGTTTGGACGAAAGCAGCCAGAAAGCCCGTAGGTTCATCCTACTCGTGGATCTCGCCACTTTGATTGAAAATAAATATGCCGCCGCGACGGCAAAGTTTCAGGATCAGTGGGCCGAACTTGATGCTGTCTAAGTGAACGGGAGGCCGCGGCGGACATCTACGTGCCCTTCCGCCATCGACGGCATTCTGAGCGGATCATCCTAAGAGACTTGCAGGCCGCTCTTCGATCACGGCTGACAAGGCGGCTGTCCCACGCTATAAACCTTTCGCCCAAAGCGCCCGCTTGCTCCCCTCCGAACGGGAAGCAGCTCAAGTTGACTTTAGCAAAAAGTCAGGCAGCGGAGTCGCGCTCTGTTCAAGTTCGGCAGCTCTGGCTAAGACTGGGCCAACACCGCACAAGGCATACCAAACAGTCCTCTGCCAGTTCGTCAGTAACCTGGCAGAACTTCGGCAGTCGCGACCAGTCCTTTCCCTTCAGCAATACAGCCCATGGCATTGGCGACGCTCGCTGGAGCGTAAGAGTTCGCGCAGGCATCCTTGATGATCTCCAACTGGTTTTCGTTCATGCTGCAATTGGACACGCAAAGTAGAAACGTCACGTCCTCTTCCCCTGTTTCCGCCCCTTCGATAAGGGCAAGCCCAATGTCGTCTGTGGTCAAGGCAATGGCCGCACAGCTAAGCACTACATCTTGGAGAGGCGAAGGAAGAAATCAGCCCGTCTCGAGGACCCGCAAAGCTCCACGCACTGCGTCACGGGCTCGAGCGGATGTGACAACGCTTGTTATGAGAAAGGTCGATCTTGTTCTTCTGCTGCTCCTCTCGCTGAGAGCAGCAGGAGAACAAGCTGCCCTTATTAACACCAACCCGGAGGCCACTGGGTTTTGGCAATAACGGGCCCGAAAGGAGGAACGGCACGTCTTGGATCTGAGGCAATCCTGCCCAGGCATAACAGGGAGAACAATATGTTCGAAGTCCCCAAAGCCAGCCACTGCGCTGCACCGAAGACAATCACCAAGCGAGAAACACCGAAGGATGAGGCGGTGACCCAATCGAGTTGCCTTTCGCTCTCGGTAAACGAAGCTGTCGTAGGAGCCCGCGATGTCGCGGACGCTTTCAGGCGAATTGATAATAGCGCCAACCTTCATAAGGAGTTGCACCAGCCGATCGGGGACATTTTGTGCGGAAAGTTGTCCGCCGACAGCTTCTCCGGGCAGAAGATCGATTGTTTAAAAGCGTTCGTTGAAACTCTGGAGGCAGATATAGCCGCTGAGACGCAGACATCGATCCACTTCGACGAATGCTGCATGTCAGGTGCTTGGGAGGAGACCCACGTTAGCAATCGTGGTCACGCAATTTACCGGCTCCAATGCGCTTTGGCTAAATTGGCAAACAGCATTTCGGACGTCATAAATCTGAGAAAGGCTGAAATATTGCGCGGCGAATTACTTAAGTAACTGGTTCGGCCGGGGTTCTCCTGGCCGAACCACTTTGCAGCAAGAGGTCTGGCAAGTAGCACACCGCTGAGAGACCGAGCGGTTTCTCCAAGGGGAAATGCGCTTCATAATCCGCGTTTTCCAGTTGTATGACGGGACAAGCGTGTTCAAGACGAACATTCACCCTACCCTACCACCCGGTCAAACCATTCAGGACTATAGATTTGCATCGCCAACACTTTAGCGATCATGTTGGCGATGTGACCATGGCGTCTTATGGTGCGCACGAAAACGAAGTTGGCAAACAGCCATGCACGATGTCAAAAACAATATCGGATGAACTGTTTACTCCCGGCATTACCCACATCGAGATCCGATGTTGGGATTGCGGACATACGGTGACCCGCAGGCCCAGCGAGCTGCCTGAGGGCATTACCCAGCACGAATTCGAGCGCCGGTCTGTCTGCAAGTGCGGCACAGGCTGGCCGCAGGTGGCGCGGTTTCCTCGAAAGAAATCGACATCGATGTGATAAGCATACCTGAGGGAGACAACATGAAACCAAAGGTGCCCAGATTCTCATTCCAAGAACGCGCAGCGGAGAAAGCCGCCGCGCGCGAACGCGATGAAGAACTACTTCGCTCTGGTCGGGTTTCACACGCTGATATGGCGCGCGCTAACGGCGGTTTCGTCCGAGGGGCGCGTTACAAAGGCCCAGCAAAGCGCATTCAGGCACTCGCTGCGTCCCAGCCGTCAGATGACGACAGCGCCTGACCTGTGGTGACATGACGATGAAGAGGAAGAGGAAGAGGCCGAGCTTAATACGCTCTGTCATGCCCGGCAGTGCGAAATGCCGTTCGAGGTCGATATCCATAAGATCTGAAGGATCACCGGCACGAGGGTTGTCAATTCTCTACTGCGCCAACTTGGTCCAGCCCTTAAAATTTCGTGGTGCAACTCGTGACCGGCCTCGTGGACTCGACGCTATGTCTAACCAAGGCTGGAGGTCGGCTTGGCGGGACCTTCCGGACCTTCGCTGCACTTGCATGATCTCCGCCGCATCTGCGAGGACTTTAATAATGGGCGGAGAGCCGCCGTTCGTCGCAAAACGCGCGAACGGCAGCTCTGCGGACAAAGCTGAGACAAGCATTTTTGCTTCAGTTGACCATTTCCGCCCTGCGAACTCTTGCTAAGCGCAAGATGCTGCGCCCGACCTTCAGGTAAACATCTTGGCCAACATCACTATGGCCATGCCCATCATCATCAGATTTTCGGACAGGCTCACAAATCCGAGAGGCACGTTCGAATTGCCGCCAACGCAGGCGCATTTTAACTCACGCTTGTCGATGTAGACGGCCTTGAACACGCTTACTGCGCCAACCGTGGCTATGAAGAGTGCGGCTGGGGCGGCAATTGAGGTTAGCAACATCCCGGTCATCAGCACGCCCGCCCCGGTTTCAACCCATGGATAAACGTAGGCATATGGCACCCATTTGCGTGCCAGCAGGTCGTAGTTGAGGAACATCGTCGTGAAGCTTTCAATATCACGCAGCTTCTGCATTCCCAATAGGATCATCGAGACTGAAATGAACCAACCGAGCGTCTGCCACGTGATCGCGCCGAGAAAGCCGATGGACAGAGCAAGCGCTGTCGCCGCAGCCACGGCAAAGAGATAGATCACGGGATTGTAGGTGGTCGACGCAGGGTCGTAGTCGGTAAGTTCTTGGCGCAGGGCGTCATAGCCGCCAATGCGCTTCCCTTCGATCCAGACTTGCGGGGTCGTGGGAACATCGTATTGCGCCTTGAACGCGTCGACTTCGGACCGCGCGCGGAACAGGCGGTCATCGACCTCGTAGCCCTTGCGCTCCAAAAGCCATCGCGCCTTCTGCCCTGACGGGCACAGGTGGTTTGGCAGGGCCATGCGGTAGAGCACGGCGGTTTTCCCTGTCGCGGATGCGGCTGGGTCAGCTGTTACGTCTGCGACATCGCGGGTGTCACATGGCATGATATGCTCCTTTATCTTAGGGTTTGGTGCGGGGCGTGCCAGGCGCTGCATCCCCGTTGGCTTCGATGTCTTCGATATATAGCTTCATCTCTTCGATCTCGCTGCGCTGTGCCTCGATGATCGCGTCGGCCAACTCGCGCACGCGCGGATCGGACAGGTTTGCGCGTTCGCTGGTCAGGATCGCGATTGAATGGTGCGGGATCATGGCTTTCATCCAAGCGGTGTCGCCTACCGTATCTTGCGACCGGACCAAGTAGACGCCGGCCGCAAAGGCGATGGCAGCCCCAGTGAAGATCGCAAAATTCGTCTTTCGATTGGAATACATGCCGAGCATGAAGGCGAGCATGATGATTGCCATTACCCCGCCCATATAGAGCGCCATCCACATCCGCGTCTGCGAGAAGAAGACATGGTCAAGGGCATAAGTGTTAAGATACATCAGGCCATACATCACGACCGTCGAGGTGCCGATCATCGCAAAGAACCGGCCATAGCCGCTGCTTGTGCTATCGTCGTGCTTATTCTTTGAATCCATTGTATTGCCCTCCTAAATTGCCAATGTGTGCCATCGTTTTATACCCATATGGGGTATATTATCCGATCGGCAACAAATCCCGAATGGAGCGACGCCTCATGAAGGCTAACAAGGAAAAGACGCTGGATCGCCTGGCGCGGCTCGAAGGACAAGTGCGCGGCATCGCGAAAATGGTTGAGGCCGACCGCTACTGCATGGACATCTTAGCACAGACTGCGGCAATCCGATCCGCCGTTCTGGGGGTCGAAAAGCTTGTGCTGGAGAACCACGCTCAGCATTGCGTCGAGGCTGCGATTGCCAGCGGCGACCCGGAAGAACAACGCGCCAAGTTTGACGAGTTGATTGGTCTTTTGCAAAAGGCGTCGAAGTAGGCGTTTCGGACCGAATGCCCATCGCGCTCTGGCACCGTAGCCAGCGCCTCTGACCTCTTCTCTGGGTCGGAACGCCAATCCGCCGCCCCGCACTTTAGGCCGGTTTCCGCCAGAAAACCGCAATCCTTCCAGCGCTGGACGCGTTGACAGGCTCTGCGACTTACGACACTGCTAACACCTATGCGTGCTCTGGAAGACATATCCAACCTCTGTCGCGTCCTTCTCGGCGTGGTTTTGGCCTGTGGTCTGTTGCTGCTGCCGCCCTCGTCGGTTCATGCCGAAAGCGGGATGCATGACAGCGCGCAGGCGGCGCATCACGCGGGTCATCAGATGACCACAGAGTCCGAACTGCATCCGGACGCAGCGGCCATGCCCGACCAAACAGAAATATCTGACAGTTTCGAAGGCGAGCCTTGCTGTGGTGGAATTTGCCTGACGGGAGCGCTGACCTCCTCGCAGGACGCCAAAATGACGGCTGTGCGATCCGTTGAATACACCAGCGTGTCCCATTCTGTCGCCTCTGGCCAACCCGCTGGTCAATTGCGTCCGCCTCGAGCCTGAGTTGATCCCGGCCGACTAACGGCCTTTGCATCCGCGGCGTCTGGCTGCGGGTAAGATCACCTTATTCTCAGGCAAAAAACCAATGAAATTACCACTGATTGCAGGGGCGATGTCCCTGACCCTTGGGGCTTGCGCCACGACGCTCCCCCCATTTCCAGACGTCACTGCCGCCTATGTGCAGCAGCCCACGCCTCTGCCCGAAGTCGCCGCGATGACCGCCGCCGACAACAGCACGCGCGGCAGTGCCACGACCGCCGAAGAGCAACCCTTTGCAGGCTACCGGCGTCGCGGCGTGGTGGAGCCGCTCGATTGGCGACGGTTGAACGCTGAACAGGCACCTATGCAAGGGATGGATATGCAGGGGATGAACCACTGATGCGTTGGAAATTGAAAACCGCCGCCGTCATTACACCACTGATCTTGGGCGCCTGCACGGCAACGGACCTGCCGGTGAGTTTCTCGGCCCGTGATGCTGGCTTTGCCACCGTGGAGGCACGCACCTCCAAGGCCATCGGCAAGCGCACCGTCTGGGCGCAGTCGCAGGCCGAGACCGTCGCGGCCTCCAAACAGGTCCGCGCCATGGTGCAGGGTAAAACGATCAGTGCCGAAACCGCTGTGCAGGTCGCGCTTTTGAACAACAAGGGGCTTCAGGCGTCCTATGCGCAGATCGGCCTCTCGGCGGCCGAAGCATGGCAGCAGTCCACGCCAGAAAACCCCGTCGTCTCCATCGGCTTGCTGGGCATCGGCGCGCCCGAGGTCGGGCTTTACCGTGCCTTGGAAAGCATGATCGCCGTGAACCTGCTGGACGCTCGCACCCGCAAACAGCGCATCGCCGCTGCCGAGGCGGAATTCCAGCACGCGCAGATGCAGGCGGTGAGCGACACGCTGGCACTGGCCAATGAAACGCGCGAGGCATGGATCAACGCGGTCGCCGCCTTTGAGGCGGTGGGCTACCTTAAACGTGCTGCCGTCACCACCGATGCGGCGGCGGAACTGGCGCAGCAGCTGGGCAAGACCGGCGCGCTCAACAAGGCCGCACAGGCCCGCGAGCAGGCGTTCAATGCCGAGATGGCCGGACAGCTGGCGCAGGCGCGGCTGGATGCGCAATTGGCCAAGGAACAGCTGACCCGGCTCATGGGGCTCTGGGGGCAGGACGTGGCCTATTATGTGCCCGATGCTCTGCCCCGCGTGCCCAATACGGTCAGCAGCCACAAGGGCATCGAACGGCTGGCGCTCGCCAATCGTGTTGATTTGGAAGTCGCCCGGCTGGGGTTGGCAGCAACGGCCAAGGCCTATGGTCTGACCGATGCCACCCGCACCCTGACCGACCTCGAAGTCATCGCTGGTGCCGAGGTCGAGCGTGAGGAAGAGGACGGGGAAGTCGAGACCAGTATCTCACCTCAGGTCGAGTTCGAGTTCGTCATCCCAATTTTCGACAGCGGCAAGGCGCGAATGCGCAAGGCCGAGCTTAGCTATCTTCAAGCCGCCAATGTGCTGGCCGAACGGGCGGTGAACGTCCGCTCCGAAGCCCGGGCGGCGGCCACGGCCTACCGCTCAAGCCACCAGATCGCACGGCACTACTCAGACGTGGTGCTGCCTTTGCGCCGCACCATCGATGAAGAGGCTCTGCTCAGCAACAACGGCATGATCACCAGCACCTTCGATCTGTTGAACGACGCCCGCGAAAAGATCGGAAGCCAGCTTGAGGCAGCCAATGCCAAGCGTGAGTTCTGGCTGGCCTCTGCCGGTCTGACCGCCGCGATCTACGGCGGTGGCAGCGGCGGCGGCGGTGCCGGCGGAGAGACACAGATCGCCGCCAGTGGCGGCGCAGGACATTGAGACAAGGAAGCAACCAGATGATTAACAGACGTCAACTGCTGGGGGCCGGCGCTGCGGGTGCAACGCTCGTGTCCTCCAAAGCATGGGGCCAGACCATGAATATGGGCCTGCCCGAGGCCGCCGAGATGGATTCGGCCCTCACCCAAGCGCCGACCCGTCCCACCAGTGGGCCGGACTATAACCCCGTGGTCACGCTCAACGGCTGGACCCTGCCGCACCGGATGAACAATGGCGTGAAGGAATTTCACCTCGTTGCCGAGCCGGTCGAGCGTGAACTTGCTGATGGTATGGTCGCGCGCCTCTGGGGCTACAACGGTCAGTCCACCGGTCCGACCATCGAAGCCGTCGAGGGCGACCGGGTGCGCATCTATGTTACCAACCGCCTGCCGGAACATACGACGGTGCATTGGCACGGGCTGATCCTGCCCTCGGGCATGGACGGTGTCGGCGGGCTGAGCCATCCGGGCATCCCGCCGGGCAAGACATTTATCTACGAGTTCGACCTGACCAAATCCGGCACCTTCATGTATCACCCGCATGGGGATGAGATGGTGCAGATGGCGATGGGCATGATGGGCATGTTCGTGGTCCATCCCAAAGACCCCGATTTCATGCGCGTTGATCGGGATTTCCTGATTATGCTGAACGCTTTCGACATCGATCCGGGCAGCTACATCCCGAAAATCATGACGATGACGGATTTTAACCTCTGGACATGGAACAGCCGCATCTTCCCGGACATTGACCCCCTGGTCGTCAACCATGGCGACAAGGTTCGCGTGCGCGTCGGCAATCTCACGATGACCAACCACCCGATCCACATGCATGGCTATGACTTCAAGGTCACCTGCACGGATGGCGGCTGGGTGCCGGAATCGGCGCAGTGGCCCGAGGTCTCCATCGACATTCCCGTCGGCGCCATGCGCGCCTATGAGTTCGTGGCCGAGCATCTGGGCGACTGGGCGATCCACTGTCACAAGTCGCACCACACGATGAACGCTATGGGCCACGACGTGCCCACGCTGATCGGCACCAACAGTTCCAACATGACACGTCAGGTCCGCCGCGTGCAGCCTGAGTTCATGCCCATGGGCACGGCGGGCATGGCGGATATGGGCGAAATGTCGATGCCGCTGCCCGACAACACCGTGCCGATGATGGCCGGCTGGGGGCCGCATGGACCCCTTGAAATGGGCGGCATGTTTTCGGTCGTGAAGGTGCGCGAAGGCATCGACGCGGACGACTACGAAGATCCCGGCTGGTATGAAAACCCTCCGGGCACCGAGGCGTATGAATGGACCGGGGAACTGCCGGACTTCGCGCAGAACCACAGCCCGAAAACCCAGATCACGCCGAAACCAACCTCCAAGGGCTAAGCGGCTCTTGGACTATAATCACCTCTAAAACCATACAGGAAACACCATGAACAAATTTCTTCTCTCAACCGCCCTCAGCCTTCTCATCACCGCTCCGGCCTATGCGGCAGGCACCCATGGCGGCGGTCACGCCGATGACGGCCATGGCGACATGCACAAGGAAATGGCCGCAGGCATGCCCGGCAAGGCCGAGGCGGTTGACCGCACGATCGAGGTGACCATGCGCGAAACCGACGACGGCGAGATGATCTTTGAACCCGCCGAGTTCGACATCAAAAAAGGCGAGACCATTCGCTTTGGCGTCACCAACAAAGGCGAGATCGAGCATGAGTTCGTAATCGACACGATGGAAGGCAATGCCGAGCACAAGGACGCCATGGCCAAGATGGACATGGAGCATGACGACCCGAACTCCGTTCGCCTTGATCCCGGCATGGAGGGCGAGGTGATCTGGACCTTCGCCAATGAAGGTTCCTTCGAGTTCGCCTGCCTGATCCCCGGCCATTACGAATCCGGCATGCATGGCCCGATCACCGTGAAGCAGTCTGATGAGGCCCCCGCGGCGCCCGCCGTCTACTCAACCGGCAAGATCAAGAAAGTCGACGCCAAGGGCAAGAAAGTGACCATCATTCACGGCCCGCTGGAAAACCTCGACATGCCGTCGATGACCATGGTGTTCAAAGCCGATGAGACGCTGATCGCCAATATGAAGGAAGGCCAGAACATCGAATTCGTGGCCGACCGTGTAAAAGGCAAGCTGACCGTCACAGCGATGAAGTAAGCGCCGACAGCAGGGCCGGTGAACTGGCTGGCCCTGCTCTTTCCACCAAACAATAAGGCAGTTCGAGTAATGAGATCGCGTGGAACCACCGCCCTTTGGGCCATCGCTGCACTGCAGGCAATTGTGGCAATCTTCTTTTCCGTCTGCTTCCTGCTGGACGCCATGGGAATGGAGCCTGACTTTCTGATTTGGCAAAGCCACGAGTATCAACAAACGATCTTGGCCATCGGCCTGAACCTCGGCGTGGCGCTTGGTTGGGTCGCCCTCAGGACCAGTCTGCAACGTGCGCGGCTGGCCGAAGATAAGATGCGCCGCTGCACCTCGGAGTTCTCGATGGTGATGACGCAACATTTCACGGATTGGCGGCTGACCCCCGCAGAGCGGGACGTCGCGGTCTTTTTGGTCAAAGGACTAAGCACCCGCGACATTGCGGAACTGCGCGGCACCTCAGAAGGGACAATCAAGGCGCAGACAAACGCGATTTACCGCAAGGCTGCCGTCACCGGGCGCACACAGTTGCTCAGCACCTTCATTGAAGATCTGATGGATGACGCATTGATGCCCGCGGAGGCCCTGCAAACTGTGGCTGTGAAGGGTTCGACTATAGGCGCTGCAACCAGAACAAACGCCGCCCCCGCTTAATCGCCTGAGGAAAAGCCCCCAACAAAGCAGGTTGCCCCTTCATGATCCAAGCAATTCTTCTATCAGTTCTGGTCGTCAGCATCTGCACGGCGATCCACTATTTCGTGCTCAAATGGGTTTCCGATACCATCGCGCAGCGCAAAAGAGCTGCGCATGGCCAGAACCTTGGCTTGGCCATCGGCGCAATCACAATCGCGCATGTCATCGAGGCTTTCATCTATACGCTGTTCTTCCTTTGGGCTGTGCAGGGTTTGCAAATCGGCGCGCTGAACGTCTCCGGCCCGGCGGGCAAGCCCACCACGATGATGGATTATTTCTATTTCTCGCTGGTCAACTTCACCACCTTAGGGCGGGGCGACTTGACCCCCGTGGGGCACCTGCGCTTCCTTACCGGAATAGAAGCATTTCACGGCTTTCTCATGATAACGGCGTCAGGAAGCTTCGTGCTACAGATCATGGGGGGACGCGCCCCCCTGTCGGACAAGGGATGACCCAAGTGGTTCGACTCATTCTCTTTCCCGATAGAGAGCGCATAGGCGGCCCACCTCCAACCCGTCATCGGCAGTTGGGATCGGCCCCGGCAGGACATACCTACACGCCTCGGACATCGGCGCGCCCTGTCCCCCGTGGCAGCATCAATCGCAATTTATCCCGATAAGGCATGACATGAACAGAAGACAATTCCTTGCCAGCGTCTCAGCCGCGACGGTCCTGCCACTGCCGGGCCTCGCTGGTCAAACGCCCCTGAAGCTGAGGGCCGAGGCCGTCACGCGTCAAATTCTTCCCGAAGGGGAAGGCGCCACCGCGATGCTGGGGTTCAACGGGTCGATGCCTGGGCCGGAACTCAGGGTGAAGCGCGGGGAGCGGGTCTCAATCGAGGTCAAGAACGGGCTCGAAGAGGGCACCGCCGTGCATTGGCACGGCATCCGGTTGGAAAACCGGATGGATGGCGTTCCGGTCCTGACGCAAGACCTGATTAACCCCGGTGACAGCAAGACCTACAGCTTCGTCCCGCCCGACGCGGGGACCTACTGGTATCATTCGCACTACATCTCGCAAGAGCAGGTGGCGCGGGGTCTGATGGGGCCGCTGATCGTCGAAGACGACGCCCCCCTCGATCTGGACCATGACATCACCGTGATCCTGTCCGATTGGATCATCGACGAAGATGGCAGCCTTGTTGATGAATTCACCGACATGCATAGCGTCGCACATGCGGGCTATATGGGCAATTTCGCCCGCGGCTTCCTATCGCTAAGCGAGGTGCGGCAAGGTGATCGCATCCGCCTGCGGCTGATCAATGCGGCGACCAACCGTATTTTCCCCCTAAGCATCTCTGGCGTCTCTGGTTCGGTTGTCGCCTTGGACGGCATGGCACTGAGCCAACCCCGCGCGGCCTCTGACCTCGTTCTGGCACCGGCCCAGCGGGCCGATCTGATCGTTGATGTCACCGGCCCGGTCGGCTTTGACATGCCCACGCGGCAGGAGCCTTACCGTCTGGCCGAATTGTCCATCTCCGGCGAGAATACGGATCGGCAATCTGGCCCTCTGCCGACACTGGCGGCACCGGACCGCCCGGCACCGGGCACCCCCTCCCAGCACCTGACGCTGACCATGATGGGCGGTGCCATGGGCGGTCGGCACGGCGGGGCCAATATCTGGTCCTTCAACGATGTCTCGGACCTGCCACAGGACCCCTTTGCCGCCATCGAACGCGGCGAAACGGTGCGGATCACCTTGGTTAATGAAACCGCCTTTTCACATGGCATTCATCTGCATGGGCACCACTTCTATGAGATGGCGCTTGACGGCCGCCTCGGCGATCTGCGCGATACAACCTTGGTCGCTGCCGGGGAAAGCCGCGATGTTCTCTGCGTCTTCGATAATCCGGGGCGCTGGTTGATCCATTGTCATATGTTGAGCCACGCCATCGGGGGAATGCGCACATGGGTAGAAGTCGCATGAAACGGATCGCTTTGATTTTCTGTGCCGTCGCATCTGCCGCGCAGGCCGATCACGAACTCGACGGCCGCGATCTCGTCGCGGGACGCGCGCTCTACGCCGAGAACTGCGCCGCCTGCCATGGCGCAGACCTCGAAGGACAGCCCGACTGGCGAACGCCAGACGAAGATGGTGTGCTGCCCGCGCCGCCGCATGATGCAACGGGGCATACTTGGCACCATGATAATACGCTGCTGTTCGACTACACCAAGCTCGGGGGCGAGGTTGCGCTGGCGTCCCGGGGCGTGAAGGGTTTCAACAGCGGCATGCCCGCCTTCGGTGAGGTAATTTCAGACGAAGATATTTGGACCATACTGGCTTATATCAGGTCGACCTGGCCACCGCGCTCAAAGGCTGCTCAGGCCAGCCGAAATCGACCCCATTGAGAGCCGGCAACTTTGCTGGGGCTCGGCCCCCAAACTGACACCGATAAGCAGTAGGGGCTAAAATGTGCCACCTAAACGACCAGAAAATGCGACCATTCGTCTAAGCCTCGGCATCGGACGAAAGAGAGCGCTTCGGTCATTCGCTGAAACCTTGTCGAACGACCGCTAAGGGCCGTCCTCTGCAAAGAATGCGATGCTGCGACTGCGAATAGCTTCAAGCTCGGCACGGTCACAACGGGCTCAAAGCGGACGTAGCGCTTCGAGGCTCAGAAACGCTCAGCCGTGGTGTAGCCGTCGAGAGATCGACGGATGTTGTTCAGAGGCTAAGAGCCTTCTCTGCCTCGCTGTGTTCAAAGGCATCTGCGAGAGATTTCAGATCTTCTCCACCAACACCGAATTGCCGCATGAGAGGTCTCCACCGGTTGGCGATGAGTGAGGCCATCGCACGCACCCGCTTGCGCGCCTCGTGCTCCGATAGATCGAAGAACTCCGCAGCGGCCACCGCAAGATCGAGTGACGCCTTAAATGGCCCTCCTTCTATGATCGCCGTCTCGAGATAGCGATGGCGTCCCGCTTGTGGGTTCACATCAAAGAGCGGAGAGAGCCGCCAAAGGCCGTTGTCGGCATAGATGAAGCCGTGGTTCTTCAGGTGATCATCCGTGTTGGTGACAAGGACGTTGAAGGCCATTCGTGCCCAAAGTTCATGCAGATCTGCCCGCCCAGCCTTACTGATCATCCGGATCGCCTCTGCAATCTCTGTATAGGAGCCTGGCTTCGCTCCGGATCGATTAAGAGCTGTGCGGGCTGAAAAATATGGGACACGCGCGCCCGCTCGCCGATCGAAGCGCCTGATCAGGGCCACTGGATGGTCCGAGTTTTCCAACATCAACTGAGCGTCTGGCGCGCGCAGGCCGCATTCCCGCGCCAACTGTAAGGTCGCGACCTCGATGCGCTCCACAGGGCTCTGGTCTCTCAAGGATGAGAACTTAGCAATCCAGAGCGCGTCGCGGTCTTGCACATTTACCTTGGGTCGGGCGCCGCCAATCGAGCCGCCAGCGCCTGCGATCAGGCGCAGATCCTCGCTCGACACCTCGCGTCGCTGCTCGCCCCTGACCGCAATGTTCCGGAGTGCGTCAAGCTGGTTGATGTTCGGCACCGGTGCGCGATGTCCACTGATGATCCCGCCGTCTTCTCCAGTGAAGCGGAGTGCACCCTGACGCGTGGTATCATCTAATAGGGTAAGCATGTCGAATTCACTGAGGTCCGCGCCGTGAACGCGCGCCATCAAGAGGCGCCCCCATGCATCAGGCGTTGCATCTTGAAGGACGGAAGGCAGGCTGTCGCGCTGATCGCCTGTGGATGCCTTAGACACATAGGAGGGCGTTAATCCGAGCGGCAGCTGAGGTGCGATCGCGAAGGCACGCGCATCGTTCAGCCATCTCTCGAAATATTGAAACTCGGAATGATGGCGGCGCGACCCTTGGGTGAACCGCAGCTTACCGACCGGCAAGAGTGCGCTTCCAAGACAGACATGGGTGACCTTCTGTTCCGGGGTGCCCGGGGCCATCAGAAGCCTACGCCTTCGTCATCATCATCAACGTCGGCCTCATGGCGGCTATCCGGAGCTCGTGCGCCGCCACGCTTTACATAGGATGTCCCCCGCTTAGGAATTGCGTCGAGTGCGAGGGACAGGCCCACAGCATCCTCTTCTATTCGCAGGATCTCCGCGAGGGCATCGGGCTCGCCGAGCGCCGCAAGCACCCCGGCCAGTTTCCCGATGCCCACGCCAGCATCGCCCCGCTCCAGACGCTGTATCGTCTTTTCTGACACGCCTGCGCGTTCGGCGAGATCGAGCATGGCAAGACGACGCGCGAGGCGCGCCTGCTTGATGTTACGGCCAAGGTCTACCAAAGCCCTCTGGGCACGAAGATTCGACATTACTGGTCTTATGTGGCTTATAAAAGATGATTAAAGGTCATATATGACCTATTAACCCGTGAACTTCAACTAACAAGGTCAAAGCTGGCCGATGCGCGGCGTATCGGTGCCAGATATGGACGAGTTCTTGCCGCTGTCGGCATCCGCACCGCCACTGCGGGTGGGGGTTTTTCCAGAGATCAATAACACTACGGCGCCGTGGGCAGGGTCTAATCTCCAAGCCTGTTCTTGGCTTCGGGAAGGTCTTTATCATAGACAAGGTTCCCGTCCTCATCGAGGCCAACTCCAAGCCCAAGGCGCCGCAGTCGTTCGAAAAACGCTTCCTCATCGGGCCCAGGCTGGCCCATCTTCTCTATAAACCATTCCTCCCACTCGGGGTCTGATTCGTCCGGTATTGGGTCTGTCATCCCGGTGCTCCTACTCTGCTGAACCGAGTTTATCACAAAATTGACGCTAAAACCGGCCGGCGCTAAATCCGCCCGAGTGCCGTCTTAGCTAAGTTGGTTAAAGCGCTTGATTGTGGATCAAGGGTTCGCAAAATCGAGATTAACGGATGCCGCCCCCCCCTTCTGCGACATGAGTGCTACATTAGCTGTAATGCACAGGAGAGGGTATGTTGACGTGTCATTCGATGCGGCTGAGCCGCGGGACCCAAAAGATCATAACGCGAAAGAACGCCGACCATGCGATCTGGGTAAGGAGATAAAGGATGGTGCACGTCGCATCGAAGATTCTCGGAACAGTGAACGCGCCATATGGTGCGAACCTATCCGCTTGTCAGCTTGCCACCGCAATCTCTGACATTGAGGCCGCTCAGTCCTTCATGGGGCCGGCCTTCTCCTTCTTCTCTGAAGTCTCCCCGGATCTTCAGCTTTCCTTCGTGTCAGAGATGGGACTGCCCCATGATAAGGTGCGGCAGGTCGCGGAGCACTTTCAGACGCTTTGCCCGTTCCCGTTGGCACTCGCTAAGTAGGAGCGGGTCTTCGTCACAAGCAAAAGGACCCCCTGTAAAACGCGTGGTTCGGTATGAACTGCGACAGAACTGTGCTATGCTCTATAGTGTTCAGTGTGAACCTGGGCGACGGCTCAAAGGAGGGGCAATGGCTATTTTTGACATCATCGTGTCGATCGCGTCGGTTGTTCTGGCTGGCGTGGCCATCGCCTATATGGCCTACTTGGCTCGGGTGAGCGGCCGAGATCGTCCGCACGATCCTGAGCGCTTGCGTCGATTTATCGCGAACGCGCCATACAACCTCGACGGTGAAAGACATAGCCAGAAAAGATGATCGGCTTTCTTGCAACTAAACTCTCCTCGGACGTCATCGTGACTGCAGAGATATCTTCTGCTTTCGGTAGCTAATCCAAGCAAGAAAATTTCAGACTGAATAATGACCAGTCTCTTCCTGGCATTCGAGCGCCGCAAAGATCATTCGAGCCGAGTGGGGTTTGAAATAGGAACTTTACATGTTCCTTTTGCGGTAGTGGCCTTCAACTCAATAGGCGCCGCAAGGAAACAAAAAGGCATTGTGGCGGCTGGATGACGTAAAATGAGACACGTTGGAAACAATCCATCAATAACCTTATCAGTTAGTCAAATTTCATTAGATAGAAGCTCAGACATGTCCTCGTTGCCGCCTCGGACGCCACTGCAATCGATATCAGCTGTGAGCCTGACTGACCGTCTTGTGCGTGAGTAGCTTCACACTCGCGGTCTGGGCGCCCCTGTAGCGGGCGGCCTTAAACTGACCTTCACCAATCAGACCCTATACTGCACTGCGGCACACCAAACTGGACCTCGCTCGCATCTCTTTTATGAAAAGTGACACCAACCGTAGCATCTTCCGTAACGCTTTGAAGATCGGAACATGGTCCAGTGAAACGTGTGGCCGCGCTGTTCGGCATCTTAAGATGCTTATGCGCCAGGTTCTTCGCCGGCGTTTTTTGCACCGTCTTTATGGCCAAACAACGCGGCACCATCATGGGCATTATCTGAGGTTTCAAACTCAAGGCTCGAGTGGGTAATGCCGAAGTCATCTTCGAGCTTTGTCTTGAGCGCCCGTTTTACTGTTTCAAAATCCGCCCAATCTCGGCTCACCAACACCACATGACAATCAAGCGCCACTTCATGCTCCTGCATCTGCCAGAGATGAACGTGATGCACATCCCCGACGCCCTCGACGCTGGTCATGGCCTTTACAACCGCCCCTGCATCCATGTCAGGCGGGCTGCCCAACATCAGCATACGAATCGGGCCGCCGATTTCAGTGAGTGCCAGATAGAGGATATAGACCGCGATACCGATGGTGATCGCCGGATCAACCCAGCGAAGGTCGTAAAGGATGATGAGCGTGCCGCCGATAATCACCGCGACCGAGGCCAGCGCATCGGACAGGTTGTGCAAAAACAACGCCCTAATATTCACGCTGCCCTTCTGCATCGAGTAGGTCAGAAGCGCCGTCAACGTATCGACGACAAGCGCGACCCCGCCCAGAATGACCACCGTCCAACCCGCCACCGCAGGCGGATCGATCATGCGCATCCCGCCTTCGTAGATCAGATATATCCCGACAAGAATGAGCGTGGTGTAGTTAATCAGAGCCGCAATGATTTCGATCCGGCCATAGCCGAAGGTCATCCGCGCATCTGCCGGACGCCGTGCGATCTTGCGGGCAACAAAGGCAATGACCAATGAGGCCATGTCCGAAAAATTGTGCAGCGCGTCGGCGATAAGGGCGAGCGACCCCGCAAAGACACCGCCTACGATCTGCGCCACCGTCAGAAGGGCATTTGCCCAGATGGCCAGTGATACTCTGCGGTCCCCGCTTTCGGGGTCAATATGGGCGTGATCATGTGCCATGTGTGCTTCCTACCGGTTTAGGGTCAGAACCGCTGCGTTTTAGGCAGCCTCGTAGTGTGTGAACACCTCGCTGCTGCCATCACGGACAATCAGATAGACGTCATATGCATCGCGTTCGTTCTCCGGTCCCATCCCCGGCGAGCCATAGGGCATCCCCGGCACGGCGAGACCGATGGCATCTGGGCGCTCGGCCAGCAGTTTACGGATGTCGGCGGGCGGGACGTGACCTTCGATCATATAGCCCTCGATCTTTCCAGTGTGGCAGGAGGCCATACTTTGCGGGATGCCGTTGTCTTGCTTGTATTTGATCAAGAGCGTTCCCAAGCTGCGTTCGGTCGTTACGGCAAAGCCCTCGTTCTCCAGAATTTCGATCCAAGCCGAACAGCAGCCGCAGTTGGGGTCTTTCATCACGTGGATGGCGGGCTTTACTTCGGCCCATGCCGCAAATGGTGCGGCGGCGGCAAAACTTACAGAACAGGCCAGCAGACTACGTCGTGTGAGGGTCATGTGAAGTCCTTCCAAAGGTTCAAACTGTCGTTTCATTTGTCGTATGTGTTGTAGGGTGGCGGCCAGGTTCGGCCACCCGCTCAGCGGTGGTTGGCCGGAAAAACAGCAGCCGGAGGGCGTTAAGCGTTACCAGAACAGTTGCCCCGGTATCCGCCAAGATCGCGATCCAGAGGCCAGTGATGCCAAGCACGGTGGTGACAAGGAACACGGCTTTCAGCCCGAGCGCGATGGCGATGTTCTGCCGGATATTGCCCATCGCTGCGCGGGCAAGACGGATTTGGCCAGGCACGTCTGTCACCCGATCACGCAGGATCGCCGCATCGGCGGTCTCGAGCGCTACATCGGTGCCGGAGCCCATTGCGACGCCCACATGGGCCGCCGCGAGCGCGGGGGCGTCATTGATGCCGTCGCCGATCATCATGACCTTCGCCTCAGCCGTGAGGTTTTGAATGGCCGCGACCTTATCTTCGGGCATCAGCTCGGCGCGGTGCTCGATGCCCAGCCCCACTGCGATGGCCGAGGCCGTGCGCCGGTTGTCCCCGGTGAGCATCACCGGGGAAATACCCAAAGCATTCAATTGCGCCACCGCCTCCGCCGCATCGGCGCGGGGTTCATCGCGCAGGGCGATAAGACCGTGGGCCACATCGCCGCGCAGCACGATCACCACGGTTTTGCCCTGCGCTTCGAGCGTCTCGACTTGGGTGCGCAATGTCTCTGACAGCGCCCCGCGTTCTGCCGCCAAACGGGGGGAGCCAACGTAGATGGTCGCCCCTGCGATCACCGCCTCGGCCCCTTTTCCAGGTAAGGCACGTGATTGTGTCGCGGGGGCAGGATCGATCCCGCGTGTTTCAGCCGCGCCGCAAATTGCTTGGCCGAGCGGGTGGCTCGCGCCGTTCTCAACCCCTGCGGCAAGGGCCAGAAGGTCAGCTTCATTCCCCACCAGCACCTGCACATCGGTCACCCGCGGCTTGCCGTGGGTCAGCGTTCCGGTCTTGTCAAAGGCCACATGGGTGACCCGCGCCGCCGCTTCGATCACTGCGCCGCCCTTCATCAGCAACCCGTTGCGCGCCCCGGTGGACAGAGCCGAGGTGATCGACGCAGGCACCGAGATCACCAGCGCGCAGGGGCAGCCGATCAGCAGCAAAGCCAACGCTCGATACACCCATTCGCCCCAAGCTCCCCCGAAGGCGAGCGGCGGCACCACGGCCACCAAAACGGCCATGCCGACCACGGCGGGCATGTAGACGCGGCTGAACCGATCAATGAAGCGTTCGGTCGGTGCGCGGGCGCTTTCGGCCTCTTCCACCAGCCGCACAATGCGGGCGATGGTGTTGTCCGCCGCAGCCTTGGTAACGCGGACGCGGAGCAGCGCTTCTGTGTTGATCGATCCGGCAAAAACATCCGCGCCCAGCTCCTTAAGGCGCGGCACGCTCTCGCCGGTTACGGGGCTTTCGTCCACGCCCGAGGTGCCGCTGACCACTTCGCCGTCACAGGGCACCCGATCCCCGGGGCGCACCTGCACAATCTGGCCGACGCTGAGCGCCTCTACCGCCACCTCCCGCGTCTTGTTGCCCACCTCAAGCCGCGCCGTTTTCGGCATCAGCTTGGTCAGCGCACGGATGCTGTTACGCGCCTTCCCGGCAGAGACACCCTCCAGCAATTCGCCCACGGCAAAGAGAAAGACCACCAGCGCGGCCTCTTCCGGCTCTCCGATCACGAGCGCGCCACTGGCGGCGATGGTCATCAGCATTTCGATGGTAAAGGGCATGCCCACCCGCGCCATTGCAAAAGCCCGGCGGGCGACGGGGATAAGCCCGATCAGCGTGGCGATGACAAAGGCCCAATGCGAAACCTCAGCCGGCAGGACAAGCCGCGATGCCCATGCCGCTGCGAGCAACGCGCCGCTGCCGAGGACCAAGCGGCCTTTCATGGTTTGATACCAAGCGGGATCTGCTGTCTCTTCGGGCGCAGTGTCCTGAGGCACGGCCCCTGCCCCACCGATCACCGCATCGTCCGGCAGGATGAAACCGCCCTTGGGCCTCTCTGCCTTTGTCCCCTTCGGTGAGATGCCAAAACCAATGCCGCGCACGGCTTTCTCGATACGCTCGGGCGAAGTCTCACCCTCATCCAGCGTTAGGCGCAGCCGTTCGGACATCAGCGCGACATCTACATCCGCGACCCCCGGCAAGCGCTCCACCGCGCCGCGCACCTTGGCCGCGCAGGCGCCGCAGTCCATCCCCGTGACGCGCCATTCCCGTTGTGCGGTGTTTCCGTCCGCCATCTCTGTTTCCAATCCGATTCACAGTCAGGAGCAGAGATACGACCTACAGCAACTGTAGCTTCAAGCGCTTTTTGAAAATTTTTTTTAGCCCAGCCAAACGTCAAGAAACAGCATAAGCACCAGCCCAATCGCCAAACCGAGCGTCGCCTTGTTCTGATGCCCGCTGCGATGGGTTTCGGGAATGATCTCATGGCTGATAACGTAAAGCATCGCCCCAGCGGCAAAGGCCAGCCCCCAAGGCAACAACGGCTCAGACAGTGCGATGATCCCGGCGCCGAGCAGACCGCCGATTGGTTCAACCATCCCGGTGAGGGCCGCAATGCCCCATGCGCGGCCTTTGGAGTAACCTTCGCCTAAGAGCGCCACCGCCACTGCGAGCCCTTCGGGTGCATTTTGCAACCCAATACCAAGCGCCAGTGGCATGCCGCCCGACAGCCCATCCGCGCCGAAGCCCACACCAACGGCCAGACCTTCGGGGAAATTGTGGATCGTGATCGCAATGATGAAAAGCCACACCCGTCGAAGCGATGCCGCCGCTGGCCCCTCTCGGCCCGTCCTGAAGTGTTCATGCGGCAGAAGCTCGTTCATGAGTGCCACAGCCCCCATGCCAAGCAAGATCGCCACACAGACGATCGCGGCAGGCGCGGCCTCGCTGTCAAACCGCAGACCTGCTGCATCCAGTGCCGGGATGATGAGCGAAAAGAAAGACGCCGCCAGCATCACCCCTGCGGCAAAACCCAACGACAGGTCGCGCGTTGCCCGCGACGGGGTGCGCCCAAAGAGCACCGGCACGGCCCCCACTGCGGTCATAGCCCCCGCAGCCAGACTGCCGAGAAATCCAAGCATCAGAGGTGACATCGTCTCCAAGGGGAATCCTTCCTCAACATTTGCTATGTGCAGCCGTGGACGACGTAGTCCGCCGGGCCAGTCGGCCAAGCCTATGGGAAGGATTGTGCCCCGTCCACTTGCGCCAAACTACCGAGCAACCTACAGAGACTATAGGTTACAGGAGGCTCAGACATGCTTGCCATCGGCACACTCGCAAAGCGCACTGGCACCAAAGTGCAGACGATCCGGTATTACGAGCAGATCGGCCTTATGCCTAAACCCGGCCGAACCGAAGGCGGACAGCGGCGCTATGGCGATGCCGAGTTGGACCGTCTCTCCTTCATCCGTCATTCCCGCCAGTTGGGCTTTTCGCTGGAGGCGATCCGAGAGTTGCTGGACCTCTCTGACACGCCCGACCGGTCCTGCGCTGATGTGGATGCCATTGCCCAAAGGCAACTTCGTGAGGTCGAGGCACGACTTGTGCGGCTCGAAGCCCTCCGCGTCGAATTGCAGCGCATGATCGGGGCGTGCAATGCGGATCGGGTGGCCGATTGTCGCATCCTTGAGGTGCTGCGCGACCATGAGGAATGTCTCGCCGACCACGGGGCCACCGCCTGATGCCCGCTGCCCTGCTCTATCCGCTTGCGGCATTGGCTGAGATCGTCGGGTGTTTCGCGGTCTGGGCGTGGTGGCGCGGCGCATCGCCGCTTTGGCTGGTGCCGGGGCTGCTGAGCTTGGCGCTGTTTGCGGGGCTGTTGGCCTTGGTAGAAGCTGGGTTCGCCGGGCGCGCTTTTGCGGCCTATGGCGGTATCTATATCGCGGCTTCGCTGGTGTGGATGTGGGCTGTAGAAGGGCAGCGGCCTGATCTTTGGGATGCTGCCGGGGCGGGCCTCTGTATTCTTGGCGCAACGGTGATTATTCTCGCGCCCCGCGCCGGATAGGCTGCCGACCCTTCTGAAAGGACCGGCAGCCATAAGGTTTAGCTGGCGTCTTTGAATTCGTCGTATTCGCCAAGCACCTGAACGGTCACCGTCACCTCGGTCTTGTCACGGTTGCGCCAGAACCAGCCGTGCTGACCTGCGAAACCGGCGGTGATTTCGCCTTCTTCCCCGATTTTGGCGGCAGACTTATGCACCATCACCTCGCGGGTCTCGCTAATTCATTGTTCCTTTTCCTCTCATGCCGTGCGGGGCGTGTAAGCTTCGTTGCTCGTGAGTAGCAATCTGCACCAAACCGTCTTCATCAGTGAGGCAACTCATCGCGTTCGCCAGAAATGCAGCTGCGTGCTCAATGATTGAAGCATCCCTAATAGTCTCGAGCTGCTCATCATTCAGATGCCAGACGTCAAGCGACTGAGGGCGCTCCCCCTCCCCTTGCAATCAAATCTACCTCGATATCTTTCTGTGGCGAATAATTCTCGTTAGTCATAGCAGTTTCCTTTCTTGTAGCCAGAACATTGGGTCGAAGTGGGTTTCGAAAAATCATTTGTTTGATTGCCCGGTAGCTTGCCAGCGCAGATGTTACCCGCGCGGCCCGGGAGCCGCATTCTCAGGCAGCAGCAGTTCGACCGACCAATTGGTTGCCGCATCAAGCGGAGGCCGCCTACAGTCTCTCAGACGAAGCTTCCCGCCCAAAGGCTTGGCAAACTGTTTGAAACGTCGGATCAAGTGCGCCGATGACTTCTTTTCTCCAAGTTCTCCCTTGAGCGCATCGATCGTGTCGAACACTCTGGGAGCGTTTTCGACGATCTCTCCCTGTTTGAACCGAGCAAATCCGTTCTCGACCAGAGAGATAGAAATTGCGGCGTCTATCCGGTCCCCTTTCAGCTCATTCCACGAGATCAACTCGTCCACAGGAAGACCAGGGATCGGAATATTGGAGACCAGAATGACACGCTTACGGTAGGGAGCATGGGCCAGTCGAAGACGCTCGACCAATTGGCGCGTGGCGAGTTCGCGTGACTGTAATTGCACCCGGCGGATTCTGTGGTCTGGATGGCAGGGCACTTTCACCGCCATGCCGCTACCGTCTGCCATTTCGTAGGGCAGTTCAACCAAGGGCAGCCGCTGCCCTCCCTTCATATCCATCGGCACGAAGTTCAGCGGTTCCCCATGTGTATCTCCCCACAGTGCGCGTCCCTGATCCTCCAGCGTCGAGACAGGCAACTCTTGACGACCAAGAACGATCACTGCGGAGTAGTCCTTGTAGCGGTTCGATCCCAACGACCTCCCTCCGAGCCAGAGCCATCGTGCCCCATGTAGCTTGGTGCCAAGCATGATCTGGTTGATCTCGGTCTCACTTTTCGAACTGAAATCATGGCCTGCGTCCTCGAAGAATTTCTGCACAACCGTTCTGGTTGCACCTACAAGCACGCCTGTGTTCTTCGCGAGGCGATCACGCAGCACTTCTCTCGCGATTACCCTTCTGCCCCCCTCGCGGTGGCTTTCGCTGTTCAGCAGTGCCGAGATGGACATCTGGTGATCGTGGACCTGCACGACATGGGCTCGAGGCCGCAGGGTCAGTTCATGCTCTGCTCGAGTATCACAGCCGAGAGCGGCCAAGATCTCGGTGTCTGCATCGGCATCGAGAACCAGCATAGGTTCCTTGTGCCGCAGCGGCTGCTTACGCATCACGCGCAGCACCTCTTTTTCACCATCTGTAAATAGGCGAAGTCGCTCGCACTCGGTCAGGCCCAAACGCTTTGCCTCGGCCAAAACTTTCCAGACCGCTGCGAAGCGTGAAACCTTCCGATGCGCCTGAGCGGCCTTCTCCAGTATTCTTTTCTGGGTCAGGGGGTCCTGGTCGGGGCGAATGTCAGAAGCGGGTGCCTGGCCCTTGTGCTCAAGCTCAGCAAAAGCAGTGAAATCGCCTGCAGAATAAGGCAATGCCAACGGGCTCTCCCCAGCACAAAGCTTCCCGACGACTTGCGCTGCCGCTTTTAGTAGATCCGCATGATCTGCGGCGCCTGACGTCGGAAGAAATGTCCGGGGGGCCTTGAAGGCGATGGGATCGATGTCTCGGATCCAAAGGAAGCTCTTCCAGAAGGTCTCGTCCAAGACCCTAAGTGTCGGATCTACACCTGGTTGCTTCGGCAGGGCGAAGTATGCGGTCGCAAGGAAGTGGCAGGCCGCATCCACTCTGAATTGGCCAAGATAGGCGCATTCTTCGAAGTGGGGGCATCGTGCAACTGTGCCATCCTCCAACTTCCTTTCGCAAAAATGCTCCTTTGCAGAGAGCCCAATTCGATTTGCTTGCTCGACCAGCTCAGCCTTGGCGCACATCGGACCATTTCCGTCAGGTCTCGGTGCAGACCTGCCGCGAATGGTTTGGGCAGAAAGGCCAAGGCACTCCGCTTCGCGTGTCGCCTCCGCAGCCAAGGCAAGCGTCGGCACATGGAAGGCCACGTTCCCAAGTTGCCCCTCAGATGCACGTTCGGCCATAAGCTCTCGCTCAAGTGTGCTTTTTCCGGCCCCGGGGCTGGCCCGGACGATGACACTGGGCACACCTTCGCCTTCGGATGCCTCGCGCAAGGTTCGGTTGGCCAGTGTCAACGCCGACCTCAACATTGGGCGCGCCTCAGATGCCGGGGTGAAAGTCGTCGGGCGACATGCGTGAGCCACGCGATAGGCACCAGAATTGCAGAACCGACCTGAGCTATCACGGGCCGGCAGGTTTCGATTTGTCAAAGTCATCACTCTCATCCTGTTGGTTCAGGAGGGAGGTGAGACCGGTTCGGAAGATCGAGAAGAAATTGGTTGGTTTCGGAAAGAAGGTGTCATCCCGGTAGTAAATACCTCTTAACGGAGTGACACTTTTCCTTCGCAAACCTCATTGACTTCGGATGCCGTTCCTCCGGGACCGCATAGCTCTTTTTTGCTTCGGAAATTTCCGAGAAAGCCGTGCGGAACCTAATTCCTCCATGACCCAATGGAGGAACATCATGAAAAAGCCTGTCTATTACACCGCCAACGAAGTCGCCGAGATCTTCAATCGGGACCCGCATACCATCAGAGATTGGATCAATCACGGCTGCCCGACACCGGAAGGTCTTGTGAGGCTTCAAGCCGCGAAGCTCGGCAAATCGTGGACGATCAAGGACGAGTGGCTGGCGATCTTCGAGCTTCGAGTCCGGCCTGACCCTGTGAGGCCGAACCTCGAACTCGAAATCCCCCGCGAACCTGAAAGGGAAACTCCATGACACTCGATCAAATACTGCGCGATTACCTCGAAACCAGCGGTGAAAGCATGCGCGCGCTTTCTCTCCGCGCAGGGCTGAGCCCGAAAGCCGTCAGCGACATCCTGAACATTCCCGGTCTTCGGCCGCGCCACTCGACACTTTCGGCGCTATCTGCAGCTACCGGGATGGATCTGTTTGGAGCGCAAGCGATTTCCTGTGTGACCTATGCCGACCTGATCGAAAAAGCCCGACGCCAAGGAAAAAATAGTTTGGTTTCAAAACTACGTTGGTTGTGTCGACATGCTGGGTGGGCCCCCGAACTGAAACAAGTGTGCAAGCAGGATGTAATTGACTTTTTCGACAGTAATGAGCCTGCACGGTTCAACCTGAGCAAAGGAAGCTATGCAACCTACCGCTCGGCACTGGTAAACGCCGCTGGGCGCGACCAGCCGCGGGAGCGCAAGCGCTCTATCAATGATATAGCCGGGCACTATCAGAGAGCTTATAAAGCCATTCAAGATAGTGACCTCCCATGCTCGGCAAAATACGCCTGCGGCCCGTTTTTCGTCTTTCTCCACGACGGAGGAATTGCCCCGGACGAGATCACCACCGCGACCCTCGCGGCTTTTTACAACTACCGCGTCGAGACATCCTCAAAGAGCGCTGCACGGTGCGAAAAGCAGGTTCGCGAGATTTCAACACTGCTGAGCCACCTCGCGTCTGAACCAAAGTTGGCGCACCTCGAATTTGCGACCGCTTGCCACCCCTTTGACGACGCACGGGACAAATTTGGTGTCGATGACGCGATACTTGCGCCACTAATGGAAGAATTCGACACCAGAGTGGCTCCCTGGGCACAGGGGAAGGCCTCTCGCGATGGACTGTCCCGGGCCGAGTTCATTGCGCGAATGGATCAACAAGAGGCTACCGGCGAAATCAGCGACAAGAAGGCCAAGTTGCGCACCAAACGGCAGGAGAAAGCCGGAAGGCCCGGTCAGTCCACTAAACAGGACGCCCCAAGCCGGTCGGAGTTGTTGCGCCAAGCGGGTTTCCTGGTCGGCAAACACACTTGGAAAGCCGAAACCTTAAAGACACGGCGCGGATACATTAAGTCGCTGGCTAAAGCTGTTGCTTCGTCGGCTGACGTCGTGCCCGAGACCATCGAAGAGCTCACCGATCCGGAATTCCTCGACGTCGCGGCGGAGACCCTGAGCGAAGTCAACCAAGCCGATTTTCCGAGTGCTTACGTCACAAGCGTTCTCAAGACGGCGCGCAAGATCGCCCGGGACTATCTGAACCGGCCGCCGGAGGACCTAAGTGAAATCGATGATACGATCGCGCTGCATAAGGTGAACTATCAGGGCATCGCACCGCGGAACATGTCCAAGCTCAGGCTGTTTAACGAAACCCGCATTCAGCAGACCATCGACCTGAGTGCGATGCTGCTTGCGGACATAGACGCATCGATCAAGGCGAAGCGTAAAGCCTGCCAGAAAAAGAACGGAGTGCTCCCACCGCCTGCCGAGGTGCTCGACCCTGACCTCGGTCGAGATATCATGGCCACCTTGGCCCACGATATCTTGCTGGCAAGAGCCCCTCGCAGTGCCAATGTTCTGCGTGCGCGTCTCGATTGGATCGCGTGGTCTGATGGCCGCGCTCGTATCGTAGTGCCCGCTTCGGAAGTGAAGATGCGGAGTGCAGGTGATGCTGATTTGGCAGTTCAGCTGGGCACGACGGCGAGCAGGCTCCTGAAAACGTATTTAGAGATCGTGCGCCCAACGATGCTGGCACCATTCCAGAAGAAAAACCCATATCTCTTTCCCGGACAGGGAAAGACGAACGCTGACGGCTACTACTCAGGCCTTCTGCACCGGGTGACAAAGAGGTTGCACCAAAAAGTCGGCGTTCGCATCAATCCGCATCTCTATCGCCACCTGATCGGCTGGATCTGGCTGAAAGACAGCCTCGATAACTTGCCCAAGGTGCAACGCCTGCTTGGGCATAAGAAATTGCAGACGACAATCAATCACTATGCCGAGCTCGACGAGAGCCTCGTTTTTGACGAATGGCTCGCGCGACTGGACAGACGCCCCGCCGCCTGAGGGCGCGAGGCAACCAAAGGAAAGCTTCAAGACATGAATGAACACCTCGCTCTATTGGCCCGTATTCGCTGCGCCGGCCCCGGTTCCTCCCCCCCGGGGCAGGACGACCTCAAGCGCCATCTCAGCGGCAGGCTGCAACAGATCGGAGCGCCTGCATTGATGGAGTTTGCTTACGTCCAAAAGGTGGCGGCTGAGGCCTGGGGCGCTGAACGCTGCGCCCATTTTGCCAATGTTCTGCGCGAAGCGCGGGTGACCCCAAAGTCGCCTCGTCGGACCTCATGGCAAACGGCAAGAATGCGCCTTTCCGACCTTCCCGATCAATGGCAACCAACCCTCGCTGAACGTATCGAGACTTCAGAAGCTGGCGTCCGCAAGAAGGGACAGGTTCTCTGGAGTGCCGCGCATACACAGAACGTCATCCGCGCGTTGAGCGGATGGGTTACGTATTGCAGAGCGCAGGATCTTCCGATGTCGCCAACCGGTGGAACGCTCGAGGGCTACGCAAGGGTAGTGACTCAAAAGGCTTCGGTAAGAACGGCGTCAGATTACATCAGCCGCATACTTACAGGGATCAAGCTCGTCATGCCGGAATTCTCCTCGCAAGCCTGCGAGTTTGTGGCCTGCGATTGGCGTGAACGCGCGGCAGAAGCCGGCTCCACGACGAAAACAGGCGCCCAACTCGTTGGTGCTTCGCGGATCTATGATCTTGGCTTCGACCTTATGCAGCAAGCCCGGTCCCGTCATCTTCGCGGCCTGCATGCCGCGAAGGATTTTCGGAACGGCATCCTTCTGAGTGTCGCGGTTGCATTGCCACAACGTGCCCGGGCACTGTCCGCGCTTGCGTTCGACCGGACCATCGATATTCCATGTGAGGGAATGGTGCACATTCACCTCCCGGCCCGCATGCTGAAGTTGCCTGAGGGTCAGAAAGCGGGAGCCCCGTTTGATCGAACCCTATCCAGTCAAAAGCTCGCGTCTGCACTGGAGGAATACAGGCATTCCTATCGCCCACTGTTTGACGATGGAGCCTCTCTATTTCCGTCCATGCACGCGCGTGGCGCAGCAATCAGCGAGGCTCAGATCGGTCGGCTTACAGGCGATTTGACAGAGCGCGCTTTCGGTGTGCGTGTCTCAGTCCATCGGCTCCGTGACAATGTCGCCACTGAAGCCAGCGAGCACCTCGCATCAGGCGGGCGTGCCGCCACGGCCTTGCTCGGCCAACGCGACGAGCAAACGGCCCAGCGGCACTACGATCACTCCACAGGGCTGGCGTCCGCTCAGGAATTCGTTGACATGATCGAGCGACAACGTAGCTTTGAAGTCGAGCTTGATCTGTGACGACAAGGCGACAGCGATGGCACATACCGCTGTCTTTCGCCGGAAATTCCCTTATTTCCGAAGGGTGTTGAAAACGCCCAACCATCATCCGCACGGGATGGACGCTGGGCGTTTTCAACATTTTCCCGCCCTCGCCGAAATTTCCACAGCATCCTGAACACGGCTCGCTCTGACCTCAACAAGAGTTCGGACTGCCAACTATCAGCCCGAGGGTATGGGCGCTCGTCTTTTCCAGCGCTTGGCAAGAGGCACCCCGAAAAAACCGTTTCGCGTTTCCCAAAAAGTTCCAATTTCCCGTCTACCCAAACGGGCAAGCCACAAAAGGAACGAAACCATGACCACTTACATCGAACTTGAATGCATCGAACCCACGGAACTTAAGAGGATTGTTGGCGACCCGAAAGCATCCGCGGCGCTGAACTCCAACTACAGGGATGCCGAAGCCTGCCGTCAAGTTCTACTCGGCAAACAGGAAGCGCAGGAAGTAATGCGGGGAATGTCGACGAGCGAGGCAATTACGATCGCGCTTGCCTTCGGGCGTGATGACCTTCTGCCAATGTCCCATCGTGACTTCCGTTCGGCCTGGCGCCGCATCGACAATCGGCAGCGCCAACTGGTGGATGTCGCGGCAAGGGCGAAGTGGACGACGCAATACGAGAGTCCGGCCTGCAGCGGGTAACCTACACTTCCGGCGAGCCGAACCTCTCTGTTCACTTCCGTCAATTGGTGTGGAGGGCGGCTGGCCGCAATCCAGTCCAGCCTTTCCTAACTGCGCATTGCGAAATTGGTTGATCTCACAAAGGTCATAAGCGTTATCTACAGGCAAACGTCAAGTTAGCACTCGGATTGGGCCGAAACGTTGTTGCGAACGGCCCTTTCCGGAACTTCGTAGCAGTAGCAGCCAAGGTCAGCAGTGCGCTATGAGCGTCGGCATACAATGGGTGGGGCTCGCGGACCGATATCGCTCCGGGTGTGCCCAGCTTTCCCGCTTCGGCGCTCATTTATCGGACCTGTAATGGGCCATGAACATGGCCACGCAGCCTTCCATCAGACCAGGCGCCTCGGTCTGCTTATCGAGGAAGAACTTTGGCCAGAAGTAGAAGTTCTTCACCAGGGCGAGCAGCTGACTGGACACGAGGACCGGGTCGCTTTTGCGCAGTGTGCCGGCCTCCATTGCCTGCGCGACCAGTTGCGTTACAGGGTGATCATGTGCCGCGGTCTCCGCGAAAAACCAGCGTGATTGGTCGAGGTCCACGGGCTACTGCTTGAGAGACAGAAACTGCGATATCAATTCGCCTGCGTAGAGCGCGCTGAAGCGGCGCATGCGGATATAGAGTGGAACGGCAACAAGACCAAACACCAGTAGCGCCAGATGCCATTTCATCAATCCGCCGAGTAGAAGGATCAAGAGAGAGGTCAGCAGTGATCCTGCGACCATGCCGCGACAGAGGCCATAGGTGCGTGTAAAGGCGTCCAGCCTCCGGGTTCGGCCCTCCGCGTTCAATTGCGAGTAGATCTCTCGTGCTGTTGAAAACCAGGTATCATGGCTGAGGTCAGCGCCGGATGCATTCGTCCTGGCTCGGAGAACTTGTTCGAAGCGAGCCCACTGATCCGGGCTAACCGGCCTTCGGGTCGGACTGAAGAGCAGGGAGCTCCGCCCCACCCCAAGGCGGTCTTCCAGTGCCTCGATGCCGTTCCCGAACATATGGACGACATGCCCCACCACGAAGGAGACGATCAGGAAAATGCCGAACTCGCCGAGCTCTACTCCTTCTGTGCTGAGCACCGCAGCCAGCTCCGGGACGAGGAGAGACGCTGCCAGAGTGGGGAGGGCACCCGGGATGATGACAGCGACGAACTCGTAGGCGTCGAAGCTCATCGGACAGCCTCCCGAGCAGAAACCCGGAGTTCGTCAGCGCCGACGATGATCATCACGGCCGGTCGTTCTTCCGTGGCGAGGTCAGATGCCAAGGCGTCCATCTGCTTGCGATCTACCGGGCTGGGGTCGGCCGCAGCTCCATCCGGATGGGTGTGCCATTCGCCGAGGTAGGTGATCTGATGCATGACTTTTCCCCTTGCTTCATCTACGGCTTCGGAGAGGCCGCGAACTCCTCGCTCGAAGGCCCGCGGCGTCCCGTAGCTGTCGTCAGGCGCTGGAAGGCCGAGAGAGACCTCGATCCGCTTCCGACGATGGTCGACCACCCCGAGAAGGACTCCGCCTGTCTCGTTCGGAAGTGCTGTTGCACGGAGCTCTCTGAGCTGTTGATGGACCGCCCCCGAACAGCGGATGCGCCATCCTTGATGGGCGACCTCATGCATGCCGGGATTCACGGACGCTGTTACGATGCTCAAGGAACCGTCGGGGTGGAGCGAACCGATCATCAGATGGGATGCCGGAACGCGAAGTGCGCGGCCTATTGCGCCGGCCGCCGCGGCAGACAGCAGCGCGGCGTCGGAGGAGGAGATCCGACTCGTCACCGATCTGCACTGCCCGCTTGAGACTACAGCCTCGCTCGGAGCCCTGAGATGATGCCTCAGCGCGGGGTTGAGGATGACCTCTCTGTAGTATCTGACCTCCAGCGCGGCGAGATCCTCATGCCGCTTCTGATCCTCGACCATTACCACGACGGCGTCGCCACTCGGATTGTAGAAGGCACTGATCCCGCGACCGCGTTCCTCAGTATCTGACAGGATACGGCTCGCGCCCACTGATGCGGTCAGATCGAGTGCGAGGTCCGAGGTCGTGATGGCACCGACAAGATCCTCGCTCATGCCGCCCTCGCTAAGCTGCTCGGCGTAGTAGGCAGGGTGGATGTCTGGGCGAATATGATGAAGCTCAGAGGCGAGCACCTTCGCCTTCAGGGCTCCGACTTGGTCTTCGCGAAGGATGTGCCTGGCGAGGTTGTGGGGCCGCAGGCGGTCGTCATCGGCAATAACGAGTTCGGAGAAGGCACCCTCTCGAACGAGGCTGTCGAGAACCTGGCAGCCGATCGCTCCGGCGCCGAACGCAATCACCCGACCGCCAACTGCTTCGCGCCCGGCCCAGGTTTGGGCTGTGGCTCGATCGAAAGACAGGGACAGGTTCGCTGGCGTGAGGGACACCGCCTCAAGTTGGTCCGGCCTTGCCTCTCCCTCCGGAATTCGAAGTGTGTAGCCGCCGCCGGCGGCATCCATCGGAGGCCAGAGCAAGCCCAGAGCTTCACCGATTTCGCCGATCGATTGATGTGCCAGCAGGCAGAAGCTCTCAATGCGGTCGGTGATGACGTTGTGAGCGAGAACGCGGATCAGGAGGTGGGACTGGTGAATTCGCTCCGAGTTTGCGTCGGTCAGAAGCCGACGGACGTGACCCTTTAGATGCTCGAGGAGGTCAAACTCCACGTTTGAGAACGCCAGGTTCAGATGCCCGAGATGCCGTGGCGGATGCCACATTGCCCCGAGGTTCTCGACCCGGATGCCCAGCGTCAGCCCGAGGAAGGGTCTCCAGGCCCGGCCTTCGCCAGGCGGCGGCTTCGCCCTATCGTATTCTCGAGCTGCCCAGACTCTGGCATCATCTTCGGTTTCGGTGAGAGCGAGGAACAGCGGAGGCCCATCTACGGCATCCATCTCTTGCACGAGATGCGAGGACATGAAGACCGTATCAGCCGGGGGCAGAAACGCGGGGTCGCGGAACTGCATTTCGTCGTCCATCTGCCCCGTTCCCGCGCGCCGGAACCATGAATAGATGCGCCGGACGATTTCGGCACCGTTGTAGTCGGCGCAGGCATCAGCCCACGGTCGGTCATCTATGCAAAGCGCGATGCTGCCGGAGGTCGGCGCCTCTACGGGAAGGCCGAATGTGTGAGGCGTGGCCGGGAAATCTGCTCGGAGGGGAACGACGAGGGGGGAGGTGTCATCTTGAAACAGAACCACCAGCTGCTCGGAAGGAAGGACCTCGAAGGCGGGCTCTTGAGGGGAGCCGGTCTTGACGGCCAGACTGACGACTTCCATCCCGCTTTCCAGCCGACGCGTTTCATCGATGCGAACTTCCCGCCCACCAAGCTTCGCGACAAAGCGCACGAGAGACTGGGCAAGCCGATGATGGAGCGTCTTAGGGTCGACCGCCTCTCCGCCCAGGGCTTGGCCGTCAGCGTATTCTGGGGGAACCGCGCCGTCCATGTCTCACCCTGCACGCATGGGTTTTGAAGTGGAGCTCGAACCGGCGGACGCGGGACTCGAGAGACCAAGCGCCGCGCCGGTTGCGGTGATGTTGATCGTAAGGGGCTTCTTCGGATCGTCCATCGTCACTTCGAACTGTCCCTTCCGGCTGTTCTGGAGGGGCTTGTAGTAGGCCGCAGCCTGACGGTGCGGCGGCTGGTCATTGTCCTTCGCCGACCCCTTCGTGGGGATCGGGGCGCTCGGCGAAACTATGAAGGAACGTTCCTGACCTTGCTCTTCCAATAACCAGGCGACCTTCTCGACAGGCATGGTCTTGTCGGTCCCGCGATCGTTGCAATTAAGGGCTTTGTAAGAGCAGTGGTGGAAGAGCTTGAGGACGTCCCATTCGAGGCGCTCGTCGTTCTTGTGCCGCTGTGTGCTCTGAACGATCCGGCTCAAAGTGTCCGAGTTGATGTCGGAGCCGAGGAGCATGCGCGTGTCGCGGCCGCCCTCGCGGAGGATCGCTTGGAGCACGATCGAATCCTCGTTGCGAATCACCTCTCCATTCTCATCCTGAACCCAGCTGAGAGGACAGTGGACGAAGAAATCGGCCTGGGCGCTTCCGGTCAGCTCGAAGCCCGGCACACTCTCTCCGGCGTTGACGATGCAGTGAGAGCGTTCGACCAAGGAGATCCCGTTCTTTCGCAACCAGCCCTCAAGCGCCTTAGGGGTGGAGAATATCTTAATGCCCTCCCCCTCCTTGAGCCGGTGCTTCGCCTCCTTCTGCAACGCAATCGCCGCCGGTTCCTCCAGGTTCGGTTCGAGGACGGCCGCCGCGGGCACCCAGAGCTCGTCGAACTTGATCCGGTCCTTCGACTGATAGCTTGAATGGTGAGAGAGCCAGAAGGCCTCGTCCGCTCCGAAGCAGTGGTCCTTGTCAAGGTGGGTGAAGCACAGGACCGAAAGCTCGTTCTTCCCACCCTGCCGAAGGTCGCGTCGGATCTCGTCGGCAAGGTCGATCGTGACCTCCGACTTCTCAGATTTTCCCATGTCAGCGAAGTCGAAAAGGATGCGCTGACCGTCAGCCAAATTCAGTCGGGTCGAATCGGCGTTGCCGAGAGGGAAGAAAGTGATCGCCGCGCTCATATGGACCTCGTGAAATTTATCCTACAATACCACACGATGTGGGTATGGGGGGCGGAGATCACAAGGTAATGTGTAAAGTTTCTTCTGTTCGAGCTTGCATCGATCCAGGAAGTCTGTTGGCGGCTGCCAACCTCGAGCCTCAGTTGACAGGGGCACAGGTTGCTCAATCGAGAGCTCATAGCTCTACAATGCAAGCGCCTCGTGCAGCGCCTGTGACGCGCGACGCCCATGATCCTCATATGCCGGCGTAGCCGAGAAAGGAGTGCGTGCGGGGCACCGAATAACGGTGTCCAGAAACGGGGCAGGTAACTGGAAGCACATCGGCGGTCGAGGTTCCGAAGTCGGATCTGGAAACGAAAGACCGAGGATACGGGCTTGCTATGGCATGGCGCGAACATCGGCCATCGTCAGCAGACGCCCCACGCCCTACAGTCCCGAACAATCAGCAGCCTAATAGGCAGCTATTGAGGCCAAAGACGCGCGCGGAGCCACTGCTGCCGTTCGAGCATTGCGGGGCGAACGGCATGTGTGGATGGCTCCTACATAGCAAGACATTTTTGATCTGATTTGTGCATTTGTCAGAAGCAGTCATGTGTCAGGCCTGTTTGCGCGGTTTTGACCGCTGGCCCTGATGGGTTCCGCAAGCCAAGTTCCTATCAGCTTTGCGGGCTATTATGCCCGCGCCATTCGGCGGAGTGTCTTGGCTTTGGCGGCAGACTTATGCACCATCATCTCGCGGGTCTTGCTAACTCGTTGTTCCTTTCGTCTCAGGCTACGGTGCGTAGGCTGTAGGGTTCGTTGCGGGTAAGCACTGCCCAGACGATCCGGGCGGTCTTGTTGGCCATGGCGACGGTTGCGACACGCGCAGGTTTGCGTTCAAGCAAGGATGTAAGCCATTTGCTGGCTCGCTCGGGATGGGATCGTGTTTGTCGAACGAGTGATGTCATACCAACGACAAGCAATGATCGCAGATACTGGTCACCCATCTTGGTGATCCTCCCCAACTTCTCTTTACCGCCGCTGGATTTGTTGGCAGGCGTTAAACCCAGCCATGCTGCGAACTCCCGGCCGTTTTTGAATTGGTGACCATCTCCAATGCTGGCGATGATCGCAGAAGCCGTTACCGCGCCGACGCCGGGTATAGTGCGCAGCAAACGGACACGCGCATCTTCTTTGGCCACTTGCTTGAGGCGCTCTTCATACCATCGGACCCGCTTATGCAGAGCCATGAGCTGTTCTGAAAGGTTGCGGATCACCTCGTTGGCGATGTCTGGCAAGTCGAGCACTTCACCAAGAGTGATGTCCTCAGCAAATCCAATCACACGGGCCAGCCCTTTAGGAATGAATATGCCGAACTCCGCGACCAGACCACGCAGATTGTTGATGAGTTGCGTTCTTTGGCGCACCAAAAGGTCACGCGCCCGATGTAGCGACAACAGGGATTGCTGCTCGACTGTTTTGGTCGCAACAAACCGCATGGTGGGTCGGGTCACTGCCTCGCAAATTGCTTCGGCGTCAATGGCATCAGACTTACCGCGTTTGACATATGGCTTCACATACATCGGCGGAATCAGTCGAACCTCGTGACCAAGAGCTGTCAGTTCACGGGCCCAATGATGCGCAGTGCTGCACGACTCCATGCCAATCAGGCACGGATCCAGTTTTGCAAAGAACGGCAGAAATTGCGCTCGTCGCAGCGGCTTGTTGAACACGACTTCTTCGCTCGCGGTGATCCCATGGACTTGGAAAACGTTCTTGGCCAGATCAACGCCGATTGTGGTAGCTTGCATGGGGTGGCTCCTCTCATAAGCAGATTTTGACACCTGCACTATGGCGCATTGCGACGCCGGTTGAAGCAGGAGCCATCCACCCCATCAGCTCTCCGCCCTTCATCCCAAAGGTCTTCGCAAGCGCAGCGAAAACCGAGCGCCCGCAGCGAACGGTAGGAAGATCCGCACAGCAGACCTTGGCGCAAAGCGCAGCGAACATCCGCAATCCGCCCTCTCTGCAGGGGGAGTTCACGGGCCCATTCCTGCCGTTCAAGAGGGACGTCACGCTGCAATGCCGTATTCACCAGACCTGCCATTCGAAACCCGGCGCCAATTTCCGACTGTCCGAGTTCCTACAAAGCCACAACTTGATAGAGGCGCCGTATGTCGGCGGACGGATCAATGCGATTGAGATTAGCTACCGTCGGGAGCGTGTCCATTTTCTGATCAGAATTGAACATATTGAGCGCACCTCACTCGTTTACCCAATTCAAGGTGGACATATGTGTTTCTACTATGTTCTACTTTTTTCTCGGTTAAGGTGAAACTCAGCAGGGGCACTCACCTCCATCGACATTTTTTTAGAGATCACAGCTTTCAATTGGAATTCATCTATAGGTTGACACATGGGTAAGAATATCTGCATCTTTTCGGATGGAACTGGCCAGATGGGTGGTGCCAGGCCAGACCAGCGGCTCTCAAATGTCTACAAGATGTATCGCGCAATGCGCCCGGGCCCGGATTCACCCATTAGCCCTAAAGATCAAGTAGCTTTCTATGATCCAGGCTTAGGAACAGGAGAAAGCGGCGGGATCTTCATTCGTATCAAGCCGATCCTGGAAAGCGCGGTCGGAACTGGCTTAGATCACAACATTGTCGATTGCTACGAGCAGATAATCGCACACTACGAACCAGGCGACCGTATCCTTCTTATTGGGTTCTCAAGGGGAGCCTACACGGTCAGAGCGGTGGCAAACGTTATGAACCTCTGCGGTGTCCCAACGCAGATGCCCGATGGTTCGCCGGTTCCGCGCCACGGCCCCGGTCTGCGCAAGATCGCCAAGGATGCTGTGAAATTCGTGTATAACCACGGCGCGGGAAAACCCCGCGGAAAAGACCCTTACTTCCAGAACCGTGAAGAGCTCGGCAGACGGTTTCGCACGAAATATTCAAGCTTTCCTCTCGAAGGCAAAGACAATCAAGGCAACGTTCAGCCTACTTTCATCGGGGTCTTCGACACGGTTGCATCACTCCGAACCGCAGTCGTTCGCACACTGGTCTGGGGCGTCACCTTTGCGGCCGGGGTTACTTTAGTTGCTGGCATTGCATTGGAGTGGTCCTTGCTTCTGCTCATCCCTGTCGGCGTTTTATTCAGTGCGCTTCTTTGGCAGCTTAGCTCACTGCTGCTCGATAACTTTAAATATTTCTCGGACGATCACGATCGCAAACTGAAGCTCTGGCGCCCAATGGATTGGCCGCAAATTCTCAAGACGGGGCATTTCGCGGCTTGGAACAAGCGCAACTACGACAAGTGGCTGGATCCAGACGTTCAACACGCCCGCCACGCTATGGCGATCGACGAAGATCGTGCCGATTTTCCAAGGGTTGGATGGGCTTCCAGGGCAGCTGCCATCGAAACCAAAGATCGAGAGCCGAAGTGGCTCAAGCAGGTCTGGTTTCCGGGGTGTCACAGCGACATTGGCGGAAGCTATCCCGAGGCCGAGTCGCGCCTGAGTGATATCGCCCTGGATTGGATGGTCGAAGAGTTGAACGAATGTGTGCCTTCGATTCAGATCAACGAAAATGTCCTGAATCGCGCACCTGATCCTCTGGGTTTGCAGCACCGCGAAGACGCTATCGTGGCATTTGGACCTTTTCGCATCCTCTGGAAGAAGGGAATTCGCGCAATTGGTGACGATTTTCCTATCCATCCCTCAGTCGAAGCGCGCATGCGAGCAAAGACCGTAGCCCAGTGCGGGGATGTCAAACCTTATCGGCCGGTTCAATTGAAAGGGCGGCGTGATTTGGAGTGCTTTTATGAGGATTAAAAAAGTTCCTGGTCAAACCGTTAGTGCCAAATAACAGGTAACGACGGCCCGAGCCATGCGGCAAAGCAATTCCCAAAACCGGACGCTGCCGATTGTCCACGAATTATGGATCTTGGCTGCGGGTCAGTTTAGCAAAAGGTGGACGGATGTATTGGAAAGGGTTTTCGTTTATGGGTTGTAAAGCGTAATAGGTAGGTCATGCCGATTGCAATCACACCAGTCGCAGAGAAGGGTTGTTGGTCCGGGTCCACTTGGACGATCGACCACGAGGGTGAACTTGCGGAATTGATTGCACGTGTTGCCATTGGGCAGTCCAGAACTGTGGAACGCATTCTAAAAGCCACTGGTGATTTGCCAGCAGGATATCCAAAGGGCGGCTTTCAAGGCGCCAGGACGCTACTGACTGTTGGAAACGGAGATAAAACATATCACCGAGATGGTTGGGTATTTCAGGTCATCGCTTGGATCGCCGCCCATCGTTTCGATGAAGACGCCCTTATCCGGTCACCTCAAATGATTAAAGCTGACAAAGGCTTGGACGGGCTCATGATCGAGTTCGATGACAACGGCATTGCACAGGTTGTCATCTGTGAAGAGAAAGCGACCGAACATCCGAGACAGAAGATCAAATCTCAGGTCTGGCCAGAGTTTGAACAGTTCGAGACGGGTGCTCGCGACAATGAGCTTGTTGCGTCCGTCACGTCTTTGTTGGAGAAATCGGACGATGCAGATCCGGACCGAACCGTTGCCGATATCCTGTGGAACGAAAAACGTGCCTATCGTGTGGCCGTGACAGTTGGTGATAAGCATGCATCAGAAAAAGGGCGCAAACGCCTATTTGCAGGATACGAAAAAAGGGTGTTGGGCGACGTTGAGCGGCGCCGTGCGGAAACCTTGGTCTTAGAAGATGTGCGTGAATGGCTGGACAAGATAGCTGAGATGGCGCTTGCCGCAATTGAGGACGCGGAGGCCGACAGCCTTGTATGATCCCACGACAGCAGCGCTTATTCGATCCACACCAGAACTTGATGATCTGGATACTGAGGCATTGCCCGATCAGCTCGCACGCGCTTTCGCAGAAATTGTATCGGCGCGGGTGATGCTGCGTGAGGGCGACGAGGATCTCGCCTCGCTCAGTGAAACCACCAGCTTCGCGCGCCGGCTGGCGCAAACAAATGAAGCATTGGTCGCAATCAATCCTGATCGGGAGAACCGGGCTGCTGCAGGCTTTGTTGCCGCGAGCGCTTACCAGTTGCTGTATCAGGCACAGGCGCTGAAAGAACCGGAGCCGCCCGCATCGTTCATCACACCTGACGGTATTAGCCCTGAGATTTCAGCGATGCTGCTCTTTCTGGTTGCTGAAGCATCAGCCGATGCTGCAGAGGTCGCAGCAGCCATGCGGGTTCCAAGCGGTAACAGGCTTCAGTCAGAACTGATTCTTCATTTGATCATGCTGGCAAAGGGTCAAGTTGGTCGAATTCGAAACCGAAAACGGCCTCCACAGGACGACCTTGTCACTGGTTCGGGTGGCGAACGCGCAAATGCCGCACTCTATTACCGGATTTTGCGCGGTATTCGGGCGCTTGCGTTCGTGCTTCAGGGACGACGCATGAGGGGGCTGGTGGATCCAATTGAAGTTTTCACTGAAGTCAAGGATTTGGCAGCACCTGGTGCAGAAGAATTCGCCGATGAATATCCTGATGGCGTGGTCGCTGTATTCCCAGGGCCATTTCACTTGGCAAGTCTTCTGATTGCAGCGGGTTCAGCACTTCTTGGCGGCGCTGTTGTTAAATTGCCGCCTCCCGAGGGGGTGGATGGGGACCGATGGGCTAAGGCGATGAAAACGGTTTCTGAGACGCGTCCGTATCTTTGGCGCAATCACAGAGATGCCGTCGAGCAAGGTTATCTGGAAATAGGAACGTCCTCAGCGATAGGGTTCCCAACCGGGGCGGGTAAGTCAACCACAGCCCAACTAAAGATCCATGCAACGCTATTGTCCGGTCGCAAAGCGGTGTTCCTTGCCCCTACTCATGCACTCGTGGATCAAACAACGCGAGACCTACGCGATGCCTTCCCTCGGGCAACTGTCCGCGGCGAACGCACGGACGAGTTTGGGTTTTCGAGCCAGGGAGAAGACCTACCCGACGTCATGGTCATGACGCCGGAAGCCTCTCTGCTTTCAAGCCACATGGAGCCAGAGCGATTTGACGATGTCGGCTTGCTGATTTTCGACGAATGCCATCTTATGCATCCCAGCACAGATGGGGATCGTCGGGCCATTGATGCCATGCTCTGCATCTTGGGCTTCACCCGCGTCGCACCTGATGCTGATATCGTTCTCTTGTCAGCAATGATGAAAAACACGGATGAGCTCAGCGGCTGGCTTGAAGAACTTACGGGTAGAAAATCATTGCCTCTCGACAATGCATGGAAACCAACTCGCCAACTCAGGGGCTGTGTTGTCTATGACGCCAACAGATACGCAAATCTTCAAAACTTTCTGAAAGCGGAACGTCGCAAAAAGCCAACAGGGGGAGTGCCGGTCGCGGTCAAGCGCAAGCTCACGGCTACCCCAAGAGGTTTCTTTAGTGTTAAGCAGACTTGGGCGTCTCAAATTCGCAGTGACTACACGCTGGTCCCGCTCCTTGATACCGCGCTTGAGTTCTCAACCAACAAGTTTTGGAAGCTTACACCTAATTCCGGGATTGTCGCGTCGTCCATAGCTGTCGCTGCTGCGCGGGCTGGCTTGAGAACTCTTGTCTTCTCGCAATCTATTCCAAACGCGTTTTCGATCTCAGAGAAAGCACGCATGGCACTTGACGATTGTGCTGTCGAACTGACCGAGAATGAGCAGCGGTTCTATGAAGTTTCTGCCGATGAAATGGGTGGCGCTGACCAACTCTATTTGACGCTCGAGAACGGAAAGCTTGTGTCGCAGGCGGCCACGCATCACGGCCAGTTGCTTCCAGAGGAGCGGCAGCTCGCAGAAGCACTGTATAAGCGCGATGGTGCTCTATCTGTCCTCGCTGCAACTCCAACACTTGGCCAAGGTATGAACCTGCCAGCAGATTTAGTCATCATCGCAGAAGATAGCCAATACGATGCTGCATCGGGACGCAAAGACCTTTTGGAAGCTGAAGATCTTCTCAATGCCGCTGGTCGCGCGGGTCGAGCTGGTGAGAGCGCGACAGGCATTGTCTTGGTTGTCCCAGGGCAAGTTGTTCCGTTGGATGATACCGAGAACAAGATTGGTGGAAGATGGACACGCCTCCGGGCGATATTTGGTCAGTCCGATCAATGCCTTATTTTGGACGATCCGTTTACGGCATTGATGGATCGCATTCATGACAAAGCTTCAGACATTGGAGATCTGGAACGATATGTTGTCGCGCGGCTCGCGGAGACCGATCAAAGTGAAGACGGTGTTCTCGATGTGCGGCTTGGCCTATCGAGAAGCTTCGCAGCTTATCGCAAACGTCAGGATGCTGAAGAGGACTGGATTGAAAGCAGGACAGCAGCGGCCCTTTCGCTATTGAATGATGATGACGAAGCCCTGCCCGTTGAGTCCCTGTCTTTGCGCAATACTGCCTCTATGTTGGGGCTGCCCGAAGATGTCCTGAAGGACTTGTCAAATGCCCTTGCCGAAGAGGGGTTTCACAGCTTTCATTCAGTCGAAGCATTGTGCAATTGGATGTTCGAGTGGCTGACAGCCAAGCCTGAATATTTGGACCGTGTAATCAAGCCAGACAGCTTGGAGTATCTATTTGGAACAGACTTCAAGAAGCTTAAGGGCGACGCTGCTCGTGCGTCCCACGCCCTCCCAAAGCTGCGGGAAGCATTGAGCCTGTGGATGAACGGTGAGCCACTTAGGGCCATCCAAAAAGCCTTATCTGACAAAACTCGTGACCGGAAGCGCAGCACAAGTGCGCGAAAATTCGTGATCCGGCTTGTTCCGGATCTTGCACATCTGATGGGAGCCCCTCTTCATATCTTGCAGGGTCATCTTAATGTGCACGCTGATGAACAGATTAGTCCAACTACTGCATTGGGGCTTGCCAATCGGTGTGTCAGGCGTGGCTTCTCAAGCGCGGAGATGGCAGCATTTGGGACACTTATGTCATCTGTAAGATGGTCCAGACGTGAAGTGCACAGGAGTTTTGCAAACATCACACCTTATCTCCAGCCGGCAGGGGAGCACGAAACCCTCGAAAGACTTGAGCTGCGCGTTGAGTTGGCGTCGGACGAAGAACTAAACAACAGAACTTATCCAGATCCATTCCAAGACGGTTTATGACTGAAAAACAGAGGCGTAGTTTCCCCGAGCGTTGTTCGGAAAGGCTCTTCGAATTGAACAGTCGGGTCAGACCAGAAACAACCATCTGAGTGTCCGCTTTCCTAAGGAAAAGGTGATCGTCTTTTTGTTCTTCAGCTGCGGTGCCTATCCCGTGGTCTGCGACTTCGATCCGAACTTTCTGATCTATCCGTCTCACGCTCATTTCAACCACATCACCTTCAGAGGTAAACTTGGCCGCATTCGAAATCAGGTTACACAAAACACCACGGCGTAAGCGGCAATGTGACGGGGCGCGCGGTGGATCGCGGGACGGCTGTTGAGAGCGATAGGGATGCACGACGCAAATTGGGATTTCCGACGCAGCCGACACAGATCTCGTTGAGAGATGGTCGCCTGATCCATCTTTAGCCCGGCGGCACTAACCGTGCTGTCAATTTCAGGTAGCAGCTTATCGGTTGGGCTCTCCGTCTCAATCGTGCCAAGAAGATTTATCTACTCAAACTCATTGTTGGTGGCAGGATCGATGATGCCGCCACCTCCACTTAGTGCTCTCCCGATCCGACAACCATGCATCAGCTATCGCCTAACCCTATCTTAATTTGCATCAGTTTATTCACTGATGCATTGTCCAGTTCTGGGTATGTTCGGTCCTGTTCACGCATGGTTCTCAACGCAAATTAACACATCAAATCCCACTAAAACTTAATGGTATATTGCACTTACCCTATTCGATAATTAGGAGACTCCCGCGTGATCTGCACGTCATGCACGTGGCTTTCCTTCAGCCCTGCGCCGGTGATCTTCACGAAGTTGCAGTTGCGGCGCATCTCATCGACCGTGGCGCAACCGGTATAGCCCATCGCCGCGCGCAGACCGCCGACCAATTGGTGCAACACATTGCCCGCGCTGCCCTTGTAAGGCACCTGACCTTCGATCCCCTCGGGCACCAGTTTGTCGGAGGCGGCGTCTTTCTGGAAATACCGATCCGCCGAGCCGCGCGCCATGGCGCCCATGCTGCCCATGCCACGGTAGCTTTTGAAGCTACGGCCTTGATAAAGAACGACTTCGCCGGGGCTTTCGTCCGTCCCGGCGATCATGCTGCCGACCATGGCGCAGGAGGCACCAGCCGCAATCGCCTTGGCGAAATCGCCGGAGAACTTGATGCCGCCATCGGCGATGATCGGCACGTCGCCCGCAGCGGCCACGCAGTCCATGATCGCGGTCAGTTGCGGCACGCCCACGCCCGCCACCATCCGCGTGGTGCAGATGGAGCCGGGGCCGATGCCGACCTTGACCGCATCGGCGCCCGCGTCGATCAGCGCGCGGGTGGCGTCACCGGTGGCCACATTGCCCGCGACGACCTGCACATCGCCGAACTGTTTCTTGGCCCGGGTCACCGCATGGGCCACACCTTCGGAATGGCCATGGGCGGTGTCGATCACGATCATATCGACGCCCGCATCGACCAGCGCCTCGGAGCGCTCGAAGCCCGCGTCGCCCACTGTCGTCGCCGCAGCGACGCGCAAGCGGCCCAAATCATCTTTGCAGGCGGTGGGGTTCAGCACCGCCTGTTCGGTGTCGCGCAGGGTCAGCAGCCCGGTGAGCTTGCCTTCGGCATCCGTCACCAACAGTTTCTCGATCCGGCGCGATTTCATCAGGCTGATCGCCTCGTCCCGGTCCGCAGGCTCTTGCAGGATCGCCAGCCGTTCAGAGGTCATCATGACCGAGACCGGCGTGCGGTCGTCGGAGGCGAAACGCATGTCGCGGTTGGTGACGATGCCCAGCACGCGGCCATTTTCGTCTACAACCGGGAAGCCGGTCACGCGGTAGCGTTCTTGCAAAGCCTTGGCATCCGCCAGCGTCTGGTCGGGACGCAGGGTGATCGGGTTGTAAACGATCCCGGATTCAAAGCGTTTTACCCGACGCACTTCGCGGGCCTGTTCTTCGATCGTGAGGTTGCGGTGCACCACCCCCATGCCCCCGGCCTGCGCCAGTGCGATGGCCATGCGGCTTTCGGTCACCGTATCCATGGCCGAGCTGAGCAGCGGGATATTGAGCGCGATGCTCTGCGTGACGCGGGTTCGCGTATCTGCGGTGGACGGCAACACAGAAGACGCTGCGGGAACCAGCAGGACGTCATCAAAGGTCAGGGCCTCACGAATCTCCATTTAACACCTCGGGTCTGGATGGGTTCATTTGGCGGTTTCCTATTTCACGGATGGCCGGGATTGGAAAGGCCTATTCCCCCGCGTAAGCCACAGACGGCGAATGACGCAGGCGCGGCACGAATTGCCGCCCCGCATCTTTCCCCTGCCGCGCGGCACGCTATGCTGTCGCAAAGAAACAAAGGACGGCCCCGATGAGCAGTGACCCCCTCGTGATTTTCACGCCCTCCGGCAAGAGAGGGCGCTTTCCCAAAGGTACCCCGGTGCTGACCGCCGCGCGGCAGTTGGGTGTCGATCTCGACTCGGTCTGCGGCGGGCGCGGCATCTGTTCGAAATGTCAGGTCTCGCCAGGCTATGGGCAGTTCTCGAAACACGGGGTGACCGTCGCACCTGACGCGCTGAGCACATGGAACGCAGTCGAGGAACGCTATGACGAGAAGCGCGGCCTGAAGGAGGGCCGCCGTCTGGGCTGTCAGGCGACGGTGCAAGGCGATGTGGTGATCGACGTGCCGCCAGAGAGCCAAGTGCACAAACAGGTCGTGCGCAAACGCGCCGAGGCGCGGGAGATTGTGCTGAACCCGTCGGTCAAACTCTTCTACGTCGAGGTGACGGAGCCCGACATGCACGAACCCTCGGGCGATCTGGAGCGTCTCAGGGCCGCGCTGGCCGAGCAGTGGGAGTTGGAGAAAGTCACCGCCGATCTGCACATCCTGCAAATGATGCAGCCGGTTCTGCGCAAGGGCGATTGGAAAGTCACCGTCGCCGTCCATCTGGGCGATCAGGAAAACGCCGCGCGGATCATGAACATCTGGCCGGGGTATTACGAAGGCACTGTCTATGGTTTGGCGGTCGACCTCGGCTCCACCACCATCGCGGCGCATCTGTGCGATCTGCAAACCGGTGAGGTCATGGCCTCTTCCGGTGTGATGAACCCGCAGATCCGTTTCGGCGAAGACCTGATGAGCCGCGTCAGCTATTCCATGATGAACCCCGACGGCGCGCAGGAGATGACCCGCGCGGTGCGCGAAGGGATGGCGACGCTTTTCACTCAGATCGCCGCCGAAGGGAATGTCGCGCCCGATCTGATCGTCGACGCGGTCTTCGTCTGCAACCCGGTGATGCACCACCTGCTGCTGGGCATCGACCCCTTTGAGCTGGGCCAAGCGCCCTTCGCGCTTGCCACCTCCGGCGCGCTGCGTCTGCGGGCCGAGGATTTGGACCTGAACATTCACCCCTCCGCCCGTGTCTACCTGCTGCCCTGCATCGCGGGCCATGTCGGCGCGGATGCCGCCGCCGTCGCCCTGTCGGAAGCGCCTGAGAAGTCCGACGAGTTGATGCTGGTGGTCGATGTGGGCACCAATGCGGAGATCCTGTTGGGCAACAAGGAAAAGGTGCTGGCCTGTTCCTCTCCCACCGGGCCCGCGTTTGAGGGGGCGCAGATCAGCTCGGGCCAACGGGCGGCACCGGGGGCGATCGAACGGGTCGAGATTGACCCGGAAACCAAGGTGGCCCGGTTCAAGGTGATCGGCTGTGATCTCTGGTCCGATGAGGACGGCTTTGAAGAAGCGGTGGCGAGCACCGGCGTCACGGGCATCTGCGGCTCCGGCATTATCGAAATGGTCGCCGAGATGCGCATTCACGGCATCGTCGACGCGCCGGGTCTGATTGGCAGTGCTGCGCAGACGGGCTCGGCCTCGGTCTTTGCCGATGGGCGCACCAACAGCTATCTGGTCTATGACGGCACCGAAAAGGGCGGGCCCAAGATCACGGTGACCAACCGCGACATTCGCGAAATCCAGATGGCCAAGGCCGCGCTCTATTCCGGCGCGCGGCTGCTGATGGACAAATTCGGCGTCGACAAGGTCGACCGCGTGGTGCTGGCGGGGGCCTTTGGCGCGCATATCAGCCCCAAACACGCGATGGTGCTGGGCATGATCCCCGACGCGCCGCTCGACAAAGTCACCAGCGCGGGCAATGCCGCTGGCACCGGCGCCCGGATCGCCCTGCTCAATACCGAGGCCCGGGCCGAGATCGAGGCGACCGTGGGCGCGATCCACAAGATCGAAACCGCCGTCGAGCCGCGCTTTCAAGAGCATTTCGTCAATGCCTCGGCCATTCCCAACGCGGTGGAGCCTTTCCCCATCCTCAACAGCCTCGTCGCCCTGCCGGAGGTGACCTTCAACACCGGCGGCAGCGGCGAAAGCGAACGCGGCGGGCGTCGGCGCAGAAGAAAGGCGACATGATGAGCGCCTCCGACAACAGCGATCAGGTCGAATTCTGGAGCGCCTCTGCGGGGCAGAGATGGGCCGCGCGGCAGGCTGAGCTGGACATTCTGATGCAGCCGGTGCTCGACGGCGTGCTGGCGCGCGCCGAACTGGCACCGGGGCTGAGGGTGCTCGACATCGGCTGCGGCGCGGGGGCGGGCTGTCTCGCCGCCGCCGAGGCGGTGGGCGATGCGGGCGCGGTGCTGGGCGTCGATGTCTCTGCCCCGCTGCTCGACCTCGCGCGGCAACGGGCCGCCGCCCTGCCCCATGTCGCCTTTCATCACGGTGATGCAACGACGCTAGCGCTTTCCCCTCCCTATGATCGGCTGATCTCGCGCTTTGGCGTGATGTTCTTTGCCGATCCGGTGCTCAGCTTCACGCGCATGGCCGCGCAACTCAGCCCCGGCGCGAAGCTCAGCTTTGCCGCTTGGGGCCAAATCCCCGAAAACCCTTTCTTTACCCTGCCCGCCCGCGCCGCCCGGGCCACCATCGGGGCCATGCCGAAAAGCGATCCTGACGGCCCCGGCCCCTTCGCCTTTCGCGACCCCGAACGCGTGGTATCGATCCTCGCCGAGGCAGGCTTTGTCGATATCGCCTGCAAGGTGACACGGCTTGACCTCACCCCCGCGGGCACGGTCGATGACCTTGCCCAGCAGATGTGCGACATCGGCCCGGCCAGCGGCGCGATCAATCATTTCGAGGCGGGCCCGGCACAGGTCGCGGAACTTCGGCAGACCATCGCCGAAGCTCTGCGCCCCTATGCGAAAGACGGTCCCCTGCGCCTGCCTGCCGAAATCAATTTCGTCACCGCGACGAAACCCTGACTTGACCTTCCCCCGCGCGCCGATTATCTCACCCTCAGCGCGCGGGTATGGTGAAAAGGTATCACGGCAGCTTCCCAAGCTTTAGTTACGAGTTCGATTCTCGTTACCCGCTCCACGCTCCCCCCTCCGCCTTCGTGACGCCGCCACATGCCCTCGCATAGGCCCCGCAGGGTTCCCCAAGGTCACACCAATGAAAAGCCTAATCTGGTCCGAATTTCGCCATGATTGCCCGCAAAAGTAGCGATCTACAGGGAAGTAACTTACGCGCAAATGGCCCAACGATGTCGGATGCGCATTGAGGCAAAGGAAAAAAGCGTGGCAAACGCGTTTCGGGACTACGCGACATCCAAGGCGTATATCATCGTCAATTTCATCGTACTGTGCTGTGTCGCCGGCATCAGCTATTCGATCGTCAAACTGGATTACGAGCAGCATATCGCCAGCATCCGTCAAGATGCCCGGCAAACACTGCATGAAGTCAGCAATCAGGTGCAGCATCAGTTCCAAGAGACCATTCTGGTCACTAAGAACATCGAGAATATCCTGCTCTCCGGCGAGGCGTTCAAAGACAAAAAGATCGAACTGCTGGTCAAGGAGTTGCGCGACCGGAACCCCGGCATTCAGGCCTTCGCCCTCGCCCCAGACCTCAAGATCACCCATAGCTATCCCAAGACCCAGAATGGCGAGACGATTGGCCTGGAATACAAGAACATCCCGACGCAGCTTTCCGGCGTCGCCAATGCCTATCGCCGCCAAAGCCCGACCATCGAAGGGCCGCTGAACCTTGTTCAAGGCGGCAAGGGCTACATCATGCACTACCCGGTGTTCGAGCGCCCCATCGGCCTTGGTGCGCCGCGCTTTTGGGGGGTGATGTCCATCGTCTTCCAGCCCGACCGGCTGTTCGAGCCGCATCAAAACCCGCATCAGGCCGCCGACTACATCTATAGCCTCCGCGCCTTCCCCACAGGCGCCATGCCGCCTGAGATTGAGCCTGCGGCGGTCGACCCCACAGCCCCCGTGCGCACCCGGTTCGAGCTTTTGGGCAAGACATGGGAGGCGACGGCCAGCCCTGCCAACGGTCTGCCCCCCTATGCCCCGCAAAGCCCCTACCTCGTAGCCTTCGCCCTGATCGCGACCATCGCGCTGATGGCGGGCCTTTGGGCCTTCCGCCGGGTCACGTTGAAAAAGCAGGAAGCCCATGCGCTTTTGGCCGAAGGGATCGGCTCGATCCAAGAGGGGTTCATCGCCTTTGACGAGAAGGAACGCCTTGTCACCGTCAACAGCAAGTTTCTGGAGTATCACCCTGAAATTGCTGATCTTCTGATCCCCGGCAAAACCATCGAAGAGCTGTTGCGTCATTGGGTCGCCCGCCATCAGCACCCTGAGCAGGTCGAGGAGCGTGAGGCTTGGATCGCCAAACGTCTCGCCCGGTTCCGCAACCCGACCGGCGCCTTCATTCTTGAGGTCTCGGATAACTTCTGGCTCAAAGTCACGGAATCCCGCACGCCGCATGGCTATACCGTGGGCATCTGGACCGATGTGACGGCCGAGAAACGCGCGCTCGACGCGGCCAAGGCGGCGGACCGTGAAAAGACCGAATTCCTCAACAACGTCAGCCATGAGCTGCGCACGCCGCTCACCGTGATCTCGGGCCGAGCGACCTTTCTGCAACATGCCGAGAAGCTGCCCCAAGCCCGGCGTTTGCAGACCGCGCTGAACAACAGCGCCAATGCCACGCCCGACATTCGCCACAGCGTCGATGAGTTCCAAAACTTCGTCTCTGACCAAGCGGGCGGCATCGCGGGGTCGTCCAAACATATGCTGCGCCTTGTCGAAGACCTGTTGGATTGGACCAAGGTCGCACGCGGCAAGATGGAGCTTGATCTGCAAGAGATTGAGACCAGCGAGATCGCCCGCTCCGTTGCCGATGACCTGCGCCCGGATGCCGAGGCCAAGGGGCTGACGCTGACCTATGAGGACAATGGCACGGCCCTCGCCAATGCCGATCCGGTGCGCCTGCGGCAGATCCTCTACAACCTGATTTCAAACGCGATCAAATTCACCCGCAGCGGCAATATTCATCTTCAGATGCAGCAGGATGCCGAAGAGATCACCTTCTCGGTCTCCGACACGGGCTGCGGTATTTCCGAGGACAATCTCGAGCGGGTTTTCCTGCGTTTTCAGCAGGTTGACGGCTCAATGTCGCGTGAGAACGGCGGCTTGGGATTGGGCCTTGCGATTGCCGAGCAACTGGCCAGCCTGCATGGCGGCAGCCTGTCGCTGGAAAGCAAAGTCGACGTGGGCAGCACTTTCCGGCTGACCCTACCCCGCCCCGTGGCAGATAGCGAGATGCGCCGTTCGGCCTGACGGCAAAACGCCCCGGCCCAAAGCGGACCGGGGCGGATTACCTTAGCTCTCGCCCTGCATCAGCACATCGCCGAACCGGTCCCGCAGGTCGCGTTTCAGCACTTTGCCCGTCGCGTTTCGCGGCAGTGCCTCGGCGAAGACCACCCTGTCGGGCACCTGCCATTTGGCGATCTGATCCTCGAAAACCTTGAGGATATCCGCCTCTGACGGATCGGCCCCTTCGGCCTTCACCGCGACCAGGACCGGGCGCTCATCCCATTTGGGATGGGTGGCCCCGATGACGGCGGCGTCGGCCAGATCGGGGTGGGCGATGGCGATATTCTCTAACTCGACCGAACTGATCCATTCGCCGCCCGACTTGATGATATCCTTGGCGCGGTCCCGGATGGTGATATAGCCGTCGGCGTCCATCGTCGCGATATCGCCGGTGTCGAACCAGCCATCGCGCAGGGTGCTGTCCCGGTCGGATTGGTAATAGGCATCCAAAATCCAATGCCCGCGGGTGACCAGCGCGCCTTGGGTCTCGCCGTCATGGGGCAGCGGCTTGCCTGTGTCGTCCCAGATCTCAAGCTCAACACCAAAGACCGGGCGGCCTTGGTTCTCGCGCAGCTTGTGCTGGGCATCCTCGGGCAATTCACCGTGTTTCGCCAAGGGCTTGTTGACGCTGCCCACCGGCGACATCTCGGTCATGCCCCAAGCGTGGATGGTCTCCACCCCATAGTCTTCGCGGAAGGTCTTGATCATCGACGGCGGACAGGCCGAACCGCCGACCACGGTACGCTCTAGGCTGGGCAGTTCGCTGCCGGATTTCTTTGCCGCCGCCAAGAGCCCTTGCCAGATCGTCGGCACGCCAAGCGCCAAGGAAACGCGGTAGGTGTCGATCAGCCCCACCAGCGATGCCCCATCGAGGTTCGGCCCCGGCAGCACCATCCGCGCGCCGGTCATCGCACTGGCATAGGGGCAGCCCCAAGCGTTGACATGGAACATCGGCACCACGGCCATCACGATGTCCCGTGCGGAGATTGCGATGCTATCGGCCATGTTGATGCCAAAGGAATGCAGCACGGTCGAGCGGTGGGAATAGAGCACGCCCTTGGGATTGCCCGTGGTGCCAGAGGTGTAGCAAAGGCTCGACGCCGTGTTCTCATCCAGATCGGGCCAGTCGAACCCGGCATCGCCCGAAGCCACCAATTCGTCGTAGAAGACCAACCCCGGCAGCGCCTCAGCGGCCTCGGCATCAGGGCCGGACATCAGGACGAGGTGCTTGAGATGCTCCAGCTTGTCGCGGATCGCGGCGACGAGCGGCACAAAGGTCTTGTCGATGAAGAGCACCTCATCCGCGGCATGGTTGAGGATATAGACAAGCTGATCGGCAAAGAGCCGCGGGTTGATCGTATGGCAGACAAAGCCCGCGCCGGAGGTGCCGAAGTAGATTTCCAGATGCCGCCGATTGTTCCATGCGATGGTCCCGCAACGCGCCTGCGGCGACAGCCCCAGATCGGTCAAGGCCGCGCCCAAACGCCGCGCGTTCTCGGCCACCTGTCCCCAATTGGTTTCCTCGACCCCGCCGATGGTCGAGACCGAGATGATCTCGCCCTCGGGGTGATAGCGTTCGGCATGGGAAATCAGGCTTGAGATCAGCAGCGGCTGCGTCATCATCTGGCCAAGCATAGGGGGTCCTCCAATCATTTGCTTCGAGACTGTCCAAAGGTCAGGGCAGTTGCAAGCCTTCCCCTCCGGCAAGTCGTAATAGCGCTGACGGACAGGACAGTGGCACCGCGCAGGCGGCTGTCGCCCGCGGGGTGCCTCGTTCCGCTCGAAGGGCAGCCCCTAGCCGCGATGCTGGTGGATATAGCCGATCAGCCCTGCGGTAGAGCCGTCTTTCCCCTCGGTAGAGACCTCCCCTTCGACCAGCGGTTGGAGCGATTTGGCCAGTTCCTTGCCCAGTTCCACGCCCCATTGATCGAAAGAATTGATGCCGAGGATCACACCTTCGACGAAAACGCGATGCTCGTAAAGCGCGATGATCTGGCCCAGCGTGAAGGGATCAAGCGTTTCATAGGCGAGTGTGGTCGAGGGCCGGTTGCCGGGGAAGACACGGTGGCGGGCTTGGCGTTCAAGCGCGTCGCCCGAAAGCCCCGCATCGCGCATGATGGCGCGCGCTTCGTCCAGAGACCGCCCGCGCATCAGCGCCTCGGATTGGGCGAGGCAATTGGCGATCAGCAGATCGTGGTGATGCTGCAACTCCGGCTCATGTCCCTTGGCCGCCACCAGAAACTCGCAAGGGATCACCCGCGTGCCTTGGTGGATCAACTGATAGAAAGCGTGCTGGCCATTGGTGCCCGCCGCGCCCCAGACCACGGGGCCGGTGTGGCGCGGGCTATCGGCGCCGTCCATCTGCACGCCCTTGCCGTTCGATTCCATCTCAAGCTGTTGCAGGTAATCGGGCAGCATCTCAAGCCGTTGGTCATAGGGCAGCACCGCGCGGGTGGCATGGCCGCAGATTTGGTTGTGCCAGATGCCCACCAGCGCCAGAAGGATCGGCATATTCTCAGCCGGATCAGCGGCGCAGAAATGGCGGTCCATCTCCTGCGCGCCGCGCAGGAAGCTGTCGAAAGCCTTGGGCCCAATAGCGATCATCAGCGACAGCCCAATCGGCCCCCAGACGGAATAGCGCCCGCCGACCCAATCCTCGAAACCGAAGACGCGAGCCGGGTCGATCCCAAATTCGGCGGTCTTGCCATCCGCGGTGCTGAGCGCGGCGAACTGCGTCGCCGGATCGCCGCCATGGTCCTGCATCCATGCCCGTGCCGTGCGCGCATTGGTCATGGTCTCGATGGTGGTGAAAGTCTTGGAGGCCACGATCACCAGCGTTTTCTTGGCATCCAACCCACGCAGCGTATCCGCGATATGCGCGCCATCGACGTTCGAGACGAAGTGGCAGCGCGGCCCATCGTGATAGGGCGTCAGCGCGCGGGTCGCCATGGCGGGGCCAAGGTCAGAGCCGCCGATGCCAATGTTGACCACATCCGTAATGTCGCCGCTGCGCACCTGATCGGCAAAGCTGCGCATCCGCGCCAGCGTGTCGCGCACCTGCGGTATGACATCTTCGCCCGCGACTTCTACCGCCCCGCCATCGAGATTGCGCAGCGCAGTGTGCAACACCGCGCGGCCCTCAGTCTCATTGATCGGCGCGCCCGCGAACATCGCATCGCGGCGTTCGGTGACTTTGGCGTTTTCGACTAGTTGCAGCAGCGCCGCGCGGGTCTCGGTGTCGATATTCGTCTTGGCGTAGTCGAACAGCATATGCTGCGTGCGCAGGGAAAAATCCTCGGCCCGGTTCGGGTCGTCGAACAGTGCCGTGATCTTGCGGTCTGCCACGGCGCTTTGCCGCTCTTGAAGGTCTTGCCAAATGTTCATCATGCCGCCCAGTAAACTTCGATTTCATCCAGCACCGCTGCAATCGGCGCCTCTTCGGGGGAAAGCCCCTGCGCGCGCTCAAGGGCCGCGCGTTTCTCATCCCCGAAAATCACGAGATGCTTGTTCAGCGCCCCGTCGAGCACATGCGCCGGCAGCGTGACCCGCGCGGTCGGCTGGCCCTCGGGATAGACCGGGCACAAAAGCGGGGCATCGGCGGCCAAAGCGTCAGGCAGGCTGGGATCGCCGGGGAAAAGCGAGGCGGTGTGCATGTCGTCGCCCATGCCAAGCAGCAGAACAGAGATCGGCACATGATCCGTCAGACTGGGGGCCACCACCTCTGCCCCCTCGCCCGGAGAAAGCCCGGGTCGGAAAAAAGGGATGAACTGCGCCGCTGCGGCACGGTCGTTCAACAGATGCTCGCGCACCAGACGCGCGTTCGACAGCGGGTCATCCACGTCCACCCAACGCTCATCGGTCAGCATCACATCCACCCGGCCCCAATCCAGATCGGTCGCGCTGAGCATCTCAAAGATCGGCCCGGGGGTAGAGCCGCCTGGCACCGCGAAAGACACGTGGTCATTGCCCGAAAGCGCCGATTTCAACTTGCCCGCCAGTTTGTTGGCGACATTCATCACCAGCATTTCGCGGTCCGCATATTCGATGATGTTCATGGGGATACCTTTCGCCATTCACGGCCATCGCGCCGCATCATTTCTGTCGCATCCGTGGGCCCTGCCGAGCCGCTGTCATAGGGTTTGGGCACGTCGTGACGGGCCTCCCAGCCTTGGATGATCGGATCGGTCCAGGCCCAGGCGGCCTCGACCTCGTCGTCGCGCATGAACAATGTCTGGTTGCCCCGGATCACGTCCATGATAAGCCGCTCATAGGCATCGACCTGATCGCCCCCATCGGGGCCAAGCGCTTCGGCAAAGGTCATGTCGAGCGGCACATCGACAAGACGCATGCCCCCCGGCCCCGGTTCCTTGATCGTCACGCCAAGGGTGATGCCCTCATTGGGCTGCAAGCGGATCGACAGCACGTTGCGATGGCGGCCTGCGTCTTCGGCAAAGATGGAATGCGGCGTATCTTTGAAAACCACCGTGATCTCGCTGGAGCGCGCCACCATGCGCTTGCCGGTGCGCAGATAAAACGGCGTGCCATGCCAACGCCAGTTGCTGATATGGGCCTTCAACGCCACGAAACTCTCGGTCCGCGACCGTGGGTTGCCGACGGCATCGCGATAGCTGGGGGCATCTTCCTCATTGCCCTCCTCGGCCTCATACTGCCCACGCACCAGATGATGCGGCAGCACCGGGTCGATCGCGCGGATCACTTTCAGCTTTTCGTCGCGCACCGCATCGGGGTCGAAACGCGCGGGCGGCTCCATCGCGATCAGGCACAAGAGTTGCATCAGGTGGTTCTGCACCATGTCCCGCATCGCGCCGGATTTGTCGTAGTACTCGCCACGCCCGCCGACGCCCACCGTCTCGGCCACGGTGATCTGGATGTGGTCGACGTATTGACGGTTCCACAACGGCTCGAACAGCATATTGCCAAAGCGCACCGCCATGAGGTTCTGCACCGTCTCTTTGCCGAGGTAGTGGTCGATCCGGTAGATCTGCTGCTCTTTGAAATAGGTGGCCAGCGTCGCGTTGAGGGCGCGCGCACTCTCCAGATCGCGGCCAAAGGGTTTTTCAACGACAATGCGACATTCTTCGCCCGCCATGCCCCATTGCTGCAACCGTTCCGCCAGATCGCCGAAAAGCCCCGGCGCGACAGAGAAGTAATAGACCTCGATCCGGTCCTTGCCGGACATCAGGCCTTGCAGTTCGGCCCAGCCGGTCTCTCCGCGTGCGTCGATGGCGACATAGTCAAGCTTGGCGAGAAAGGCATCGAGGTTGTCACAGGCGTCTTTCCCGCCAAACTCTTCAATCGCTTCGGCCACCATCTCGCGGTAGCCTGCGGCGTCCATCTCGGTGCGCGCAGCGCCGATGATCCGCGCCTCTTCGGGCATTTGACCCGCACAGTAACGGCGATAAAGACCCGGCAAAATCTTGCGCCGGGCCAGATCGCCGGTGCCGCCAAAGATGACAAGATCGGAGGGGTCGACAGGGATAACACGCGAAACCATTGATTAATCCTTGTCCGGGCAGAATGGCAGAGTTAGCGCAAACATACTTATTTTTCCCTACATCACAAGACTGTGCGCCCCGGTGCTTGGACTTTTAGGGTGCGCCGCAATAGCTTACCACAACAGGAACACACGGGATCACGCAAGGAACAATCATGAAAGATATTGCGCAAGCAAACGAGGGCAAGTTCCAGAACCCGGCGGTCACCGCCAAGGGGGAACCCCGCGCCACCGTGGCCCTGCGCGGGGCGGAAACGCTTTGGTTCAACACAGGCACCCTGTGCAACATCGAATGCGTGAACTGCTACATCGCCTCCAGCCCCAAGAACGACGCGCTGGTCTATATCACCGCGGATGAGGTGCGCGACTATCTCGACCAGATCGAGGAGCGTAGCTGGCCGGTGCGCGAGATCGCCTTCACCGGCGGTGAGCCCTTCATGAACCCCCAGATGATCGAGATCACGGAAGCCTCACTAGAGCGCGGATACGAGGTGTTGATCCTGACCAACGCCATGCGTCCGATGATGCGCAGATCGGTGCAAAAGGGGCTGTTGCGTCTGCGCGATGCCTATCCCGGCAAGATGACCTTCCGCATCTCCGTCGACCATTATCGCCGCGACCTGCACGACGCGGAACGTGGCGAGGGAGCTTTCGACAAGACCTTGACCGGCATGGAATGGCTCCGCGACAACGGCTTTCGCATGGCCGTGGCGGGGCGGTCGATTTTTGCCGACAGCGATGCTGACAGCCGCGCGGGTTATGCCGCCTTCTACGCCGAACACGGCTTTGACATCGACGCGCAAGACCCCGCCATGACCGTCCTCTTCCCCGAGATGGACGAGGCCGTGGAGGTGCCCGAGATCACCACCGCCTGCTGGGGCATCTTGGACAAGTCCCCTGACGCGGTGATGTGCGCCTCCTCCCGTATGGTGGTCAAACGCAAGGGGGCCGAGAAGCCCGCCGTGCTGGCCTGCACGCTCTTGCCCTACGACCCTGAGTTTGAACTCGGCACCACATTGGCCGAGGCGGAGCGCGACGTGGCGCTGAACCACCCGCACTGCGCCAAATTCTGCGTTTTGGGCGGGGCGAGCTGTTCGGCCTGACGCCCTGCCCTCGGGCTTACCGGCTCAATGTAGCGTGAACTCGCCCACTTGGTTTTGCCATTCACCGGGGCCGGTCAGCCTGCGGTGGGTGAACCGGACCGAATGCAGCGGACCGTCCAACTCCGCGCGCCAGAATTCGACGAATTCGAACAGGCGCGGATGGTCCGGTGCGATGTCGTAATCCTGCCAGATATAACTGTTCAGCACATGGCTGTAATCGGGCATGTGGTAGAAGAACTCTGCCGTGGTCAGCCCGTAACCTTTCAGCATCAATTCGGTTTCACTGCGGGGCATGTTGCGCCTCCCTTGCTGCCTCTGTAGAACAAGTTTGCGTGGTCAGAATTACTTTTCAATGAAAACAGTGTGTTGGCACTTCGCCCCAAGTGCTGCCAGTGCGTTTCGGCCACAGCCATTGCACCTGATATGCCCCGTCTGCTATAGAAAACCCCAAGATATAGAACCATAAAAATGGTGGGCAAGATACGTGACCGATACGCCGGATACCCCTGAAAACGCAGACGAAAAGCCCATCTTTCACGGGCCGTCGGTGACCATCGAACACGAGATGCGCACGTCCTATCTGGACTACGCGATGAGCGTGATCGTCAGCCGCGCGATTCCCGACCTGCGCGACGGTCTGAAACCGGTGCACCGCCGCATCCTTTACGCGATGCATGAGACCGGCAACACGCATGAAAAAGCCTACCGCAAATCTGCCCGCCCGGTGGGCGATGTCATGGGCCAGTACCACCCCCATGGCGACAGCGCGATTTACGACGCGCTTGTGCGGATGGCGCAGGATTTCTCCATGTCGCTGCCGCTTTTGGACGGTCAGGGCAACTTCGGCTCGATGGACGGTGATAACCCGGCGGCCATGCGCTATACCGAGGTGCGGATGGACAAGCCCGCCGCCTATCTTCTGGCCGATATCGACAAGGAAACCGTCGATTTTCAGGACAACTATGACGGCAAGCAGCAGGAACCGACCGTCCTGCCCGCACGCTTTCCGAACATGCTGGTCAACGGCGCTGGCGGCATTGCCGTCGGCATGGCGACGAACATCCCGCCGCATAACCTTGGCGAGGTGGTGGATGCCTGCCTCGCGCTGATCGACGATCCGGACCTGACCTCGGAACAGCTCATCGAATACGTCCCCGGCCCCGACTTTCCCACGGGCGGCATCATGCTGGGCCGCTCCGGCGCGCGCAAAGCCTATCTCGAAGGCCGCGGCAGCGTGGTGATCCGCGCCAAGACCCGGGTTGAGGAAATCCGCAAAGACCGCTGGGCCATCGTCATCGATGAGATCCCCTATCAGGTCAACAAAGCCACGATGATCGAAAAGATCGCCGAACAGGTCCGCGAGAAGAAGATCGAGGGCATCGCCCACGTTCAGGATGAGAGCGATCGTAACGGCGTGCGCGTGGTGATCGAACTCAAACGCGACGCCACCGCCGAAGTGGTGATGAACCAGCTTTACCGCTTCACCCCGATGCAGACATACTTCGGCTGCAACATGCTGGCGCTGAACGGCGGCCGGCCTGAGCAGCTCACTTTGCGCAAATTCCTGAGCTACTTCATCGACTTCCGCGAAGATGTCGTGGCGCGCCGCACGGCCTACCTATTGCGCAAGGCGCGCGAGCGCAGCCATATCCTTTGTGGTCTCGCGGTCGCAGTCACCAATATCGACGAGGTGGTGGCCACCATCCGCTCTTCCGCCGACGCCGCCGAGGCGCGCGAGAAGCTGATGACCCGCCGCTGGCCCGCCGAGGACATTCTGCCCTATATCGCGCTCATCGACGACCCGACCCATACGGCGAACGACGACGGCACCTACAACCTCTCCGAAGCGCAGGCCCGCGCCATTCTGGAACTGCGCCTGCAGCGTCTGACGCAGATCGGCGTCAAGGAAGTGACCGACGAGCTGGAAGAACTGGCTGGCAAGATCAAGGAATACCTCGAGATTCTGGGCAGCCGCGAGCGCATCCTCGGCATCATCTCGGAGGAGTTGCGCGAGGTGCGCGAGCAATTCGCCGTGCCGCGCCGGACCGAGATCGTCGACTGGTCGGGCGACATGGACGACGAAGACCTGATCGCCCGCGAGGAAATGGTCGTGACCGTGACCTCCGGCGGCTACATCAAGCGCACGCCTCTGGCCGACTTCCGCGCGCAGCGCCGCGGCGGCAAGGGTGTCTCGGGCATGCAGACCAAGGAAGAGGATGTCGTCACCAACCTCTTCGTCGCCAACACCCATACGCAGCTTCTCTTCTTCACGACCGATGGCATGGTCTACAAGCTGAAGACATGGCGCCTGCCGCAGGGTGCGCGCACCGCCAAGGGCAAGGCCATCGTCAACATCCTGCCCATCCCGACCGGCGTCTCCATCGCGGCGATCATGCCGGTGGACCGGGATGAGAAGGAATGGGATGACCTGCAGGTGATCTTCGCCACCTCTGCCGGGACCGTGCGGCGCAACAAACTGTCGGATTTCACCAATGTGAAGGCCAACGGCAAGATTGCCATGAAGTTCGAAGGCGAGCATGAGGGCACCACGCTGATCAACGCGCGCATCGCCTCGAACGACGATGACGTGATGCTGGTCACCGACGCGGGCCGCGCGATCCGCTTCCCGGCGACCGACGTGCGGGTGTTCAACTCGCGCAACTCCGTTGGCGTCCGCGGCATCCGTCTGGGCGAAGGCGACAACCTCGTCTCCATGTCCGTCATCCGCCACTTTGAGGCGAGTTCGGAAGAGCGTGTCGCCTACCTCAAACAGCGCCGCCTGATGGCGGGGCTGACCGATGACGACAGCAGCGATGACGAGGAAGAGCAGGTTCAAGCTGGCCAGTTCAGCACCGAACGCTATGCCGAAATGTCCGCCGCCGAGGATCTAATCTTGACGATCACCGCCAAGGGCGCGGGCAAGGTCTCCTCGGCCCATGACTACCCTGTACGGGGCCGCGGCGGCATGGGCGTGACGGCTTGGACCAAGGCCATGGCCCACGGTCCCATCGTCGCCTGCTTCCCGGTCGAGATGTCCGATCAGGTGATGCTGGCGACCTCCAAGGGCCAGTCGATCCGCGTGCCGGTCGAAGGCATCTCCTTCCGCTCGCGCAGCGCAGGTGGTGTGAAAGTGTTCAGCACCGGCAAGAACGAGGAAGTCGTCAGCGTGGCTTGGATCGCCGATCAGGGCAACGAAGAGGATGAAGCCGAGGGTGACAGCGCCGCCGAGTGATCGGCGGCCACCCCGCCCCATGCATATGCTTTGGGGCGGGGGCTTTTTCCCAAAACAGCATCGAACAACAAAAAATCCCCCGCGCCATCAACGCGGGGGATTTTCTAATCTTAAACTTCCGTTAGGAAATTAGTTGGTAGTAGTGGTCGAAGAAGAGGAACCGGATGCCGCGACTGCAACCAGAACCAGAGCAGCACCAGCTGCCGCCGCGCCGCCACCAAGACCGGCACCAGCAGCAAAGAGCCCTGCACCAGCTGCAGCGGCAGGCACGCAAACGCGCGCAGTGTTGCCGTCTACGGTGACCGGATCAGGCTTACAGTTATAAACCACACCATTGGCACCTTGAACCTGAAGCGAATAGACCGCATCGTCAGACGCCCCAAGAACAGCCGCTTGAGAAGTGGTTTGGGCGAAAGCAGCACCCGAAAGAGCGATAGTTGCCGCCACCGTTGCAAGAATTTTCATGTCTAGGTACTCCTATATCTCGTCAAAAATGAAACTCACCGCAGCATCGCATATAACCTTATCCGGCGCAAAGGCGAAATATTAAGCTATGGTTAGGATTTATAGCGATGCCCGTTGTTTAAGCAACATCCAAAATGGCGATTTGTTCCCCATCTTAGATGCCTAAATTCCATACAGTTCCGTGAACTTGTTTTCTAGGTAGGTCAGCAACGGTGCCTCGGTCGGCGGCTTTCCGCAAGCGCGGGTGATTACCTCACGCGGCTCGTAAAGGCCCCCATGCTTTTGCACGTTCTCACGCAGCCAACCGGTAGCGGCACTCGTATCCCCCCTTGCCAAGGCTTCGTCGAGATCGGGTACGGCCTCCCACAGTGCCTCGTGAAGGCATCCGGCATAGACGTTGCCGAGGCTATAGGTCGGGAAATAGCCCAGAAGCCCGACGGACCAATGCACGTCCTGCAAGACGCCATTTGACGGGCGGTCGACCGGATAGCCGAAATCAGCCTCGAAGCGATCGTTCCACGCCGCTTCCAACCCGTCGCCCTGCAAGTCGCCCGACATCAGCGCCCGTTCTAGATCGAAACGCAGCAGGACATGGAGATTGTATTGAAGCTCATCCGCCTCGGTCCGAATGAAACCATCCGACACGCGGTTAACGATCCGGTAGAAGGTCTCGGCATCCGGTACGCCGAAATCGCCATAGACCGCCGTCATCTCACCAAAGAGCCACCCGGTGAAGGCGCGGCTGCGGCCGATTTGGTTTTCGTAGATGCGGCTTTGGCTTTCATGCACCCCCATCGACACGCCCCGGCCCAAAGGCGTCAGCAGATAGGCGCTGTCGATCCCCTGCTCATAGGCCGCATGGCCAACCTCATGCACGGTGGAATAAAAGCAATTGAACGGGTCGAGGGCATTGGTTCGCGTGGTAATCCGCACGTCCAGCCCCGATCCGGAGGAGAAGGGATGCACGGCCTTGTCGATGCGCCCGGTGGCCAGATCATAGCCAAAGCGCCGCGCCAGTTTGGCGGTGAGGGTCATCTGCGCCGCTTCGTCAAAGACACCCTCCAACACCGGCGGCGCTTCGGCTTCGCGGACGGCGGCGCGCAGTTCGGAGAGTTTTGGCCGCAGCGCGCCGAACATGGCTTCGAGGTCCGCCGCCGTGGTGCCGGGCTCGTAATCCTCCAGCATCGCGTCGTAAATCCCGATCCCGCGCCCTTGGGCCAGCGCGGCCCCCTCTTCGCGTTTGAGCGCGATCACTTCTTTCAGAGTAGGCGCGAAGGCCGCGAAGTCATCGGCGGCGCGGGCCTCGGCCCAAGTGCCTTGGGCGGCGGAGGTGACGCGGGCGATACGCGCCGCCAGATCGGCGGGCACGCGGGTGGCGCGGTCAAAATCGCGCTTGATGTGGCGCAGGTTCGCCTGCCCGACCGCGTCCAACGCCGCGGGCTCGATCTGGGCCAGCCAATCTGCGATGCGCGGGTCGATGCGGCGGGCGTGGAGGACGCTTTCCATCGCCGCCATCTCCTCGGCCCGCTGCGGGGCCGCGCCCCGGGGCATGACCGTCTCTTGATCCCAGCCCAAACGGCCTGCGACCTGCGCCAGCGCCTCGGTGTCGCGCTGAAAAGCCATCAAATCATCATATGCAGTCATGTCTCAGCCTCTCAGCGATGTGGCGACGGGATAGGCCGCAAGGAAACGCGCGCGCAGGATCAGCACCCAAAGCAGCACGGCCAGCGCCTGATGCGCGAGCGCCAGATGCACGGGCGCGGCATAGAGCACGGTGGTGATGCCCAGAACCACTTGCAAAGACAGCGCCGCCATCACGGCGTTGAAAGCAAAACGCGTGCGGGCATGGGCCGAGCGGCGACCGCGCAGCCAAACGACAACCCCGAAAGCAAAGAGCAGATAGCCCGCCATCCGGTGCATGAATTGCACCAAGCCCGGGTTCTCAAAGAAATTCCGCCATGTCGGCGTGATGTCGAATGCCTCGGGCGGGAAGAACTGCCCCTGCATCAGCGGCCAGTCGACAAAATAGCGCCCCGCGTCAATCCCTGCGACCAAGGCGCCCAGCAGGATCTGCAGTGCGGCGAAATGCAACAGACCCGTTGCCATGCCGAATTGCTTGGCCTCCTTGGCGCGGCGGGCCTGAATCAGATCGCGTTCGCTGCGACCCAGCAAGAGCACATACCAAGTGATGAAACCGAGGATGACAAAGGCCAGCCCGAGATGCGTCGCCAAACGGTAGGAGGCCACATCCGTCACCCCCTGCCCGCTGGTCACGCCCGAGGCGACCATCCACCAGCCGATCGCCCCCTGCGCGCCGCCCAAAGCGCCGATAAAGAGCAGCCGTTTGGACCAGCCGACAGGGATTTGGCGGCGCAGGAGGAAGTAGAGAAAGCCCAAGACCCAGACGAGGCCGATCACCCGGCCAAGCTGCCGATGCCCCCATTCCCACCAGTAGATGCTTTTGAAATCAGAGAGTTCCATCCAAGAATTCTGAACCTGAAACTCGTCAATCTGCTTGTATTTCTCAAATTCTGACTGCCAATCGGCCTCGTTCATCGGCGGCAAGGCACCGGTCACCGGGCGCCATTCAGTGATGCTGAGGCCGGAGTCAGTGAGCCGCGTGAGCCCGCCCACGGCGATCATGACAAAGACCAGCGCAAAGAGGATCATCAGCCAGACCCGGATCGGCCCGCGCGCGCCGCCCCGGCCCTTGTCGATCGTGCCGGTTTGCACCGGGGCACGGCTGGGTTGGTCGGTCCCGACCTCTTCGAACAGTTTGCGTTTCTCCGCCATGGCGCGCCTCTTTTTCCGTTTGGATAGAGTGGTATGACATGGGCAGAGAAAGGTCTAGCGGGGTGGGGTCGCCAGACAGGTGAGGGCCATCGCCTGCCCGGGGGTGGCGATCCGGCGGGGCCATCATGCCACTTTATGGCTCAGCGATGGTGCAACATGCGTAAGGCGTTGCATTGCTTTGCAAAATCGCCTCCCCGTGGGGCGGGCAGGCGATGGCCCGGCGCCTGCGGCTTGATTCCGGGCCGGGCTTCGGCTCAGCTCTTCTCCTTCCAGCGGACCATTTGCCGCAGGATGCCATGCAACATCTGCACATCCGCCCGCGTCAACGGCATCCGCGACCACATATTGCGAAGGTTGAGCTTCATCGAGGCGACCTTATGCTCGGGGAAGAAGAACCCGGCCTCGGTCAACTGCTCCTCATAATGCCGCGCCAGATGGTCGATCTCGGCGCCCTTGGCCCAATCGGTGCCCGCCATCTCGACCACCTCATGGGACACTTCGCCCTGCGCCCGCATCCATTCGTAAGACATCAACAGCACGCATTGCGCAAGATTGAGAGAGGCGAACTTTGGGTTCACCGGGACCGAGACGATGGCATTGGCCTGCGCGATATCTTCATTCTCAAGCCCTGCCCGCTCGGGTCCGAACAGCACCGCAACCCGTTGTCCCGCCAAAATTTTCTCCGCCGCCAACCGCATCGCGGCTTCGGGGCTGTAGACCGGTTTGGTCAGGTCTCGGCTACGCGCCGTGGTGGCAAAGGTGAAATCGCAATCGCCAAGCGCTTCGGGCAGATCGGCGCAATGCTGCGCCTCGTCCAACAGCCGCCCCGCCCCCGAGGCCATGGCCACGGCGGATTGGCTCGGCCAGCCGTCGCGCGGGGCCACGACCCGCATGTGATCGAGGCCGAAGTTCCACATCGCGCGCGCCGCGGCGCCGATGTTCTCGCCCATCTGGGGGCGGACAAGCACGATGGCCGGGATCGGCGCGGGCTGAACGGGGGAGGAGGATGTCTCTGTCATGCGCGCCTCATAGCCCCTGCGCCTGCGCACCGCAAGAAAGCCCGCGCGACGCACGCATATCCGTTTTCTTTTGCAACGCCCTGCGCTAGTCAGGCGCTCAGACCCGATTAAGGACAGTGACCATGGACGCGCCAGAACAGCCGCAGATTTACCTTATCACCCCGCCCGAAGTTGAGCTGAGCCAATTCCCCGCGCAACTCGCCGCCGTGCTCGACGCCCATCCGGTGGCCTGTGTGCGCATGGCGCTTTCGACCCGGGATGAAGACCGCCTCGCCCGTGCCGGTGATGCGCTGCGCGAAGTGACCCATGCGCGCGACGTGGCCTTGGTGATCTCGGATCATCTGCTGCTGGTCGAAAAGCTCGGCCTTGACGGCGTGCACCTTAGCGATGCCGCCCGCACCGTGCGCCATGCCCGCAAAGAGCTGGGCGATGATGCCATCGTCGGCGCCTTCTGCGGCACATCGCGGCATGAGGGGATGGCGGCGGGCGAAGCCGGGGCAGACTACATCAGCTTTGGCCCGACCCAAGCCAGCGCGCTTGGCGATGGAAGCTTTGCCGAGGCCGATCTGTTCCAGTGGTGGTCCGAAGTGATCGAAGTGCCCGTCGTCGCCGAAGGCGCGCTCGACATCAACATGATCCGCGATCTCGCCCCCCGGACCGACTTTTTCGGCATCGGGACCGAGATTTGGGACAAGGACGATCCGGTGGCCGAACTTGCCACCCTGATCGCTGCCATGCAGGGCTAAGCGCCCCCGAGGGCAGCCCGGTCAAGGGCTGCCCGCTCACTTACAAAAACACCCGTTCGATGAACCAATAGGCCCCGACCGCCGCGATGACGCAGGAGGCGGGGACCGCGATAGCGCGGCGGTACCAATCGCGATTCATCGCCCAGCCGACCAGTACGAAGGCGATGGCGATCACCGCAAGCTGGCCCAGCTCCACCCCGATGTTAAAGCCGATGAGCGCAGGCACGAATTGCCCCGCAGGCAGGCCGAAATCCCCCAGCACCGAGGCGAAGCCAAGCCCGTGCAACAGCCCAAAGCCAAAGATCACCAAGGGCCGCCAGCGGTTTAGGGCGGAGTGAAAGATATTCTCGACCGCGACATAGGTGATTGAGGCGGCGATCAGCGGCTCGACGATGGCCCCCGGCACGTTAACCCAGCCCAAAGCGCCAAGCGCCAGCGTGACCGTATGGGCCAGCGTGAAGGCAGTGACCTGCCAGATCAAAGGCCGCAGACGGGTCGACAGAAAGAACAGGCCCAAGACGAATAGGATGTGATCCAACCCTTTGGGCAGGATGTGGTCGAACCCGACGGGGATGTAGCTGACGAAAGCCTGCCAGCCGCTTTCGGCATCACCGCCCCCGAGGGCGATTTCGGGGCTGGTCTCACCGCCCGACAGATACCCGGTATAGGGCGCCTCCACCCCTTGCTGGCGCAGCACCAGCGCGCCCGCGCCATCCGGCCACGTCACCTGTACCTCTTCGGCGCCTGCCGGCACTGCGCCCTCCAACCGCCACTGGCTGTCGCGCGGCAGTTCGGCGTCGATCCCTTCGGGCACCTCGACCATCACACTCTTTAACGGCACGGCGGCGCCATCGACGCTGAGCAGCGGCAGGCTGTTCCACTTCGGCAAAAGCTCGGGCGCGCGGTCGGCGATGCGCGCGGCGGGCAGGCTGCGCAGCGCATCGTAATCGCCCGCATTCTCGGCATTGTCGGTGTCGTCGACGGTATCGAGGTCGATGCCCGCCAAGAGCGCTTCGAGGTTGATCTCAAGCGCCAGCACCGCCCGCCCGTCGGCCACGGTCAGATCCGCGATCGTGGGTTTGACCTCATGCGCCTGTGCACCCGCGCCTGCCGAAAGCAGTACCGCGCTTGACAACAGCCACAGCAACGCCAGCTTGGATCTTAACAAAATGAAAGTTCGCTTCATGAAACTGTCCCAGTTGTCCGCTATTATTTTCAGTATCTTATCGGCAGCGCCTGCCTTTGCACATGAATACTGGCTGTCGCCGGTGAACTATCAAGTGGAAAGCGGTGAAAAGATCGCGGCGCATTTTCGCAATGGTGAGGAATTTACCGGCGCGGCCTTTCCTTATCTGCCCAACCGGCTGACGCGTTTTGAGGTCAAAATCGGGGGGCGAGAGGTCGCGCTATCGCCGCGCGCGGGCGACAGCCCTGCCCTGAGCCTCCCCGCGCCCGAGGGTGACGCGCTGGTCGTGGCGGTGGCCGAAACGACGCCCTCCAAAGTGACCTATGAGGACTTTGATAAATTCCTCCGGTTCGCCGCGCATAAGGATTTCCCCAAGGCCGAAAGCGATCACCGCGCGAACGGATGGTCGACCGAGAAGGTCGTCGAGAGCTACACCCGCCACGTCAAAACCCTGATCGCCCTCGGCGCGGGCACGGGGCAGGATGCGCCCACCGGCATGGCGACGGAGTTCGTGGCACTAACGAATCCCTATGACCCAGATTTCGCGGGTGAGATGAAGGTGGCCCTCCTCTATCAAGGCACCCCCCGCCCCAACGCGCAGATCGAAGTGTTCGACCGTGCGCCGGATGACAGCGTCGCCATCTCCCTCCACCGCACCGATGCGGCGGGCGAAGCACTGATTCCGGTCACGGCGGGCCATGAATACCTCTTTGACGCGGTGGCGCTACGCCCGGCGGCAGAGGCACAGACCGGCCCGGGCTACGACCCCGATCAACCGGTCTGGGAAACGCTCTGGGCGGCGCTGACATTCGCGGTGCCACAATAACGCCGCTTGCGCGTGGGGAGATTTGGCGGCTAGAAGCGCCGCATGACCAAGACAGCTGACATCCTTTGCATCGGCTCCGTCCTTTGGGACGTGATCGGCCGTTCTGAAAACGCCATGCGCCAAGGCTCTGACATGCCGGGGCGGATCACCCGCCTGCCCGGCGGCGTGGCGCTGAACATCGGCATGGCGCTGGCGCGCTTTGGGCTAACGCCGGCGTTGCTTTCCGCCGTGGGGCGCGATGCCGAAGGGGATGAGTTGATCGCCGCCTGCGCCCTGCGCGGGCTGATCACCGATCACGTCTACCGCTCGGACGATCTGCCGACCGACCGTTACATGGCCGTCGAAGGGTCCAACGGGTTGATCGCCGCGATTGCCGATGCCCATTCGTTGGAGGCTGCGGGCGACAAGATCCTGCGCCCGCTGGAGGATGGCAGCCTGCCCAGCCCCTACGAAGGGGCCGTGGCGCTCGACGGCAACCTGACCGTCGAACTGCTGGCCCGCATGGCGCAAAGCCCGCTGTTGGCAAAGGCCGACCTGCGCGTCGCGCCCGCCTCACCCGGCAAGGCGCTGCGGCTGACGCCCTTCCTCAAAGCGGGACGCGGCACGCTTTATGTGAACCTTGAAGAGGCCGGGCTGCTCTGCCAGTCGAGTTTTGACGATTCCCCCACCGCCGCCCGCGCCCTGCTGGCCCGTGGCGCACGCCGTGCCGTGGTGACCGACGGCGGCAACCCCGCCACCGTGGGCCAAGGCGACGAGATCATCACCCTCACCCCGCCGCAGGTGCATGTCGCCCGGGTCACCGGTGCAGGCGATACATTCATGGCGGCCCATGTGGCCGCTGAACTTGGCGGTGCTATTGCGCAATCCGCCCTCAAGGCAGCACTCGATGCCGCCGCCCTTTACGTTTCCGGAGAGACCAAGATATGACCACCGCCACATCCGCCCTGCCCCTGACCTTCAGCGCCGAAGTGGCCAAGGCCCGCGAAAACGCCGCGCCGATCGTGGCCTTGGAAAGCACCATCATCACTCATGGCATGCCCTATCCGCAAAACCTCGAAGTGGCGCGGCAGGTCGAACAGGACATCCGCGACGCAGGCGCCGTGCCCGCCACCATCGCCGTGATCCGCGGCGCGCTGCACATCGGTCTGGACGATGACCAGTTGAGCGATCTGGCCCAAGCCAAGGACGTGGCTAAACTGTCGCGCGCCGATATGGCCGTCTGCATCGCTTCGGGCGGGACAGGTGCCACCACCGTCGCCGCCACCATGATCGCCGCCAATCTTGCGGGCATCGAAGTCTTCGCCACCGGCGGCATCGGCGGCGTGCATAAGGGCGCGGAAGACAGCTTTGACATCTCCGCCGATCTCATGGAACTGGCCCAAACCCCCGTCACCGTCATCGCGGCGGGCGCCAAGGCGATCCTCGACGTGCCGAAGACGCTGGAAGTGCTGGAAACCCAAGGCGTGCCGGTCATCACCGTGGGCCAAGACAGCTTCCCCGCCTTCTGGAGCGCAGGGTCGGACCTGCAATCGCCGCTGCGCCTCGACGATGCCGCAGCCCTTGCCAAAGCCCACCGCACCCGCGCCGCCATGGGCCTGCCCGGTGGCCAGTTGGTGGCCAACCCGATCCCCGCGGCAGAGGAAATCCCCGCCGCCGAACTCGCCCCGATCATCGCGCAGGCCCAGGCCGAGGCCGATGCCCAAGGGGTCCACGGCAAGGGTGTGACCCCCTTCTTGCTGCAACGCATCTTCGAGCTGACCGAGGGCCGTTCGCTCACCGCCAATATCGCACTGGTGCGCAACAATGCCCGGCTGGGGGCCAAGATCGCCGCAAACCTCGTCAACCTGCCGCGTTAAAGGCGAAAAACACCGCGGAGCCATTGCCGGGCCGGGGCATACGCCTTAGCTATGTTGCGATTAACTCTTCGGAAAACGGCGCAGATGAACACACCTTTTGATCCCGACCCAACGCAGGTTCGGCGTAGCCTTGTCGCAAGGCTGCGCGCGTCTTTCCTGACCGGTCTGGTCGTGATTGCGCCTGTCGGGCTGACCATCTGGCTGATCTGGAGCGTGGTCGGCTGGATCGACGGTTTCGTGCTGCCATTGGTGCCCAAAGCCTACCATCCCGACCGGCTGCTCCAAGATTTCTTGGGCCTCGACCCGTCGATGCAGTTCAACGTGCGTGGCCTTGGGGTGGTGATCTTTCTGATCTTCACCGTCATGGTGGGCTGGGCCGCGAAAGGGCTGATTGGCCGTTCGATGATCCGCTTCGCCGAAAGTCTGGTGGAACGCACCCCCGTCGTGCGGACGATCTATTCCGGCATCAAACAGATTTCCGAGACGATCTTCGCCCAGTCCGAGCGGAGCTTTGAGACCGCCTGCCTGATCGAATACCCGCGGCGCGGGATCTGGGCGCTTGGCTTCATCTCGACCGAGGCGAAGGGAGAGGTCTTAGCCCGCACCAACGCGGGGGGCGAGATGCTCTCGGTCTTTCTGCCCACCACGCCGAACCCGACCTCGGGCTTTTTGCTGTTCCTGCCGCGGGAGGATGTGATCGAACTCGACATGAGCGTCGAAGACGCGGCGAAGCTGGTGATCTCTGCCGGGCTGGTCTATCCGCCGCGCCCCGGTGCCGATCTGCCCGAGGCGCTGGCGCTGTCGGACCCTGAAAACTCAGCCGAACATCGCGGGTAGATCAACGCTGCTGCGCTGGTTCAGATCGTCGAAGTGATCCTCTAGAAACCGATCCGCCGCCGCCACGCCTGCCTCATGCAGCGCCCGGATCACCGCCGGGTTGGGCATCAGCTTCGTTGCCACCGACAGCTGCGCCATCAGCGCGTCATCGGCGATCATATGCATGTGCACGCGCTTCATCCGCCCCTCCGGCAGGGTGCCATCCGCAATCAGCCGCTGAACGAAGTCAATCGCCCGCATCTCGCGCAAGAGGCTGGAATTAAAGCTGATCTCATTAATGCGGTTCTGGATTTGCTGCGGCGTGACCGGCAGGTCTTCGCGGTCGAGCGGGTTGATGTTCACCACCACGATGTCTTCGGGCAGGTCATCGCGGAACAGCGGAAACAGCGCCGGGTTGCCGGTATAGCCCCCGTCCCAAAACGCCTCGCGCTGGCCGGTCTGGGCGTCGTCAATCTCTACGGCCTTGAAGATCGTCGGCAGACAGGCTGAGGCGAGCAAAGCATCAGGCCCGATCTCATCCCCCTCGAACACCCGGATCTTGCCGTTGCGGACCCGTGTGGCGCAGACGAAAAAGAACGGCGGCTTATGCGCGCCCACTTTGCCATAGTCGAACCGCGCCACGACATCTTCGAGCGGGTTGCGATAGAACGGGCCGTAAGCATAGGGCGAGACGACCCGCGTCAGCGAATCCGAGATCGCCATGGGCAGCGAATATTCCATTGCCTGACTGAGCTTGTCCAAACCGAAGGGCGCCAGCCAATGCGACAGCCGCAGGTCCGAAATGCCAGAGACCTGCGACCAAAGCCAATCGAGATTCTCCCGCGCGCCCTCGCGACCGCCTGCAATCATACCCGACTTCAACGCCGCCCCGTTCAGCGCCCCCGCCGAGGTGCCCGAGATCCCGCAGATATCCAGATCGTCCTGCTGCAACAGCCGGTCGAGCACCCCCCAAGTGAAAGCGCCATGGGCGCCGCCCCCTTGGAGGGCGAGGTTAATCCGTTTCTTGACCGCCACGGCGCTTACAACGCCGTCCAGCCGCCATCGACGCTGATCGTCGTGCCGGTGATCTGCGCCGCTGCATCCGAGCACAGGAAGGTCGCCGTGCCGCCCATCTGTTCAACAGTGGCGAATTCGCGCGACGGTTGCCGGGTGAGCATGACCTGTTCGATCACCTCTTCGCGGCTCATGTCGTATTCCTTCATCGTGTCGGGGATCTGCTTCTCAACGATCGGGGTCAGCACATAGCCGGGGCAAATCGCGTTGCAGGTGATCGGGTCTTTCGCCGTCTCAAGCGCTGTGGTCTTGCTGAGGCCGACGATCCCATGTTTCGCGGCGATATAGGCGGATTTATAGGGCGATGCCGTCAGACCATGGGCCGAGGCGATGTTGATCACCCGACCCCACCCCGCCTTGCGCATCATCGGCAAAGCCTCGGCGGTGGTGTGAAAGGCTGACGACAGGTTGATCGCGATGATCGCGTCCCATTTCTCGGCCGGAAACTCAGGAATTGGCGCGACATGCTGAATACCCGCGTTGTTCACCAAGATATCGCAGACCCCGGCTTCGGCAATCAAACGCCGACAGTCCGCCCCCTTGGACATGTCGGCCTTGATGTAGCGGGCCGTTACGTTGCATGTCTGCGCAATCTCCTGCGCCAGCGCATGATCCGCCTCGTCATCGGTAAAAGAGTTCAACACGATATCGGCCCCGGCCCGCGCCAATTCCCAGGCGATGCCCAGTCCGATTCCAGAGTTCGATCCCGTGATGACGGCTGTCTTGCCGGACAGGTCGATGGTGAAAGCCATGGCGCGTCTCCTTGTTCATGCTGCGCCTGCATAATGTACTGCGCGCGCGCCAAAGGGAAAGGGTTTGCGCGAAGGAGCTTAAGGGTCGGTGAAAATTGGCCAAAAAAAACGCCCGCACGAGGCGGGCGTAAGTTATTGAGGCAGGTTTCATACAGGCAAGAAACCTATCGAGCAGTGACCTCTGTATACGCCTTTCACGCTCACAATCCAAGCTAAAAGTTTGATAAGGCGATAATCCGCGGGTATGGAATAACTCCAACAAAATAAGGGCAGATCGTGATTGTTTCAAAAATGACCTGGGAATTTTTCTCGAAAGCACGGGGCGTTGCGGCCCTTTCTTCACTGATTCTGCTCTCGGGGGCGGCATGGGCCGCCCCGCAACATGGAATCGCTATGTATGGCGACCCTGTTCTGCCGGCCGATTTTGACGCCCTCCCTTATGTGAACCCCGAAGCCCCCAAGGGGGGTGAAATCGTTCTCGGCAATACCGGGGGATTCGACAGCCTCAACCCCTTCGTCCGCAAGGGCACCGCGCCTTGGCAGTTGCCGCATTTTACGCATGAGACCTTGATGGGGCGGTCCTGGGATGAACCCTTCGCGCTTTACGGCCTGCTGGCTGAGACGATCGAGGTGCCCGAGGACCGCTCTTGGGTGGAATTCACCCTGCGCGAGGAGGCGCGGTTTTCCGATGGCACGCCCGTCACCGTCGAGGATGTGATCTTTTCTTTCGATCTGCTCGGTACCGAAGGCCACCCCCGCTACCACGGGCTGCGCCAGCAGATCGACAGCATCGAACAGACCGGCCCGCGCAGCCTGCGCATGACTTTCAACAGCGATAACCGCGAGCTTGCCCTGCTCGCTGGGATGCGCCCCATCCTCAGCAAGGCGCAATGGGAGGGGCAGGACTTTGCCAATGCCCCCCTGTCCGAAATCCCCTTGGGCAGCGGCCCCTATACCATCACCGACTATCAGGCGGGCCGCCATGTCACGCTGACGCGCAACCCCGATTACTGGGGCGCAGAGGTGCCCTTTCGCCAAGGCACGCATAACTACGATGAGGTAAAGATCGACTTTTACGGCGATGCCAATGTGCTTTTCGAAGCCTTCAAGGCCGGTCAAATCTCAGCCGTGCGCGAATTCAACGCCGAGACTTGGGCCACGCAATACGCCTTCCCTGCGATCACCCGCGGCGAGGTGGTAAAATCGACCTTCCCGCATAGCAAACCGTCGGGCATGACCGGTTTTGTCATGAACGCCCGCCGCGCGCCTTTCGACGATTGGCGGGTGCGCGATGCGCTGATTTCGGCCTTCAACTTCGAGTATATCAACGAGACGCTTACCGGCGGCACCCTGCCCCGGATCACCTCTTATTTCTCGAACTCCGACCTTGCCATGCGCGACGGTCCGGCGTCGGGGCGGGTTTTCGACCTGCTGGCCGATTACGCCGACACGCTGCCGCCCGGCACGGTGGATGGCTATCGGCTGCCGGTGGGTGACGGCTCTGCCCGCAACCGTGCGGGCATCCGCGCCGCGATGCAGCAGTTGAATGCCGCAGGCTATCAGGCCGAAGGCGGCGTCATGCGCCGGGGCGATGGCACACCGCTGACCTTCACCATTCTGCTGTCCAAGGGAAGCCGTGAAAACCTAGCGATTGCAGAGCTTTACACGCAGGCCCTCAAGCGGCTTGGCATCACCGCCGAGATTGAAACCGTGGATGATGCGCAATTCGTCGCACGGCAGAACAGCTATGATTTCGACATGACAACCTTCCGCCGCGCCCTGTCGCTCAGCCCCGGTACGGAGCAGCGGTTTTACTGGGGGTCGGAGGCCGCCGATCTGCCCGGCACACGCAACCTCATGGGCGTGCGCTCTCCGGCGGTGGATGCCATGATCGACAGGATGTTGCAGGCCCGCGAAACGGCGGATTTCGTCGCCGCGACCCGCGCGCTTGACCGTATCCTGACGGCGGGGCGCTATGTCATCCCCTTCTGGCAGTTCGACGAAGGGCTGATCGCCCATGACGCGCGTATGGCCTACCCCGAGACGATCCCGCTTTACGGCGATGGGCCGAACTTCATGCCCGAGGTCTGGTGGTGGGAACCGGCGGAGGGGTCAGACCAGTGAGGTCACCCAGAGGATCGTCGCATCCTCATCGCTGAGCGAGACGACGTTATGCCCCATGGTGGCGTCGTAATAGGCGCTATCGCCCCGGCGCATGTCGACGGGCTCGTAAAACTCGGTAAACAGCCGCACCATGCCGGTCAGCACATAGAGGAACTCCTCCCCGTCGTGGCGCACCCAGCCGTCGAACTCTTCCATCCGGCGGGCGCGGATGCGGGCGCGGTAGGGCAGCATCTGCTTCTTGCGCAAGGCGTCGGCCAGCAGGACGTGCTCATAGGTGCCGGTGGCCTTGGGCGCGCCTTCCTCGGCGCGGGTCACGGCCATGCGGCCGGTGATCTTCTCCCCTGCGGGCGGGGTGAAAAGCTGCGGCACGGTGATCTCTAGCCCCACGGCGAGCTTTTTCAGCGCGTCATAGGTGGGCGACATCAGCCCGTTCTCAATCTTGCTCAGCGTAGAGCGCGCCAGCCCCGCCTGCCGCGCGGCCTGTTCCAGCGTCCAATTGCGCGCCTTGCGCAGCTCGCGCACCCTTGCACCAAGGTCGACCGGCGGGGCGGTCTCGCTCGCGCCGCTTTCGCGGGCGATCTGGATCAGGGAACGGGGCGGCGTATCTGTCATGGACCTGCTATAGCCGCGCCCCGGGGCGCATGCAACGCTGCCCGCTTGCGATACCGGCCCCGGCCCGCTATGCCCATTGCGCAGCAATAGATGGGGCGCATCATGGCCGAAGCGATCAAACTCGATATCATGTCAGACCCGATCTGCCCGTGGTGCTATATCGGCAAGGCGCATCTGGACCGCGCTTTGCAGGACCATCCCGACCATCCCTTTGCCATCGAATGGCACCCGTTCCAGCTCAACCCCGACATGCCGCGCGAAGGCATGGACCGGCGCAGCTATCTTGAACGCAAGTTCAGCGGCAAGGAAGGCGCCGTGCGCGCCTATGCACCGGTCGTGGAACATGCCGAGAAGGCCGGGCTGAAGATCAATTTCGAGGCCATGCAGCGCACGCCCAACACGCTGGATGCGCACCGTCTGATCCATTGGGCCGGGATCGAAGGCCGCCAGACCGCCGCTGTCTCCGCCCTTTTCAAAGCCTATTTCGTCGATGCCCGCGACATCGGTGACGCCGAGGTACTGGCCGATATCGCTGACAGTATCGAGATGGACGCCGCCGTGGTCACCCGCCTGCTGAAATCCAATGTCGACGCGCAGGACATCCGCGACCGTGATGCCCATAGCCGCAAGATGGGCGTGAACTCGGTGCCGACCTTCATCGTCGCTAACACCCATGCCGTGCCCGGCGCGCAGCCGCCCGAGCTATGGGCACAGGTCATTGCCGATCTGACCAATCAGCAGGACTAAACAGGGCGGCAATCATTGCCAAGTTAAGCGTTCTCGACTATCGAGAGCGCAACCACAAGTTATTCCCTGAATCCTGCCCAAACGGATCCGCCGTTCGGGACAATCGCCGGAGTGCGCCTTCGTGACCACCGAAAAACCAGAATTCTCTATGGGGCGGATCGAATTCGTCGGCCTTATCGCGATGATGATCGCCACCATCGCCTTTTCCATCGACGCGATGCTGCCCGCCCTCCCCGAGATCGCGGCGGAACTCTCGCCCGAGATGGCCCACCGCGCCCCGCTGATCCTAACAGCCTTCGTGCTGGGCATGGGGCTGGGCACATTCTTTAGCGGCGCGCTGTCGGATGCATTCGGCCGCCGCAATGTCGTCTTCGGCGGGGCGGCGCTCTATTGTCTTTCGGCCTTCGTCGCTTGGATGAGCAACTCTCTCGAAGTCATGCTCGTGGCACGCATCTTCCAAGGGCTTGGCGCCTCTGGCCCGCGTGTGGTGGCCGTGGCGATCATTCGTGACCTCTACGCGGGGCGCGAGATGGCGCGGATCATGTCGGTGGTGATGATGGTCTTCGCGCTGGTGCCCGCCTTGGCCCCGATGCTGGGCGCGGGGATCATCCTGACGGCGGGCTGGCGCGCGATTTTCATCGCCTTCATGGCTTTCTCGCTCATCTCGGTCATCTGGATGGCCCTGCGCCTGCCCGAAACACTTGCCCCCGAAGACCGCCGCCCGCTGCGCGCACGGCTGATCATTGGCGCGGTGCGGGAGTTGGTCGGCCACCCCACGGTGCGCCTGTCGATCCTCGTGCAGTCGCTCGCCATGGCAATGCTCTTTTCGATGCTGATGCTGGTGCAGCCGATCTATGACACCGTCTATGGCCGGGGCGAAAGCTTCCCACTGTGGTTCGGCGGCATCGCCGTGGTGGCGGCCAGCGCCAGCCTGATCAACGCGCTTTTGGTCGTCCGCTACGGCATGCGGCGGCTGGTGACCATTGCCTTGGGCGTGCAAATCCTGCTGTCGGGGGCCATGTATTTCCTCAACCTCGGCGCCCTGCCCGACCCTTACGGCTTTGCCGCCTTCGTGTTCTTCCAGACCTGCCTGTTCTTCCAAGCGGGGCTGACATTGGGCAACCTCAACGCCATCGCGATGGAGCCGATGGGCCATATCGCAGGCATGGCGGCTTCGGTCGTGGGGGCAATTTCTACCGTGCTGGCGGCGCTGATCGCCTCCCCGGTGGGGTTGATGTTCGACGGCACGACCAAGCCGCTGGCGCTGGCCATGCTGCTGATGGCAATCGCGGCCTATGCGCTGATGCTCTACATGGGGCGGGTGGAGAACCGGCAGCCGGCGGCGGCGGAATAACCGCCGCCTTTCGAAGGGCTTAGCCCTTCGCCTTGGCCTTTTTCGCGGTCTTTTCCTTGGCGATCACATGTTCGGCCAAATCGCGCGCAATGGCAAAGGCACCTTTGATCTTATCGGCATCCGTCTTCCAATCCCGGCGCACGACGATCTTGTTGTCCTTCACCTTCGCCAGCCCGCGCTGGTCCTGAATGAACTTCACCAACCCCTCGGGCGAGGCGAATTTGTCGTTGTGGAACTGGATCGTCGCGCCCTTTGGCCCGCCGTCGAGCTTGGCGATCCCGGCGCGCTTGCACATCGCCTTGATCCGCACCACCAGCATCAGGGTGTTGACCTCCTTCGGCAGCTTGCCGAAACGGTCGATCAACTCGGCGGCGAAACCTTCCAGTTCGACCTTGGTCGATAGCTCGCTCAGGCGGCGATAGAGGCCAAGCCGCACGTCGAGATCGGGCACATAGTCGTCGGGGATCAGCACCGGCACGCCAAGGTTGATCTGCGGCGCCCATTGCTCGTCGGCCTCGGACAGCCCCTCCAGCTCGCCCGCCTTGATCTTGGCAATCGCCTCTTCCAACATGGACTGATAAAGCTCGAAACCCACGTCGCGCATCTGGCCGGACTGTTCTTCGCCCAGCAGGTTGCCCGCGCCGCGAATGTCGAGGTCTTGGGATGCCAGCGTGAAGCCCGCGCCGAGCGTGTCGAGGCTGCCCAGCACCCGCAGGCGTTTCTGGGCCGTGTCGGTCAGCTTGGCGCGGGGCTTGGTCGTGAGATAGGCATAGGCGCGCGTCTTCGAGCGCCCCACCCGGCCCCGGATCTGGTAGAGCTGCGCCAGCCCGAACATATCCGCGCGGTGCACGATCATCGTGTTGGCGGTGGGAATGTCGAGGCCGGATTCGACGATGGTTGTCGCCAACAGAATGTCGAACTTGCCGTCGTAGAAAGCGTTCATCCGGTCGTCGAGCTCCCCCGGCGCCATCTGGCCGTGGGCGACGACGTAAGAAAGCTCGGGCAGTTGTGCCTTCAAAAACTCCTCGATCTCGCGCAGGTCACTCACGCGCGGCACCACGTAGAAGCTCTGCCCGCCACGGTAATGCTCGCGCAAGAGCGCCTCGCGGATGGTCACCGCGTCAAACTCGCTGACATAGGTGCGGATCGACAGGCGGTCGACAGGCGGCGTGCCAATGATCGACAGGTCGCGCACGCCGGTGAGCGACAGTTGCAAAGTGCGCGGGATCGGCGTGGCGGTGAGGGTCAGCACGTGAATATCCGTGCGCAGCGCCTTCAACCGCTCCTTATGGGTGACGCCAAAGTGTTGTTCTTCATCAATAATCAACAGGCCGAGGTCGTTGAAACGAATCCCCTTTGCCAGCAGCGCATGGGTGCCGATGACGATATCGACCGTGCCCTTGGCCATCCCCTCACGCGTCGCCGCCGCTTCTTTGGCCGAGACGAAACGGCTGAGTTGCCGCACGTTGATTGGGAAGCCGCGGAAGCGTTCCGCGAAGCTCTTGTAGTGCTGGCGCGCGAGCAGGGTGGTCGGCGCGATCACCGCGACCTGCACGCCCGACATGGCCGCGACGAAGGCCGCGCGCATCGCCACCTCGGTCTTGCCGAAACCCACATCGCCGCAAACCAGACGGTCCATCGGGTTGCCGGAGGTCAGATCGTCGATCACATCACCGATGGCGCGGAGCTGGTCGTCGGTTTCCGTGTAAGGGAAACGGGCCGAGAATGCGTCCCACATCCCCGGCGGCGGGTCGAGCACGGGCGCTTTGCGCAGGCTGCGTTCGGCGGCGATGCGGATGAGCTTGTCCGCCATCTCGCGAATGCGTTCTTTGAGCTTGGCCTTTTTCGACTGCCATGCGCCGCCGCCGAGTTTGTCGAGAAGCCCTTCCTCATGCCCGTAGCGCGACAGCAGTTCTATATTCTCCACCGGCAGGTAAAGCTTTGACTGTTCGGCATATTCCAGCACGAGGCACTCATGCGCGGCCCCGGCGGCGGTAACCACCTCCATCCCGTGATAGCGCCCGATGCCGTGGTCGACATGGACCACCAGATCGCCGGGGCTGAGGCTTTGCGCCTCGGTCAGGAAGTTCTCGGCCCGGCGCTTGCGTTTCGGCGCACGGATCAGACGGTCGCCCAGCACGTCCTGTTCTGAGATCACCGTCATCCCCGGCGCCTCGAACCCATGCTCCAGCGCCCAAACCGCCAGATGCAGCCCGCGCTTGCCGACGCGGGTGGCATCCATCACCGGGATCGCCTCGGCCAGACCTTCGTCTTCGATCAGCCCGGTCAGGCGCTCCCGCGCGCCTTCGGAGTAGCTGGCGATCAGCACCGGCCCAACTTCAAGCTTTGCTTTAATATGCCCGGCCAAGGCACCGAAAAGACTAACGGATTCCTGCTGACGCTCAGGGGCGAAATTGCGCCCGAGCCGCGCGCCTGCATCCAGCACTCCCGGCCCCGTGGGCTGCGGCAGCGGGTTGAACTGGATGACGCGGTGATCCAGCAACGCTTGGGTCCAGGCCTCATCGGTCAGGTACAGCCCCTCAGGTGGGGCCGGTTTGTACACGCTGTCCATCTTCGAGCGCGTCTTCATCGCCAGTTTGCGGGTCTCATACTGGTCTTCGATGGTTTCCCACCGCGCAATCCGCATCGGGGTCAATTGATCGTCCAGAGTGACCGTCGCCTTGGGTAGATAGTCAAAAAGCGTTTCCAGATCGTCGTGGAAAAACGCGAGCCAATGCTCCGCACCCTGATGTTTGCGGCCCGCGCTGATCGCCTCGTAAAGCGGATCGTCGGTGCCCGCGGCGCCGAATTCGATGCGGTAGTTCTGGCGGAACCGGGTGATCGCGGCCTCGTGGAGGATGACCTCGCTCACCGGGGCAAGCTCGACCAGATCGAGCTTTTCGGTGGTCCGCTGCGTCGCCGGATCAAACCGCCGCGCGCCATCCAGCACGTCGCCGAAAAGATCAAGCCGCACCGGGCCAAGATCGCCGGGCGGGTAAATATCGATGATCCCGCCGCGCACAGCGTAATCGCCCGGCTCCATCACGGTGGGGCTTTGCACGAAGCCCATGCGGACCAAAAACGCGCGCAGCGCCTTTTCGTCGATCCGGCTGCCGACGCGGGCGGCAAAGGCCGCGTCGCGCAGGGTGTCGCGGGCGGGGATGCGTTGGCTGGCCGCGTTCAAGGTCGTCAGCAGGACGAACTGATCGGGCATCCCATGCACCAGCGCCGCCAGCGTCGCCATCCGCTGGGCCGAGATATCGGCGTTGGGCGATACCCGGTCATAGGGCAGACAATCCCACCCCGGGAAGGTGACGACCGGCATGTCGGGTGCGTAGAACCGCAAGGCGGCCTGCATCGCCGCCATGCGCTTGTCATCGCGCGCCACATGGACCACCGGCTGGCCGCCCTTGGCGATTTCATCGAGGATGGCGCGGGCATCATAGCCTTCGGGAACGCCGGAGAGGGTGATATTGCGCGGATCGTTCATCGGGTCTCAATTGGCCCTCGGAGGGGGGCTGTCAACCCGCCAGCGGGCCGATGCTTAGATTTTGATACATTCCCCAAAGCGCGGTCACGAAGATCGAGACCATGCCGATGATCTGGGTGTAAAGCCGGTGCCGCATCAATCGCCGCCGCAGCACCTCACCGGTTGAGCCTTCGATGCGAATGAGCCGCGCGGTCGACAGGCTCAAAAGCCCCACCAGCGACATGGGAAAACCCAAGAGCAGCAAGGCTTGGGCGAATTCGATGCCATAGACGAACCCCAAGAGCACCAGAGAGGTCAGTGCGAAGAACCCCAGCCCCAAAAGCCACAGCCCCGAGACCTGCGAGATATAGAGCATCCGGTTCACGTTGATCCGCACGATGTCCTCCAGATCGGCCTCGGCCTCTCCGCCATAGCGGCGGGCGCGCAGGACCATGTCGAAGGGCACGCCCAGCACCCAGTGGCTTGCCGTTGACCACATCACAGCCAGCGCGATCCAGAACCAAAGGTTCGAGAAAGAGCGCATGTCGATCATTTCGAAAAGGGTTTGATACCAGTCCAAGGCGTGCTCGTCCGAAATTTAAGTTCGCATCTCTTAGCCGCCCGGCGCGACAATTCATAGGGTTGAGGCGTTCAAAAATACATGGCAAGCCCTTGCCGAGCCATTCTGAGGTATAATTGATGCAACCCGTCCACGCCCCCTTCCCCGCCACACGCCTGCGCCGCACCCGTGCCAATGCCGGTATCCGCGCGTTGGTGCGCGAGAATGACCTGCACTTGGGCGATCTGATCTGGCCGGTTTTCGTGCGCGAAGGCGAGGGCGTGGAAGAGCCGATCCCCTCCATGCCCGGTGTCATGCGCCGCTCGGTCGACACCTTGGTCCCGGCGGTGCGCGCGGCCGCGGATCTGGGCATCGGCACGGTCTGCGTCTTCCCCTATACCGGGCCTGAGGACCGGACCGAGGATTGCGCCCGCGCATGGGATCCGCAGAACGCCACCAACCGCGCCATCGCCGCGATCAAAGAGGCGGTGCCGGAGATGGTGGTGATGACCGATGTGGCGCTCGATACCTATAACATCAACGGCCATGACGGTTTCGTCGAAGACGGCATCATCGTGAATGACCGCACGGTCGAGGCGCTGGTCAAGATGGCGCTGGCACAGGCCGAAGCAGGGGCGGATATCATCGGCCCTTCGGATATGATGGACGGGCGCATCGGCGCGATCCGCGCAGGTCTCGAAGAGGCTGGACATCAAGATGTGATGATCCTGAGCTACGCCGCCAAATACGCCAGCGCCTTCTACGGCCCCTTCCGCGACGCGGTTGGCGCCTCCTCGGCCCTGACCGGCGACAAGAAGACCTATCAGATGGATCCGGCCAATAGTGACGAGGCGCTGCGGCTAGTGGCGCGCGACCTCTCGGAGGGGGCGGATATGGTCATGGTGAAACCGGGGATGCCCTACCTTGATATTTGCCGCCGGGTAAAGGACGCCTTCGGCGCGCCGACCTTTGCCTATCAGGTCTCGGGCGAATACAGCATGATCAAGGGCGCGGCAGACCAAGGTTGGATCGACGGCGAACGCGCGATGATGGAGAGCCTTCTGGCCTTTAAACGCGCGGGCTGCGACGGCGTGCTGACCTATTTTGCCCCCGATGTCGCCCGGCTTTTGCTCAAAAAGCGCGTGACCTAAGGGCGTAAATCTGCGCACAGGGGCCAATGAACATGACAAACCGCGTGATTATGCGTAATCTCGCGCATAAGTCGGGAAAACCGGCAGCAGGCAACCGATCTTGAATATACAGGCAGAAAAGATGACCAATCAGACATATAACCGGCGCTTCGTGACATTGGGCGCCCTCTCGGCGCTCGGCGCGACCGCGGCCTGCGGCAATGGCGTGGGCGGACGCGGCAGCGCGATGATCGACGCGCGCGTGGATGCGACACTGGCCGAGATGTACCGCGGCTATCCCAACACCCGGCAATTGGCCGAAAAGGCCAATGGCATGTTGGTCATGCCGCTGGTGACGGAAGCGGGCCTCGGCTTTGGCGGTGCCTACGGGCGCGGCGCGCTGCGCGTGAACGACGTGACGGTGGACTATTATTCGGTGACCAAAGCCTCGGGCGGCTTGCAGATCGGCGCGCAGCAATATGCGCATGTGCTGTTCTTCATGACCGAACCCGCCCTGCGCGAATTCCGCCGCTCGCCGGGCTGGGCCGCGGGTGCCGGGCTGGAATACGTGATCTCGGACAAGGGCGACAGCGTGAACGCCGATACCACCACCGTCATGGCCCCGGTTCTGGCCGCCGTCTTTGGCCGCGCGGGCCTGCGCATCGGCGCGACGCTGGAAGGCACGAAATACACGCGGATCATTCCGTAAGGTCGGCTATATGCTAAATGACACGAACGCCCGGCTTCAGACCGGGCGTTTTTTTTGTCCTACGGCTTATAACGGGTTCCGCCCGGCCGCAGGCCGGGCAGCGCCGACCCGCCCCCCTGGGGCGGCGCTTTCAGCACCACCCCGCGGGTCGGCGCTGCCCTTCGCATTTGATCGATACGTTTACCCGAGGTTCTGCAACCGTTTGAACAGGCTCGACGTATCCCAACGCCCGCCGCCCATCTTCTGCACATCCTTGTAGAACTGATCGACCAGCGCGGTCACCGGCAGGCTCGCCCCGGTCTCATCCGCCGCATCGAGACAGATGCCCAAATCCTTGCGCATCCAATCCACCGCGAAGCCGTGATCGAACTTGTCGTCGAGCATGGTCTCATAGCGGTTTTCCATCTGCCATGACCCTGCCGCACCTTGGCTAATCACCTCGACCACCGCGCGGCCATCAAGGCCCGCCTTCTCGGCGAAATGCAGCGCCTCAGCGAGGCCCTGCACCAGACCGGCGATGGCGATCTGGTTGCACATCTTGGTCATCTGACCTGCGCCGCTTTCCCCGATGCGGCGGCAGATTTTCGCGTAGACCTCCATGATCGGCAGCGCCCGGTCAAAAGCGCCTTCGTCGCCGCCGCACATGATCGACAACTGGCCGTTTTCGGCACCCGCCTGACCGCCTGAGATCGGCGCGTCGACAAAGCTCACCTGCGCCTCATCGGCGGCGGCATAAAGCTCACGCGTCACAGCCGCCGAAACGGTGGTGTGATCGACAAAGATCGCCCCCGCCGTCATGCCGCCAAAGGCCCCGTCTTCCCCCAAACAGACTGAGCGCAGATCGTCGTCATTGCCCACACAGGCGATCACGAAATCCGCATCCTTTACCGCCGCACGCGGGGTCTTGGCCATGGCGCCGCCATAGGTTTTCACCCAGTCGCCGGCCTTGGCTTCGGTGCGGTTGTAGACGGTCACATCGTGGCCCGCCTTTTGCAGATGCCCCGCCATCGGAGCCCCCATGACCCCCAGTCCCAAAAACGCGAGCTTTGCCATGTGCTTTTCCTTGTCATTCAGTTGCGTTATTCCCTGTCATTACACCTACCACCCTGCGCGCTCCGGTCAATCTGCGCGCCAGTCGAGGATCCCCCGATGGCATTGATGTTTCGCTGGCTTATCCGATTGGCGGTGTTTCTCGTCACGCTGAGCGTCGTGGTTTTGGTGCTGGTCTATTGGTTCGCCGCACGGTCCCTGCCCGACTATGACGATACGGTCGAGGTCGCGGGCGTCAGCGCCCCGGTCGAGATCGTGCGCGACAATGCCAATGTGCCGCATATCTTCGGGCAGAGCGATGAGGCTGTCTTTTTCGGCCTCGGCTTCGCCCATGCCCAAGACCGGCTGTGGCAATTGATCACCCTGCGCCGCACCGCGCAGGGGCGGCTGTCCGAGGTCTTCGGCACCGCCACCATCACCACCGACAAGCTGATGCGGCGCTATGACATCTACCGGCTTGCCGTGGCGGCGGCGGATAAGCTCGACCCCGAAACCGAAGCGGCGCTTGAGGCTTATTCCGCCGGGATCAACGCGCGTCTCGACCAGATCAACACCGAAGCCTTGGGCCGCGGTGCGCCCGAGATGTGGCTCTTCAATGCGCCCATGGCCCCCTGGCGGCCCGCAGATTCACTCGCGATCACCAAACTCATGGGCCTGCAAATGTCGGGCCATCTGGAGGCCGAGGTGCTGCGCGCGCGGGTGTCTTTGGAGTTGAGCGATCCGGACCGTCTGCGCGACATCCTGCCCGAAGCGCCGGGCAGCGGGGTCGCCGCCCTGCCCGAATATGCCGCCCTCTTCCCCGAGGTCACCCGCCGACGCGCCGCCGCAGTGCCGATGACGCGCCACCCGCTGTCGCCCTTCAAACGGCAGGCCTTCGCCGGGGCTTCCAACGCTTGGGCCGCCGCGCCCTCGCGCTCTGCCGCGGGGGGCACGCTTTTGGCCAATGACCCGCATTTGGGCTTCACCGCCCCCGCGATCTGGTATCTGGCCCGGCTGGAGCTTGAGACCGGCGGCGTAATCGGTGGCACCATTCCGGGGATGCCCGTGGTGCTTACGGGCCGCAGCGCCGATCTGGGCTGGGGGCTGACCACCGCCTATGTCGACGATCAAGACGTCTATATCGAAGAGCTGAACCCCGACAACGCCGAGGAATACCGCACGCCCAACGGGTTCAAGAAATTCCGCAAACGCGCGTCGATCATCAATATCGCCGATGCCGACCCGATCACCGTCACCCTGCGCTGGACCGACAATGGCCCCGTGCTGCCCGGGAGCCACTACAACCTTGGCAGCATCACCCCGCCGGGGCATGTGGCCTCTATCGCCTCGACCCTCTTTACCGAAGAAGACACCTCGCTTGCCGCCGCGATGAAGGTAATGCGCGCGAAATCGGTGCAGCAGGCGATCAATGCCGCGACCGACTATGTGGCGCCCGCGCAGAACCTCACGCTGGTCGACCGCGACACCATCGCGATGAAGACCATTGGCGCCATGCCGCGCCGCGATGCCAATCACCAAAGCGAAGGGCGCATGCCCAGCCCCGGTTGGATCGCCGCCAACCGCTGGGACGGGATGCTGCCCTATACCGCGAACCCCGAATTCATCGCCCCCGCAGGCGGCATCCTTGGCAATACCAACAACAAGACGGTCGACCGCCCCTTCCCCAACCATGTCTCCTTTGTCTGGGGCGACACGCAGCGGGTGCAGCGTTGGCAGCGGCTGATGCAGAACCGCGAGGTGCACACCCGCGACAGTTTCATCGAAGCGCAGCTTGATACCGTCAGCCCCACAGCCCGGTCGCTGCTGCCGCTCATCGGCGCCGAGCTGTGGTTCACCGGAGAGGCCGCTCCCGATGGCACGCCCGAGCGCCAGCGCCAGCGCGCGCTCGACCTGCTCGCCGGTTGGTCGGGTGAGATGAACGAACACCTGCCCGAGCCGCTGATCTATGCCGCGTGGATCCGCGCCCTACAGGACCGGCTGATCCGCGATGAATTGGGACCGCTGGCCGAGGAATTCACCCATATCCAGCCGCTCTTCATCGAACGCGCCTTTCGCGATGTGCAGGGGGCCGCGAAGTGGTGCGACGTGCGCCAATCCGCCCCGGTGGAGACCTGCCACGACATGGCCCGGCTGGCGCTCGACGATGCGCTGCTCTGGATCAACGAGACATGGGGCACGCAGCTGGAATCGCTCCGCTGGGGCGACGCGCATCAGGCAACCCATGATCACCCCGTGCTGGGCGACGTGCCGCTTTTGCGCTACTTCGTGAACATTCGCCAGTCGACCTCGGGCGGGGACAATACCCTACAACGCGGGCTGACACGAGGCACCGGCAAAGACCCGTTTTATAACGTGCACGGCGCGGGCTATCGCGGCGTTTACGATTTTGCCGATCCCGACAGTTCGGTCTTTGTCTCCTCCACCGGGCAATCGGGGCATTTCCTGTCGCGCCATTACGATGATATGGCGCAACTCTGGCGGCGGGGCGAATATATCCCGATGTCGCTGGACGCCGAACTGGCCCGCGCCGCCGCCGTGGGCGTGACCCGATTGGAGCCTGCCCAATGACCGCCCGCGTAATCCTGCTGAACAAACCCTATGGCGTGCTGTCGCAATTCACCGACAAGGGCACCGAAGGCAGCACGCGGCCCACCCTCTCGGCCTATGTCGATGAAAAGGGGTTTTATCCTGCCGGGCGGCTCGACCGAGACAGCGAAGGGCTTTTGGTGCTGACCGACCACGGCCCGCTTCAGGCCCGCATCGCGCATCCGAAATACAAACGGCCCAAGAGCTATCTGGTGCAGGTCGAAGGCACGCCGGATGCCGCGGCGCTCGACGCGCTGCGCAAAGGTGTCGAACTGAAGGACGGTCTGACGAAACCCGCCCAAGTGGATCAGATCGACGCGCCTGATCAGCTTTGGCCCCGCGACCCGCCGGTGCGCTTTCGCAAGACGGTGCCCGACGCTTGGCTGCGCATCACCATCCGCGAGGGGCGCAACCGGCAAGTGCGGCGCATGACAGCCCATGTCGGCTTGCCCACGCTGCGGCTGATCCGCGAAAGCGTGGGTGACTGGACGCTGGCCGGGCTGCAGCCCGGCGCATGGCGCTGGTCGACCGAAACGGGCCGTTAGGTGAAGGCGCGGGTGATCGCCACACCCGCCGTCGCCGCCGTCCCGGTCAGGACCGAGCCCCAAGTGAAGTCGCGCGCGACCATGGCCCATGTCCAATCCTTGAGCGTCGCCAGATTGGTGAACTCATAGGTGCCATAGCCCATCGCCCCGATCAGCAACGCATTGCCAAAGACCCAGAGCAGCGAATGATCCTGCACCATCGCGGGCCAAGACACGAACCACAGCACCACGGCCACGAAGAAGGCGTAGAAGATCAGCGCCGGGGCCATGCGGAATTCATCCAACAGCCAGTTGCCGATATCACGCTCGAACGCAGGTTTGATGAGATAGGTCAGCCCGAGATAATCCAGCCCGAGGAAGATGACGACGGTTGAGATATAGAGGATGACGAGGGTCATGTTGCGCGCTCCGTTTTTGGTCATAGGACCATATGCGGCGCGGGGCGCGGAATTCGAGCGAATTGCGAGGAATATCGCACAGCCGCCCCCCGCTGATGCCTAAGGGCGCGACCACCGCATCAAAACCTCGTCATAGTAAACGCCATCCACTAAAAGCGCTTCTCTATCTACCGCCCATGGGGTGAACCCCATCCGCTTGTAGAGACGCAGCGCGGCTTGGTTCGTGGAAACGACAGATAGGCGGATCGAGGTGCAGGTGCCATCAGCCTGCCCCATAGCCGCCTCCATCAGAGCACTCGCCAGCCCGCCCCCGCGCGCTTCAGGTCGAACATACATACCCCAGATTGTCGCGATATGCCGGGTCTTCGGCGCCTGAGACTGCGCAAGACCAACGACGCCCTCAAGACGGCCGGCATCACTGAAGCCTCCGAAAACACAACCTGCCGCCAGCCGCTTTGCCACATCGGCAACTGACAGGCGGGATTCCTCCTCAAAGGACGCGCCAAAGGCTTCGGGGCATGCGCGCAGTCCTTCGAGCCTAAGCGCATGAAACCCGGCGGCATCACTCGCGTGGAGCTTTCGAATTTGCATCTTCACTGATCCACCCGACGCCGCAGTACCTGCGCTCAACCCGTTAAAGTTGCTGGAATTCCGCCTCTTGCCGCGCGGACCAGCGCACGGTGATCTCGAACCCGTCGTCGGTCTGGCGCTCGCCCTCGACCACGTCCTGCGCGAACAGCCAAGCGCGTTTCTTTCCGTCGGCGAAACCGAGGGTCAGCACGGCCTCGCGCACGGCACCTTGCAGCGCCTCGGCGATAGTTTCTTGCAGCGTCTCCAGCCCCTCGCCGGTGATGGCCGAGATCGCCAGCACGTCATCGTTGCGCGCGGCACGGGCGCGCATAGCCTCGGCCCGGTCTTCGGGCAGCAGGTCCAGCTTGTTCCAAACCTCGAAACTGCGGGTCTCTTTCGGGACGCCGAGAGAGGCGAGAATATCACGCACGTTCTGCGCCTGCTCCTCGGTCTCGGCGTGAGAGACATCGCGCACATGGCAGATGATATCGGCGGCCAAAACCTCTTCCAGCGTGGCGCGGAAGGCGGCGACGAGTTCCGTGGGCAGATCGCTGATGAAACCCACCGTGTCGCTGAGGATTATCTCAGGCCCATCGGAAAGCACGAGGCTGCGCATGGTCGGGTCGAGCGTGGCAAAGAGCATGTCCTTGGCCATGACCTCGGCCCCGGTCAAACGGTTGAAAAGCGTGGATTTCCCGGCGTTGGTATAGCCCACAAGCGCCACGATTGGGAACGGCACCTTGGCCCGTGCGGCACGGTGCAACGCGCGGGTTTTCACGACCTTTTCCAATTGGCGGCGCAGGCGCACCAATTGGTCGTCGATGGCACGGCGGTCAGCCTCGATCTGGGTCTCACCCGGACCGCCGACAAAGCCCAAACCGCCCCGCTGCCGCTCAAGGTGGGTCCACGCCCGGACAAGCCGCGTGCGCTGATAGTTCAGCGCGGCCATCTCAACCTGAAGCACCCCTTCGCGGGTCGCCGCACGGTCGCTGAAGATTTCGAGAATCAGCCCGGTCCGGTCGAGCAATTTGACGCCCCAAGCCTTCTCTAGATTGCGCTGCTGTACCGGGGTCACGGGGCCATCGACCAGCACGAGGTCGACCTCTGCCCCTTTCATGCGCTGCTCAAGCTCTTCGATCTTGCCCTTGCCGAACAGCATACCCGCATGCACCGTGCGCAGGGGCACGACTTCGGAGCCGACGACCTGCAACTCGGGCAGCGCCTCGGCCAATGCCACGGCTTCGGCCAGCGCGGGCTCGGGCGCGCGCCGGTCGTTGTCGGACTTGATATCAGGATGCAGCACCCAAGCGCGCGTTACGCGGGGCCCGTCGCTGTTGTCGATCTGAAATGCTGGACGGCTCAAGAAGCGTCTTCGCCCTCATATAGGCTGATCGGCTGGCTTGGCATGATGGTCGAAATCGCGTGTTTGTACACAAGTTGCGATTGACCGTCGCGGCGCAGCAGAACGCAGAAGTTGTCAAACCATGTAATGACGCCCTGCAATTTGACGCCATTGATCAGGAAAATTGTCACCGGTACTTTGGTCTTGCGAACGTGGTTAAGGAACGCATCCTGAAGGTTCTGTCTGTCTGACGCCATCGTAGTCTCGCCTTTTGTTCTTGCTGGCGTCCGCGTACCGGACCCCCCCATTGCCTCAAGTATGGAGTGCGAAAGCGTGAGTTTCCAGCCCCAATATCAGAGGACTAGGACGGTTCTAGCGCTAAACGTGTCAAGCGCGCCACAAATTCGGGGTCATCAGCGCAATAATCGCCAAGGTTTCGAGCCGCCCCAGCACCATCGCGCCGCTTAGGATAACTTTGGCCGCCAATCCCAGCTCGATCAGGTGGATGGGCTTGTCGGCGGCATGTTCGATCAGCGGCCCTGTGGTGGAGAGGGTGGCCACCGACATGACCACCGCCGCATCAAAGGAGGCGCCGGTCAGGGTCAGCAGGAGGGTCACCCCGGCCAGTGACATGGCGAAGAGCATGAAGAAGATCCAAGCAATGAAAGCCCCGTTGCTTTGCAAACGCCGCCCGGCCGCCCCCGCCCCGCTGACGGAGTTGGGATAGACCAGCCGGTCCATCTCGCGCACCCCGTTTTGATAAAGCGCAAAAACCCGCAGCAGTTTCACCCCGCCCGCCGTGGTGGCCACCCCGCCGCCGATCAGCGCAAGCCCCATGAGCACCAGCCCCGGCGTGCGCAGCCCCGACCAATTCTGCGCGTCGGCCCAATGCTCAGAGACGAAACCGGTGGTCGACAGGAAGGACAGCACCGTGAAGAGCCCGCCCCAAAGCGCGTGCAAGGCGCGGGTGCCGTCGACCTCAACCTCAACCTCAAAAGCGCCGATCCAATGGCGCGCGAACAGCAGCAGCGGCACGCCGATCACCACCAAAAGACCGATGCGAAACTCAGGGTCGGTCATCAACCCGCCTTGGGTTGCTGTGACGGTATCCTTGGAAAAGGTCAGCCGCGACAGGGCGAAAAGCATAAAGAGCATCATCACCGCCTCGCCCGTCACGCCGACCTGCGCCTCGGCCACGCCGCCGATGGGCGAGATGCCCGAGGTCGCCATGACCGACATGGCATGGCAAAGCGCCACCAAGGCCGTCTCCCCACCGATGACCAGCAAGAGCCACAGCAGGAGCGTCAGCCCAAAGTAGATCGGCAGGAGCGCTTGGGTGGTGCGCAGCAGCCGTTGGCGCGGGGTGATCCGGCCCATCCGCGTGTTGATCCGGTCGTCGGGCCGCCCCGGCTCAGCCTGCGCCGTGACCTCGAAGCCTCCCAAATGCAGCGGGGCCAGAATGGCCGAAGCCGTGACCCACATCAGCAGTCCGCCCATCCAGCCGACCTGCGCGCGCCACAGATGCAGCGTGTCGCTCAGCCGTTCGGGGTTGAACATGGTGGCCCCGGTGGTGGTCAAAGCGCTGACCATCTCGAAATATACATTCACGAAACGCGTCGTCGGCAGCGCCTCAAGAAAAGGCACCGCAAAGAAGACCGGCAGCAAAACAAAGGCCGAGAGCAACGACAAAAGCGGCCCAAGCGCCCCGTCCAAAGGTTTGCGCCCGGCATGGGCGATGGCGATGAGCGTGAAGGCCACAAGCCCCAAAAGCCCCGCATATAGAAAGGCCCGGCTGGCCAAATGATCGTTCATCACCAACCCGTGGATCGACGGCAGGATCATCGATAGGGCGGAGACGCCGAACAGCTGCAAGAACAGCGGCAGCTGCACGATCTCCCGGCGGATGCCGGTCGGGCCTATGCGGGTCGGTTGCGTCACAAAGGCGCTCCTGCGCTTAGAAAAAGTCGATCGAGACCTGCAAAAGCTGTTCGACCCGCGGCACATCCTCGGCCAGAGCAAAGAGCGCGACCACATCGCCTTCGTCGATCCGCGTGCTGCCCAAGGGGCGAATGACCCTGCCTTCCTTGCGCAGCATGCCAATCAAAACACCTTCGGGGAAGTCGATTTCCGACACTTTCTTGCCCGCAAGGGGCGAGGTTGACAGCACTTCGGCCTCGATCACCTCGGCCTCGGCGTCACCGATGGAATAGACCGCTCGCACCCGGCCATGGCGGATGTGACGCAGGATCGAACTCACGGTCGTGGCGCGCGGGTTGATATAGGCGTCGATGCCGAGGTGGGTCATCAGCGGCACCAGCGTTGGGTCGTTGATCAGCGCGATGACATAGGGGCAGCCCTCGGCCTTGGCGCGGACGCAAGACAGCATGTTGGTCTTATCGTCGTCGGTCACCGCCAGCATCGCATCGGCGCGGCTGATGCCCGCCTCGGCCAGCAGCGCCGCATCCAGCCCGTCGCCATTGAGCACGATTGTCCGTTCCAACCCTTCGGCAGCGCGTTCGGCGCATTTTCGGTTCTTCTCGATCATTTTGGTGCGCACGCGCAGAGGCCCGCTTTCCAGATGCTGCGCCACGGTCAGGCCGACATTGCCGCCGCCCACGAGCACGACACGCTCTTGCTTGGTGGTTTGTTTGCCGAAAATCTCCATCGTGCGGGCGATGTCGTCGTGATGCGAAAAGACGTAGCAGTCATCGCCAACGAAAAGCTGGTCCTTCGCCTCGGGCGCGAACAGCGTGCCATCGCGGCGCACGCCCACGACGACCGCGCGTAGGGTCGAGAAGAGATCGGTGAGCTGCCGCAGCGGCGTGTTCACCACCGGGCAATCGCTGTCGATGGTAATCCCGAGAAGCTGTGCCTGCCCGTCCATGAAAATCTCGGTGTCAAAGGCGGCGGGCGCACTGAGACGCTGAAGGGCTGCGGTGGCGACTTCCTTTTCAGGGGAAATCACCACGTCGATCGGCATGTGATCGCGGCGGTAGAGGTCGGAGTAGATCGCGTCGAGATAGGATTGGCTGCGCAGCCGCGCGATCTTGCGGTTGATGCCAAAGACCGAATGCGCCACCTGACAGGTCACCATATTGACCTCGTCGGAATGGGTCGCGGCGATAATCATCTCGGCGTCCCGCGCGCCTGCACGGTCCAGCACGTCAGGGTAACTCGCGAAACCGGCGATGCCCTGCACATCCAGCGTATCGGTGGCGCGGCGGATCAATTCGGCATTGCTGTCGACCACGGTCACATCGTTGCGCTCTCCGCTGAGGTGACGGGCAATCTGCCAACCCACCTGCCCTGCGCCGCAAATGATGATTTTCATGAAGGCTTCCTTACCCTAAGCAAAGATCGTGTGAGGGTTGTCTTGGGTCGGTTAGAGGGCATGACAGATGGGTTGGCAAGGGTCAAATCAATTGTCTTTGCCCCGCAACGGCGGCATGATGGGGCCATGAAACCGATATTCCCTCGCCCCTCCCGCGCCGCTTTCGCCTTGACCTTTGTCGGCTTGGCGGCGGCGGCCTGTGCGCCGCTCAACACCTATTACAAACCGGGCGCGAGTGTCGCGCAGGTCAATCGCACCACCACCGCTTGCGAGGTTCAGGCCCTGCGCGACGTGCCGATCTCCACGCAGATCCGCCGCGAACCGCCGCGCTATGTGCCCGCGCGGCGCCACTGCGATGCCGATAACAATTGCACCACACGGGGCGGTTTTTACGTGCCGGGGGAATTGGTGACCTTTGACCCGAACGAAGACCTGCGCAACCGGGTCGAGGCGCAATGTATGGCCGACAAAGGTTTCGCGCCCGTGTCGATCCCCGCCTGCCCCCGCAATGTGGCCCGCGCCGCACCGACGCGCGCGACGACCACGCTGCCCGCGCTCAACCCCAAATCCTGCGTGATCCGCAACAGCGATGGGTCGTTCCAGATCGTCACCCAAGGGTGAAGCAAGCGCGCGCGGGGCAGCCCCCGCGCGCGACCGGCGGGGTTTAACCCGCCGCTTCGACTTCCTCGTCCACATGGGCCACGCGCACGCCCGCTTTGGCCGAGGTCACGACGCCAAGCGATTTCAGCTTGCGGTGCAGGGCGCTGCGCTCCATCCCCACGAAATTCGCGGTGCGGCTGATGTTGCCGCCGAAACGGTTGATCTGGGTCAGCAGATACTCCCGCTCAAACGCCTCGCGCGCTTCGCGTAGCGGCAGCGTCGCCAAGGCACCCGAGAGCACCACGCGCCCCTCATCGCTGCCATTCTCTTCTTCGCCCGGCAGTTCCCGCGCTTCGATTGGGCCGGTGCCATCGCCAAGGATCAGCACCCGTTCGACAAGGTTCTTGAGCTGGCGCACGTTACCGGGCCAGACCATCGTCTGCATCAGCGCCACGGCGTCTTCGGTCAGCGCGCGTTGCGGCAACCCTTGGGAGGCGTTGAATTCGGCGATGAAATGTTCGGCCAGCAGCGGGATATCCTCGCGGCGTTCTTCAAGCGAGGGCACGGCGATCGGCACGACGTTCAGACGGTGATAGAGTTCCTGCCGGAAAGTATCTGCCTTGATCGCCTGATCCAGATCGCGGTTCGTCGAAGAGATCACCCGCAGATCGACGCGAACCTTATCCGTCCCGCCAACGCGGGTGAATTGTTGATCGACCAGCACCCGCAGGATCTTGGACTGGGTGCCAAGCGGCATGTCCGCGACCTCATCAAAGTAGATCACCCCGCCGTGGGCCTGCTCCAGCAACCCCGGCTCGACCCCGCGGTCCGGCGTCTCGCGGCCAAAAAGCACCTCTTCCATCCGGTCTGGGGCCACCCCGGCGCAGTTGACGGTGACGAAGGGTGCGGAGGCGCGGGCGGAATGGGCGTGAATATAGCGGGCGGCCACTTCCTTGCCCGATCCGGCGGGGCCGGTCAGCATCACGCGGCCATTCGATTTGGTCACCTTATCAAGTTGGCCCAGCAGAGCACGATAGGGCGCGGAGGTGCCGATCATCTCGGAGGTCGCCACATCGCGGCGCTTGAGGTTCTGGTTCTCCCGGCGCAGACGCGAGGTCTCCATCGCGCGGCGGATCACCACCAGCAACTGATCGATGTTGAACGGCTTTTCAATAAAATCGTAAGCGCCCTGTTTGATGGCCGCCACGGCAATCTCGATATTGCCATGGCCGGAGATGATCACCACCGGCACATCCGGGTTGTCGCGTTTGACCGTCTTGAGGATGTCGATCCCGTCCATGCGGCTGTCTTTCAACCAGATATCGAGGATGATCAGCGCCGGTGCCTCGGTGTTGATCTCGGCCATCGTCTCATCCGAATTGCTGGCCAACCGCGTGGCAAAGCCCTCATCCTCAAGGATGTCCGAGATCAACTCGCGGATATCGCGTTCGTCGTCTACAATCAGAATGTCACTCATCTGCCTTATCCCCTTGGTCTGTCGTTGCGTCGATGGCCAAGGGCAGTGAAATGACTGCCATGGCACCGTGATGGTTTTGCCCGTCGAATGCGGGCGCGGTTTCGAGCGTCAGGCTGCCGCCGTGTTCCTCGATAATCTTTTTGACGATCGGCAGGCCCAACCCCGTGCCTTCGCTGCGCGTGGTCACATAGGGCTCGAACAGCCGGGCGCGGTCTTCGGGCAGGCCGATGCCATTGTCGGCAATGGTCAACCGCAAGAGCCGATTTTCGGGCGTCAGGACCACGCGAATTTGCGGCTCATGCCCCTCGGGCGTGCCTTCTTTCTTCAGGCTTTCAATGGCTTCGCCCGCGTTCTTTATCAGGTTGGTCAGCGCCTGCGAGATCATCGTGCCGTCGATATTGGCCATGATCGGCTCTGCGGGCAGGTCGAGTTTGATCGCCACCTCTTCCTGACGGCTTTGCTGAAGCAGCACCGCGTCGCGCAGCAACTGCCGGATGTCCTGACGGCTGGTTTCCGGCTCCGGCATCCGCGCGAATTTCGAGAATTCGTCGACGATGCGCCGCAGGTCGCCCGTCTGGCGGATGATCACGCCTGTCATCTGCTCCAGCGCGTCATCATCGCCCTCGGCCATCTTGGGGCCGAACTTGCGGCGAATGCGCTCGGCACTCAGCTGGATGGGCGTCAGCGGGTTCTTGATCTCATGCGCGATGCGGCGGGCCACATCGCCCCATGCGGCCATACGCTGCGCCGAGACCAGATCGGTCACATCGTCAAAGGCCACCACATAGCCCTCAAGATCGCCATCCTTGGACCGCCGGGTCGCCATGCGGACCAAGAGGTTCTCCATCGCCCCTTGGCGCGAGACCTTGACCTCGGCCTGCGCCACCTCGTCCGAGGCGGCCTTGACCGTCTCAAACAGCGGCCCGAACTCCGGCACAGCAAGGGTCAGCGGCAGGCTTTGCTGATCTTCCGACCAATCCAGCAGCCGCATGGCCGAGCGGTTCACGAAGGTCACGCGCCCCTCGGGGTCGAGCCCCACCACGCCGGAGGTCACCGAGCTTAGCACGGAATCGAACAACCGGCGGCGACGCTCGATTTGGTCGGTGTTCTCCAACAGCGTCTCGCGCTGGCCCTTCAACTGCCGGGTCATCTGGTTGAAGTAACGGCCCAGCATGGCGATCTCGTCATCGCCCTCTTCTTCGCGGACCTGTACGTTCAAATCACCCGCGCCCACCTGCTGCGCGGCCCCCGTGAGCCGCCCGACCGGGCCGGAAAGCCGCTCGGCAAACCACAGGCCCAGCCAAACGGCGGCCAAAATGAGGATTACCGCAAAGCCCAGATAAACAAGGGCGAATTCGAACAGCAGCCGCCCGCGTTCGGATTCAAGCTGTTGGTAGAGGCGCACCGTTTCCTTGGTTTCATCCAGCAGGGCGAGAATTTCACCATCCACCGCACGGGAGACATAGAGAAAACGATCGACATAGGCGTCCATCGGCACCAGCGCGCGAAATTCATTGTTGGGCCAGTCCTCGATGACCAAAAGCCCCTCTTCGCTGGCGGTTTCCAGCTGCGCCTCGGTGGGGGCCTCGAAATCAAAGAGATAGGACCGATCCCCCCGCGCGCGGATTTGCGCGGTGCTGTCGATCAGAAAGGCTTCGCGCAGGCCCCGTTGGATTTGCCGCTGGCCCTCGCCCAAAAGCTCACTGTCGCTCAGGTTAATGCCCTGTGCGCGGGCGCTGTCGATGCTGCGGGCAAGGGTCTGCGCGTCCAATATCAGAGCCTCGCGCTGCTCGGCCTCATAGGCTTCGGCCGCCGCGAGCGACGAGCCGACCACGCCGCTGACCCGGTCAGAGAACCACCCCTCGAGCCCGACGTTCACCGTGAGCCCTGCAAAAATCGCCACTGTGACGGTTGGGATTAGCGCCATCAGGGCAAAAACGCCCGTCAACCGCAGGTGCAAGCGCGACCCCGCCGATTTGGCGCGCCGCGCCGAGATCAGCCGCCCGACTTGGATCAGCACCAGCGCCGCCACCAGCAGCACATAGACAAGGTCGGACAAGAGAATGAGCCGCAGGTTGAGCGTATCCGCCCCCTGCCCTAGCGGCCCAAGCGCCAGGTAGGTCGCCAGCGCCAAGACCGGCCCCAGCACCACCAGCCCGAAGGTGGACCAATTGCGCAGCCGCTTGACCCGCCTGAGACGCCCCAACCGCTCGAGCTTGAACCTGCGTGACCGGGTTGCCACCCGCATACCTCACCGATGTTGTGATGCATCGCTGCATCAACCGCCATATTATGTGGTCCTGAACGGGGGAGTTCCCCGATGGCCACTGTTATGTGGCTCTTTTACATCATCTTGCGGCCCCGTGTCACCTCAATATCGAGGTCGGTGATCTTCTTACGCAAAGTATTTCGGTTAATTCCCAGCAAAGCGGCACATTTAGCTTGGTTCCCTGCCGTCGCGGCAAGGGCAATTTCAATCATCGGCAGTTCAACCTCACGCAGAATCCGCGCGTAGAGACCCGGCGGCGGCAGCATAGAGCCGTGCAAGTCAAAGTAGCGTTGCAAATGCCGCTCGACCGAGGCGCCCAGCCGTTCGGTATCCGCCTCGGTCTGCATCGGTGCCGGACCGCTTTGCGCGCCCAGCAGTTGCTCGGCCTCGCTGGCCGTGATCTCGGCCGCTTGACTGGCCAGCGCGAGTTGCCGCATCGCATGTTCCAATTGGCGCACATTGCCGGGCCATGGGAATTTCAGCAAGATTTGCGCAGCTTTGTCCGACAGCTTGCGCGGCGAGGCAGGGCCGGGATTGGCGCGGGCCAGAAAATGGTCCGCCAGAAGCGGGATGTCTTCGACCCGATCTCGGAGGGCGGGCACTTCGAGGGTTGCCCCAGACAGACGGTAATAGAGATCGCGGCGCAGCTTGCCCTCTTGCATCGCGGCATCCAGATCGCTTTGACTGGTGGCCATGAAGCGCGGCGCGTCATCGCCCGGCGCGTCCATCATCCGCACCAGACGGGCTTGGATATCCTGCGGGAAATCCGCGATCTCGTCGATCATCAGAGTGCCGCCGCCGACCCGCGCCAGCACCCGCGAGGGGCCTTCGATATCCGCAAGATCGGCGTCCGTCACGGTCACGAACGGCAGGCTGCGGCGATCAGAGAAGTCGTGAATCGCCCGCGCGATCAGTGACTTGCCCGAACCACTCTCACCCCAGATCAGCACCGGCAGGTCGGTGTTCATCACCCGCGCCACGGTGCGGTAGAGCGCCTGCATGACCGGGGTGCGGCCAATCATCGGCAGATCATCACGCTCCGCGTCGATCTCGGCACTATCATCGGCGGCGGCTTTACGGCTAAGCGTGGTGCGCTGTTCCAAGGCGCGCGCCGTGCGTTTCATCAGGTCCGGCAAGTCGAAGGGTTTGGGCAGATAGTCAAAGGCTTCGGCCTCTGCCGCCTTGATCGCGGTCATGATGGTGTTCTGCGCCGAGATCACGATCACCGGCAAGCCGGGTCGGTCCTCCGCGATTTTCGGGAGCATTTCCAATCCGTTGCCATCCGGCATGACCACGTCAGATATCACCGCGTCGCCCTTGCCCTCGCTGACCCATCGCATCAGGGTGGTCAGGCTTGAAGTGGCATGAACCTTGCAGCCCGCGCGGGTCAGCGCTTGGGTCAGAACGGTGCGGATCGTGCGGTCGTCATCGGCGACGAGGATGGTGCCATCCATGTCAATTCTCCTTGAGGGCAGCGGCGCCTGCGCGCGGCAGCGAAATGCGGAATGCGGTTCGACCGGGGGCGGAACTGACTGAAATCCAGCCTCCGTGGTCTGAAATGATTTTGCTCACCAAGGCGAGGCCCAGCCCCGTGCCATTCTCCCGGCCCGAGACGAAGGGATCGAAAACATCAGCGCGGATATGATCCGGCAGGCCGGGGCCATCGTCGATCACTTCGATCTGGAGGGGCAGCGGTTGGCCATCCCCATCGGCACGGCGCAGTTGGAAGCCGTGTTCATAGAAACTGCGCAGCCGGATGGTGCCCCCCGCCTCGCCCGCTGCCTCAGCCGCGTTGCGAATGAGGTTGAGCAAGACCTGCAAAAGCTGGTCCTTGTCGCCAAGCGCGGGCGGCAGCGAGGGGTCATAATCCTCGGTGATTTTCATGTGCGAGCCGAAGCCCAGCAAGGCCGATCGGCGCGCGCGGTCCAACACGTCATGCAGGTTCACGGGCTTGCGCTCAGGCGCGGTCAGATTGCCGAATTGTTCGACCTGCTCTAGCAGTTTCACGATGCGGCGGCTTTCGGCGACGATCAGATCGGTCAGTTCCAGATCATTCTTGGACAGGTTCATCGACAAGAGCTGCGCCGCGCCGGTGATCCCGGCGAGCGGATTCTTGATCTCATGGGCCAGCATCTCGGCCATGCCGATGGCGGATTTGGCGGCGGATTTCACGCTGTGATCTTGGGTGATGCGCCCGGCCAATTCGCGCGGCGTGATCATCAAAACCATCTCGCCTGCGCCGCCCACAAGCGGGGCGATCTGCAAGCCACATTGCAAAGGCGCGCGCTGCATCGCGCCCACATCCACGTCATTGACGAAAAGTGGCGTGCCTTGCAGCCGCGCACGGGCGAATGCAGCCTCAAGCGGGTGATCCACCGCGATCAGCTGCCAGATCGATTGGCCGATGGTGGCGCGGGCGGAGGCATTGAGGAAGCCTTCGGCTGAGGGATTCAGATCGACGACCCGGTCATCGGCACCGACGATGAAGGCAGGCACCGGCAGAGAGGTCCAAACCTGCCGCTCCGGGGTCTCGCTTCTCATGCTGCGGCCCGGGGTTGAGCGGTGGCGGCGTCATATTGCATGGCCTCCGCGATGAGATCGAAAGTGGTTTTCACCTCGCGCGCCGTGAGCAGCGCACGGCGCAGATCGGCAGGGGTGGCGCAGTGATCCATATACCAGCCAAGATGTTTGCGCGCGACCTTGGCACCCAGTTCGGCCCCGTAGAAACGCAGCATCTCGTCGTAATGTTCGGCCACCATCTCGGCCATTGCCTGCCCCTGCGGGATCATCGGCTTGGGCCGTCCGTGCAGATCATGGGCGATTTGCGCCAGCAGCCACGGCCTTCCTTGCGCACCGCGGCCCACCATCACACCGTCCGCCCCCGACAGCCGCAGCGCCGTGCGCGCGGAGTCACTGTCGATGATGTCGCCATTGGCGATGACGGGAACATTCACGGCCTCTTTCACCGCGCGGATCGCGGCCCAATCGGCGCGGCCCTTGTAGAACTGACAGCGCGTGCGCCCGTGGATGGTGATCATCTGCACGCCCACCTCCTCGGCACGTTTGGCGATCGGGGCGGCGTTGAGCATATTGTCGTCCCAGCCGAGCCGGGTTTTCAGTGTCACCGGCACCTTGACCGCGCCGACCACGGCTTCGATCAGCCGCAGCGCGTGATCGGGGGTCTTCATCAGTGCCGAGCCGGAGGCGCCCTGCGTCACCTTCTTGGCCGGGCAGCCCATATTAATGTCGATAATCCGGGCGCCCATCGCCTCAACCATGCGGGCGGCTTCGGCCATCGGTTCGGCCTCGCGCCCGGCAAGCTGAACGGAGGTGCCGATGACATCCAGCCCCAGCTCCGCTTTCGCCCGCGTGCCGGGGCGGCGGCTGAGCAACTCCTGACTGGCGACCATCTCGGACACGACCAATCCGGCCCCGAATCGCGCCACGAGGCTGCGATAGGGCAGATCGGTGATCCCGGCCATCGGGGCGAGGAATACCGGCGGGTCGAATGTCAGGGGGTCGGCGGTCACATGCTTAATCCTTGTGCGGTCCCTTGCTGTGTAGCTCTGCCACGGGGTGACCTCAATAAAACTACCCTGAAAAGCAGCTATGCGCCGAGGCACTGCCCATTTTTTAGGCAGCCACCCCAGATTGCACCCCGCCGCCGCATTGCCTAGACAGGGCCATGTTCGCCAGCTTTTCCGGATTGCCCAAATGAGTATCGCAGCTCTGATCGTTGCCGCAGGACGCGGCAGCCGCGCCGGCGGTCCGCAGCCGAAGCAATGGCAGGCGCTGGCAGGGGCGCGGGTGATCGACCACACGCTCGCCGTCTTTCGCGCCCTGCCCCAGATCACCGAGATCGTGCTGGTGTTGAACGCGGACGACATGGATCAGGCAGCGGCATTCACGGCGGACGGCATCACCGTGACCACCGGCGGGGCGGACCGCGCGGCCTCGGTCCAACGCGGGCTTGCGGCGATCCGGCAGGCGACGAAGGTGCTGATCCATGACGCCGCGCGGCCCTGTGTTTCGGCTCAGATCATCTCAGGCGTGATCGACGCGCTTAACCAACATCAAGCCGCCGCGCCGGGGCTGCCGGTGAGTGACGCGCTTTGGCAGGGGCACGAAGGCCGCGTCACCGGCACCCAAGACCGCAGCGCCCTTTTCGCCGCGCAGACGCCGCAGGGCTTTGACCTCGCCGCGATCCGTGCGGCGCATGCGTCTTATGACGGCCAAGCGGCGGATGACGTCGAAGTCGCCCGCGCCGCTGGCCTGACCGTTGCCATCACCCAAGGCAGCGCCGATAACCTGAAAATCACCCGGCCCGAGGATTTCGCCCGCGCCGCCCGCATATTGGAGACCCGCATGGACATTCGCACCGGCAACGGATTTGACGTGCACGCCTTCGGCCCCGGAGACCACGTGACCCTCTGCGGCCTCGACATTCCGCACACCCACGGGCTGGTCGGCCATTCCGACGCCGATGTGGCGCTGCATACGGTGACCGATGCGATCTACGGCGCGCTGGCGCGCGGCGACATCGGCCAGCACTTCCCGCCAAGCGATCCGCAGTGGAAGGGCGCGCGCAGCGATATCTTTCTGCGCCATGCCGCGCAGATGGCCCGCGATATGGGCTTCACCCTCACCCATGTCGATTGCACGCTCATCTGCGAGACCCCCAAGATCGGCCCGCATGTGCAGCCGATGCGCGCCGCGATGGCCGAGATGCTGGGGATCGAGATCGACCGCGTATCCGTTAAAGCGACCACAAGCGAGCGCCTCGGCTTTACCGGGCGCGGCGAAGGCATTGCCTGTATGGCCACAGCAACATTGGTGAAAACATGACCCCAGCCCATCTGATCGCGACGCTTCTGGGCGTCGGCCACATCCGCCCCGCGCCTGGCACTTGGGGGTCGCTCATCGCCCTGCCCTATGCGTGGCTGTTGCATGTGCTCGGCGGCTTTCCCCTGCTGGTGATCGGGATACTCGTGGCGATCCCTTTGGGCTGGTGGGCCACTGCGCGCTACACGGCGGGCGGGCCGGATCATGACCCCGGAGAGGTCGTGATCGACGAGTTGGTTGGCCAGTGGATCGCGCTTTTGCCGCTCTCTTACGCTGCGTGGTCGATGCAGATCCCGATCCTTGCCATGTGGCCCGGTTGGATCGCTGCCTTTGCGCTGTTCCGGCTTTTTGACATCACCAAGCCGCTGATCATCGGCTGGGCTGACCGTCAGGGCGGGCCGTGGGGCGTGATGCTGGATGATATCTTTGCCGGGATTTTCGCAGCACTTGGCGTCATGGCGCTGGCGGCGCTGTATCACGGGGTCCTGTAAATGACCCTTGCCGCGCAACTGCTGGAAAAGGCGCGCGAAACCGGCGCGATGGTTGCCTGTGCGGAGAGTTGCACGGGCGGAATGCTGGCCGCGGCACTGACCGATCTGCCGGGCTCATCGGCTCTGTTGGACCGCGGCTTTGTCACCTATACCAATGCCGCGAAAATGGCGATGTTGGGCGTCTCGGAGGAGGCGCTGGCGGATTGGGGCGCGGTGTCTGAACAGGTGGCCAGAGAGATGGCCGCGGGCGCGTTGGAACGGTCAGAGGCGCAGATCGCCGTGTCGATCACAGGCATCGCGGGTCCGGGCGGGTCGGAACACAAGCCCGAAGGCCGCGTCTGTTTTGGCCTGGCCACGGCAGCCGGGGTTCAGACCGAAACGGTGGAGTTCGGCGCGCAGGGCCGTGATGCCGTGCGCTTGGCCGCCCGCGACCACGCGCTCGGCCTTTTGCTGCAAGGCTTCGCGGCGCTTTAACCCTTGGGGCCGTAAAGCTCTTTCGCGCGGTTCTCGAAGGCGCGCACGATACGCTGCATCGCCTCATTGAAAACCACGCCGATGACCTTTTGCAGGATGGCGTTGCGAAATTCGAAATCGACGAAGAAATGCACCTGACAGCCTTCGAGGTTATCCTCGAAATGCCAGTTTGATTTCATATACTTGAAGGGCCCGTCGAGGTATTCCGTATCGATCTTCTTGGCCTCGGGCCACAGCACGACGCGGCTTGTGAACCGCTCCCGAAAGACTTTGAACGAGATCACCAGATCGGCATCCATCACCCGATGATCGCCGCGGTCCTCGTCGCTGCGGATGCGCGCGGCGGCGGTCCAAGGCAGGAATTCAGGGTAGCGGCCCACATCGGCGACAAGATCATACATCTGTTGCGCGCTATAGGGCAGTTGGCGGGTCTCTGAGTGCGTAGGCATTGCGTTCCGTAGCGTTGCGGGTTAACCCCCTATTTCACGTCTCAACCCCGCAGATTCAAGGGCAAAACCATGGCACACGGGCCTTATGTCATCGACGAAATGATCTCGGCCAAGGCCATCGCGGCGCGGATCGAAGATCTTTGCCGTGAGATTCACGGTGAATTCAACGGCACCGATAAATTGGTCGTGGTCGGCCTGCTGCGCGGCTCTTTCGTCTTTATCGCCGATCTGGTGCGTGAGTTGGACCTGCCGATCGAAGTCGATTTCCTCGAAGCCTCCAGCTATGGCGACGGCATGGAAAGCAGCCGAGAGGTGCGCATTCTCAAAGACTTGCGCGGTGCCATCGAAGGGCGCGACGTGCTGGTCGTCGAAGATATCGTCGATACTGGCCACACGCTGCATCATGTCACCAACCTGCTGCGCTCGCGTGAGCCTGCGCGGTTGAAGTCCATCGCCCTGCTCGACAAACCCACCCGGCGTGAGGTCGACCTCAAGGCGGATTGGACCGGCTTTGAAATCCCCGATGAATTCGTTGTGGGCTATGGCATCGACTTTGCCCAACGCGACCGCAACCTGCCCTTCATCGGGAAAGTCCGCTTTACGTGATGGACCCGCGGTGGCTGCTGCGCATGTCTCAATGGGCGCGCAATCCACCTTCGGGCAAACGGGTGATCTTGATCTTTGCGATCATCGCTGCGGCCTTGGCCGTGGGGCTTGTCGAATGGCTGGGCTATTGGCCTGACTGGGCCACGGCCGAACGTATCCCCCGCCGGTTCTGACCCCGCCCACAGTCTTATCCCGCTGATCACATTTTTGTTTTTTGCGACCTGCCCTTGCCATGTTACGCTGCGGCAAGAAAAGGGAGATGACCATGCATTTGACCAAAAGCATTACCGCCATTGGTATCAGCGCCGCCTTGATTGCCACCGCAGGCTTCGCCGCCAGCCATAGTGAGAAAGCCGCCAGTGCGGCGGTGAACGCGCGCCATGCGCAGATGCAACTGATCGCCTATCATACCGGCATTCTGGGCGGCATGGCCAAGGGCGAGACGGAGTATAACGCCGAGATGGCCACCGCCGCCGCGACCAATCTGAACGCCGCCGCCGGTTTCGCGCCGGGCACCCTCTGGCTTGAAGGGACCGAGCAAGGCGCTGTAGAAGGTTCCCGCGCCAAGGCCGAAATCTGGAGCGATGCCGAAGGGTTCAACGAAGCGCTGATGGCGCTGGAAACCGCCAGCGCGGATATGATCGAGGCCGCGGGCACCGATCTGGATGCGCTGAGGGCGGGCATGAGCGCAATCGGCAAGGCTTGCGGCGCTTGCCATGACGATTACCGCGGCCCCAAGAACTGATCCTTGCGACGGGTCATTCCTATACTGCTGGGCTGTGCCGCTCTCGGCGCGGCCCTTGGCTGGGCGCTCACCCGGCCCGATCCGCTTGAGCCATCCTATGGTGCCGGGCTGACACCGGACCCAGAGGCGGGCGCGCTGGTCTTTGCCGCCGGTGGCTGCGTTTCCTGCCACGCTGCGCCCGAAAGTGAGGAGGATGAGCAGCTGGTGCTGGCCGGGGGGCTGCCCTTCGCCAGTGATTTCGGCACCTTCTACGCGCCCAATATCTCCCCCGATCCAGATCATGGCATCGGCGACTGGACCCTGCAGGAGTTCGCCCGTGCCGTGACGCGCGGCGTCTCGCCCGAGGGGCAGCATTATTACCCCGCCTTTCCATACACCGCCTACCAACACCTCGCCCCGCAGGATGTGGTGGACCTTTTTGCCTACATGCAGACCTTGCCCGCCTCGGATACGCCGAGCCTGCCGCATGAGGTGGGGTTCCCCTTCAACATCCGTCGCGGGCTTGGCGCATGGAAGGCGCTGTTTTCACATGATGATTTCGTGATGAGCGAGGCGCCCGATGCTGAGGTCGAACGCGGGCGCTATCTGGTCGAGGGGCTTGCCCATTGCGGCGAATGCCACACGCCGCGCAATGCTTTGGGCGCGCTTGACCGGGGCGCTTGGCTGACCGGCGCGCCGAACCCTTCGGGCAAAGGGCGTATTCCCGGCATCACACCGGATCAGCTTGATTGGTCCAAACCCGATCTCGTGGCCTATTTCACCTCCGGCTTCACGCCGGAATACGACAGCGCGGGCGGTGAGATGGCCGAGGTGGTCAGCAACCTCGCGCAGCTCCCCGAAAGCGACCGCGAAGCGATTGCGGCCTACCTTAAAGCCCTGCCCGGCGGTTAACGCCGGGCGCGTCTTTTCGATCAGGCGATACCCAGCTTGCGGTTCCGCGCCTCGCGCAGCCGCGCGAAATCGTCGCCCGCGTGGTAGCTTGACCGCGTCAGCGGCGTGGCCGATACCATGAGGAAGCCCTTGCCGTAGGCCGCCTTTTCATAAGAGGTGAACTCTTCGGGGGTGACGAAACGGTCCAGCGCATGGTGCTTGGGTGTCGGCTGTAGGTACTGGCCGATGGTCAGGAAATCGATGTCGGCGGCGCGCATGTCTTCCATGACCTGAATGACCGCTTGGCGGTCTTCGCCCAAGCCCACCATGATGCCCGATTTTGTGAACATCGACGGATCCAGCTCCTTGACCCGCTGAAGCAGGCGGAGGGAGTGGAAGTAGCGCGCGCCGGGGCGTACTTCCGGGTAGAGGCCCGGCACGGTTTCAAGGTTGTGGTTGAACACATCCGGGCGCGCTTCGACAACCTTTTCAAGGGCTTCGGGGCCGCAGCGGATAAAATCCGGTGTCAGGATTTCGATCGTCGTGTCGGGGCTGCGGTGGCGCACGGCGCGGATCGTCTGGGCGAAATGTTCGGCCCCACCGTCTTCGATATCGTCGCGGTCAACGCTCGTGATGACCACATGGTTCAACCCCAGTTTGGCGACCGCATCGGCCACGCGGCCCGGCTCGAACACGTCCAACGCCTCGGGCGGCTTGCCAGTGGCGATGTTGCAGAAAGTACAGGCGCGGGTACAGACCTCGCCCATGATCATCATCGTGGCGTGGCCCTGAGACCAGCATTCACCGACATTGGGGCAGCCCGCCTCTTCGCAGACCGTGGTCAGCTTGTTGTCGCGCATGATCCGCGCGGTTTCGGCATAGCCTTTGCCGCCGGGCGCTTTGACCCTGATCCAGCTCGGCTTTTTCGGCTGGACGTTGTCGGGCTTGCGCGCCTTTTCGGGGTGGCGCTGTTCGGGTATCTTCAGATCGCGCATCGGGGGCCTCTGATCATTGTGTCGCGCTATGTTTATCACAGTCCTTAACCCGATGGCCACCTACTGCATACGCCCCCGCGACAAGGCTGCCATGCACAGGCGGCATCGCCCTAGATCGTTGATTTAGCGCATTGATATGTAACTGAAAAATTACAATGCAGTTGCAGCATTGCGAGAGTTGCCGAGGCTTCCTATATGGGCTACCAAGCCACAAAGATTCCAATCCGAGAAAGAGAGACGCGATGAAACCCGGTATCAATGTCCCCAACGTCACCTTCAAGACGCGCGTGCGCGACGAAAGCATCGAAGGGTCCAACCCCTTCCGCTGGGAAGACAAGACCAGCGATGATTTCTTCAAAGGCAAGCGCGTTGTGCTGTTCTCCCTCCCCGGTGCCTTTACCCCGACCTGCAGCACCTACCAGCTGCCCGGCTTCGAGAACAATTTTGCCGCTTTCCAAGAGCATGGCATCGACGCGATCTATTGCCTGTCGGTCAACGACAGCTTTGTCATGAACAAATGGAAAGAGATGCAGGGCGTCCAGAACATCGACGTGATCCCTGACGGTTCGGGCGAATTCACCCGCCGCATGGGCATGCTGGTCGCCAAAGACAACCTTGGCTTCGGCCCGCGCAGCTGGCGCTATGCGGCGATCATCAACGATGGTCAGATCGAAGCATGGTTCGAAGAGCCCGGCATCCGTGACAACCACGACGAAGACCCCTACGGCGTTTCCAGCCCTGAGACCCTGCTGGAATACCTCGAGAACCAAAAGCAAACCGAAGCGGCCTAAGCGCCCTTTGCATGACCTGATCGGGCCATTCGGCCCGGTCCTTGTGACCCACGCCCTTTGACCCGACAGGCCCCACCGCGCCTAGTATTTCGCGCGCAGTTCTCCGGTCAGCCCCTCCCCCACTTCCTTCAGCGTCTCGGCCAATTGCGCCGCCCAACCGCTGCCCGGCGTGCCCGCCCGGCGGACGAGCCCGATTTGCCGCGCAGGCTCCGGCGCGCCGAAACGGTGCAGGCGCAGCCCCGGTGCGGCATCAAGCTCGGTCTTGGCGGCGATTTCGGGCATCAGGGTCATACCAAAGCCCGCCTCCACCAGCCGCGACAGCGTGGCGAGGGAGGACGCCCCGGTGTGAATGCCCGCCTGCGTGCGGTCGCGCTGGCAAACCTCCAGCGCCTGATCGGTGAGGCAGTGGCCGTCCTCCAGCAACATCAGCGGCGTGCGGGCCAGATCGGTCGGGCGGGCGACATCCGCCCCCGCCATCCGGTCGGCCGACCCCGCCAGCAGAAAGCGATCCTCGAAAAGCGGCACCTCGGCCAGGCCCGTTTCGCCCGAGGGCACCGCCATCACCGCCGCATCCAGCGCCCCGGCGCGCAGATCGGCCAGCAATTGATCCGTCTGCGCCTCGCGCACCTCGACCCGAAGCGAGATATCCTGCGCGCGCAGCGCGGCCAGCACCCCCGGCAACAGATAGGGCGCCACGGTCGGGATTAGTCCGAGATTCAACGTGCCCGCCAGCCCCACCTGCTCCCGCGCCGTGGCCTCCAATAGCTTGGCGCGGCGCAGGATATCCTCGGCACGGGTCAGCACCTCGCGGCCCAAGGGCGTGAGCACCGAAGCGCGGCTCTGCCGCTCGATCAGCCGCCCGCCGAGCGTTTCCTCCAAAGTGCGGATCTGCACCGAGAGCGCAGGCTGGGAGATATTGCTCGCCTCCGCCGCCCGCCCGAAGTTGCCCAAGGTCGCCAACGCGCGAAAGTATTCGAGTTGTTTCAGGGTAAAGTTCATAACTTTTACCTATCGCAATTTTATAAAACTGCAATTGGAAATTATGGGCGGAATCGATCATCTTGCTGTCAGACAGTAACCGAGGGGATCCCCAAAATGAGCAAGCGTCTCACCACCACCGCCGGCGCACCGATGCCGACAAACGACACCAGCAAGACCGCGGGCGCCCGTGGCCCGGTGCTGCTGGACGACTACCAATTGATCGAGAAGCTCGCTCATCAGAACCGCGAGCGTATCCCTGAGCGTGCCGTTCACGCCAAGGGCTGGGGCGCCGAGGGCACCTTCACCGTCACCCATGACATCAGCCAATATAGCTGTGCTGCGATCTTCTCCGAAGTGGGCAAGACCTGCGAAATCATCTCGCGCTGGTCCACCGTGGCGGGCGAGCTTGGCGCCGCCGACAGTGAGCGTGACGTGCGCGGCTTCTCGGTGAAATTCTACACCGAAGAGGGCAACTGGGACGTTGTGGGCAACAACACCCCGATCTTCTTTGTCCGCGATGCCTATAAATTCCCGGACTTCATCCGCACCCAGAAACGCCACCCGCGCACCAACCTGCGCTCGCCCGAGGCGATGTTCGACTTCTGGGCGGCGCAGCCCGAATGTGTGCACCAGGTCACCATTCTGATGTCCGATCGCGGCATTCCGGTGAACCCGATGCATATGCACGGCTACGGCAGCCACACCTATTCGATGTGGAATGCCAAGGGCGAGCGTCACTGGGTGAAGTTCCATTTCCGCTGCCAGCAGGAAATCCGCAACCGCACCAATGAAGACGCGGAAAAGCTGATCGGCTCCACCCGTGAGAACTTCCAAGAGGATCTCTTTAACGCGATCGAAGGCGGCGACTACCCAAAATGGGAGCTGAACATCCAAGTCATGCCCGAGGAAGAGGCCGAGACCTGCGGCTTCAACCCCTTTGACCTGACCAAGGTTTGGCCGCATGCGGATTACCCGCTGATCCCCGTCGGCATGCTGGAGTTCAACCGCAACCCCGACAACTACTTCCAGAGCATTGAGAACGCTGCCTATTCGCCGTCGAACAAAATCCCCGGCATCGGCTTCTCGCCCGATAAGATGTTGCAGGCGCGGGTGTTCTCCTATGCGGATGCGCACCGCTACCGTCTTGGTACGCATTACGAGGCCCTGCCCGTGAACGCGCCCAAGGCCGCGCCCATGCATCACTACCACAAGGACGGCGCGATGCGGTTCTTCCCGCAGCAGACCGGCCACCCGGATGCCTATTACGAGCCGAACCAATACGAAGGCTCGGCCCGTCCCGATCCATCGGTGCAAGAACCACCGCTGCGCATCTCGGGCGATGCGGACCGCTATGTGCAGGAAGAGGCGGATGCCGATTACGTCCAGCCGCGCAAGCTCTATACCGAGGTGTTCGATCAGGCGCAGCGTGACCGTCTGCACGAAAACATGGCCGGTGCCATGGCGCCCTGTTCGCAATCGGTGAAAGAGCGCTGGTATGCGGTGCTTGAGAAAGTGCACCCCGACTATGCCGCCGGTGTGCGTGCCGCTTGCGAGAAAGACGAAGTCGCGATCTCGGTCACAGACGAGACGCCGGTAAAGGTCGCAGACTAAACAACCGGGGCGGCCGGGTTCTCATCCTGCCGCCCCTTCTTTACCCGACCAGCATTTACCCGATCAGGGGGCCGCCCGGCCCCACGGTTTCATCGTAATGCCGTTTCAGCCGCATGAGTGCGATCCGAAGCACGATCTTGCCCGACCGCGCTGACCAGCCGAGCCGTTTCTCGGTGGTTTCCAACCCTTCCAGATAGCAGCAACAGCGCAGCACCACGTCCGACAGGCCGGGGCCGAGGTCGGCCATGGCATCGGCAACCCTCTTACGCGCCTCCGCCGCGGCCATGGCGCCTGCCCCATCTCGCCCGCCGCTAGGCTTAGCGCCGGGGGTCAGGAAGTGATCCCAATTCTGCGTAACCTCACCGCCCATCTGCGCCAGTTCGAAATCTTCGCGCAGCCTTTCGCCCGCATGGACCAGCCCCTCGTTCAGAAAGAGCGCGCCGGATTTGTCGCGCCGCCGGGCGAGGGTCGAAAGCGGGCTTTCAGACAAGCAATAGCGGCCTCGACGCGGGGCCGTATCCGCATCCACGCCCACCTCTGCCGCGGGCGCGTCGGGCCCGCCCAGAAAGGCGGTCTGATCTTCGGCAAAGCCATCAGCAGCCGCGCCCTGCTCTTCAAGCATGCGCCGCAGCGCCGCGCGCCCCGCGCTGGTGATATGATAGCGTGTCACCCGGCCCGTGCTGCCCGGTGCGATCCAATCTTTCAACGCCATCGCCTGCGCCACGGCGCTGTCCACCACGGCAGTGCGTGCGCCGGGGCCGGTGTCCGTCTCACGCAAGACGACGGCCTTTTCCATTCCCACGGCCACGGCAAGGATCGCGCCTGCCTCATGCAGGCGCCGCAGGACGCGCAGCGCCTCGGCGGCGAAAGTGTCTTCGTCAAGAAGGGGGGCGGCGGGTTTGGTCATTGTCGCTGTCTTTCCTGCTGGGGGGCCAGCAGTACAATCCAAGGCGCGCCGCACCGCCCCGAGCCTGCGCAGGGCGGCATCCACCAGCGGATCGTCGCGCCGTGTCTCGATACGGCGAATTTGGCGCATGATGGTCGAGGCATGACAGCCAGCTTGGCGTGCCAAGGCCCGGATCGGGGCGCCGGTCTCCGTATGTGCGAGGTAATGCAGGGCTCCGTGCGGCACCCATCCCGGCAGGACGGACTGTTGAATTTGGTGATGCGCCTTCAATTGACTGCCACTTCCATTTTGGCGGGTCCCCAAGCTGGGTGAGTTATCCCCAGAGTTATTCACAACCTATGGATGTTTTGGTTACCCGTTCGTTAAAATCGTCGCATTTGGCAATGATTGTTTCCAAAAGGTAAACGCCATCGAAAGGCGCCGTGCGCCGGGAACCCGCAACACGCAACACCCGGAAAGGTTGTGCAACACTTCGCCAATCCGGGGTGATTCACCCCTCAGAAATCGGAGAGTGTGATGCAAGATTTACTGACCATGTTGCAAAGACTTCACCGCCCGCGCCTGCTGATGCGGGCCGCCCGCATCGGGGCCGAGGACTACCGCCGCGGCACCCATTTGCCACGGATACTGGGCTTTGGCATATTGCCACGCCACGGCACCGCGCTGATCAAACTGATCGAGATCGAGGCCGCGTTGGACACCCAGCGCAAGACGGCGGATGCAAGCTATAGCCTGATCCGCCATGTAGATGTTCTTATTGCCATGGTCGGCGAGGCGCGGTTCTTAAGGGCCGCGATGATGCCCAGCGCCTGAATTGAGATGCGGGGGATCGCCCCCGCCGCAAAGCTTTAGCTAAAGCTATCGGGTTCCGCCGCCTTGCGGGTCGCGACAAAGGCATCGAGCGCTTCGCGAATGGCTGGATCCAGCGCAGGCTGCTGATAGTCGGCCAGCATCTTTTCGACCCGCGCGGTGGCAAGGCTCTGCGTGTCGCGCGCGCCCTCGTCCGACCATGTCTCGAAGGGTTTGTAGTCCAACAGATCCGACTTCCAAAAGGCATCGCGGAAATTGCTCTGCGTATGGGCGCAGCCGAGGTAATGCCCCCCCGGCCCCACTTCGCGGATCGCGTCCATGGCCTGCGCGTTCTCGTCGATCTCTACCCCGCGGGCGAGGTGATGCAGCGTGCCCAGTTGATCGGCATCCATGACGAACTTCTCGAAAGAAGACACAAGCCCCCCTTCCAGCCAGCCACAGGCGTGCAGCATGAAGTTCACCCCCGAAAGCAGCCCCATGTTCAGGCTGTTCGAGGTCTCATAGGCCGCCTGCGCGTCGGGCAGTTTCGAGCCGGTGAAAGACCCGGCGCTGCGATACGGCAGGTTAAGCCGGCGGGCCAGTTGCCCAGCGCCATAGGTGATATGCGCAGCCTCGGGCGTGCCGAATGTGGGCGCGCCGCTGTTCATGTCGATGGAGGTGACGAAAGCTCCCATGATCACCGGCGCCCCGGGGCGGACCAACTGGCTATAGGCGATGCCCGCCAGCGTCTCAGCCAAGACCTGTGTCAGCGTGCCCGCCACACTCACCGGCGCCATCGCCCCCCCGACGATGAAGGGTGAGATGATGCAGGCTTGATTGTTCTCGGCATAGACCTTGAGCGCCCCCATCATCACATCGTCGAAGGTCATCGGCGAGTTGATGTTGATGAGCGAGGTCATCACCGTGTTTTCCTGCACGAAGTCCTTGCCGAAGAGGATACCGCACATGTCGACGGAATCCTGCGCGCGGCTGGGTTCGGTCACCGATCCCATGAAGGGTTTGTCGCTCAGCGTCATATGGGCACGCAGCATATCAAGGTGACGTTTGTTCACCGGGATATCTGTCGGCTCGCATACCGTCCCCCCCGAGTGATGCAGCCATTTGGACATATAGCCCAGCTTCACGAACTTCTCGAAATCCGCCATCGTGGCATAGCGCCGCCCCCCTGCGGCATCGCGCACGAAGGGCGGGCCATAGACGGGGGCGAGGACAAGGTTCCTCCCCCCGATCACCACATCCCGATCCCGGTTGCGTGCCACTTGGGTGATCGTCGAAGGCGCGGTGGAGCAGAGCTTGCGTGCCAGCCCCCGTGGGATACGCACCCGCTCCCCCTGAACATCGGCCCCGGCCTCACGCCAGAGCGCCAATGCCTCGGGATTGTCGGGGAAGTTCACGCCGATCTCTTCCAGCACCGCGTCGGCGTTCTGTTCGATGATTTCCAGCGCCTCTTCGGTCAGCACTTCGAAGTTCGGGATATTCCGTTCGATATAGCGCGCTGTCTCGAAAGAGACGGCTGTGCGTGCCGCGCGTCTTGCCGCACCACCACCGCCGCGTGCCCGTCGTGCTGATTCCGCCATTGCTCTATCCTTCCCGCAAGTCTTGGCCCGTCACTACCCCATTCCCGGCAGGGGCTTCGCGCGGATAACGCCCCCTAGCGGCAAAAAGCGACATCGCGTGCCGTCCCCACGCCACTTGCGCGAATTAAACGCGGGCGGCACCGGTCTTCGGCTTGCTAGAGACTTGCCAGAGCGCGCGCACGGGCCTAATCACAGCCCCATGACAGATATCACCCATGACCGCCTTCTCATCATCGACTTCGGCAGCCAGGTCACGCAGCTTATCGCGCGTCGCCTGCGGGAGCTGAATGTCTTTTGCGAAATCCACCCGTTCAACACGGTGGACGAAGCCTTCCTCAAGGAATTCGCGCCTAAGGCGGTGATCCTGTCGGGTGGCCCGTCCTCGGTGTTTGCCGAAGGCGCGCCGCGTCCGCCGCAGGCCGTTTTCGAACTGGGCGTGCCGATCCTTGGCATCTGCTATGGCCAGCAGGTCATGATGCATTGCCTTGGCGGCCATGTGGAGCGCGGCCATGGCACCGCTGAATTCGGCCGGGCCTTTGTCACCCCCACGGGCCAACAGCTTGATCTGCTCGAAGGCTGGTTCGCCACCGACCGCGAACAGGTTTGGATGAGCCACGGTGACCACGTCAGCAAGATCGCTCCGGGGTTCGAGGTCTATGGCACCTCCCCCAACGCGCCTTTCGCCATCACCGCGGATGTGGAGCGTCACTTCTATGCGGTGCAGTTCCACCCTGAGGTGCACCATACCCCCAACGGCCCGCGCCTTTATGAGAACTTCGTGCGTCTAGCGGGCTTCAAGGGCGACTGGACCATGAGCGCCTATCGTGAAGAAGCCATTGCCGCGATCCGCGAGCAGGTCGGCGACCAAAAGGTGATCTGCGGCCTTTCGGGTGGGGTCGACAGCTCCGTCGCCGCGGTGTTGATCCATGAGGCCATCGGCGACCAGCTGACTTGCGTCTTCGTCGACCACGGTCTGCTGCGCAAGGGGGAGGCCGAAGAGGTCGTCACCATGTTCCGCGACCATTACAACATGCCGCTGATCCACGCCGACGAGCAGGAGCTGTTCTTGGGCGAGCTGGACGGCGTCAGCGACCCCGAGACCAAGCGAAAGATCATCGGGAAGCTCTTCATCGACGTGTTCCAGAAACACGCCAAGGAAGTGGGCGATGCGACCTTCCTTGCCCAAGGCACGCTCTACCCGGACGTGATCGAGAGCGTCTCCTTCTCCGGCGGCCCCTCGGTCACCATCAAGAGCCACCACAACGTCGGGGGCCTGCCTGAAAAGATGGGCCTGAAACTGGTCGAGCCGCTGCGCGAGCTCTTCAAAGACGAAGTACGCGAGCTTGGCCGCGAGTTGGGCCTGCCGCCCTCCTTCATTGGCCGCCATCCCTTCCCCGGGCCGGGTCTTGCGATCCGCTGCCCCGGTGAGATCACCCGCGAGAAGCTCGACATCCTGCGCGAAGCCGATGCGGTCTATATCGACCAGATCCGCCGCCATGGGCTTTATGACGATATCTGGCAGGCCTTCGTGGCGATCCTGCCGGTGCGCACCGTGGGCGTGATGGGCGATGGCCGCACCTATGACTTCGCTTGCGCCCTGCGCGCGGTGACCTCGGTCGATGGGATGACGGCGGATTACTACCCCTTCTCGCATGATTTCCTTGGTGAGACCGCCACACGGATCATCAATGAGGTGCCGGGCATCAACCGCGTGACCTATGACATCACCTCGAAACCTCCGGGCACCATCGAGTGGGAATAAAATGCGGGTGGCCCTAACCGGCCACCTTCGCTGCGCCACCCGGGCCGAGGCGGACCGGGTGTGCGCAGGACTTGACGCGCATCAGCGTCTCACCTGGGCCGAGCCGGGCTGCCTTGGCTTCGACGTGACACCGACCGACGATCCCCTTGTCTGGCAGGTCGCGGAGCTCTTTACCGACCGCGCGGCCTTTGAAGCGCATCAGGCCCGTGCCGCAGCATCGGACTGGGCGCGGCTCACCGCCGGAATCGCCCGCGACTATCAGATCACAGAAACCACATGAGCCCCACTTTTCGCGCCGCACTCTGGATGATCGGCTCCATCGGGTCATTCTCCACCATGGCCGTGGCGGGGCGCGAACTCTCGGCGCGGTTCGACACTTTCGAGGTGATGCTTTACCGCAGCGTGATTGGCGTGATCATCGTCCTGTCGCTCGCCGGAGCCACGGGCGCGTGGCGGCAGATCAACACCCGCAACTTCGGCCTGCAACTGCTGCGCAACCTCGCGCATTTCACCGGGCAGAACCTATGGTTCCTCGCCGTGTCGCTGATCCCGCTGGCGCAGGTTTTCGCGCTGGAGTTCACTTCACCGCTTTGGGTCATCGTCCTGTCGATCTTTCTGCTGGGCGAACGGTTGACCGCCACGCGGGCGCTGGCCGCCGTCATGGGGTTTATCGGCATTCTGATCGTCGCACGGCCTGATATTGGCAACCTCAACACCGGCATTCTGGCGGCGGCGGGCTGTGCGGTCTTCTTTGCGCTGACCAATGTGCTGACCAAGCGGCTGACGCGCACCCAAGGGATCACCACGATCCTATTCTACCTCACAACGCTGCAATTGATATTTGGCCTGATCTCGGCGGGCTACGACGGCGATATCGCCGGACCTACTGTTGAGACGATGCCATTTCTGCTGCTCGTCGGCGCCTGTGGGTTGCTCGCGCATTACTGCCTGACCAACGCGCTGAGCCTCGCCCCCGCGACCGTGGTGGTGCCGATTGATTTCGTCCGCCTTCCGGCGATCGCGGTCGTCGGGATGCTCCTCTATGCCGAAGCGCTCGATGTCTGGGTCTTCGTCGGGGCCGCGATCATTTTTGCGGGCAATTACCTCAACATCTGGTTTGAGACCCGCAAAGCACACCCCAAGTAATGTTTGCCCAGATTTCAACCTGACCCAAGGTCAGTGATTGACGCAAACGGCAGCTATCCGCTTAGATCGTTTCTAACCTGTGCCGGGGAGGAACCGCACAGAAGTCTTGGGAGGAAAGCAAATGAAAACCTATTTCTTGGCAATTCCGGCACTGTTGGCATCTACGGCACTCGTTCACGCTGGCGGTATCGATCGGTCGGGTCAATCCATCAACGCCCTATTTGAAAGCGGCCGCTATGCGGAGTTCAGCTTTGGGCATATCGATCCATCCACCAGCGGGACGTCGACAATGGCAGTGCCGCCGCCATCGCTGTCGAATGTCAGCTCCGGCGATATGACCTCCAGCTATCTCCAGTTTGGCGCAGCCTATAAGGCCGACATCAACGACAAGCTGTCCTATGCGATCATCTATGATCAGCCGTTCGGCGCGGATGTCGATTACCCCACGCCCACCGGCTACTATGCACAAGGTGCCCAAGCGGATCTGGAAAGCCACGCGATAACCGGCCTGTTGCGTTATCGCATGAACGAGAACTTCAGCGTTCACGGCGGTCTGCGCGTCCAGACCATCGAAGCGGTCGCAGCTGTGCCCTTCGTCGCCGGCTATACGGTGAACGGCGAGCGTGACACCGGCGTCGGCTATGTTGCGGGTGTCGCCTATGAGCGCCCCGACATCGCCATGCGTGTCGCGCTGACCTATAGCTCCAGCATCGACCACGAGGTCGACACGACCGAGTTCGGCGCCATCATGAGCACGACCGAAATCGAAACCCCGCAGTCGGTGAACCTTGATTTCCAGACCGGCATCGCCGCCGACACGCTGCTCTTCGGTGGCGTCCGCTGGGTCGATTGGTCGTCCTTCGACATCACCCCCGCCCAATACCAAGGCGCGACGGGTGGCTCGCTCGTCAGCTACGATGACGACGTTTTCACCTACTCGCTCGGCGTCGGCCGCCGTCTGAACGACAACTGGTCGGTCTCGGCCTCCGTCGGCTATGAGAAGTCCAACGGCGGGTTCGCCTCCAACCTCGGGCCGACCGATGGCAACAAGAGCCTTGCACTGGCTGCCGTCTATACCCGCGATAACATGAAAATCACCACCGGCGTGCGCTACGTCAACATCGGTGATGCAGAGACAACTTTGAACGGTGCGAATGCATCGGGCGAGTTCGAAGACAACGATGCTCTGGCCTTTGGTGTGAAAGTGGGCTTCACCTTCTAATCCACACCAGACCCGTCGAGATTACGCCGCCCGAGACCCTCGGGCGGCGTTTTTTATGCATGCGCATCTTTCGGGTCGTGCCGATCAACGGAACGGCCTAAACCCGAGGTCATGATCACACAAAAAACCATTCCCCCGCGTGCTTGGATCGAAATGGGCTTTCTCGCTCTGCTTTGGGGCGCGTCCTTTGTGGCCGTGCGGGTGGCACTGGATGAGATCGGGCCGCTGACCTCGGTCGCGCATCGGGTGTTCTGGGCGATGTTGGTGCTTTGGGCCGCCGTCGCCACCATGCGCCTGCCACTGCCGCGCGACCCGCGCATCTGGGCGGCCTTCCTGCTGATGGGACTTTTGAACAATGTGATCCCCTTTTCGCTGATGGCATGGGGGCAGCTGCACATCCCCTCGGGGCTGACCTCGATCCTCAATGCCGCCACCGCGATCTTTGGCGTGCTGGCCGCCGCCATCTTTCTGGCGGATGAGCGGATCACCCCGCGCAAGGCGATTGGCGTCTGCCTCGGCTTCGCGGGCGTCAGCACCGCCATCGGTCTGGAAAATCTCACGAATTTCGACCTCGGCAGCCTTGCCCAGCTGGCGGTTCTGGGCGGGGCAATGTCCTATGCCATGGCCGGGGTCTGCGCGCGCAAACTGCTGCCGGGCCAGCCGCCGCAACTGGCCGCTGCCGGGATGCTCACCGGCGCCACGCTGGTCATGTTGCCGCTGGCATGGGTGGCGGAAGGGCCACTGACCCTGAACCTCGCCCCCGCCACCCTCGTCGCCATCGCCTATTACGCACTGGCCGCGACGGCGCTGGCCTATCTGCTCTATTACCGCGTGCTCGGCATGGCGGGCAGCAGCAACCTGATGTTGGTGACACTGCTGGTCGCCCCCGTGGCGATCCTGCTGGGCGCATGGCTGCGCGATGAGACCCTGCGCCCCGCTGCCTATGGCGGTTTCGCCCTTCTGGCACTCGGGCTTCTGGTGCTCGATGGCCGCATCTGGCGTCTGGTGAAACACTGGGGTAGTCAGGGGAAACAAAGCACTTAACCTTGGTGATACATGCTCTACCCCACGGCTGACGATTGGCGCGCGGCGCCGCGGCGCAAAGTTCTGATCTTCGGCATGTCGGGCTTGGGCAAGACCCATCTCTCCAGCCTGCTGCGCGCCAGCGGGGATTGGTTTCACTACTCAATCGACTACCGCATCGGCACCCGCTACTTGGGCGAACTCATCGCCGACAATGCCAAGGCCGAGGCGATGAAAGTGCCCTTCCTGCGCGATCTGCTGCTGAGCGATAGCATCTACATCGGCTCGAACATCACCTTCGACAACCTGTCGCCCGTAGCCACATGGCTGGGCAAACCGGGCGACCCTTCGCGCGGCGGGCTGCCGATGGAGGAATACGCCAAACGGCAAGAGGCTTTCCGCCGGGCCGAGATCAACGCCCTGCAAGACACCGCCTATTTCGCCACCCGCGCCGAGGCGCTCTATGGCTATCCGCATTTCATCTGCGACACCGGAGGCTCGATCTGCGAATGGGTCGACCCCGAAGACCCGAACGACCCGCTCCTGCGGCAATTGTCCGAGGAATGTCTGCTGGTCTGGATCAAGGGCGACGAGGCCCATACCGAGGAACTTATCCGCCGCTTTGACAAAGCGCCAAAGCCGATGGCCTATCAGCCCGAATTCCTCGCCCGGGCATGGGCCGATTATCTGGCGGAAAAAAACATCACCGAGGACGCGGTGAACCCCGACGATTTCATCCGCTGGACCTATGCCGCCGCCCTGTCGCACCGCCAACCCCGCTATGAGGCGATGTCCAAATGGGGCGTCACTATCACCCCTGCTGACATCGACGCGCTGAAAGCTCCCGAAGACTTTACCGACCTCATTGCCCGCCACCTGCCCGCGGGCGGTTGAACCCGCCCCGCCCAAGATTATCTGACTGCACTGGCCACCCCTGAAAGACCTGTCTCATGCCCATCAAGATCCCCTCCCGCCTGCCTGCCTTCGACGTTCTGCGCAACGAAGGGGTCATGGTGCTGGACGAGGAACTGGCCTCGCGGCAAGACATCCGGCCGCTGCGCATCGCGCTGCTGAACCTGATGCCCAAGAAAATCCAGACCGAGAACCAGTTCGCCCGTCTGATCGGCGCGACACCCCTACAAATTGAGCTAAGCCTCATCCGCATGTCAGACCACCAAGCCCGCAACACGGCAGCGGAACATATGGAAAGCTTCTACCGCCCCTTCGAGGAGATGAAGGCCGAAAAATTCGACGGGCTGATCATCACTGGCGCCCCGATTGAGCATCTTGAGTTTAACGAAGTGACCTATTGGGACGAGTTGGGCGAGGTGATGGAATGGACCCAGACCAACATCCACTCCACCTTTGGCGTCTGCTGGGGCGGCATGGCGATGATCAACCATTTCCATGGGGTTAAGAAACACATCCTGCCCGAGAAAGCCTTCGGCTGTTTCCGCCATCGCAACCTTGCGCCCGCCTCGCCCTATCTGCGCGGGTTTTCCGATGATTGCACCGTGCCCGTCTCTCGCTGGACCGAGATGCGCCAAGACGAAGTGAACAGGCACGCGGGCCTCACCACGCTACTGGGTAGCGATGAAGTCGGCCCCTGCCTGATCGAAGACCCCGCGCACCGCGCGCTCTATGTCTTCAACCATTTCGAATACGACCGCGACACGCTCAAGCAAGAGTATGACCGCGATGTCGCGAATGGCGTGCCGATCAACGTGCCCTGCAACTACTACCCCGAGGATGACCCCGCACGCACGCCGGTGAACCGCTGGCGCAGCCATGCGCATCTGCTTTATGGCAATTGGATCAACGAGATATACCAAACCACCCCCTTCGATATGAATGAGATCGGCCATTAAACTGCTGCTTGCCCTCCTCCTCGGGCTGGCGCTGCTCACCGCGCTCGTCCAATGGCGCGCCGCGCGGCATGAGGCGCGGGCCGAAGCCAGCCATCCGCCCGAGGGGGAGATCATCACGGTGGACGGCCTGCCGGTCCATGCCAAGATCATCGGCGACGGGCCAGATCTGGTGTTGATCCATGGGGCCAGCGGCAACCTGCGCGATTTCACTTTGGGCTTCGCTGAGCGGCTGAGCGACCGCTACCGCGTCATCATGTTCGACCGTCCCGGCATGGGCTATACCGCCCGCCTGCCCGGCGCGCGCGGGCCTTGGAACCCGCGCGGCGAGTCGCCACAGGAACAGGCCGCACTCTTGCAGAAAGCGGCGGATCAACTGGGCGTCGAAAACCCCATCGTGCTGGGCCATTCCTTTGGCGGGGCCGTGGCGCTGGCATGGGGGCTGCAACGCCCCGATGAGACCGCAGCACTGGTGCTGGTCTCTGCCGTGTCGGAACCTTGGCCCGGCGGTCTGGGCTGGCTCTATAACGTCAGCGCCTCACGGCTTGGCGGGGCGCTCTTTATCCCCGCAGTCACCGCCTTTGTCCCCGACAGCGTGGTGCAAAGCAGCATCGCGGCGATCTTTGCCCCACAGCAAGCGCCCGAAGGCTATGCCGATCACATCGGCACGGGCCTGACCCTGCGCCGCAGCGCCAGCCGCGCCAATGCGCAACAGGTCCATCAGCTTCGCCCCCATGTGGTTGAAATGGCGGCGCAATATGACCGCCTGACCATGCCTGTCGAGATCATCCACGGCGATGCCGATACCATTGTCCCCATGCATATCCACGCCGAGGAGCTGATCCAAGACATCCCCAACGGCGCCCTGAACCGCCTGCCCAGCATGGGCCATATGCCCCATCACGCCGACCCGCAGGCCGTGGTCGATGCCATCGACCGCGCCGCCGCCCGTGCCGGTTTGCGTTAATCGCCTTAACATCCCATATTGAAACAAGAACAACCCGCAAGGAGCGCCCATGGACCTGCCCTTTGACGGCGCAATCAGCGCCTTTTACGAAAACGACGCCCCCGAGGACATCCGCCAAGCGATCCAGCGGGCCGACAAGGACGATATCCTGTCGCCCAGCTATCCGCATGACGAACGTCTGTCGCGCAAGACTTATGAGCGCGACTATGATCGTTTGCAGATCGAAATGGTCAAACTGCAATCTTGGGTGCGCGAAACCGGGCAGCGCGTGGTCATGGTTTTTGAGGGCCGCGACGCCGCTGGCAAAGGCGGCACGATCCGCCGCATGCGCGAAAACCTGAGCCCGCGGTCTGCGCGGGTGGTGGCCCTGTCGAAACCCACTGAGACGGAACAGGGTGAGTGGTATTTCCAACGCTATATCAAACACTTGCCCACGGCGGGAGAGATGGTCTTCTATGACCGCTCTTGGTACAATCGCGGGGTGGTGGAAAAGGTTTTTGACTTCTGCACCCCCGAACAACGCGCGCATTTCTTTGAACAGGTCACCCCGTTCGAGCAGATGCTCGTCGAAGACGGCATTCACCTGATCAAATTCTGGCTTAACGTGGGCCGGGCCGAGCAGTTGCGCCGCATGTTGTCGCGCGAGTCCGATCCGTTGAAACAGTGGAAACTCAGCCCCATCGACGTTAAAGGTCTCGCGAAATGGGAGGAGTATTCCGCCGCCATCGCCGAGACGCTGATGCGCAGCCATACGGATGAAACCCCGTGGACGGTGATCCGCTCTGACGACAAACGCCGCGCCCGTCTGGCGGCCATGCGCCATCTGCTGCACCGTTTCGACTATCCTCAGAAAGACGCCAAGGCGATCGGCAAGATCGACGATGAGATCTGCGGCGGGCCGGACATCTGGGATGCCTAAGCGCGGCTACCACCACGGCAACCTGCGCCAAGCGCTGATCGACGCAGCGCTTGAGTTGATCGAGCAGCGCGGCCCCACGGGTTTCACCCTTTCCGAGGCCGCCAAACGCGCGGGCGTTACCCCGGCGGCGGTCTATCGCCATTTTGAAGGCCGCGAAGATCTCATCGCCGAGGCCGCGCATCAAGGCTATGATATCTTTGCCGATTTGATGGAATTCGCCTATCAATCCGGCCAGCCCTCGGCACTCAAAGCCTTTGAGGCGACGGGCCGCGCCTATCTTGCCTTTGCCCGCAAACATCCCGGCCATTATATCGCGATGTTCGAATCCGGCATCTCGGTCAACCGTACGCCGGAACTGGCCCATGCCGCCAACCGCGCCAATGCGGTGCTGGAACGCGCGGCGACCGACCTCAGCCAGCATATTCCGGCGGACAAACGCCCGCCAGCTTCGATGTTCTCAGCCCATATCTGGGCGATGAGCCACGGGGTGGTTGAGCTTTTTGCCCGTAACTCGCCCGGGCGCGCCTCACCCTTCCCGCCCGATGACCTGCTGGAAACCGGGATCGGGATTTATCTGCGGGGCTTGGGGCTGGTCAGCCCTGACGAGTGACGGCGGCGGCCCTTAGGCCGCCACTTTCATGTCCTGCAAGACAACCGCCGCAATCTCGAACGAGCGCAGGCGCGCTGAGTGGTCGTGAATCTGCCCGGTCAAGATCAACTCATCGGGTCGGTGCTGCGCGATCAGCGTTTCCAACTGGCGTTTCACCGTCTCAGGGCTGCCCACGGCAGAGATGCGCAACGCATGGTCGACCCCTTGGCGTAGGCCCGCGCCGATCTCGGCATCAATGTCGCGCACCGGGGCCGGCAGCTTGCCGGGGCGGCCAGTACGCAGACGGGCGAAAGCCTGCTGCATGGTGGTCCGCAGATAGGCGCCCTCCTCATCCGTGTCAGCGGCAAAGACGTTCACCGCCAGCATGAAACGCGGTTCGGGGCAGGCTTCGGATGGTTTGAAATCCCGACGATAGATCGCCGTGGCCTCTTCCAAGGCGTCCGGCGCGAAATGCGAGGCAAAGGCATAGGGCAGCCCGAAATGCGCCGCCAATTGTGCGCCATAGAGCGATGAGCCGAGGATCCAGATCGGCACATGCGTCCCCTCTCCCGGATGGGCGCGGACCGGCGCGCGGGGATCGGGCGCGCCTAGATAGGCCATCAACTCGGCCACGTCATCGGGGAATTGATCGCCCGCGCTCATGCCGCGGCGCATGGCGCGCATCACCGCCTGATCCCCGCCCGGCGCGCGGCCCAGCCCCAGATCGATCCGGTCGCCATGAATCGCCGCCAGCGTGCCGAACTGTTCGGCAATGGCCAAGGGCGCATGGTTGGGCAGCATCACCCCACCCGCGCCGACGCGAATCTCTTTCGTGTGGTCTGCTACATGCCCCAGCAGAACCGAGGTCGCCGCCGAGGCGATGCCGGGCATGTTGTGATGCTCCGCCATCCAAAACCGGTGATAGCCCTTGGCTTCGGCCAGTTGTGCCAGAGCGACGGAATTGGCGATGGCGGTGGTGGTGTCCGACCCTTCGGGCACGGGCGCAAGATCAAGAACTGAATACTGCATGACTGTCTCCTGTGTTGGGGCTGATATAGGCAGGCACAGCCCCGCCCGGAACCACGTCGTCCCAGAAAAACCAACGACTTGGGCGAAATTTCCGTCGATCACAATGTTATGTTTTAACGCATGCCAGATATGCGCAATCGAGCCTTGCCGCCCCCCGGTGAGCGCCCTATCCGAGGGGCCTACACAACCTGACCTCGCCAGTCGCAGACAAGCTATGGTCCAAAACTAGGCAAATGCCATGAATATCAAACATCTTATCGGGTTCGGCCTCACCGCCGGGCTGCTCTCCTCTGCTGCCTATGCGCAGGAAAACGTCACCACCGGTTTCGACCCGGTCATCGAAGACCGCAGCATGACTTCCATGGTTGGCTGGACCGCCGGCGTCTCTGCCGCGACGCGGTTCAACACGTCGGATGATTTCGATCACCTCGAAAACGAAGTCGAAGGTTTTGTCGAGCTGACCTACGGCGGCTTCCACACCGGGCTGAGCGCGACATCGCTTTACCAAGACCCCAGCGATGACGTCGAATTCGAAGCGAACCTCGGCTACGGCGCGGACTTCGGTCAGGGCCTGAGCTGGGATCTGACCTATGGCTACATCTGGCTGAACGATTCCAAAGACCACAGCGAAGAGATCACCGCGACGCTGGGCTTCCCCATCGGGCGTGACGTCTCGGGCGCATTCGCCGTGATCATCGACCCCGACAATGGCGAAAGCGATCAGGAAGTCGCGTTTGAAGCGCCCCTGTCCGAGCGTTGGACCGCCGTTGGCCTCATCGGCAACAGCGACCGCGACGACAACATCTATGCCGAAGCCGGTGCCGTTTATGACTTCGGTGATGGCGTCACCTTCGAAGCGCTTTACGAAGACACCAACGATGGCGACGGCGTGCTGGGCTTCACCGTGAGCTACGAAATCGGCGGCTAAGCCGTCTCGGGATCAGAAGCGATCCGACCCTAAGGCCGCTGCGGGAGACCGCGGCGGCCTTTTCCATGTGCCGCGGCCAACCCTGCTCACCCCAACGAAAAAGGGCCACCCCGGAGGGCAGCCCTTTCGCAAACTTGATCGGTAAGCTTAACGCTTGGAGAACTGGAAGCTCCGGCGCGCTTTGGCCTTACCGTATTTCTTCCGCTCGACGACGCGGCTGTCGCGGGTCAGGAAGCCTGCCGCTTTCAGCGCACCGCGCAGGGAGGGATCGTAGAGTTGCAGGGCTTTGGAGATGCCGTGCTTGACCGCGCCCGCTTGACCGGACAGACCGCCGCCTTTGACAGTCGCGATCACGTCGAACTGACCTTCGGTGTTGGTGATGCCGAAAGGCTGCGCGAGGATCAGCTGCTGCACGGGGCGCGCGAAGTATTCGTTCTGCGGCTTGCCGTTCACGATGACCTTGCCGGAACCGGGCTTGATCCAAACGCGGGCGACCGCGTCTTTACGTTTGCCGGTGGCATAGGCGCGGCCCAGTTCGTCACGAACCGGCTCACGGGGGGTCACTTCGGTCTCGGTGCCCTGCACGCCGCCGATGTTGTCGGTCACGGCTGCTTCCAGACCGTCGAGGGATTTGATTTCGTCAGCCATGCTCATGCACTCCGCGTGTTTTTCTTGTTCAGGGATTTGACATCCAGAACTTCGGGGCTCTGCGCCTCATGGGGGTGTTCGCTACCTGCATAGACGCGCAGGTTGGTCATGATCTGGCGGCTCAGGCGGTTGCCGGGCAGCATGCGCTTGACCGCTTGGGTCACAACACGCTCAGGATGCGCGCCTTCGAGGATCTGTGCCTTGGTGCGCGATTTGATGCCACCGGGGTGACCGGTGTGCCAGTAGAAGTGCTCTTCGCGCTTCTTGCCGGTCATCTGCACCTTGTCGGCGTTGATGACGATCACGTTGTCGCCGCAATCCATATGCGGCGTGAAGGACGGCTTGTGCTTGCCGCGCAGGCGCATGGCAACGATCGAGGCGAGACGGCCCAGCACGACGCCTTCGGCGTCGATGATGATCCATTTCTTGTCGATATCTGCCGGTGTCGCAGAAAAGGTTTTCATGGATGAATTCCCGTTTAAGGTTGGTCGGAACGAGGAATCCCCGCCCGGTGTCTGATGGAGGGGTTATAACCACCTGCATCGCCGGGTCAAGCGCAGCAATCACGGATTACGTAAGCAAAATCAGCTATTTATGATTTAGGTATAATAATACCCCATATTTCTACACGCTGATCTGCTCTGGCGGATTGTCCAAGAGACAGCGCAGCCGCTGCATCGCCGCCTCAAAAGAGCGCAGAGAGACATGGGCATTCACCGCGATGCGCACCGCATGGGGCGCGCGGCCATCGCGCAGGGCGAATTCATCGGCAGATCGGATCTGCACGCCCTGCGCCTCTGCCGCGCGGCAAAACCCCGCTGCGCGCCAACCCGGCGGCAAGTGCAGCCATAAGAAAGGCACGTCACGCGACCATTGCAATTCATGCCCGCCCAGATGGTTGACCGCGACCTCTACATATTCCGCCAGCCTCTCGCGGATATCTGTGCAAATGCCCTTTAGCCGCGGATCGGTGAGCAGAATCCGCGTCGCCTCGGCCAAAGGGCGGGCAAGGCCGAAGTACCCGTATTCCGCCACCCGCCGCAGGTCCGCCGACCGCCCCGCCGGCGCCAGCGCAAAGCCGACACGCAGCGCGGGCGTCAACTCTTTCGAGATCGAAGAGACATGCCAGACATGCTCCGGCCAGAGCGAGCGATAGCTCGGCGCGCGGGCAGAGCCCATGCGGTAGCAATCATCCTCCAAAATCTCCAACCCGTGCCGTTTGGCGACTTCCAGCAGCGCGCGGCGCCGTTCAAGACTGGTGTGACTGCCCGTTGGATTGTGCACTTCAGGTGTGGTGCAAAAGACCTGCGCTCCGCTGTCGCGCGCGGCTTTGTCCAACGCCTCGGGCAACACGCCGTCTTTGTCCATCGCCACCCCGACCACTTCGGCGCGCAGCACCTCCGCTGCCCGGCGAAACCCGGCGTAGGAGAGGTCTTCGACCAGCATCACCGGCTTTGGCCCCGAAAGGATCGCTTGCAGTACCAATACAATTCCACTCTGCCCGCCATGCGACAGCACGACGTCACGCTCGCTCAGCGGCCCGAGCGCGAGATGCGACAGCCAGTCGACCACCGCTTGCCGCACCGGGGCATAGGCGTCGCGGGTGGGATAGTTCATCAGATCTTCGCCCGGCACATCCGCCACCTGCCGCAGGGCGCTGCGGATCAGCGCCACCTGCCCCATGTCCGGCAGGCGCGGGCTGAAGAGGCTGACCGCATCCGTATCGGCAACCTCCAACTCCTTGATCCAACTATCTTGTTCGCGATTCCAAACATCCTCGCGGATGGCCGCCTGCGGCGGGGCGACAAAGGTGCCACGGCCCACCTCGGCCTCCAACAGACCCTCATCCGTGAGGATGGTATAGGCCCGCGCCACGGTGCCGGGGGTAATCCCCAATTGCCACGCCAGTTCCCGCACCGGCGGCAGCTTATCCCCCACCGCCAGAGCGCCGGAGTCGATCCCCTGCCGGATGGTCAGCGCGACGAGCTTGTACTTCGGCCCCTGCCCCTCGGCCAATGTCGGCTGCCAAATTGTACCCATTACAATATTCCTGTGGTCAAATTGTATCGCGCTTTGTACCTTTGTACCTGTAGGTATTCTGCACTTTGTGTCAATACAATTTCGCCAATACAAATTCAAGGAGTTCCCCCATGACACAGGCACGCCCCCTTACCGCTGATGCAATGACATTGATGACATACCGCGCCCTGCCGGTCCCTGCGGTGATTGCGCTGCGCTTTGCGGCGGTCGTGACCACATGGGCGGCCCGCCGACGCACCCGGATCGCGCTTGCCGCGCTTGAACCGTGGGAGCTTGAAGATGCGGGACTGACACCGGAACAAGCCTCGGCCGAGGCTTCCCGCGTGTTCTGGCAGGCGTAGCTTCCCTGTGGCGACTGCCGGACCTCTTCCTCGGGCCGGGTTTTCCCGGCCCTTTTTTGTGGCCTCTGAGAATTCCTCGGCCCGGAATCAAGCCGCAGGCGCCGGGCCATCGCCTGCCCGTCCCGGCGGGCTGGCGATTTGGTGAGGCTGGACGCATCTGCGAGAAGGCGCATCACGGCTGCGCCATAAAGTGGCATGGACCGGCGTCGCAATCGCCACCCCACGGTCAGGCGCTGACCCTAAACCCTGCCCCCTCACCCCATCGACGCAGGCGGAATCGCATAGGTCAGCCCGGCCCGCGCCACGGGCTTGTCCGACCCTTCGGAATAGATCAACACATCCGTCACCGACAGCTGCCGCCCCAGCTTCAGCAGCTTGGCATGGGCCACCAGCGGCACATCCGCCAGCGGTTTACGCATAAAATCAATCGAGCAATTCGTCGTCACCGCAAGCGCCTTGGGCCCGATCATCGCCAGCGTCACCAGATAAGCCGAGACATCCGCCAGCGCGAACATCGACGGGCCTGAAACAGTCCCTCCGGGCCGCAGATGGCGGCGGCTGGTCAACAGGCGCATGGTGATCTCGTTCTCGGCCACATGATCCACGGCGAAATCATCCGCCACCTGATCGAACACCTCCCGCATGAAGGCCTCCAACGCCTCCGCATCCATCACCACGGCCATACTTGTCCTCCCTGCTGTCCTCGGCGTAACGTTGGCGTGATCAACCGGGGAGGGCAAGGTGGCAATTCTTGACGTTACGGCACGCGGGCCGGTGACCCACCTGCGCATGAACGCCCCCGAACGGCTGAACGCCCTGTCGGACGAAATGCTGGCCGCCCTGAACGAGCGCTTCGACCAATTGGCCCAAGACCGCGACACGCGGGTCATCGTCCTGTCCGGCGCTGGCAAAGCCTTCTGCGCGGGCCACGACCTGCGCCAGATGACCGCCATGCGCCAAGCCGAAGACGGGGGCGCGGCGGGCTTCAAAGACCTTTTCGACCGCTGCGCCGCCCTAATGGCCCGCATTCAAAGCCTGCCGCAGCCCGTCATCGCCCAAGTGCATGGCATCGCCACCGCAGCGGGCTGCCAATTGGTCGCCACCTGCGATCTGGCCATCGCCGCGGATGACTGCCGCTTTGGCGTCAACGGCGTGAACATCGGCCTCTTCTGCTCGACCCCAATGGTCGCCCTGACCCGCAACATCCCGCGCAAACAGGCGTTTGAGATGCTCACCACCGGAGAGTTCATCTCCGCCCACCGCGCTGCTGAACTTGGCCTGATCAACCGCGCCGTGCCGGGCGACCAGCTGGCCCAAGAGACCGAGGCGCTGGCCGAGAAGATCGCCGCCAAACTCGGCACCGCCGTCGCGCATGGCAAAGGCGCTTTCTACCAGCAAATGCAGATGCCCAGCGAACAGGCCTACGCCTTCACGGGCGAGGTCATGGTCCGCAACATGCTCGAGACGGAAACACGCGAGGGCATCGACGCCTTCTTGGAAAAACGCCGCCCCGATTGGTCCCAATGATTGTTTCCAAAACCGCCAGCCTTTGTTGCCACGCGGGGGCTGGCAAATCTGGCGAAATCACGGCATAGTTATGTTAGGGCATAGAAACCCTGATGATTTTGGGTCGCCGCAGGCGGAAGGTCCCTCCGGGTCAGCCTCTCACTGACCGACCATTCCCGCCGCGGCGCCCCCAAAACCATTCCCCTCCCGCAGCCTCATCGCGCCTTCTTGCCTGTTGCGTGCGGCGCTACCCTGCCCTACATCGCCCCCATGACAGATACATTGCACATCATCGGCGGCGGCATGGCCGGATCAGAGGCGGCTTGGCAAGCGGCGAACGCGGGCGTGAAGGTCGTGATCCACGAAATGCGCCCCAAGGTCGAAACCTTCGCCCACCAAACCGGGCTTCTGGGCGAGATGGTCTGCTCCAACTCCTTCCGCTCGGATGATGACGAACAGAACGCCGTCGGCCTGCTGCATTGGGAAATGCGTGCCGCCAACGGGCTGATCATGGCCTGCGCCGACAAGAACCGCCTGCCCGCAGGCGGCGCATTGGCGGTGGACCGCGACCCCTTCGCGCAGAGCGTCACCGACACGCTGCTCGCCCACCCCAATATCACCGTGGAATATGGCGAAATCACCGAACTGCCGCGCGAGGGCAAATGGATCATCGCCACCGGTCCGCTGACCTCGGGCAAGCTCGCCGAAGCCATCGCGGCTGAAACCGGCGCCGAGGCGCTAGCCTTTTTCGACGCCATCGCGCCCATCGTCTATTTCGACAGCATCGACATGTCCAAAGCTTGGATGCAGTCGCGCTATGACAAGGGCGAGACCGAAGAAGAGCGCACCGCCTACCTCAACTGCCCGATGGACAAGGAGCAGTACGAAGATTTTATCGACGCGCTTTTGGCCGCCGAAAAGACCGAGTTCCGCGAGGGCGAAACCGCGGGCTATTTCGACGGCTGCCTGCCCATCGAAGTGATGGCCGAACGGGGCCGCGAAACCCTGCGCCACGGCCCGATGAAACCCGTGGGGCTGACCAATCCGCACCAGCCCGAGGTCAAGGCCCATGCCGTGGTGCAATTGCGCCGCGACAATAAACTGGGCACGCTGTACAATATCGTCGGCTTCCAAACCAAGATGAAGTACGGCGCGCAAACAGATGTTTTCAAACGCATTCCGGGGCTGGAAAACGCGCGCTTCGCCCGTTTGGGCGGCATTCACCGGAACTCCTTCATCAACTCGCCGACACTGCTCGACGACCAGATGCGCCTGCGCAGCCGCCACAATATCCGCTTTGCGGGTCAGATCACCGGTGTCGAAGGCTATGTGGAAAGCGCCGCTATGGGCCTGCTGGCGGGCCGTATGGCCGCTGCTGAAATCAAGGGCGGCAGCCTGCCCACCCCGCCCGACAGCACCGCCATGGGCGCGCTGATCACCCATATCACCGGCGGGGCCGAGGCAAAGACCTTCCAGCCGATGAACGTGAACTTCGGCCTCTTCCCCCCGGTCGAAGGGCTGAAATCGGGCCGCCGTGGCCGCAAGGACCGCTACAAAGCCTATACCGACCGCGCCAAGGCCGATTGGCAAACATGGCTTAATCAAGGTTAACGCGGCGGGGGTTAACACTGGATCCTCCCGCCCATCCCCCATATCCTAGGGGGCATGACACAGCATTTTTTCGACAAGGCCTATGCGGCGCGGGACACGAATGTGATCCGCAGCCTCTATGACGAATGGGCAAGCAGCTATGACGAGGACATCAAGGCGCAGGGCTATGCCACGCCCGACCGCGCCGCTGCCACGCTCGCAGAATTTCTCAACAACAAAGAGCAGCCGATCTTCGACATCGGTTGCGGCACCGGGCTGTCCGGCGCGGCGCTGAAACAGGCGGGTTTCACCACCATCGACGGCGGTGATGTTTCCGCCGCCATGCTAGAGCAAGCGCGCAAAAAAGGCATATACCGCAACCTATTAGAACTCGAAGTTGACGCGCCACTTCCCTTTGCGCCCGGGGCTTATGCGGCGATCAGCGCCATCGGTGTGATCGGCCCCGGTGCAGCCCCGATCAGCCTCTTCGATACGCTGATGCATGGATTAGAAAAGGGCGGTAAGCTCCTATTTTCACTTAATGAAAAGGCTCTGGAAGATCGCGGTGCTTTGGGCATGATCCACGAATGGACCGATTGCGGCGCGGCGATCCTTCTCTTTGCCGAGGAAGGGCCGCACCTGCCCGGGATCGACATGAAGTCTACCGTATATCTGATTGAAAAGAATTGACTCTTACCACCAGATTCGCACCATCCCCGACCGGACCGCTGCACCTCGGCCACGCCTATTCCGCGCTTTTGGCCCATGATCTGGCAAAGACCGCAGGGGGCGATTTTCTGCTGCGCATCGAAGACATAGACCAATCCCGCGCGCGTCCGCATTGGGAGGCGCAGATCTACGAAGACCTCGCATGGCTGGGCATCGACTGGCCGCAACCCGTCATGCGGCAATCGGATCGAATGGCAGCCTATCAAGCCGCCCTAGATGCCCTCTGGTCGCGCGGCCTGCTCTATGCCTGCACCTGCAACCGCCGCGACATTGCCGCTGCCACCAGCGCGCCGCAAGAGGGAGCGGAACCCGTCTACGGCCCCGATGGCCTCATCTACCCCGGCACCTGCCGCGCAGCAGGCCACTCCAAAGGCTCCGGCGCACTGCGCCTCGATATGCGTAAGGCACTGGAAACCCTTAGCAATACCAAGCTAAGCTTCACCGAAAACGGCGAGGGGCCGAATGCCGAAACAGGAAAGATCACCCTCTCCTCCGATCAATTGATCGGCACGGTCGGGGATGTGGTCTTGGCCCGCCGCGACATGGGCACGTCCTATCACCTTTCCGTCGTGCTCGACGACGCCGCGCAGGGGGTGACGCTGGTCCCGCGCGGGGCCGATCTGTTTGAGGCAACCCATATTCATGTGGTGCTACAGGCATTGCTCGATCTGCCGACGCCGCTCTATCACCACCACCGTCTGATCCGCGATGACAGCGGCAAACGACTGGCCAAACGTGATGACGCCCGCGCCATCGCGCTCTATCGCGAGAACGGCGCCACCCCCGGCGAAATTCGTGATATCGTCGGGCTTTAGCGCGCGACCTTAATCCATCGGCTTCATCAGTTCGACTTCTTCACCGTCCTGAATGCCGGTGTAAAAGCAGCTCCGCCGCCCGGTGTGACAGGCCGGCCCAGTCTGATCCACCATCACCAACAGGCAATCCCGGTCACAATCGACGCGCATCTCGACCAGCTTTTGCACATTGCCGCTGGTTTCGCCCTTCACCCAGAACGCCTGCCGCGAACGGCTCCAATAGGTGACCTTGCCGGTCTCGAGGCTGCGCGCGATGCTCTCCGCATTCATCCACGCCAGCATGAGCACCTCATGGGTCTCGGCGTCCTGCGCAATGGCCGGGATCAACCCCGCTTCGTTGAACTGAAGGCTAGCAGGATCAAATGTCATCAGGCACCTCGTGGAAATATTTGCATCTGTCTCTGCGGCGCTTATGTAGGGTTTCAGCACGAAAAGGAACAGCCCATGTCGGATGAGACGGACCTCATCAAGCTCTACTCCGCGCGCATTCTCGCGCTCGCGGCCGAGATCCCCCACTTGGGCCGCATGGAGGCCCCGCAGGCCAGTGTGAAACGCCGCTCGCCGCTCTGCGGCTCCACCGTGACAGTCGATGTGCGGGTTGAGGATGGGCATCTGGCCGAGATAAAGCAGGACGTGAAAGCCTGCGCCTTGGGGCAAGCCGCCGCCGCCGTGGTGGGCGATGCCGCCCCCGGCAGATCGCTTGCGCAGATCGCAACCGCACGCGATCAACTGCGCGCCATGCTTAAGGGCGAAGGCCCGGTGCCGGATGCCCCTTTCGACGGTTTCGAAGTGCTAACCCCCGCCACGGCCTATAAAAACCGCCATGCCTCCATCATGCTCAGCATCGAAGCATTGACGGAAGCGATGCAAGAGGCGGAGGCACCTGCCGAAGCGGGCGAGCGCTGATCGCGGCACAACCTCAGCCCGCCTTCCCTCGTAAAAGCTAAAAAAACGCCGCACATCCTGCGAAGGATGGCGGCGTCAGTCGGCGTGCCTCATGTGGGACCCACTTTGCCGAAACCCGACGCGGACAGGCAAGTCGGAGCATCAAATTGGGACGGATGCAGCGGCAAAACGGCATGAGAGCCTTGGCAGAACTCAGATAAAGGCGGGCAGATGCAGACCCACCACCAGCATCACGATCAAAGCGGCGGCCCCTGCTGCATCTTGCAGCAACGTGGCCTGTGATCTGACGGCGATAGATTTCAGGGCAGTGTAAGTCATCATCAATACCTCCTTATCTGTGTTGCTTCTTTGTTCTCATTTCTTCACTCACAAGTAAAGAACTTTTCGAGAACATCCGCGAACATAATGAGGTTTTGACTACTAACCCACTGTTATCAAACGGATCGCCTCATCCTGCCGCATGAGCCACAAAAGCAGTCTCACAGCCTTGCCGCGCGGCCCTTCGAGGCTGGGGTCATCGGCCAAAAGCTTGCGGGCATCCGATTGCGCCACCGCCATCAGGCCCGCCTGACGCTCCAAATCCGCCACGCGGAAACGCGGCACGCCGGACTGCGCCGTGCCAATCAGATCCCCCGTGCCGCGCATCTTGAGGTCGGTTTCGGCGATGACAAACCCGTCCTCGGATTCGCGCAGCACCTCAAGCCGCTGGCGGCCCGTCTCGCTCAGCGGCGCTTGATACATCAAAAGGCAGGTCGAAGCGCCTGAGCCTCGCCCGACGCGGCCCCGCAACTGGTGCAGCTGCGCGAGGCCGAAAATTTCGGCCCGCTCGACCACCATGATCGTCGCATTGGGCACGTCGACGCCCACTTCGATCACCGTGGTGGCCACCAGCACCTTGGTCTCCCCCGCTTGGAAGGCGCGCATGGCGGCGTCCTTCTCTGCGGCCGGCAATTGGCCGTGGACCAGCCCGACAACGCCCTCGCCCAGAGCGGCGCGCAGACGTTTAAACCGGTCCTCCGCCGCCGTGAGATCACTGACCTCGCTTTCCTCGACCAGCGGACACACCCAGTAGCATTGCCGTCCCTCGCCGATCGCATGGCGCATCCGGTCGATGACCTCATCCATCCGTGCGGTCGAGACGAGCGCGGTGCGAATGGGCTGCCGCCCGGGGGGCTTTTCATCCAGAATCGAGACATCCATATCGCCGTATTGCGCCAGCGCCAGACTGCGCGGAATCGGCGTGGCGGTCATCACCAACACATCAGCGAGCTTACCCTTGCGGCCCAGTTCCAGCCGCTGCCGCACGCCGAAACGGTGCTGTTCGTCAACCACGGCAAGGCGCAGATCGGCAAAGCTGACATCGGCCTGAAAGACCGCATGGGTGCCGACGAGGATCTGAATATCGCCGCGTTCCAGCGCCGCGAGCTTGGCCCGACGCTCGCCTCCCTTGTCGCGCCCGGTGAGCAGTTCCAGCACCACGCCCGCCTGTTCCGCCAGCGGTTGAAGCCCCATAAGGTGCTGACGGGCAAGGATTTCCGTCGGCGCCATCAGCACCGCTTGGCCCCCCGCCTCGACCGCGCGCAAGAGCGCCATGAAAGCCACCAGCGTCTTGCCCGCCCCCACATCGCCCTGCAACAGCCGGTTCATCCGGGTCGCGCGGCCCATGTCGGCGGTGATCTCTTCGATGGCGCGCTGCTGCGCGCCGGTGGGGCGATAGGGCAAGGAGGACAGCACCCTTCGTTGCAGCCGCCCGTCGCCCCGGTTTGCCCGCCCCATCTTGCGCCGCTCATTCTGGCGCGCCAATGCCAGGGTGACCTGATGGGCGAAAAGCTCGTCATAGGCCAACCGCTCGCGGGCGGGCGCGGTGGCGGTCAGGTCTTCGGCCTTCTGCGGATCATGGGCGGCCTCTGCGGCGGCAGCGAAATCGGGCCAGCCGGCCTGCGCCACCTGCCCCGGATCGGCCCATTCGGCGACCACGGGCAGCCGTTTCAACGCGCCGCGGGTGGCCTTGTACATTAGCTTTTGTGTCAGCCCGGAGGTCAGCGGATAAACCGGCTCAAAATCGGGAATGCTGCTGGCCTGATCCTCCGGCACTGCGAAATCGGGGTGGACCATCTGCGCCATCCCGTCGAAAAATTCCACCCGGCCCGAGACGATGCGACGGCTGCCTTCGGGTAATTGGCGCTGCCAGTAATCGCCCCGCGCGTGGAAATAGACCAGTTGAAAACTGGTCTGCGCGTCCTCGACCATGATGCGATAGGCGCCGCCCTTGTTGCGGGCCGGGCGATGCGCGCCGATGGTGACCGCGACGGTCAATGTCGCGGGCAGATGCGCGTCCTTCACACTGTCGCGCAGACGGCGGTCGATGCCGGAATGCGGCAGGGTAAAGATCAGATCGCGCGGCGCTTGGATGCCCAATTGCCCCAGCAATTGCGCGGTCTTAGGCCCCACCCCTTCGAGCGTTTCCAGCCCGGCGAAAAGCGGGAAAAGCTGTTCCGGTCTGCCGCTCATTGGCCGTCGATCAGGGCCAGCCAGCCGTCTTCATCCAAGGTCTCGATCCCCAGTTCGGCGGCCTTTTTGGCCTTGGACCCGGCCCCCGGCCCCGCGACCAGAATGTCGGTCTTGCCGCTGACCGAGCCTGAGACCTTGGCCCCCAAACGCTCCGCGCGGGCCTTGGCCTCGGCACGGCTCATCTTCTCCAAGGTGCCGGTGAAGACAACCGTCTTGCCCGCCACGGGGCTGCCTTCGGTGTCGGGTCGTTCCGTCGGGACCACCGTAAGATGGGTCACCAGCCGGTCGATCGAGGCGCGCTCGGCCTCCTGCGCAAAGGCCGACACGAGCGAGCCCGCCATGACGCTCCCCACCCCATCGACGCTGATCAGATCGTCCCACGCTGGGCCGTCCAGCCCGCGCGCCTCGGCCATGGCGGCCTCGAAACTCTGCCAATCGCCGTAGTGGAGCGCGATCAGGTTCGACGCCGCCTCGCCCACATGGCGAATGCCGAGGGCAAAGATCAGCCGCGCCATGGGAATTTCGCGTCGATCTTCAATGGCTTGGAACAGATTTTCGGCCGATTTCGGCCCCCAGCCTTCGCGGTTTTTCAACTGCTGCACGCCGCTGCCGTAACGCTCTCTCAGGGTGAAAATATCCGCAGGCTCTGCGATCCAGCCGTCGTGGTAGAACTGTTCGACCTGTTTGGCCCCCAAGCCATCGATGTCAAAGGCTTTGCGGCTCACGAAATGGATCATCTTTTCAACGGCTTGGGCCGGGCAGATCAGCCCGCCCGTGCAGCGTCGCACCGCATCGCCCGGCTCGCGGATCGCATCCGACCCGCATTCCGGGCAGGTGGTCGGAAAGACGAAAGGCGCCGCATCCTCGGGGCGTTTCGACAGGTCCACATCGGCCACTTTGGGGATCACATCGCCCGCGCGGTAAATCTGCACCCAGTCACCGACGCGCACATCCTTGCCACCGCGGATTTCGGCGCCCTTGCTGTCGAGCCCTTTGATGTAGTCCTCATTGTGCAGCGTGGCGTTGGAGACGACGACACCGCCCACCGTCACCGGCTGCAACCGCGCCACGGGAGACAATGCGCCGGTGCGGCCGACCTGAATGTCGATGCTCTCAAGCCGGGTCCATGCCAGTTCGGCAGCAAATTTATGGGCCACGGCCCAACGCGGGGTGGTCGAGCGAAAGCCGAGCCGGTCCTGCAGCGCGAGGTCATCGACCTTGTAGACCACGCCGTCGATGTCATAGCCAAGCGTGGCGCGCTGCGCCTCGATCGCCTCATAATGAGCGACCATATCGCCCGGCCCCTCGCAAAGCGCGGTCAAAGGGTTGGTCGAGAACCCCAGTTCCGCCAAACGGTCGATGGCGCCCTTTTGGGTGTCAGCAAAGGGCGCCGAAAGCGCGCCCCAAGCATAGGCGAAGAACCGCAGGGGCCGCGCGCGGGTGATTTCGGGGTCCAATTGGCGCAGCGATCCGGCAGCGGCATTGCGCGGGTTGGCGAAAGTCTTGCCGCCCCTTTCCGCCTGCCGCGCGTTCAGGGCCGCGAAATCGGCGTGGCTCATATAGACCTCGCCGCGCACCTCCAGCAGATCGGGCGCATTCTTGAGCTCTTGCGGGATGTCTTGGATCGTGCGGGCGTTCGCGGTGACATTCTCACCCACAGCACCATCGCCGCGGGTGGCGGCTTGGACCAGCACGCCGTTTTCGTAGCGCAGAGAAAGCGACAGCCCGTCAATCTTGGGCTCGGCGGTATAGGCTAGCGGCGCATCGGCGCCGAGGCCGAGGTATTTGCGGATTCGTGCGTCGAATTCGGTGACTTCCTCGGCGTCGAAAGCATTGGCGAGCGAGAGCATCGGCACCGCATGGCGTATCTTCCCAAAACCTTCGGCGACCGGCGCGCCGACCTGTTCGGAGGGACTATCGGCGCGCTTGAGGTCCGGGAAACGCGCTTCGATCTCGGCATTGCGGCGTTTGAGCACGTCATATTCCGCATCGGAAATTTCCGGTGCATCTTCCGTATGATAGGCGGTGTTGGCCGCGCTCAACACCTCGGCCAGCCGGGCCAATTCCGTCTCCGCCTGCGCTTTGGTCAGCGCTTCAACCTCGATCTGGGATGTCACGATCTGCCCCCGATATTGTCATCTGTCGCTTAGATAGGTGGCGATCAGGGGCAGGTCTAGCGATTTCAGGGCGAATGATTTCAAGCCGGGGCCGAGGGGGATCAGGCGCTGGCGGCCAAATCCATCTCGACCGGGTCAGGATCGCGCAGCACATAGCCGCGGCCCCAGACCGTCTCGATATAGCTCTCCCCGCCAGTGGCTTGGCTCAGTTTCTTGCGAAGTTTGCAAATGAAGACATCAATGATCTTCAACTCAGGCTCATCCATGCCGCCATAGAGGTGGTTGAGAAACATTTCCTTGGTTAGGGTGGTGCCCTTCCGCAGGCTCAGGAGTTCGAGCATCTGATATTCCTTGCCCGTCAAATGCACGGGGGAATCATTCACGCTGACGGTCTTGGCATCAAGGTTCACCGACACTTGGCCCGTCTTGATAATGGATTGCGAATGCCCCTTGGACCGCCGAATGATGGCATGGATCCGGGCGACCAATTCCTCCCGATGAAAGGGTTTGGTCAAATAATCGTCGGCGCCGAAGCCGAAGCCCCTCAGCTTATTTTCCGTATCGTCGGAGCCCGAGAGGATCAGGATCGGCGTCTCGATCCGGGCGAGCCGCAACTGGCGCAGCACGTCATGGCCGTTCATATCCGGCAGATCGAGGTCGAGCAGGATCAAATCATAATCGTAAAGCTTGGCCAGATCGATTCCCTCTTCGCCCAGGTCGGTGGCGTAGACGTTAAGATTCGCATGGGTCAGCATCAGTTCGATACTGCGAGAGGTCGTTGGGTCGTCTTCAACTAACAATACACGCATTTCGGTTACTCCGGCTCATCTTGGACGATGGGCTCACCCTGAGCAAAAAAGGTTAACTACCCGTTACCGATACTCGATAGGATAGATTAACAACTTAAAGTTGTCTATATTTTTTCAAGGCCGTGGCTTTCAGCGCCGCCTCCCCATGTTCGGTAACCGCATGTAACCACTCCATAAATTCCTCATCACTGATGCCGTAACGCTCCAGCGCTTCGGATTGGGTGATCAGCCCATAGACCACCCCCCGCACCACCGCCGCCTTGCGCGAGGCGACCCATCTGCGGGTATCGGCGCTTGGCAAATCGGCGCGGGACATCACGCTCCCGTCAGCGAGGGTAACAGACCGTGGCCCATCGACTTTTTTCAGGTACATCGCATCATCCGCCATTGTTTTGGCGTCCAATAACCCCCACCTGCCTTAACGCGGCGTGAAGCCCGCCCTTGTGACTAGGTAGGATTTTCCTATATTCGCGCACAAACTCCGGAGAGACCCATGGCCCTTGATCAGACCCCGCCGCTCAATTCGCTTGGCTTTGCCAAAGCGCCTGCCGATACGCGCGTCGTCGTGGCGATGTCGGGCGGCGTGGACAGTTCCGTCGTCGCGGCCATGCTCAAGGACGAGGGCTATGATGTTGTGGGCGTCACCCTACAGCTTTACGATCACGGCGCGGCGCTGGCCAAGAAAGGCGCCTGCTGCGCGGGGCTCGACATTCAAGATGCCCGTCGCGTGGCCGAAGAGATGGGCTTCCCGCATTACGTGCTGGACTATGAGAACGTCTTCAAGGACGCCGTGATCGACGAGTTTGCCGACAGCTACCTCGGCGGCGCCACGCCCGTGCCCTGCATCCGCTGCAACGAGCGGGTGAAGTTCAAGGACCTGCTGGAAACCGCCAAGGATCTGGAGGCCGACTGCATGGCCACCGGTCACTATATCCAGCGCAAGATGGGTGAGAACGGGCCGGAGCTTCATGCCGCCGCCGATGGCAACCGCGACCAGAGCTATTTCCTCTTCTCCACCACCGAAGAGCAGCTTTCCTACCTGCGCTTCCCGCTGGGCCATCTGCCGAGCAAGGACGACACCCGCAAGCTCGCCGCGAAATACGGGTTGGAGGTTGCCGACAAGCCCGACAGTCAGGACATCTGCTTTGTCCCGAACGGCGACTACGCTGCGGTGATCCGCAAGCTGCGCCCCGAGGCCGCCGATCCGGGCAATATCGTCGACACCGAGGGCAATGTACTGGGCAGCCACGAGGGCGTGATCCATTACACCATCGGCCAGCGCCGCGGCCTCGGCATCGGCGGTCTTGCCGATCCGCTTTATGTCGTGAAGCTCGACCCAGAGCGCAAAGAAGTTGTCGTCGGTCCGAAATCCATGCTCGCCACCCGCAAGATCCCGGTGCGCGAGATCAATTGGTTGGGCGATGCGCCCCTGACCTCGCAGGCGGAATGGAACATCGCCGTGCGGGTGCGCTCTACCCGTCCACCGCGCGATGCAATCCTGCGCCCGATCAGCGAGACGGAGGCCGAGGTCGAGCTACTCACCGCCGAGGAAGGCGTCTCTCCCGGGCAGGCCTGTGTTTTCTATGATCCTGAAAGCACGCGCATTTTCGGCGGCGGCTGGATCCACCGGGGCTGACGGCCCCTAGAGCCGCGCCAGCACCGCCCGCGCGGCGCGCAGGCCGGGAGCCTCACCCCCCTGCCCCAGACGCTGCATCGTCAGCGCCATGGCGTCCTTCTGGGCGCCGGGCGCGCGCAGCACTTGCAAAACCCCTTCGGCAATCGGGCCGGGGCGGCAGTTCGCGCCGATGAACTCCGGCACAACGCGGGTTTCCGAAACGAGGTTGACCAGCGTCACCGTATCCACCCGCAGCATCCGACCGATGATCTGGCGGCTGATCCAATTCATGTCATAAGCGATGACCATCGGCGTGTTCACAGCGGCCAGTTCCAGCGACACGGTGCCCGAGGCCGCAAGCGCCACATCCGCCGCGCGGAAGGCGGCGCGCTTGCTGGCAGTGAAAGCCTCGGCACTTTGGTCGCGCGGGTCCAGCACCAGCGGGTTGCCCGCCCAGTTGCGCGTGACCTGTTTGACCAAGGCCGCCACGGGGGCCGCCGCAGGGACGACGACACGCAAGGACGGCTCGGCCTCGACCAATCGCGCGACGACCTGCTGAAACACCGGCGCCAGCCGCGAGACCTCGCCCCGGCGCGAACCGGGCAGGGCAAGCAGCAAGGGCGCATCGGCGAGGCGGTGTTCGGCGCGGAACGACGCCGCGGCGGCGTCATCGGCCACGGGCTCGGCCACCACCGGGTGGCCGACGAAATCACAAGCCATGCCCGCCGCTTCCATATAGGGCGGCTCGAAGGGGAACAGGGCGAGGACGTGATCGACGGAACGGGCCATCTTCTCGGCCCTGCCGGGGCGCCATGCCCAGACGGTTGGGGCCACGTAATGCACTGTTCTGATGTCGGATTTCTCTTTCACCTTGCGCGCCACGCGCAATGAGAAATCGGGGCTGTCGATGGTGATGAGCACATCTGGCTTGGTTTCAATCACCGCCTGCGCCGTCTCGTTGATCCGAGCCATCAGCGCGCGGTATTTCGGCAGGATTTCGGCCAGCCCCATGACGCTGAGCTCATCCATATTGAAGCGGCTTTCCAGCCCCTCAGCCATCATCTGCGGCCCACCGATGCCGTCGAATGTCACCTCGGGGCAGAGCTCTTTCAGCCCCGCCATCAGCGCGCCGCCCAACCGGTCGCCCGAAGGCTCGCCTGCCAGAATGAACACCTTCATCCCGCGTCCCCCTCTCGGACCCAAAGCACCAATCCCAATTCATCTGCCAGCGCCACGCAAGCGTCCCGCTCCAGCAGCATCACCCCACCCGCCTTGACCACCACGCCCGCCAGCCCCGCCGCATGGGCGGCGCGCAGCGTGTCGGGGCCGATGGTCGGCAGGTCGATCTCACGGATTTGGCCAGTTTTCGGGCCTTTGCAAAGCACTGCGCGCGCGCCCTGTACCGCTTCTGGCAGGGTCGCAAGCAGGTGATCCGTGCCCCCAATGGTCTCGACCCCATAGACCTGTTCACGCCCGATCACGCAGGCCTGCCCGATGTCCAAGCTTGCCAACCCGTCCAGCACCGCCGTGCCGCGCGCCGCATCCCGGCGCATCTGATCGTCGGGCCGCTCGCGGGACAGCACACCGCTGTCGGCCAGCAGGTCCGGGACCAGTTCATCGGCCCCAACCACCCGCAGGCCGTGATCTTCGAAAATCGTCTTGATCACCTCAAGCGCGCCATTGTCGCCCGCCGCAAGGGCGGCTTTGAACTGCGGCACGAGAGGTGCGGTGCGCATGTCGAGCTTGGCAGGATCGAGCGTAGGACGGTCAATCGCACCGCAGAGGCAAACCTCGCGGATGCCAAGGCCCAGAAGATGCGTAAGCAGGCTGCCCAAAGTCTCCAACCGGAAGGTCAGATCGGCCTTCAGCCCATCGGGCGCGCAGCCCTCATAGGCGCAGACCAGGGGCGGCACGTCCTGCGCCGCCGCCACCCGCGCGGGCAGGCCGCCGCGCCCGGCGATCAGCGCAAGGCTCATTTCGGCGTCAGGAAATGGCGGCCCGTGTCGGCCATGACAAAATCGACGATCTGGCGGACGTAATCGCTTTGGGTCTCGTCCCCCAAACGCCGCGCCCGGTCGGAGAATGTCCCCTCGCCCTGCGCCAGCATCTGGAACGCGGCCCTGAGCGCTGTGATGTCGCTGCGCGCCACGCCCGCGCGTTTCAGCCCAACAAGGTTCAGCCCGTCAAGATCACCGCGCGGCGCTTGCACGAGGCCGTAGGGGATCACGTCATTCGTCACCATGGTCACCGCGCCGATGATCGCACCCTGCCCGATCCGCACCCATTGATGAATGCCAGACAGCCCGCCGATAATCACGTCATCTTCGAGCACGCAATGCCCGGCAACGGCGGCGTTGTTCACCACGATCACGCGATTGCCAACCACAGCGTCATGAGCGATGTGGCAGCCGGCCATGAAGAGCCCGTCATCACCCACCCGGGTCACCCCGCCGCCGCCTTCGGTGCCGCAGTTCATGGTGACATGTTCGCGGATACGGTTCCGCTCCCCGATGACCAGACGGCTGGCTTCGCCCTTGAACTTCAGATCCTGCGGAATTTCACCGATCACCGCGAAAGAGAAGATCACCGTGCCTGCGCCGACCTCGGTCCGACCGGTGACGACGACATGGGATTTCAGCTCCACATCCGCCTTTAACACGACCTCGGGCCCGACCACGCAGAAGGGGCCGACGCGCGCCGAAGGGTCGATCTGCGCGCCCTCTTCGATCACGGCACTGGGGTGGATATTGCTCATGCCGCGTCCTGCGGGAGGTCCAACATCGCCATGAACTCGGCCTCGGCGGCCATTTCACCCTCAACGGTGGCCACGCCGCCGAACTTCCAGATTTTCGCACCCGGCTTGCCGCGCAGGGTCTTGAGGTCCATCCGCAGCACATCACCGGGGCCAACCTTGCGGCGGAACTTACATTTGTCGATGGACATGAAATAGATCAGCATGTCGCGGTCCTGCATGCCGAGGGCCGTGCCCACCATCACACCCGCAGTCTGGGCCATTGCCTCCACAATCGTCACGCCCGGCATGATCGGCGTGCCGGGGAAATGGCCCTGAAAATGCGGCTCGTTCATGGTGACGTTCTTGTAGCCGACAGCACTCTCGGTGCCCGCGATCTCTTCGACCTTGTCGACCAGCAAAAAGGGATAGCGGTGCGGCAGGATGCGCTGGATCATTTGGATATCGGCGCGCAGCAGCTCTTCGGTCATGGACTGTCCTTTGTCTCAGAAGGTTGCCGAAGGGCTACCAATTCGGGCGGCCGGGGGCAAGCATCCCGGCAGCTGCGGCGCTTACTCGGCGTCCGTCAGCCCGCTGCCGATCGTCTCGTCCAAAAGCGCAATCGCCCCATCCGTAACCTCGATCGCAGAGGACGAGACAAAGACCCGCCGCCGCTCCAGAATGACCGCCGCGTCGGAATTGCGCATCAACTGTTCAAGCACCGGGGCCGCAGCGGCCAGAAACCGCTCGCGCTCAAGGTCCAGCGCCTCGCTCAGCGCCCGGTTCTTCGCCGCCTGCTCTGCCCTTGTGCGCTGCACCTTTTCGTCAAAGGCGTCGGCCAAAAGCCGGAACTGCGCCGGTTTCAGCTGAGAGCGTTTTTCGGTGAGTTCGCGCTCTTCCGCCTCAAGCGCCGCTTCGATCTCGCGGTTCTCCGCGGCAAGCTCCTCGCTCTGGGCTTCGATCTCGCGGCTGACGCGCTGGCCAAAGGCACTGTCGCGGAACAGACGTTCGGAATCGATGGTCAGCACCGGGCTGATCACGCCGCCCCGCGCCGGGGCGGGCGTGTTTGTCTGAGGGTCTGCCACGGGCCCGTGCTGCGCAAGGCCGGGGGCGGCCCCGGCCAGCATCATCACCAAGGGGATGAAGGCGCGGCGCATGGGCTTAGAACGTGGTCCGCAGGGTGACCTCAAAGCTCTGCTCTTTGTCAAAGCTCTCTTTCTTCAGCGCGTCGGAGACGTTGAACTGAAGCGGGCCAAGCGGCGTGTCCCAGAAGACCGAGACGCCGATCACATGGCGGAACGAACCGCTTTCGCCGACGATGGTGCCGCCGGACGTGTCGACATCACTCAGGTCCCACAGATTGCCCACGTCATAGAAGACGCCGCCGGTGATGCCATATTCCTCAGGCAGACCCAGCGGGAACTCCGCCTCGAAACGGGCAACGGCAAAGAGGTTACCGCCAAGCGCATCGTCCACACCATTGCTCTGGTCGCGCGGCCCGATGCCGCCCGGCTCAAAGCCGCGCATGATGGATGGGCCAAGGATGAAACGGTCCACCGCGCGGTTGGTGCCGCTGTTCCAAGACAGCGCACCACCTTCGAGCGTGGCACGCAGGGTGACTTCCTCGTTAAAGATGCGCTTTTCGCCCGCGATCTTGGCCGTGGTCTTGATATATTCGTTGTCGCCGCCCAGCCCGGCGAAGTCCTGCCCGAACTCGAACAGAACGCCCTGCGTCGGGTCCAGCCCGCTGCGACGGGTGTCATAGGTATAGGTGTAGCCGACGGAGGAGGAAAAGACCGCGCCCTCTGCGATTTCATTCGCGATGGTGGCGCTGTTGTCTTCGTCCTCCCGCTCCAGCATCTCGATCCCTTCGAGGGTATAGCGCGTCGACAGACGGCCATTCTCGCTCACCGGGAAGGTCAGGCTGGGCTGGAACACCAGACGTTCGGTGTCATAGCTGGTGTAGGAAGAATTGGTCTCGGCGTAGTCCAGCTTGAGGCCAAGCGCCACGTCGCGGCCAAGGAAGCGCGGCTCGACAAAGGTCACGCCATAGCGGGTGGCATCCTCGGCGGTGGAGATCGACAGGTTCAACCGCTGGCCGCGCCCGAGGAAGTTTTCCTCTTGGAAGCTGACCGCCACACCGAAACCGTCGTTGTTCGAGAAGGAGCCGCCGAAGTTCAGTGAGCCTGTGGGCTTCTCTTCCACATCCACGTCGATCACGACCTGCTCGGGGCTGGAGCCTTGGCGGGCATTAACCTCTGCCGTCTCAAAATACTGCAACGCGCGGATGCGTTCCGCCGCTTGGCGGATTTCGCGCGGGTTGAAGGGGTCCCCCTCAACGCTGTCGAACTCGCGCCGGATCACACGGTCAAGCGTGGTGGTGTTGCCTTCGATGTCGATCCGCTCAACAAAGATACGCTCCCCACGGGAGAGTTTGTAGGTCACGTTGAGCGACAGATCGCGGTCGTTGCGGTCGATCACCGGCTCGACGCGCAGGAAATCGACGCCATCGCGGATCGCTTGGCGCTCGATCCGGGCGATGTCATTCTCGATCAGGGTCGGGGAATAGATCACGCCGGGGCGGATCTTGAGCAGGTCGCGATAGGCCGCCGCATTCAGGCCGGGCACTTCGGATTCCAGCTTCACTTCGCCGAAACGGAACTGCTGCCCCTCGGTGATGTTATAGGCCACAAAGACGCCATCACGCTCTTCGGTCAACTCGGCATTCACCGCCTCGGTGCGCATGTCGACATAGCCGCGCGACAGGTAAAAATCCCGCAGCAACTGTTTATCGGCCTCGACGCGGCCCTCAACATAGGTGTCGCGTTTGACCAAGCGGCGGAACAGACCGGCTTGCTTGGTGCCCAGAACGCGGCGCAGGCGGCGGTCGGAATAGACGCGGTTGCCGACAAAGCTCAGACGCTCGATCTCGACATTGTCGCCTTCGAAAATCTCGAACACCAGATCGACGCGGTTCTGGTCGCGGCGGATGATGCGCGGCTGCACGCGGGCCGACAGGCGCCCCTCGTTGCTATAAGCCTCCGCAATGGCGGCGGCGTCTTGCTCGGCTTGGCTGGGGTTGAACACCCGCCGCTCGGTCGAGCCGATGAGTTCGGCCAGCATCTCATCCTTGATGCGGCGGTTGCCCTCAAAACTGACGCGGTTCAGCGTCGGCAGTTCGACCACCGTGATCACCAGCGTACCGCCCTGCGGCTCAAGCGAGACGGATTCGAAAAGGCCCGAGTTTTGCAGGTTCTGGTAGGCGTCGTTCAACTGACCACCCGTCACCGCCTGCCCGCGCCCGATGCCCGCGCGGCGCAAAATGGCGCTGTCGCCAATCCGCTCATTGCCGTCGATGACGACCGTGTTGAACTGATATTGCTGCGCCTGCGCTTGGCTGCCGGGCACGAGCCACGCGACGGACAACATGACACAAAGCGATGCCCCCCGAAGGGTCTTGCCGACATTGCTGCGCTGCGCCCATTCGACGGGCATTCTGCCCTCGTTCCTCAGTCCCATTACACCGACCCGTTTTTTTACGACATTGTTGTCAACCTGACTACGCAGGTTAACGGGGTTTGTCAAAAGCAACGGCGGGAAAAATATACCATATCATGCGGCATCTTGAGCCAGAATGACATGATGGGACAAGATCGTGTGAAACTGCCCGAACCGGCAGCTCGCAGCGGTCAGAGAGAGGCGACAAAGGCCCCGGCGGAAAGCGCCGCCGCGATGGCCGCACCAAAGAACGCACGGTCCCAGTTCAGGTCCAAAAGCAGGCTCAGGCCGCGGTATGTTCCTTGCAAGACGTGCATCTTCCGTTCCTTCTCGATGAAGGGGAACCATAGCCAGAGATTGCGGCACGATTTTGTTCAATTGTGGCCATTTGAAGGCATTGCGCCCTGCCCCGAAGGGCAAGGCAGGGCTGTCTTTCGCTATCGTTGCGCCGCTTACGGGCAGAACAGATCGTTGCCAAGCGCAAAGAGCATCAGGGTCAGCACTAAGGCGATGCCGATGCTCATCAAAAAGCGCAGCGCGCCATCGCTGGGCGGTTTGCCGGTCACCGCCTCATAGGCGTAGAACACGAGATGCCCGCCGTCCAAGGCCGGGATCGGGAAGAGGTTCAGCAGACCGACCGCCGTGCTCAGCACCGCGATGAAATAGATGAAGGACTGCGCCCCTTGGCTGGCCATCGCGCCCGAAGTCTGGGCGATGCCCACCGGGCCGCTGAGGTTGCAGGTGCTAATATTGCCGACGATCATCTCACGCAGGCCCGAGATCGAGCCGGTGATGATGCGCCAAGTGTTATCCAAACCGGTGCCGAGCGCCTCACCCACGCCGGGGGTATCGGTCGCAGGCACGAAGGCCATGCCGCCAACGATGCCGATGCGCAGGTTTTGTTTGAAACTGCCATCGGGCTGCGGCTCATCCGTGGCTTTGGGGACAAGAGTGAAAGGCAAGCTCTCGCCATCGCGCCAGACGGTCAACTCCTGCGGGGCCCCTTCGGAGGCTTCGACCACCTCTTTCAATTCCCCAAAAGCCACGATCTCTTGCCCATTCACGGCGGTGATCACATCGCCACTGCGCAGACCGGCCTCTTGCGCCGCCGATTGCGGGGCGACGTTGCTGACCAGCGGCGGCATCAGATAGGGGCCGGGCACGGTCAGCTCTTCGCCATCGCGGGTGATGTCATAGCTCAGCACCGCTTCCTGCGGCAGGTTGGTCAGGAAATCGCCATAGCCTTCCCCGGCAGAGAGGGACGGCACCGGGGTGCCTTCGACCGCGCGCAGAATATCGCCCGGAGCCAACTCATAGGCGTCACTCGGCAGCGCGCGCAGCGCGCCCACGGTCAGCGGATCACGGGCGGTGCCCGCCGTCATCGCCACGGCGAAGAAAATGATGATCGACAGGGCAAAGTTAAACACCGGCCCCGCCGCCACGGTCAGCGCGCGGGCATAGAGCGGCGCGCCGTGCATCGTGTGGCGCAGCGCCTCGGGGTCGTCGGCGAGCGCTTCCATAGCGGTCTCATCCTTGCCCGAGGCCGCGTTGGAGTCGCCTGCGAATTTCACATAGCCGCCAAAGGGCAGCAGCGCGAACTGCCAGCGCGTGCCGCGTTTGTCGACGCGGGAGAAAAGCACCGGGCCGAAACCAAGGCTGAAGACATCCGCCTTGATCCCGGTCCAACGGCCAACGATGTAATGGCCGTATTCGTGGATCGCCACGATCACCGACAGCGCCACGACAAAGGCCAGTATCGTCCAGATCAGCCCGCCGAACTCCGGCAAAAATCCCATGATGTCCAACGTGCTACCCTGCCTTTTTCTGAATTGCGGCCTCTGCCGCCCTGCGTGCGAGATGGTCCGCCTGCGCCACCAGTTCAAGTGTCATGTGGTCGCGGCCCTGCGCAGCCTCTTCGGCGCGGCGCTCCAGCACCTCTTCGACGATCTCGGCCATCTGCGTGAAGCGCAGCCGCCCGTCGATGAAACCGTCAAGCGCCACTTCTTTGGCCGCGTTAAAAACCGCGCCCATCAGACCGCCGGCCGCCATGACGTCCCGCGCGAGCCGCAGCGCAGGCCAGCGGGCGTCATCGGGGGCGGTGAAATCGAAACGTCCGATCTTGGTCAGGTCCAAACGCTCGACCGGCAGATGCCCGCGCGCGGGGTGGTGCAGCGCATAGCCGATGGCATGGCGCATATCCGCGGGGCCGACATGGGCCATCAAGCCACCGTCGCAGAAACCTACCAGCGCATGGATCATCGACTGCGGATGCACCAGCACCTCGATCGCCTCCGGCGAGACGCCAAAAAACTCACGCGTTTCAATGACTTCCATCGCCTTGTTAAACATCGACGCCGAGTCGATGGTGATACGCTGCCCCATATCCCAATTGGGATGGCTTGAGGCTTGGTCGAGCGTCGCATGGGCAAGGTCTTCGAGCGGCCAATCGCGAAACGCGCCGCCGCTGGCGGTGATGATGACACGCTCCACCGCGGCCATATCTTCGCCAACGAGCGCCTGAAACACGGCGGAATGTTCACTGTCCACGGGCAGGATCGTCGCGCCGTGGCGCGCGGCCTCGCCCATGATCAACGCCCCGGCGCAGACCAGCGATTCCTTGTTGGCCAGTGCCAGCGTGCCACCTTGGCGCAGCGCCGCCAGCCCCGGTGCCAGCCCCGCCGCACCGATGATCGCCGACATGGTCCAATCCGCCGGGCGCGATGCGGCCTCGGTGATCGCCTCGGCCCCCGCAGCGGCTTCGACACCGCTACCGCTGAGCGCGTCGCGCAGATCATCCAGCAGGTCTTCGCGGGCGGTGACGGCCACATCGGCCTTCAGCGCAATGGCATCCTTGGCCAATTGCGCGATATTGCCCGCGCCGGTCAGGGCCACGACCTCATAGGCGTCGGGCGCGCGGCGGATCAGGTCAATCGTGTTTTGACCGATGGACCCGGTCGCCCCCAGTATCGAAATCTTGCGCGGCATAGCGGGTCAGTTCACACCCGGCGGGAAACCGATCAGCGGCCCGACGATCAGCAAGAAAACGGCGGCGCCCAGCATCCCGTCAAAACGGTCCAACAGGCCGCCATGGCCGGGGATCAGCGCGGAGCTGTCTTTGACGCCCATCTTCCGCTTCATGCCCGACTCCGCCATATCGCCCATCTGAGAGGCCATCGACAGCGCCACCGAGATGCCAACGAGTTGCAGGCCAAAGCCTGTGTTGAACGAAAAAATCAGCCCAACAACAGCCGCCCCGACCCAGCCCGAGGCGGTGCCGGACCATGTTTTCTTGGGGCTGACCTTGGGCCAGAATTTGGGCCCGCCGATGGCGCGGCCTGCGAAATAGCCCACCACATCGGTCACCACGACCACCAGCACCAGCCACATCAACCAGCCAAAGCCCATGTCATCGCGCAGCTGGATCAGACCAAAGCCCGCCAGCAGGATCAGCGCGGTAAAGCTCATGTAAAGCGTGCGGTTGGCGCTCAATAGTGCGAAACCCGCCAGCGCCGGGGCCAGCAAAAGCGGCAGGCCAAAGCCCACCGGCAGATAGACCGACGCCAGCACCGCCGCCGCGGTCACCAGCCCCAATTGCCAAGCCGCCGCTTGCCCCTGCCCGCGCAGCATGCCGACCAATTCCCAGACCATCATGCCGCAGATCAGCGCCACCAGCAGATGAAAGACGGTGCCGCCCAACCAGATGCCCAAAAGACCGATCAGGATCATCGCGCTGGCCGACAGCATGCGGGCGCGTAGGTCGGACCATTGTTCAGGTGATTTCATCGCAGCTCTCCTCAGGTCTTGACCGCACCGAACCGCCTGTCGCGCCCGCCATAGGCGGCGCAGAGCCGGGCGAATTCCTCGCGGGTGAAATCCGGCCACAGCGTGTCGATGAACTCATATTCCGCATAGGCCGATTGCCACAGCAGAAAGTTCGAAATCCGCGCCTCGCCGCTGGTGCGGATCACCAGATCGGGGTCGGGCAGCACATGGGTATCGAGGTAGCGCGGCAGGGTCTCTTCGTCCACGCTATCGGGGTCAAGTTTGCCGCTGGCCACATCTTGGGCCAAGCGATGCGTGGCGCGGGCCACTTCGTCGCGGCCCCCGTAATTCAGCGCAATCGTCAGATTAATGCGGGTGTTATGCGCGGTGTGGGCCTCAAGCTCTCCCATGAGCTTGATCAGCTTGTCATCCAGCCGGTCGCGATCCCCAATGAACCGCACCCGCGCGCCATAGTCGCTGAGGCTGCGCATTTCCTTGGAAATATAGCGCCGAAACAGGGACATAAGCCCCGCCACTTCGACCTGCGTGCGTTTCCAATTTTCGGTCGAGAAGGCAAAGATCGTCAGATACTCGACCCCCACATCGGGGCAGCATTCGACGATCTCGCGCACGCGTTTGGCGCCGGCGTGATGCCCAAAAAGCCGGGGCCGCCCGCGTTGGGTGGCCCAACGGCCATTGCCGTCCATGATGATCGCCACATGGCGTGGCCCGCCGGGTATCGTTTGGGGCTGAATTTCGGCGGTGCTCATGTCTCGACCTTTTTCTTTCAAGTGCTGTTTCCCTGCGTCTTGGCGGGGTCAGACTTGCATGATTTCGGCCTGTTTCGTCTCAAGCTGTTCATCGATGAGCGTGATGAAACGGTTGGTCAGATCCTGCACTTCGCCTTCCCAGATTTTCTGGTCGTCCTCGGACATGGCGCCGTCGTTCTTGGCTTTCTTGATCTGGTCCATCCCGTCGCGGCGGATGTTGCGGATCGAAACGCGCGCGTGTTCGGCATATTGCCCTGCGACCTTGGTCAACTGGGTGCGGCGCTCTTCGTTCAGTTCGGGGATCGGCAGCATGATGATGGTGCCATTGAGCTGCGGGTTGATGCCCAGTCCGCTTTCGCGAATGGCCTTCTCGACCTTGCCGACGAGACCCTTGTCCCAGACGTTGATCGTAACCATGCGCGGCTCCGGCACGTTGACGGTGCCGACTTGGTTCACCGGGGTCATCTGGCCATAAGCCTCGACCATCACCGGCTCCAGCATGGAGGCCGAGCCACGCCCCGTGCGCAGTGATGCGAACTCGGTCCGAAGCGACGCAATCGCGCCGTTCATCCGCCGTTCAAGATCATCGGTATCGAGCATAAATTCGTCTGACATGGCGAGCCTGCTTGTTGTTTCCTTGCGTTACGGCTTTCTAACGGTGGCGCGGCGCTTTCACAACTGCCCATTGTTGCGCCACCATGCGCGCCCCGCGCCCCTGTTGTGAGAGACGCGGGCAGCATCAGGTCAATCGCCCTGCCGCGGGGCGATGCCTTGGAATGCGGGCGGAGTTACCCGACGCGGGTATAGGTGCCCTGCCCCGCCAAGATACCTTGGAAGCCGCCCGGCTCATCCAGCGAGAAGACGATGATCGGCAGGTTGTTGTCCCGCGCCAGCGCGATGGCAGAGGCGTCCATCACGCCGAGCCGCTTTTGCAGCACGTCGTCATAGCTCACCAGATCATAGCGTTTCGCATCGTCGAACTTGGCCGGGTCCTTGTCATAGACACCGTCGACCTTGGTGCCCTTGAAGATCGCCTCGCAGGACATCTCATTGGCGCGCAGGGTCGCGGCGGTGTCGGTGGTGAAATAGGGGTTGCCGGTGCCCGCGGCAAAGATGCAGACCCGCTTCTTCTCAAGGTGGCGCACGGCGCGGCGGCGAATATAGGGCTCGGCCACTTCGTTCATGGTGATGGCGCTGATCACGCGGGTGTGGATGCCCAGACCTTCGAGCGCCGATTGCATCGCCAGCGCGTTCATGACGGTGGCGAGCATCCCCATGTAATCCGCCGTGGTCCGCTCCATCCCCTGCGCCGAGCCTTGCAGCCCGCGGAAGATGTTGCCGCCGCCGATCACCATGCAGATTTCGACGCCCAGACTGTGCACCGATTGCACCTCACGGGCGATGCGCTCAACGGTTGGCGGATGCAGACCATAGCCGAGGTCACCCATCAGCGCCTCCCCGGAAATCTTTAGCATCACGCGGTTAAAGGAGACTTGGGGGGTGTCTTGGGACATCGGGCACACCTTACTATTTCACCAACCGGGGGAGATTTAAGCCTTGCGGCGGTGAAGGGTTTTCATTTCGCGCCAAAATGTCGCAAATACGCCCAAGGTTCAATGCGGGACGTAAGGAAGACGCAAAGAAATGCCGGATATTCCCAAGGCCCAGATGGACGCCCTGTTGCAAGGCTTGCCGCCCGAACGGCCGGTGTTGATCGCCGGGCCGACCGCCAGTGGCAAATCCGCCCTTGCCCTCGCCATTGCCGAGGCGCAGGGCGGTGTGATCGTCAACGCCGATGCCAGTCAGGTCTACGCCCCCCTGCGCATCATCAGCGCCCGCCCCTCGCCCGAGGAAGAGGCCCGCGCGCCGCATCTGCTTTATGGTCATCTGGCCGAAGATGCGCCCTATTCCACCGGCCATTGGCTGCGCGAAGTGGCCCCGCTGCTGGGCGGCGACCAGCGGGTGATCATCACCGGGGGCACCGGGCTTTACTTCTCTGCCCTGACGCAGGGGCTGGCCGAGATTCCGGCCACCCCGGTAGAGGTGCGCGCCCAAGGCGACGAGATGGCACTCGAAGACCTGTTGGCGGGGCTGGACGCCGAAACCGCCGCAGGCCTCGACCAACGCAACCGCGCGCGGGTGCAACGCGCTTGGGAAGTGTGGCAGGCCACCGGGCGCGGCCTGTCGGACTGGCAGCGCGACACCGGCGCGCCGCTTTTGCCGCTGGCGGATTGTCTGCCGATCGTCTTCGATGTCGAGCGGGATTGGCTGAACGCCCGCATCGCGCAGCGCTTTGACCTGATGCTAAAGCAAGGCGCCTTGGAAGAGGTCGCCGCCCTTCGCCCGCGCTATGACCCATCCCTGCCCGCCCATCGCGCCATCGGCGTGCCGGAACTGATCCGCCACCTCGACGGCGACTGGCCATTGCACCGCGCCCGCGAGGCTGCCGTGGTCGCCACCCGCCGTTTTGCCAAGCGGCAGCGCACTTGGATGCGCAGTAAGATGGCAGATTGGCAGCGGGTGACGCCAGAATAGCCGCCGAGCGGGCGGAATTTCTTGCGTTATCCCAACCCTCCGCTAGCCTGACGTTGAAGATTACCCTTGTAAGGTTTCCATTTCTCAACGAAAGCGCCGTGTGCCCGTGACAGAGATTCAGACCCAGACCTTGGCCCAGCTTTCGGCGGGGCAAGATTGGCGGCTGACCCTCGCGCACGACCGCGACCACCATCTTTTGATCTGGATCACCCGGGGCCAAGGGCGGCTGCTGCTCGATGGCCAACGCCGCGGCATCAGCCCGCATAACGCGCTTTGGATACCGGCGCGGTCGCTCTTCGCGCTGGAGCTAGGCTATCAATGTCTGGGCCATGCGCTGCTGATCCCCAAAGACAGTGACGAAAGCCTGCCCAAGACCCCGCGCCAATTGCGCATCCGCGATGGGGCCGCGCAATCGGAGATCGCAACCCTTATCGAACAGACTCAACGGGAGGTCCAACAGGCCCGCCCCCTGCACCAAGATGCGCTCAAAGCGCAGGTGGCGCTGATGTCGGTCTGGCTGCGCCGCCAGATCATGGCAGAGGCCCATACCGCCCCCCGGCCCAAGGCAGGCGACAGGCTGAGCGCGCGCTTCTGCGCCTTGGTCACTCAAGGCGCCCCCAAGGGCACCAGCATGGCCGAACACGCCGCAGCTCTCGGCGTGACCCCAACCCATCTGACCCGCGCCGTGAAGGCAGCTACCGGCAAATCCGCCGCTGACCTTCTGACCGAGCGCAGTTGCCACGCCGCCCGTCGCCTGTTGGCCGAGACCAATCACACCGCTGCCGAAATCGCTGCCACCTTGGGCTTCGGCTCTGCCGCCTATTTCACCCGTTTCATGCAACAGCACAGCGGCCTGCCCCCCAGCAAACTGCGCTGAGAGCCGGGCCGAAATGTCGCTTTCAGACCCTCAGGATGTCGCAAAAACTCCTCCAAACTCCTCAGCCGAATGTTGACGCGCGGGTGATTTCCGTGCCTCATGGCTGAACCCCTCTGCACAGGGGCGGGGCAATGAACAAGCGCAGGCTGCCAGAAAAACCGCCAAAAGGTCTTCGGCACCCCAGCGCAACAAGGCAGAGAAAACCTGCCGCGAACAGAACCGGCGCCCCCAAGGCGCCGCACCAATTAAAAAGGCCAAAAGGCCGCATCGTCGGGCCAAGTCACCGCCCGACCCTGCTACAGGGGACCACATGGGACTATTCATTTTGCGCCGGCTGGGTGTGATGTTGCTGACGGCGCTCTGCCTGACGTTCATCGTATTCTGGCTGACCAATCTCTATCCGAACCTCGAAAAACTTGCCAAGACCCAAGGCAACTTCCGCATGTCGGACGAGGCCGTGGCCAGCTACCTCGAAGACCGCGGCTATTTGCAGCCCACTGTCGACAAATTCGGCGAATGGCTGGGCGTGCTGCCCGGCTGGGTCACGGAAGGCGAGACGCCCGAGGAAACCTTTGGCCGCTGTTTCGCTCCCGGCACCCCGGTGGAGGAGCGCCCCACCCGCTGCGGCATCCTGCAAGGCGATTGGGGGTTCTCGACCGTCTTCAAGGAGCCGGTGGGCGAAACGGTGCTGACCCGTCTGGCACTTACCGGCAAGCTGATGTTCTGGGTGCTGGTGCTGATGGTCCCCTCGGCGCTGATCGTGGGCGTGCTGGCGGGGATGCGCGAAGGCTCCAAGCTCGACCGCTCGCTTTCCACCTTCTCCATCGCCACCACGGCGACGCCTGAATATGTCTCGGGGGTGATCTTCATCGCGGTACTCGCCTCCTCGCGCTTTGGCCTGTCGCCGCTTTTGGCCGAATGGGGCTGGATCGACAGCAAGACACTGTTTCTGGGCTCGGCCACCTCTGCCATGAAAGACGCGAACTTCTGGAACTTCTTCCTGCCGGTGCTGACCATCTCGCTCTACGGTATGGGCTATATCGCGCGGATGACACGGGCCTCGATGACCGAGGTGATGACCGCGCAATATATCCGCACCGCAAGGCTCAAGGGCGTGAAATTCTCGGAGATCGTGCTGAAACACGCGCTGCGCAACGCACTCATTGCGCCCTTCACCGTGATCATGCTGCAAATCCCGTGGCTCTTGAACGGCGTGGTGATCGTCGAGACCCTGTTCAACTACAAGGGCTTCGGTTGGCTGCTGGTGCAGGCCGCGGCCAATAACGACATCGAACTGCTGCTGGCTGTCTCTGTCGTGTCGGTGATCGTCGTCCTCGTGACGCAGCTGATTTCGGACATCGGCTATGTTTTCCTCAACCCGCGCATTCGCATTTCTTAAGGGAGCTTGGACATGGAACCTTTGACATGGACCGGGTCGCTTGCGGGGCTCAACATCATCTTCCTCGGTCTTGCGGTGCTTCTGGCCTTGGCCGTGGCGGTGCAGATCGTCGTTTCCTTCTTTCCCGCCAGTGAAGCACGCCAGATCAACCCGGACGGAACCGTCGCCCGGCAAGCCGGGCTGGCGGGCGGGGTGAACCGGGCGGTGATCCTGCTCTTTGCGCTGCTGATCCTCGTGCTGCTGATCTATATCATCGCAGGCGCCTTCATGGGGCCGCAGGCGGGCATCATCGGCGGCATGTCGCAGCAGATGCTGCCCGTGTGGATCGCGCTGATCCTGACCTTCGCCCTCTCTATCCACTTCAAGCGGCGGCTCGGCCTTTACGGCAAGCTATTTGACAGCACCGTCGGCATGATCGGTTTCGCCATCGTCATGTTCTGGGTCTACACCGGCATCTTCGGCGGGCTGTTCGACCTGTTGGTGACGCATGACAGCCTCAGCCAGACCTCGGGGATGAAGAACAAACTGCCCGGCACGCCCCAGCGCAGCCCGGATGAAGGCGAATACCCTTGGTTCCTTCTGGGCGGTGACAACCTTGCCCGCGATGTCTTCTCCCGGCTGATCAAAGGGTCTTGGGTCGTGGTGCAGATCGCGCCGATGGCAACGCTCTTTGCCTTTATGGTGGGGATCACGCTGGGCCTGCCTGCGGGATACTATGGCGGGCGGTTGGACACGGTGCTGAGCTTTCTGGCGAACCTGATCCTCGCCTTCCCGGTGATCCTGCTCTTCTACCTGCTGGTCACGCCCGAGATCGTGCTCACCGGCATCCCGAACTACATGGCGGTCTTCCTATTCATCTTCCCGCTGATCTTCCTCGCCGTGCTGTTGAACGCGCGCTACTACACGCAACCTTCGTTCCGCACGCCGCTCTTGATCGTGGTGCTTGGGGTGGTCGGCTGGCTCTACCTGTCGCTGGTCTCCACCGACGGGGCGATCGTAGCGACAGACAGCTACCGCATTCCCGGCCTGCCGAGCATGATCGACCTTTTCGACATCGACCCCGGTGTGCTGGTGGTCTTTGTCTCGGTGGTCTTCGTGAACTCGCCCACGGTGTTCCGCATTGTGCGCGGCTTGGCCCTCGACATCAAAACCCGCGACTACGTCGCCGCCGCCCAGACCCGTGGCGAAGGCCCGTGGTATATCATGCTATGGGAAATCCTGCCCAATGCGCGCGGGCCGCTGATCGTCGATTTCTGCCTGCGCATCGGTTATACCACGATCCTTCTGGGCACGCTGGGCTTCTTCGGTCTGGGGCTGGAGAGCGAGAGCCCCGATTGGGGCAGCACGATCAACGCGGGCCGCCGCCTGCTGTCGCTCTACCCGCATGCCGCCATCGCGCCTGCGCTGGCGCTGCTGAGCCTCGTGCTGGGTCTGAACCTCCTGGCCGATGGCCTGCGCGAAGAATCCCTGCGCGACTAAGAAACATCCTCCGGGGGGCGAGCCCTCCCGGCCCCTTTTGATCCCCCGACTGGGAGAGCCAAATGCCAAAGACTGATTACGACGGTCCCATTCTTGAGATCAACAACCTGTCGATCTCCTTTTTCACCCGCCTGCGGGAAATCCCCGCCGTGATGGACTTCTCCGTCAACGTCCAACCGGGCGAGGCCGTGGGGCTGGTGGGCGAGAGCGGCTGCGGCAAATCCACCGTGGCGCTGGGCGTGATGCAGGATCTGGGCCGCAATGGCCGGATCGTCGGCGGCTCTATCAAGTTCAAGGGACGCGACCTGAGCGAGATGAGCGCCGAAGAACTGCGCGACATTCGCGGCAGTGAGATCGCGATGATCTATCAAGAGCCGATGGCCAGCCTCAACCCCGCCATGCGGATCGGCAAACAGCTGATGGAAGTGCCGATGATCCACGCCGGCATGTCCGAGAAGGAAGCCTATGCCCGGGCCCTGCAAGTGGTCACGGACGTGAAACTGCCGGACCCCGAGCGCATCCTGAAGGCCTATCCGCACCAGCTATCAGGCGGCCAGCAGCAGCGTATCGTCATCGCCATGGCGCTGATGTCCGAACCCTCGCTCTTGATCCTTGATGAGCCAACAACCGCGCTCGACGTGACCGTTGAGGCGGCGGTGGTGGAATTGGTGAAGGATCTCGGCAAGAAATACGGCACTTCGATGCTGTTCATCTCGCACAACCTCGGGCTGGTGCTGGAAACCTGCGACCGGATCTGCGTGATGTACTCGGGCGAAGCGGTCGAGAAAGGCTCGATCGAGGATGTCTTTGACGAGATGCAGCATCCCTATACGCAGGCGCTGTTCCGCTCGATCCCGCTGCCGGGGGCCGACAAGAACGCGCGGCCCCTGAAGGCCATTCCGGGCAATTTCCCCCTGCCCCACGAACGCCCGCCGGGCTGCAACTTCGGCCCGCGCTGCGACTATTTCGTCCCCGGCCGCTGCGACGCCGCGCCGATCCCGATGGAGAGCGTGCCCGGCAACGACCGGCATGAGACCCGTTGCATTCGGTTTCAAGAGATCGACTGGCAAGCGCCCTTGGAGCTGGCCGAGGTCAAGGAAAAGAGCGATGTCGGTGAGGTCGTCCTCAAGATGGACAAGCTCAAGAAATACTACCAAGTCGCGGCCAATGCCATGTTCGGCGGCGGCAATACCAAAGTAGTCAAAGCCAATGAATCCCTCAGCTTCGAGGCCCATGAAAGCGAAACCCTCGCCATCGTGGGCGAGTCGGGCTGCGGCAAGTCCACATTCGCCAAGGTGCTGATGGGGCTAGAGACGGCGACCGAGGGGCATATCTACCTCGACGGGCAGGACATCGGCGGCGTGCCGATTGATGACCGCACGACCAAGAACGTGGCCGATGTGCAGATGGTGTTTCAAAACCCCTTCGACACGCTCAACCCCTCAATGACCGTGGGGCGGCAGATCATCCGCGCATTGGAGATTTTCCGCATCGGCAAGAATGAGAAAGAGCGCCGCCAGCGCATGCTCGAACTGCTCGATCTGGTGAAACTGCCCCGCGAATTCGCAGGCCGGATGCCGCGCCAACTCTCGGGCGGGCAAAAGCAGCGCGTCGGCATCGCCCGCGCCTTTGCCGGGGATGCGCGGATCGTGGTGGCGGATGAGCCGGTCTCGGCCCTCGACGTGAGCGTACAGGCCGCCGTCACCGACCTGCTGATGGAGATCCAGCGCGAGCAGAAGACGACGCTTTTGTTCATCTCCCATGACCTGTCCATCGTGCGCTATCTCTCCGACCGGGTGATGGTGATGTATCTGGGCCATGTGGTTGAACTGGGCGACACCGATCAGGTTTTCGCCCCGCCCTATCACCCCTATACCGAAGCGCTGCTAAGCGCGGTGCCGATTGCCGATACCAAGGTGAAAAAGAAACACATCGTGCTAGAAGGCGACGTGCCCTCGGCGATGAACCCGCCCCCGGGCTGCCCCTTCCAGACGCGCTGCCGGTGGAAGTCGCAGGTGCCGGGTGATCTTTGCGAACGCGAGGTGCCGCCGATGGTGACCATGGCCGATGGCCATGAGATCAAATGCCACCTCTCCGCCCAGCAATTCGCCGAGATGGAGCCGGTGATCGAGACAGGCACGGCGGCGGAATGAAAAAAGGCGCGGTTCCGAAGAACCACGCCTCATGCCTCAGGCTATCTAAGGGGGAACGGCCTGAGGTTATGACGATCCGGCCAACACGGCCAAATCAAACCCGGATTTAGGGATCAACGGGCGAACCGGCAGTGTTCACATTGGCCAGACCTTCGGCGACCACGTCAGCGAAGGTAGAGACGAGCGCCACATAGAACTCGGTCTCAGAGGGCTGCACGTTCACATAGCCTTCGGGCGCGATCTCATCGCCGCTATAGGCCGAAATCATCACCGGGAAGCTCAGGCCGGCGTTGTCACCAGTGGGGCTTGTGATATCAACAACGCCTTCCAACTCGTTGAATTCCTTGCTGTCGGGCAGCATTGTCGCGCCGTTCAGAGAGATTTTGCGGATGTCGATCTTGATCTGCGGATCGGAGCCATCGCTGCTCATCGGCACGCGCTCTGCCACTTCGGCGCGCAGGTCTTCTTCCAGGTCAGGATAGAAATCCATGGCATTGCTGTCAGCCGCGGCGGCGACAGAAGATTCGACGTCGATTTTCGAGACCATGATCTTGTCATCGGCGAAGGCAGAGCCGCTCAGCGCGATAACACTTACACCAGCGGCAAGGGCGATGTTTTTCATATTCGTCAGCATGTCGTTCTCCTTTGATCTTTCTTCTCTGCGGCGAGAATGCCCCGCTGCAAAGTTTCTGATCAGAGAACACCACGATTGCCCCGGCGGTTCCCAAGGGGGCCGATGCCAAAGGGGCTTACGGGGGTGCAAATAGGCGGACAAACGCCCAAGCGCAGCGCCAACCCCATAAATATCAATGACTTAACTGCCCGTGATCACTTTAACGTAATTGCGGGTTTCCTTGTAGGGCGGGATGCCCCCGTATTTCTTCACCGCCCCCGGCCCCGCGTTATAGGCGGCCAGCGCCAGCTCCCAACTGCCGAAAGCGCGGTACTGCATCTTGAGGTAACGCGCCCCGCCTTCGAGGTTTTGCACCGGATCGGCGGGATCGACACGCAGCGCCCGCGCGGTCTGCGGCATCAACTGCGCCAGCCCCATCGCCCCCTTGTGCGACAGCGCCTTGGGGTTCCACCCGCTTTCCTGCTGCACCAGCCGCAAAAACAGATCGACCGGGATGCCGTGGCGCGTGGCCGCGGCACGGGCATGGGTTAGAAAGGCCCCTTTGTAAGACCCGTTGTATTTCGGCACGTCCCATTTCGTCGGGGTGACGACCTTGGGCGGTTGCAGCCGCACGGAGGCGGAATATTGTTTGGACGCCCGATTATCGAGGATGCTTTTCTGCGAGGCAAAGAGCCCCGCGCGGTTCTTGCTGGCGAACATATCGGCAGCCGCTGGTGCCGCCGCCATCGCGATGATCCCGGCTGCCGTCAAACTCACCGCGGCCAGACCGGCCAAAAGTCCCGTCTTTCGCATATCTGCCCCCTGCCGTTGCATTGCGCGCAGTATACTTAAATGCGCCCCTTCTACCAGCCCCCGAAATCCCGGCCATTTCGCGGGCCGCGGCGATGGGCGGCGGGATGGAAAGCCGGTGTCATCCGGCGAACAAGCACGATATAAACAGCCGAATTGGGCGCGCTCGGATTCGCGCCCGACGCAATGACACAGCAATGATAAACGAGGGGGCAAGATGGCCGGCTCAGTGAACAAAGTGATCCTTATCGGCAACCTCGGGCGCGACCCCGAGGTGCGGTCGTTCCAGAACGGCGGCAAAGTGTGCAACCTGCGCATCGCCACCTCGGAGACATGGAAAGACCGCAACACCGGTGAGCGCCGCGAGAAGACCGAATGGCATTCGGTGGCGATCTTTCAAGAGGGGCTCGTCCGCGTGGCCGAGCAATACCTCAAGAAGGGCTCCAAAGTGTATATCGAGGGCCAGTTGCAAACCCGCAAATGGCAGGACCAATCGGGCGCAGACCGCTATAGCACCGAAGTCGTGTTGCAAGGCTTCGGCGGCACGCTGACCATGCTCGACGGTCCCGGCGGCGGCTCCGGCGGCGGCGGCGGTGGCGGCGGCTACGGTGGTGGCGGCGGTGGCGGCTACGGCGGTGGCGGCAACGACTACGGCGGCGGCTATGACAGCGGCCCGTCCTCTTCGGGCGGCGGTGGCGGCGGCGGCAGCCGTGACCTCGATGATGAGATCCCGTTTTGATTTAGACTATTGGGTGGGGCGCTGGAGCGCCCTGCCCGCCTTGAGCGACGGCTCAAGATTACCACCCAGCCCGGAATCAAGCCGAAGGCGCCGGGCCATCGCCTGCCCGCCCCACCGGGTAGGCGATTTGGTGAGGTTAGCCGCGACTTTGCGAGCGCACATCACGGTTGAGGCATAAAGTGGCACGAAGCGAGGTTGGATCGCCGACCCGCGGGCAGGCGATGGCCCTCGGCTAAACAGCAGCCTCGCGCAGAGACACGTCTCAGGCCAACTGATCCGAAAATTACCTAGCCCGAATTTTAACTGCAGGCGATGGCCCTTTACGCGAAGCCGTAGCCGTGGGGCTTCAGCCGAGCGCATCCCGCAACAGCGCCAGCACCTGCTCGTTCTCCACCTCGGCCCCCGCAAAGGCCTGCCCGATGCCCCGCGCCAGAACAAAGCGCAATCGGCCATCGACGACCTTTTTGTCCTGCCCCATCAGCCGCAGCAGTTCTTCGGCTTCGGGCAGATCGCCGGGAATGTCGCGCAGGTCGGTCTTCATGCCCATCTGCACCAAATGGGCGCGCAGACGGCTCGGGTCTTCCTGCGGGCAAAGCCCCAGCCGCGCGGAAAGCTCAAAGGCCAGCGCACAGCCAATCGCCACCCCTTCGCCATGCAGCAGCCGGTCGGAATAGCCCGTCGCCGCCTCAAGCGCATGGCCGAATGTATGGCCAAGGTTCAAAAGCGCACGGTCGCCCTGCTCTGTCTCGTCGCGCTCCACAATATCGGCTTTCATCTGAACCGACCGCCGCACCGCTTCGATCCGGGCGGCCATATCGCCCGCCGCAAGGGCCGGGCCCTGCGCCTCCAGCCAATCAAAGAACGCCGCATCGCCAAGCAGCCCGTACTTTACCACCTCGCCATAACCGGCGAGGAAATCCCGATTGGGCATGGTGCCCAACACCTCGGTATCCGCCAGCACGAGGCTGGGCTGGTGGAAGGCCCCGATCAGGTTCTTGCCTTGGCGCGCGTTGATCCCGGTCTTACCGCCGACCGAACTGTCGACCTGCGCCAAAAGAGAGGTGGGGATCTGCACAAAACGCACCCCGCGCCGCAGCACGGCGGCAGCAAAGCCCACCAGATCACCGATCACCCCACCGCCAAAGGCCACAACGATATCGCCGCGCTCCACCTGCTCATCAAGCAGCCAGTCCACGCAGCGCTGAAGATTGGCCCAATCCTTGGTCCCCTCTCCGGGGGCGAGTTCCAGCGCAGACATCGCGATGCCCTTGGCGGCCAATCCCTCCCGCAGCGCTTCTAAATGCAATGCGGCGACGCGGCTTTCGGTGATGACGGCCACCCGCTTGCGGCGCAGCAGCGGCGCGATCAGCGCGCCTGCATCCCCCAGCAAGCCGGGCCCGATAACCACGTCATACTCCCGCCCCGGCAGGGCGACGGAAACCGTCTCACGCATCCAATCTCTCCAAAACATCGGGCCTTGTCAGCAGCTTGTCGATCACCCGGTTGGCCATGGCGTCAATCGACAGACGCGGATCGCAGCGCACCGAAAGATCCGCCAGCCGGTAAAGCGGCACCCGGTCGCGATAAAGCGCGGCCAGCGTGGCCTTGGGATCAGCCGTGCGCAGCAGCGGACGGCTGTCCTTGTAGCGCACCCGGTTCCACAGCAGCTCCAAATCCGCATCGAGCCAAAGCGCCACACCGTAAGCTGCGATATTGTCGCGGTTCACCTCGGCCAAAAACGCACCACCGCCAGTCGACAGGATGCAACGTTCCTCGGCCAAAAGCCGCGCGATCACCTCGGTCTCGCGCTTGCGAAAGAACGGCTCTCCGTCGCGGGTGAAAATCTCAGGCACGCTGAGATTGGCCGCCGCTTCGATCTCCGCATCGCTGTCCAGAAAAGGCGCGCCCAGTTTGGCCGAGACCGCACGCCCCACCGCCGTCTTGCCCGCGCCCATCATGCCAACCAGCGCCACCGTCTTGTTCAGACGGTAGCGGGGCGGCGTTTCTTCGCCATTGGTCATGCTGTGCTTAATTCCGCTCATTTTTCTCTGAATGACGTGATCTTGCCGAAAAGGCCATATATAGTTTGGCAAAATAGCAGAATTCCGGGCAGGCATAAATCATGGGTAAACTTTTTAAGCTTTTGATATTTCTATTGATTGTCGGCTTCATCGGTCTTGTGGGCTATGCCTATGTCGGGCCTTTCTTTGGCGTGGATTTTTCGCCCGAACAGATTGAGACGCGCCAGCCTGTCACGCTGACAGCGGATTGAGCGGCGTGGCAAACGCCCTGTCCAAACGCAAATGGGCCGTCAGCGCTGCATTGATCTGCTCGGTCAGCGCCACGGCCCTGCTGGCTGAATCCGAGGAAGACCGCAATCTGGGCCGCGAATCGCGTCAGGCGGCGCAGCAGCAAGAACAGACCCCCGCGGCCAATGATCAGCCGCTGTCGGTGATCGACTGGCTGGGCGCGCAATCGCCGCCCGAAAACCGGCCCAAACGCCCGCCCAATCCGGGCCGGGTGCCGGAACCGCCCGTGGCCGACAGCGCCCTGCCGCCGCCCGTGCAGGTCACGCCCTTGGGCGATGGCGCACCGCGCCGGATCGGGCTGGTGCCCGGCTCTGTCACCGGGCTGCGCGGGGACATCTGGCTGGGCAGCGACACAACCGCCCTGATCGACCGCATCCGCGATTTGCCGGACCTGCATCTGCCCGCCGCGCAGGCGCTGCTCTACACCGTGCTTCTGGCCGAGGCGCAGGCCCCGCAGGGCGAGGCGCGCAACGGCGATCTTTTGGCGCTGGCGCGGGGCGAAAAGCTGATGGAGCTTGGCGCCCTCGACCCCGCGCTGTCGCTGATCGAACAGGCCGGGGTGACCACCTCGACCGCGCATTTCGACCTGTGGATGCAGCTTTCCCTGCTCACCGGGACCGAGCATCGCGTCTGCGAGCGGTTGGTGAAATCCCCGCATCTGACCCGCGACTATGGCACCCGGATTTTCTGCAACGCCCGCGCTGGCAATTGGGAGAACGCAGCCCTGACCTTTGGCTCGGCCCAAGCGCTCGGCCTGCTGCCCGAGGCGCAGCTCGAACTCTTTGACCGTTTCCTGAACCCGGATTTCTACGAAGGGGCCGAACCGCTGCGCGTGCCGCGCCAGATGGACCCGATGACCTTCCGCCTGTTTGAGACCATTGGCGAGCCCTTGCCCTCAAACATCCTGCCGCGTGCCTATGCGGTGGCCGATCTGCGCGACATCGCCGGATGGAAGGCCCAGCTTGAGGCCGCCGAGCGGCTGACCCGCGCGGGCGCCCTGCCCGACAACCTGCTGCTGGGGCTTTATACTGATCGTCAGCCCGCCGCCTCTGGCGGGGTCTGGGACCGGGTTGCGGCGCTGCAACGGTTTGAGACGGCCCTGCGCACCGGCAGCGCCGAGGCGGTGGCCAAGACCCTGCCGCCCGCTTGGGAGGCGATGCGCGAAGCCTCTCTCGAAGTGGCCTTTGCCGCGCTCTTTGCCGAACCGCTCTCGACCATTCCGCTGGCGGGCCATGCCGCGCGTCTGGCGCGGGATGTGGCGTTGCTGTCGCCTGAGTATGAGGCCGCCGCGGCACGGGTGATCGGCAAGTCCCCCGAGGACGAATTGCTGCGCGCCGTGGCCGTGGGCGACGCGCCCAACGGCCCCGCGCCCGATGCGCCATTGGCCGCCGCGGTGCATGACGCTTTCGCCAACCCCAGCCCCCGCGCCGACCTGATGGCGCTGGCGCGGGACAAGGAATTGGGCATGGCGATTTTGCGCCTATTGTCGCTCTTGCATGACGGGGCGAGTGGTGACACATCGTCGCTCCGCGACGCCCTAGCCACCCTACGCGCCCTCGGATTGGAAGACACCGCCCGACGTGCCGCCTTGCAGATTGTATTGCTCCAGCAATGATGATGTCCCAGACCCCGACCTTCCATTGGATCTCCAGCTTTCTGGAGGCCGCCGCCGCCGAACAGGGTGCCGCCACCAACACGCAGCTGGCCTATGGCCGCGACCTGAAGGATTTCGATTCCTTTCTGGCGCAGCGCAACCATGATTTCCTCACCGCCAGCCGCGGCGAGGTCGAAGATTACCTTGTCTATTGCGACGCGCAGGGGCTGGCCAAATCCACCCGCGCGCGGCGGCTCTCGGCGATCAAACAGCTTTACCGTTTCGCCTTTGAGGAAGGGCTGCGCGAAGACAACCCGGCGGTGCAGATCGCCGGACCGGGGCAGGACAAACGCTTGCCCAAGATCCTGTCCGAGGAAGAGGTCGACCGGCTGCTCGATGCCGCGCGCAACTCTGGCCGGGCGCTGGCCGATCAGCTGCGCAACACCTGCTTGATGGAACTGCTCTATGCCACCGGCATGCGGGTCAGTGAATTGGTCAGCCTGCCGGTCAGCGCCGCGCGGGGCGATCCGCGTCTGCTGCTGATCGCAGGTAAAGGGGGCCGCGAGCGGCTGGTGCCCCTGTCAGAACCCGCGCGCGACGCGCTGGCGGCATGGCTCGTGGTGCGCGACAAGGCGGATGAGGCGGCCCAAGCCAAGGGCAAACCGCCTGCGCGGCATCTCTTCCCCTCGCGCGGGGCGATGGGCCATCTGACGCGGCATCGCTTCTATCTGCTGATCAAGGAATTCGCCGTCACCGGCGGCGTGCCGCCCGAGAAAGTCACGCCTCACACCCTGCGCCATGCCTTTGCCACGCATCTGCTGGCCAATGGTGCCGATCTGCGGGCGATCCAGACCATGCTGGGCCACGCCGATGTCGCCACGACCGAGATCTACACCCATGTCTTGGAAGAGCGCCTCTCGGACCTCGTGCTGGAGCGTCACCCCCTCGCCAAGGACGGCACCCGCAATCCCGGCGGCAACACGTCTTCCGAAGGCCAGTAACCGCTTTGTAGCGCCTCTGCATAGGCGCGCGGCAAGCCCGCCTTGGCCATATCGGCCACGGCCCCGGCCACATCGTAACTCAGCCGGTGAAAGCCCACCTCACCCCCGTCGAGCAGCGCCACCCGCGTCTGCTGGCCGCCGTCATGGGGCGGTATGCCGATCACGCCTGCGTTGATCCAACGCCCGCGCGCTGTCTCGCGGATGAAGGGCAGACCGGAGTGGCCCGCGATGATGTGATCGACGGGGCCTGCGATGTCTTCCAGCGCCTGCCATTCTTCTTCGAACACCGCCGCCGCACTCTCGGACCAGATGAACCGCGCCACATCGCGCACCCCGCCGTGGATCACGCCATAGCGCTGGCCCTGATGGCGGAACACCGCCACATCCGGCAGGCGGCCCATCCAGTCTTTCGCGCCCGCGTCCAACCGACTTGCCGCATGGGCATACCAAGCGCCCGACAGCATGTCGCAACTGCTGCCCGGCGCGAAGCCGCAGCCGCAATCTTCGGCCCCGCTGGCCAGTTGCACTTCGCAATTGCCCGCCACCACGGTACAGCCAAGCGCCCGGATTGCCGCCACGCATTCGCGCGGCGCGCCGCAATAGGCAACAATGTCGCCGGTGCAGATCATCTGCCCCCCGTCGATGCCCCGCGCCGCGGCGAAAGCCGCCAGCGCCTCGACCGCCTGAAGGTTGGAATAGGGCCCGCAAAAAAGCAGCAACGGCCCGTCCAAAACCCCAAGCTCCGCGCAGTTGATTTTCGCCTGCATCGCACCACCCTGCCCCGTTGCAACCCTTGAATGACGCAGCCCCTGCGCCCATAACATTCGCAACACATAATGGATGGATTTAGACCTCATGGAAACGGGCCCCGCCCTTTTTGACACCGCTTTCTGGATCAGCACCGGAATTATCCTGTTTCTCCTCGTCCTCTCGGGCTTCTTCTCAGGCTCCGAGACCGCCCTGACCGCCGCCTCGCGCGGCAAGCTGCGCGCGCAGGCCGACAAGGGCGCAAGCGGCGCAATCCGCGCGCTCAAGATCACCGAGGATAATGAGCGTCTGATCGGCTCGGTCCTTTTGGGCAACAACTTGGTCAACATCCTTGCCGCCTCCATGGCGACGGCGCTGTTTACGCGGCTCTTCGGTGAAAGCGGCGTGGCGCTGGCAACGCTGGTGATGACGCTTCTGGTGCTTGTCTTTGCCGAGGTGCTGCCCAAGACCTATGCCATCACCAATGCGGAAACGGCGGCGGCGCTGGTCTCGCGCCCGATTAGCATCGTGGTGCTTGTCTTCTCGCCCGTGGTGACGGCGGTGCGCTATTTCGTGCGCGGGGTGCTGCGGCTTTTCGGCGTGCAGATCGACCCCGACAGCAACATTCTGGCGGTGCGCGAGGAAATCGCCGGGGCGCTGCAACTGGGCCATTCCGAAGGCGTCGTCGAGAAAGAAGACCGCGACCGTATTCTGGGCGCGCTCGACCTGCGCGAACGCGCGGTCGAAGAGGTCATGCTGCACCGCTCGGGGATCGAGATGATCGACGCGGATTCAGACCCGACCGACATCATGGAGAAATGCCTGCAATCGAACCACACCCGCCTGCCGGTCTTTCGCGATGATCCGGAGAACATCATCGGCGTGATCCATGCCAAGGACCTGTTGCGCGCCATGTACAAGCTGATCGGTGGCCCCAACGGCGATGCCGCAGCGCTCAATGGGTTCAACGTGGCCGATGTGGTGATGAAACCCTATTTCGTGCCCGAAACCTCGACCCTGGACGAGCAGATGCGCCAGTTCCTGCGCCGTCGCACGCATTTTGCGCTGGTGGTGGACGAATATGGCTCGCTCCAAGGGCTGATCACGCTCGAAGACATCCTCGAAGAGATCGTGGGCGAGATCACGGATGAGTTTGACCCCGATGCGGATCACCCGCTGAAACAGTCGGACGACGGGCATCTGATGGTCGAAGGCGCGATGACAATCCGCGACCTCAACCGCGCGACCGATTGGTCCCTGCCCGATGATGAGGCCAATACCGTGGCCGGGCTGGTGATCCATGAGGCGCAGATGATCCCCACCGTGGGGCAGGTCTTCTCCTTCCACAACTTCCGCTTTGAGGTGATCGAGCGGGACGGCAACCGGATCACCCAGCTCAAGATCCGCCCCCTCTGATCCGGCTCAGGCCGGGGTGTCCACCGCGGCCTGCACGTCCTTGCAGGCGGCGGACCAGATGCGGGCGCGGTCGGGGCCGAAGGGCACCTCTTCAAAGGCGCGGCGCAGATGATCTTCTGCCGCGTCACGGGCGGCGGCCGAGAGGCCGGGATCGGGGTGCTGCATCAGCCCTGTCAGCACCTCTTGCAAGACCATCTGCACATCGACGACCGAGGCGCCATCGCGCGCCAGTGCGCCAAATCCGTCTTCGATCAGCGCATCCGCCGGGATCGGCGGGATATGCAGATTCGGCAGCGCGACCTTGCCGCCCGGCTTGGCCTCATCCGAATAATAGGACAGCACGCGCCCGATGCGGGTGATCACATCGATCGCCGTACCGCCATCGTTGATCCCCGGCGACAGCGCCTTGGAGGCAACCTCGCCCAGCACCCGCAAGCCAAAACGCGGGTCTTGGTCAAAGGTGCGCAGATCGCCCAGTTGCACGGTCTCCAAAACCTTTTGCTCTAGACTGTCCCAAACATGTTCCGCGTCCTGCGGGCTGCCCCGCCGGGTGACCATCACCAGAGGCTCACCGACAAAGACGAAATCACCGATGCGCCGGGGCAGATAGATCGCCACCCCATGGTCCCGCGCCTGCTGGTCCAGCGCCTCGGGGTAGATATGTTGGATATAGCCGCTCTCAGGGGCAAAGATCGGGCGCGCATCCTCGGGCACCGTGCCGGTCAGGGGATGCCCGCCCATGCAGGGCGTCTTCAGCCGCTCCTTGAACAATGAAGTGGTCACCGTCTCGATCTGGCGGGTGGTGTCGATCAGGCTGCCGAAGCTTTGCAGATGCAGCACCCAGCGGATCAGGAAGATCACGATGATCGCCAGCACCAGTACCGTGGTCAGGAACAGCACGAAAGAGCGTTCGTCGATATAGATGCCCAACTCGCGCATGATGATCGCCACCAGCGCATAGACATAGGCGCCGATAAAGACGGCCAGCGTGTTCTGCGTGGTGCGGTCCTGAATGATCAGACGATGCGCCCGTGGCGTGAATTGCGCCGAGGAGGCCCGGTAGACCGTGACCATGATCGTGATCGAAAAGATCGTGACCGCCAGCATCGCATCGGCGATGATCTGCAACAGACGGTCCGCTGCTTCGCCGGTCAACCTCGTGGCGACTTCCTTGGGCACCAAGGGCTCAAAAAGCTGGGTCAGCCCGAGGGCGACAAAGGCCAGCAGCCCCATGAAGACCACCCGCACCCAAAGTTTGCGAGAATATTCGCGGGCTTTGCGAAACAGCGTGTACGGGATCAGGTCCTTGATATTCATGGGGAAAGGGTAGCACGAAAAAGCGCCCTGCCAACGGCGGTTTAGCGGAATTTGCACTCTGGCCCGGCGCGAAACGCCGCCCCACGGCGCGGGGGCAAGAAAGCCCTTATCCTCGCCCCCCGTGCCCGGTAGGTTGGGCGGCATGACGATAGCCCCTTTGCCCGTGATCCTCCTCGCCGCCGGTGCCTCAACTCGGATGCGGGGGCGTGACAAATTGATGGAAGATATCGTCGGTGAGCCCTTGTTGCGCCGTCAGGCACGGCTGGCACAGGACATTGGCCCCGTCACCGTCGCCCTGCCGCCCGCGCCGCACCCGCGCTACACGGCGCTTAGCGGGTTGGACATCACGCCGCTCCCCATCCCCGAGGCCGCAGAGGGCATGGGCGCCAGCCTGCGCAGCGCTTTTGCCGCCCTGCCGTTGGACACGCCCGCCGCCATGGTGCTGCTGGCGGATATGCCCGCGCTTGAGGCCCGCGATCTTGCCTGCCTCGCGGCTGCGGTGGACCTGACGGGCGAGACCCTGATCTGGCGCGCGACCACAGAGGACGGCAAGCCCGGGCACCCCATCGTCTTTGCCGCCGCGCTTTTCGATCAGTTGAAACAGCTGCGCGGCGATGACGGGGGCCGCGCGGTTGTGCGCGCTGCCGCAGACCGGATGCAGCTTGTGCCCCTGCCCGGCCAGCGCGCGCGCCGCGACCTCGACACGCCCGAGGACTGGGCGGCGTGGCGCGCAGAGCAGGAATAGCCCGCGCATGAAAAAACGGGGCGGTCGCCCGCCCCGTTTTCAAACTTTGTCACGCTCGGCTTTTGCCGGATTACTTCACCAGCAGGCTGGCCTCGTGCTTTTTCAGCGAACGGCGCGCGGCGGTGTAGCCTTCGATCCCGTCCTTTGTCGCCAGTTCGGGGAACAGTTCAAAGATTTCCTGACGCTGCTCTTCGCCGATACCGGCCAGCGACATGTCACCGGGCTGGAAGCTCTCGGTCCATGTCCCGTCGGAGAGGATCACCTCGTGACGGTCGAACATCACATGGATGTAGCTGGTGCCCGAAACCTCGACCACGTCGATGCCTTCCATCCCGGTCAGATGTTTCGCCGCGACGAGCACCTCACGCTCTTCGAAGTAGAGCGCGGTCTTTTCGTTGGCGACCAAGACGCGGTGGTTGGGGCTGACCATCATGTCACGCTCAGGCAGGTCGTTGCCAAGCGCGCCCTTGCGGATCAACACCGGCTTGAGATGCGCGGCCATTTCGAACTCGGCCCCGGTCATCTCACGCGCGCCGACCCAGCGGATCGTCTGGATGCCGTTGTCGCGGGTGATGACCCGGTCACCGACCTGAAGCGCCTCTACCGGCACCTCACCGCGCGGTGTAGCGATCTTGGTCCCCGGGGTGAAACAGGGGATCACATTCTCGATCTCGACGAAGTTCAAACGCCCGGCATCGCTGCCGTCTTGGTTGAAGTAGTCAACGAAACCGTCTTCGCGATCGTCGGAGGTATAGGTGATCTCTAGACGGCCACCCTCGGGGGCAGAGCCGCGCAGGTCGAGCGTGTCGTAATCCACGCCCGCGCTGCCACCGTCGACATCATCGCCTGCGTTGACGTTGACGAAGCTGTCCTGATCGGCACCGCCGGTCATCACGTCGACGCCCGCGCCACCGTCGAGCAGATCGTCGCCCCGACCGCCTTGCAGTTCGTCGTCGCCTTCGCCGCCCATCAGCGTGTCATTCTCACCGCCACCGTCGAGCAGGTCATCGCCTTCACCGCCGACCAGCAGGTCGTCGTCCCGGTTGCCGCGCAGGGTGTCGTCGCCGGTGCCGCCGTCAAGCTCGTCATTGCCCTGACCGCCCGAGAGGCTGTCGTCGCCCTGACCGCCCAGCAGCGTGTCGTCGCCGGTGTTGCCCGAGATGACGTCATCGTCGATCTGGCCGTCGATATAGTCATCGCCCGAGCCGCCGCGCAGCATGTCCGCATCGTCGGCGCCATAGATCACGTCATTGCCCGCGCCGCCGTCGACGGTGTCCATCCCGTTGTTCGGGTTGCGGTCGGGGGTGAAGGGGTTGGACGCATCCTCTTCGTCGGGGATGTCGAGCACATCGAGGCCCAGATCGGGGTCGTTGCCCGCATAGATCGTGTCGTTGCCAGCGCCGCCGAGCAGGCTGTCGTTGCCCTCGCCGCCGACGATCCGGTCGTCGCCGTCACCGCCGTCGACGATATCGTCGTCGATGCCTGCGTTAATCACGTCATCGCCGGTGCCGCCGGTGATGGTGTCGCGGTCATCGCCGGTGCTGATCGTGTCATTGCCCGCCCCGCCATCGACGGAGTCGCGGTCATTCTCGGGGTCGGCGTCGGGGTCAAAGCCCAGATCGTCGCTGTCGCTTTCCGGGTAGCCCAGATCGGGGGCGAGGTCATCGTTGCCGGTGGTGATCATGTCGTCACCCTCACCGCCCTCGACCACGTCGGAGCCTGCGCCCGCCTCGACGATATCATCGCCGTCGCCTGCCAGAATGGTGTCGTCGCCGTCACCCGCGCGAACATAGTCGTCGTCGCCTTCCGCATCGGGCAGGATCGCGTCGTCATTGTCGATCATGTCGCCATCGGGGTCGCCGGTATAGGCAGTGTCGATCAGGTCGTCGCCATCCGTGCCATCGACATAGCCGTCACGGTCTGTCGGCGGCGGCGGGGGCGGTGTGCCGCCGTCATCCACCGTCACGGTTACCGAGCCTTCGTCGGTCAGCCCGTCGGGGTCTGCCACGGTATAGGTGATCGTCGCGTCACCGGTGAAATCGTCATTGGCGACAAAGGTGATGGTGCCATCGTCATTGATGGTCACGGTGCCATCATCGCTCGACGCATCTGTCACGCTCAGGGTGTCGCCGTCCACATCGGTGTCATTGTCCAGAACCGGGATTACGACCGGATCGGTGCCGGTGGTGCCCGCGGTGTCGTCATTGGCGACGGGGGCGTCGTTCACCGGGTTCACGGTGACATTCACGGTACCGGTGTCGGTGCCGCCATTGCCGTCATCCACGGTATAGGTGATCGTGGTGTCGCCATTGAAATCCGCGTCCGGCGTGAAGGTCAGTGTGCCATCGTCGTTGATGACGACCGGGCCTGCCGGGCAGGTTGCCATGGTGACGGTCAGCGTGTCGCCATCGCTGTCGCTGTCATTGCCCAGCACGTCGACGGTGCCAGAGGTGTCTTCGTCGATCTCAAGCACATCGTCTTCGGCCACGGGCGCATCGTTGCCGCCGCCCTGCGGTTGGCCATCGTCGAAAACCAGATTGTCGATCGCGCCCGAGCCTTCGAAACGCACTTCGAAACGCGACACGCCATCGATGTTGAACTGCACAAAACGCTCACCGCCATCGCCGGTGGGCTGCACATAGTGGTTTTGGATCACATCGCCATTGTCATCGTAAAAGATGACACGGGTGCCTTCCCCGCCGGTCTCTTCGATGTCTTTGAAGGTCACGCCCTTCATGCGCACCATGTCATCGAAGTCAAAAAACAGGCTGCCGCCGCCGGCGTTATCGTCCGGGTCGCTCTGGTCGCCGTCTTCCGAGACGATCAACAGCCCCTCAAGTGTGTCGGAGGCCAGATCGCCGTCGCCGCCCGTGGGGTTGCTGCTGTCAAAGACCATCGCATCGCCGGAGCCGCCGCTGGCCGAAACCGTAACGCCCAGATCCGCATATTCGTCGTCAATGATGGTGCCTGCGCTGAACGCATTGAAATCAAGTGTTCTAATCATTGTGAAATCTCCTGAGCGGTGTTGCACGCGGCGCGCAACGCGGCCGTCTTGGAAGTGGATGCTGTTTCAATCTGGTGAATGGAGCGCCGAACGGCAGAGCGGTCGAACCGGGCATTTCTTGCCCCGCAGAAGGCCAGTGGCAGGGCCTGTCGCTTGTGTATCATCTCGTCTCTCCCTCCGTTCACACGCGCCCCGTTGGCAGAAATCCAGATCGAGCGGCACGCATCCTGCGCAACGAAGGGGAAGAGCCGGAACATGGCCCACAGCCGAGGCGCGATGTGCTTCGGTATGTTGTGTTTACGGTCGCAAACTCGCGGTGTACCCACATTTCCCGCATCCCTGATGCGCTTAATGCGGCCGCCCCCGTGACCTACAGACTTCTATGCCCCCCAGTTGGGCATCTATAGGAATAGCCCTCCTATACGAATGGACAAAGCAAAAAATGTTTGAAAATTGCCGGAACCAAATGAAGTTTTGCCGCAATTCAGGTGGTTTAGCGCGCCTTTTGGGCGCGATTGTTTCCGGCGCACCCCCTGCCGGGATCCCGAATCGCCATAGAATTAGGGTGAATTAACGCCGGCACGGGACGACTGCATCGATCCCTCGGTCAAGACTGTTTCGCATTGCGCGACAATGCCGCCGCAAATCAGCCGCATCTGCGCCGCCTTGTTTTCGTCATTCTTTTCGATTGCTTGTTCACCGGCTGGAACCAATCGCCCGCAAACCTGGGGAACTGGTGACGAAACCACGGGCGACCCGCCTTATTCCCGCCGAATCGATTCCTCGCGGCAATAGGCGCCCGCGGGGGCGAAAGCCGCGCGCGTTACGGACGAGTCATGGTGAACTCCCCGCCCCTCACCTCGCGCCGAGATAGACCGCGGAAAAATGCGAAAGCCAGCCGCGAAGGCCACCCAAACAACCGCCCCTTTCCGTTCGATCCGCCGCGCCAAAATGCCCCAAATCCGACTCTCAAAACGACATTTCAGATGCCACAAACGACACCGCGCCGGGCGGGCGGAAACCTCAGCCATAGTGGGCTCTGCGCCTCGCACATGCGGCAGGGTGCCGCACCCCTATTTCGCCCTATTGCAAAGCCCGCTCGGGTGGACCAAATGCGCGGCATGTTGATGTATGCTGTTCATAAGAGGCGCCCGCGCAAACCGGGCACGCTGCTGAACCGCCGGTAACCCCGGTCGGACAGGCCGATCCGCCTGTTTAGACCATCGGGGTTCCAACTGACTTTCCGGATCACACTCGGGATGAGACCCACACAACCGACCCGGCCCGGCCTTTTGGCACTGACCGTCGTCTTTTGCGGATCCTTCCTTTTACGACCTTTCTGATATGGAGCATGCCATGCATTTCCGCCTGCTGAAAAACACCAACCAGATCGCCGGGATGCCCGGAACCGCCTTTAACGGCAGCATCGGTCAAGTCGCCAATGCCGAGGGGCTGGCCCTTGTTGCCATGCTGCGCCGTGCGCTGCGCGACACCGCACGTCGCTGGGAGCGTAACCGCACGCTGTCGACGCTGAACGCAATGGACGACCGCCTGCTTCAGGATATCGGCCTGAACCGCAAAGACATCCCCCAGCACATCCGCGACATGGAAAGTTTTTCCCGCCGCTGAATGCTCTGGCCCGTGCCCCGCGTGAGGGGCCGTGCCGACCCTTAAAAATATAGCGTTCTGCATGGGAACGCCACATATAGCGGCATCGCGTCAGGCCCGGCGCGGTGCCCGTTCTTGCGTCTTGCGTCCGGCAATCGTGTTGCACAGGGGCGCATGATTTGTTTTCATATCTCCAGCAAACCCGCCCATCGAAAGCTGCCGCGCCTGACGCGCGACCGGCTCCTTCTTGATGGAAAGGGGCAAAGATCAGCGGTGCGCGGCTGCGCGACACTGCGGATACAATAGAGGAGATATCACTATGAAACGCTATTTGCTTGGCACGGCCTTTGCCGTTGCAACCCCGATGGCCGCCGCCGCACAGGACTGTGGCGAAGTCTCGATCGCGGAAATGAACTGGGCTTCGGCGCAGATCGTCACCGCCGTCACCGAATTCCTGCTGACGCAGGGCTATTCCTGCGACGTGACCGTGGTGCCTTCGGACACCACCCCCGCCGTGACCTCCCTGTCCGAGAACAACGAGCCGGACATCGTGCCCGAACTGTGGCCGAACTCTGCCGGTGACGCTTACAAAAAGCTGAAAGCGGACGGCAAGATTGTTGAGTTGACTTCCGTGCTCGATCCCGGTGGCGTCGAAGGCTGGTGGATCCCCACCTATCTGGCCGATGAGCACCCCGAGCTGAAGACCATCGAAGGCATCTTGGAAAACCCCGAACTGGTCGGCGGCATGTTCAACAACTGCCCCGATGGCTGGGGCTGCCGCGTGGTGAGCGACAACCTCGCGCGGGCCTATGACCTCGAAGGCAACGGCATCGAAGTCTTCAACCACGGCTCGGGTGAGACGATGGTGACCTCGATGGCCTCGGCCTACGAGAGCCAAGAGCCTTGGTTCGGCTACTACTGGGCGCCGACCACCCCGCTGGGCAAATACGACATGACCAGCGTCGATCTGGGCGAATATGACGAAGCCGCGCATAACGCCAACCAGAACGCCGACACGCCGGACCCCAAGCCTTCGGCCTTCCCGACCGCGCCGGTGCTGACCGTCATGACCAAGGATTTCCACGACGAGAACCCCGAGATCGCGGAGTTCATCGGCAACGTGACCTTCAAGACCGACGAGATGAGCAAGCTGCTGGCATGGCAGGGTGAAAACAACGCCTCCAACGAGGAAGCGGCGGTGTATTTCCTGCAAAACAACAAGGACGTCTGGGCCGAATGGCTAAGCGATGACGCCCGTGGCAACCTGTCCAAGCTGCTTGAGCAGTAAGACAGACTGACCGAAACGACGGGCGGGGAACTCATCAGGGTTTCCCGCCCGTTCGTTTCGATGACCGGCGGCTAGACTTACGTCTTTTCATACCGACTGCGCCTTGGCCCCTTTGGCCCGATGCGCAGTTCCTTTGTAAGGACATAGGTTTGGATTGCCGCCACTGCATGGGGCAGCCGACGCCGCGCGGCCTGCGCGGCGCACCGGCCCCCTTCCCCAAAGCAAACGGTCTGATGCAGACCGGGAAAGCGACAGATGGCAACCTACGACAATCTCTTTGACACGCTCGGTCTGCGGGACTGGTGCGGCGACGATCAAGGCGGCGGGCTCAGCTCCATGGCCGACCTCATGGGCCAAGCGGGCGGTGATACCGACACCACGCTTTGGGACATGCCCTTCCCCTCTTTGGATGCGCTGCACGACAGCTGCGAAGCCATCCCACAATCGCGCGACCTGACCCAAGGGCTGGAGCAAGGCTTCCTTGCCATCAAGGACAGTCTCAAAGTTGTTGTCGACCCCCTCACCCAACCGCTGAGCTGGGCGCTGGAGAACGCGCTTTGGCTCATGCAATCGGTGCCGTGGTTCATGATGATCCCGCTTTTGATGGCAATCACCTATGCCGTGGGCCGTTCGCTCAAGCTCGTGGGTCTGGTCGCGCTGGTCTTTGGCTTCCTCGCCTTCATCGACTTTTACGAACACACCATGCAGACGCTGGCGATCATCTTTGTCTGCGCCTTCATCTGCGTGCTTTTGGGCGTGCCCATCGGCATCGCTATGTCGCGCAGTGACAGGGTACAACGCTCGATGATCCCGGTCTTGGACATGCTGCAAACCCTGCCGCCCTTCGTCTACCTGATTCCGCTGATCTTCCTCTTTTCGGTGACCGAGCCCAAGCTCTACGGCATCGCGATCATCCTCTATGCCATCGTCCCGGTGGTGCGCCTGACTGACCTTGGCATCCGTCTGGTCGATAAGGACGTGATCGAGGCCGCCGACGCCTTTGGCATGACCAACCGCCAAAAGCTCTATAAGGTGCAGATCCCGCTGGCCTTGCCCAACATCATGGCCGGTGTGAACCAGACCATCATGATGAGCCTCGCCATGGTCGTTATCGCCTCGCTGGTTTCGGCCCCCGGTCTGGGCGTGCTGGTGCTGCGCGGCATTCGCAGCCTTGAGTTGGGCGTGGGCCTCCTGTCGGGTCTGGGGATCGTGCTGCTTGCGATCATCCTCGACCGGGTCACCAAAGCCGCGCTTGCGCGGATCAACGCGGCGCAGAAGTGAGGCCAGACATGACAGACGACATCAAGATTTCCGTCCGCAACCTCTATAAGATCTTCGGCGACGACCCCAAAATGGCGCTTGAGAAAGTCCGCGGCGGCATGTCCAAGGCCGAGCTTCAGGCCGAAACCGGCCATGTGCTGGGCCTCAATGACATCAACGTGGACATGCCCGCAGGCAAGACCACGGTGATCATGGGGCTGTCGGGCTCGGGCAAATCGACGCTGATCCGCCACCTCAACCGGCTGATCGACCCCACGGCGGGCGAGGTCATCGTGAATGGCGAGAACATCCTCGACTATAACGAGCGTCGCCTGCGCCAGTTGCGCAAGCACGACATGTCGATGGTGTTCCAGAAGTTCGCCCTGCTGCCCCACCGCACGGTGCTGGAAAACACCGGGCTAAGCTGGGAGATCGAAGGCAAAAGCCGCAGCAAATACGCGGATGAGGCCACCAAATGGCTGAACCGCGTCGGGCTGGAAGGTCAGGGAGAGCAATATCCCGCGCAGCTTTCCGGCGGGATGCAGCAACGTGTGGGCATCGCCCGGGCGCTGACCTCGAACTCCGACGTGATGCTGATGGATGAGGCGTTTTCCGCGCTCGACCCGTTGATCCGCACCGACATGCAGGACCTGCTGATCGAATTGCAGGAAGAACTGCATAAAACGGTGATCTTCATCACCCATGATCTGGACGAGGCGCTGAAACTGGCGGACCATCTGGTGATCCTCAAAGACGGGTTCATCGTCCAACAGGGCGAGCCGCAGCATATCCTGCTGAACCCCAACGATCCCTATATCGAGGCCTTCGTCAGCGACATTAACCGTGCCCGCGTGCTGCGCGTGCGTTCGGTCATGGAAAAGACCGATGTGCCGCCCACGGATGTGGCCGGTGAGGTTGATTTCGACGACACGCTGGAAAGCATCATCGCGGTCTCCGGCGGGGACACCACCAACAACTACCGCGTCATGCGGGCGGGCAAACAGGTTGGCGTGCTGCATATGCGCGATCTGGTGCGCGCGCTGGTGCCGCGCCATCCCGGCGAAGCGGCAGAATAACGTCGCGGCAGCCCGCGGCGGGCAACAAGAAGGGCAGCATCCGGTCACATCGCCGATGTTGCCCTTTTTGCAAGCGATCCGCGCAGGTTCGCCGCAAAACCTATCACAAAACAGCGACTTACACAGCGTTTCATTATGTAAAACGGCGCTTTGTCGCCGATCAAAATCCCTGCATCCTATTGACACTCACCCCCACGATTGGCCTATGAGGGGGTGAAATTAATACTGGGGTTTAAGATGCCGCAATCTGCTACGGCCAATATTCTGACTGTTCTCGACACCGATTTCAAAGGCATCATCGAAGAGTGGCTGGGAACGCAGGTCAAAGAGGGCGTGAAACGTTCTGACCTGTTCTCTGATGCGGAAAGCCGGAAGCAGAATAGCGAATTGCTCAAAGCCTTCTCCAAAGGTGTGCGCGATGGCGTCACCGGTGAGGATTTCGACTTTGACGATACCCAATGGGACGATCTGCGCGCCGTGCTGACCGATGTCAGCCGCGAGCGGGTCAACCGCGGCGTGACCCCGACAGAGATGGCGACCTTCGTGCTGGCGCTGAAGGCGCCGCTGTTCAAACGGCTCGAAGCGATGCAAGACAGCGACCACGGGATGCTGATCCGCGACGTGATGCTGGTCACCCGTCTGGTCGATGCCTTTGCCATCTACACGAATGAGATTTTCATTCTCGAGCGTGAGCAAATCATAGACCGCCAGCGCCAAGAGATGTTGGAGCTCTCAACGCCGGTCGTCGAACTTTGGGACCGTGTTTTGACCCTGCCGCTGATCGGCACGCTTGATTCCGCCCGCGCCCAAGAGGTGATGGAGAACCTGCTGCAAACCATTCTGGAGCGTCAGGCCGAAGTGGTCATCATGGACATCACAGGCGTCGGCACCGTCGATACGCAGGTGGCGCAACACCTGCTGCGCGCCGCCGCCGCCGTGCGCCTGATGGGGGCCGAATGTATCATCAGCGGCATCAGCCCGATGATCGCCCAGACCATGGTACAGCTTGGCATCGACGTGGGCACCGTCTCTACCCGGTCCAGCATCCGCACCGCCCTGTCGGATGCGCTGATGACCGTCGGCTATGTGATCAAGAAGACCGAGGGCCAATAAGGTGGCCGGTGTCACGTCGATTAATCTGGTCGAACATGCGCTCCTCGTTTCGATACAGGATGACATCACGGACACGGAGATTTTGGAGCTTCAAGACCGGTTGTCGAACAAAATATCCGAGAACCGCATCGACGGGGTGATCCTCGATATCTCAGCGCTTGAGATTGTGGACACTTTCGTCGGCCGCGTGATCGCGCAATTGGCCGGGATCTCGCGGTTGCTGGCGGCGGATACCTATGTCGTCGGCATGCGCCCCACGGTCGCCGTCACGCTGGTCGAGCTTGGCATGTACCTGCCGGAAATTCGCACCGCGTTAAGCCTGACCCATGCCCTTGCCCAGCTACGCCGCGTTTGATGAAAAGGACCTTGGGGCGCAGGTTCTTCTCTCTCAGTTCAAGTTGAAGACCAGCGGCGACGCGGTAACGGTCCGCCAAGCCGTGGCGCGCTACATGAAAGAACACGGCGCCTCGGCGCTGAATGTCACACGCTTTGCCACCGCCGTCAGTGAAATTGCCCGCAATGCGATCGTTCACGCTGGCGGTGGCGAATTTTCCATCTATGTCGACCCGAAGGCCAAGCGGCTGAGCGTGGTCTGCTGGGACAAGGGACCGGGGATCGAGGACGTGGCACTGGCCCTGACGGACGGCTATACCTCGGGCGGCGGGCTTGGCCGGGGCTTGGGCGGCGCGCAGCGGTTGGCCCAGAAGTTTGAAATTCGCACCGCCGTTGGCGGGGGCACCAGCGTGTTGATGAGTGTGAACCTATGATACAATGGGTCGAAGTGCAGGACCAAAGCGCCATCGCCGTGGTGCGCCGCGCCGCCCGCCGTCTGGCGGCGGAACACGGCTGGCCCAAACACCGGACCGATGAATTGGCCATTGTCGCCACTGAGGCCACCACCAACATTCTGCGCTACGCCGAGAAAGGCCGCGCCCTGATCACCGCCCCGCCAGAGGGCAAGGGCGACAGGATCGTGATGATTTTCACCGACCGCGGCCCCGGTATCAGCGATATGGATCACATGTTCCAAGACGGTATGAGCAGCGGCGGCTCTGCCGGGCTGGGGCTTGGCGCGATCCGCCGCCTGTCGAATGATTTCGACATCTTTAGCGGGCCGGAGGTGGGCACCACCATCGTTTGCACCTTTGTCAAAAACAGCACCCCCTGCCCGACCCATGGGGTCGAGGCCGTGGGCCTGCGGGTCTGTCACCCGAACGAAACGGAATGCGGCGACGATTACCTGCTGCGCAAGACGCCCAAAGCCACCGATATCCTGCTCTGCGACGGTCTGGGCCACGGCCCCGAGGCCGCAGCCGCATCGCTGGAGGTGACTGACGCCGTCAAAGCCACCCGCAGTTTCAACAGCGAGCCGGGCGCGGTGATGCATGAGGTGACCGAGCAATTGATCGGCAAACGCGGCGCGGTGGCAGCGCTTGTGCATATCGCGCAGCCGCAGATGGTGCTGCGCTATGCCGCTTTGGGCAATATCGCCACGCTGCGGGTCCGCGACGGTGAGGTCAAACGCCTGCCGGTGCGCGACGGGCGGATCGGCGCCCGCGCCACGCGGGGCTATGAAGAAAGCTTTGACCTTCAGCCGGGGGATCTGATGATCCTGCACAGCGACGGCTTGAAAACCCTGCGCGACAGCTACCTTCCTCAAGGTCTATTGTGGAAAACTCCGCTTTTGATCGCTGGCTACCTGCTCGACCGGGCATTTCGCGGGCGTGACGACGCCTCCATCGTGGTCATACGCATTGCACGGGACGCGGACTGATGAAAGCAACCAATCTCACCTCGGTGAACCTTGAAAAGGGCGGTGATATCGCGGCCCTGCGCCAGATCGCCCTGACCCTGACCGAAGCCATGCGCTTTACCTCATTCGAGCGGACGCGCACCGTCACCGCCGCCGTGGAACTGGGCCGCAATGCCATCGAGCATGGGCAGAAGGGCCGCGCGCGCTTTTCGTTGACCGATGTCAACGGCAAGCCCGCGCTTGGGCTGACGGTGATCGATCAGGGCCGTGGGATCGAAGAGGACAAGCTCGACCCCAACCGCGCCATTGTGTCAGAGACAGGCATGGGGCTGGGCCTGCGGGGCGTGCAACGCATCGCGGCGCGTTTTGATGTGGACACCGGGCAAGAAGGCACGCGGATTCATGCGGAATTCCTGCTGCCCGAACCGCAATCCGCCGTCGAACAGATCAAGGCCGATGCCATGGCGGCTTTGGAGGCCTATAACGCCAAAGACCCGACCGCGGCTTTGACCGAACAGAACCGCGAACTCAGCGAAGGCATCGCCGACCGCGATCTCTTGATGCAGGAACTCCACCACCGAACGGGCAACAACCTTGCCCTGATCGTGGCGCTGATCCGGATGAGCAAGACCCAAGCCAAAGAGGATGAGACCCGCCAAGTTCTGGGAGAGTTGGAAACCCGCGTCGGCTCGCTTTCCAAAGCGCATGAGCTGATGCAGCGCTCGACCGATAGCACCGACCTCGACCTCGCGGATATGCTGGATGAAGTCGCGAAAAACGCCGAACGCGCCTTTACCGGAGATCGTCAGAGCATCGCGATCAAGCTAATTTGCCCCAGCCTCAAGATGGACAACAAACTGGCGGTCGATATCGGGCTGATCGTGGGAGAGTTGATCACCAACGCCTATAAACACGCCTTCAAGGGGCGCGACAAAGGGGTGATCACCATCGAAGTCACGCAAGAGGATGACGAAGGGCTGACGCTCAAGGTCTATGACGATGGCGTCGGCCTGCCCGATGACGCCAAACGGCCCGAGAGGTCGGATTCGCTGGGCTGGCGCATGATCCGCACACTGACCTTCCAGCACGAAGCGACGTTGAAAGTCGAAGGCCAAGACGGGCTTTGTGTCGAAATCAGCTTCCCGGCGCAGGGCTGAGCGCGCGCCCTGCCCGCCCACGGGGTTCGGGCCGCCGCGCCCGTCTTTTTGATCAAAAGCCACCTCTGAACTTTTCCGCCCCGTAAAATTGTCCTAGGCATATCGGGAGCCGGCGATTCCCGGACACTTCTAGGCGGCAAGAACATCGCCCGCCCGGCCAATAACGGAGACAGAGCATGATCGAAAAACGTGATTTCTATATCGACGGCAAATGGGTCGCCCCGCTTGAGGGCAGTGAACATAAGGTCATCAACCCGTCGACCGAAGAACCCTGCACCGTGATCTCGCTCGGCGGGCCGAAGGATGTGGACGCTGCCGTAGCCGCGGCCAAGGCCGCCCTGCCCGCGTGGATGGCCACCGCCCCCGAAGAGCGCATCGCGCTGATGGAGAAACTGGCCGAGGTCTATAAATCCCGGACCGAGGACATGGCCCAAGCGATCAGTACCGAGATGGGCGCACCTATCGAGATGGCGCGCAGCTCCCAATGGGGGGCGGGTTACAGCCACCTGAAGAACTTCATCAAAGCGGCGAAAGATTTCAAATTCGAAAAGCCCTTGGGGGATCACGCGCCGAACGACCGGATCATTCACGAGGCGGTTGGCGTCGTGGCGATGATCACGCCGTGGAACTGGCCGATGAACCAAGTGATGCTGAAAGTCGGTGCCGCTGTCGCCGCGGGCTGCACCATGGTGCTGAAACCGTCTGAGGAAAGCCCGCTGAGCGCGGTGATCTTTGCCGAGATGATGGATGAGGCAGGCTTCCCCGCCGGTGTCTTCAACCTTGTGAACGGCGACGGCGCGACCGTGGGCACCGCCCTGACTGGCCATGAGGATGTGGATATGGTGAGTTTCACCGGCTCCACCCGCGCCGGCATCGCGATTTCCAAGAACGCGGCGGATACGCTGAAGAAGGTCCATCTGGAGCTTGGCGGCAAGGGCGCGAACCTTGTCTTCGCCGATGCCGATGACAAGGCCGTCAAACGCGGTGTGCTGCATATGATGAACAACACCGGCCAAAGCTGTAACGCCCCCAGCCGGATGATGGTCGAGGCCAGCGTCTATGACCAAGCGGTCGAGACGGCAGCCGAAGTGGCCAACAAGGTCGAAGTCGGCCCCGCCAGCGAAGAGGGCCGCCACATCGGCCCGGTCGTGAACGAAGCGCAATGGGGCAAGATCCAAGACCTGATCCAGAAAGGCATCGACGAAGGCGCGCGTCTGGTGGCCGGTGGCACCGGTCGGCCCGAGCATCTGAACCGGGGGTTCTATGTCAAACCCACCGTTTTCGCCGATGTGACGCCCGATATGACCATCGCCCGCGAAGAGATCTTTGGCCCCGTCTTGTCGATCATGAAGTTCGAGAGCGAGGATCAAGCCGTCGAGATGGCCAATGACACGGTCTATGGCCTGACCAACTATGTTCAATCCAGCGATGGCACCCGCCGCAACCGTCTGGCGACCAAGCTGCGTTCGGGCATGGTTGAGATGAACGGCGAAAGCCGTGGCGCAGGCGCGCCCTTCGGTGGCATGAAACGCTCGGGCAACGGGCGCGAAGGCGGCGTTTGGGGGATCGAGGACTTCTGCGAGATCAAAGCGGTTTCCGGCTGGTCCAACGACTGATCGCTTTTTAGCGCAAGCATGATGCGGCAGGGCCAAGATTGGCCCTGCCGTTTGCATTTTGGCGGTCAGATCGCCTTTTGATTGACCCGCTTCGACAGTTCCTCAGCGCTTTCCTTCCGCTCGCTATAACGGTCGAGCAGATAGTCCTTATTGTCGCGGGTCAGCAGGGTGAATTTCACCAACTCCTCCATCACATCGACCACGCGGTCATAGAAGGGTGAGGGTTTCATCCGGTCATCCTCGTCAAACTCCAGAAAAGCTTTGGGGGTCGAGGATTGGTTGGGGATGGTCAGCAGCCGCATCCAACGGCCCAAAATGCGCAGTTGGTTCACCGCGTTGAAACTTTGCGAGCCGCCGCTGACCTGCATCACGGCCAATGTCTTGCCTTGGGTCGGACGCACCCCGCCGAGCGACAGGGGGATCCAGTCGATCTGGGTCTTCATGATCCCCGTCATCGCGCCGTGGCGTTCGGGCGAACACCAGACCATGCCTTCGGACCATGACACCAGATCGCGCAGTTCCTGTACCTTGGGATGCTCAGGCGCGGCATCGTCGGGCAGCGGCAGGCCCGTGGGATTGAAAGTCCGCGTCTCGGCCCCGAGACGGGTGAGGATGCGGGCGGCCTCTTCGGTCATCAGGCGGCTGAAGGACCGCGGGCGAAGCGAGCCGTAGAGCAGCAGAATGCGCGGGCCGTGGGTGGCGCGCTTATGCGGCAGGAGGCGGGCCTCGTCGATGGGGTTGAAGTGGTCTTCTTGGATGTTCGGCGTATCGGTCACGGGAATTTCCTTAGGCGGCAGAGGGTTAGCGGGCGTGGTTCACTTGGCGGCGGGGAACCAGTGCTGCGTGCGGTTGGCAAAGCCCACGAGGGAGAGCATGACCGGCACTTCGACCAAGACGCCCACGACGGTGGCCAAGGCCGCGCCTGACCCCAGCCCAAAAAGGCTGATCGCCACGGCGACCGCCAGTTCAAAGAAATTCGACGTGCCGATCAGCGCGCAGGGGGCGGCCACGTTGAAGGGGATGCCCCAAGCCCGCGCAGCACCATAGGCGATGAAGAAGATGCCGTAGGATTGCAGCAACAGCGGCACGGCGATCAGCGCGATGACGAGCGGACGGTCGAGGATCACCTCGCCCTGAAAGCCAAAGAGCAGCACGACCGTCAGCAGAAGCCCCATGATGGCAAAGGGCTGCACCCGAGCCTTAAAAGCGTCGACCGCCGCCTCACCGCCCTTGGCCACCAACCGCCCGCGGGTGAGGTAGCCTGCCAGCAGCGGCAACATGACGTAGAGGCCGACCGAGATCAGCAGCGTGTCCCAAGGCACGGTGATGTCGGTCACGCCCAAGAGGAAAGCCACGATCGGCGCGAAGGCGAAGACCATGATCACATCGTTCACGCTGACCTGCACCAGCGTATAGGTCGCGTCGCCGCGGGTGAGGTTGGACCAGACAAAGACCATGGCGGTACAGGGCGCGGCCCCCAAGAGGATCACCCCCGCCAGATAGGCCTGCGCATCATCGGGTGGGATCAGCCCGGCGAAGACATGATTGAAGAACAGCACCCCAAGCGCAGCCATGGTGAAGGGTTTGATCAGCCAGTTGACCACCAGCGTCACCACCAGCCCTTTGGGCTTGTCCCCCACCTGCCGCAACGCGCCAAAATCGACGCCGACCATCATTGGAAAGACCATGGCCCAGATCAGCACCGCCACCGGCAGGTTGACCGAAGCAACTTCGAGCGCCGCCAGCGCGCCAAAGATGCCGGGAAAGAGATTGCCCAGTAAAAGCCCCGCCCCGATGGCCAGCGCCACCCAGAGCGAGAGCCAGCGTTCAAAGGCCCCAAGGCCAGCGGTTGCGGGATCAGCGGTATCGGTCATGGCGGTCTCTCGTGTTGGGGGTTCGGGGGTTAGCAGCAGGTCAGCTCATCCAGCAGCGGTTGGCACAGTTCAGGCTGGCCGCCGCAGCAGTCTTCCAAGAGAAAGCCCAACAGCGCGCGCAGCCCGTTCATATCGGCGAAATATCGGATGCTGCGCCCTTCGCGCTTGCTGCGGATCAGCCCCGCGCGGGCCAGTACCGAGAGGTTGGCCGACATCGTATTCTGCCGCACATCAAGCGCGGTGCCGATCTCGCCCGCCGACATGCCTTTACCGCCCGCTTTGATCAGCAGGCGAAAGACATCCAGCCGGGTCGGCTGACCCAAGGCAGCGAAGGCTTGGAGGGCGTTTTCATTATCCATATATCTCGAATTATTGATATAATACCGCCCGGTCAACCCCGCCCCGCCAATCTCTGTGCAACGAAGCGCCGCCCCGTGCGTTAATCTCGCGACCCCCGCAGGCTTGGTAAGGAAGAGATAGGATGCTCGATTGGATCGCAGAGAATTCCGGCACGTTGCAAGTGGCGGTGAGCCTTTTTACGGCAGTGGTCTGGCTCGCCTATCTGCATATCCTATGGCTCAACTTCCGGCGGCAGCGACAGCCGGTGATTTTGATCAACCGATCGATCGCGCGGGATGAGAATGCCCATTGTTTCGTGACAAATATGGGGGCCGAGCCGATTTACCTGCTCGAAGTCATGGCGCGGGTGGTGACGGATGACAAAACCTACCACGTCAAGGTCACCGAACGCGAAGAAGTGGCACTGAACGATGTAGAGAACCCCCTGACCCGCACCAATCAAGGGCCGATCAAGAGCGGCGATTTCATCGACATCGGCAGCTTCCTCGACCTGTTGCGCCGGGCCGAGACGCGGATTGGGACCGAGGGGCTTTTTGACAAGGTCCGGCAGATGGACCTCACGGTCGCTGCCGCAGATGGGCATACCACAAGGCTGATCGCCGCGCGCCATGAGTTCCGGGCGGAATGGAAAGACGGCAAACCCTATTTCGTGCCGGAGCGGATCATGGCGCATCAGATCCGCAATGTCTTTCAACGGCGCAAGATCACCACGATGCTGGAAGAGCAGATCGAATAGCGCCCGCTGGCGCTACAACCGCTCCAGCCCTTCGGCGATTTCGCGGGCGATGGCATGGGCGTCGATCCCCTCCCGCTCGGCCGAGACGCGCAGGCCCAAAAGATCGCTCTGATAACGCCGGGCCAGCGCCTTTGGATCATGCGCCGCGCCGATTTCCCCGTCTCGCTGCATCTGCGCGAAAAGCGCCGCGAATTGCTCTTCCATCCCCATAAGATGCGCGCTGGCCCGTTTCGCCAACGGGTGGCCATGGGCCTGCAACTCCAGCAAGGTTTTGGACAGCATGCAGGCTTTGGCCGGAGCCTCCTCGCGGCAGATCGCCAATTCGGGATAGCGTTTCAGCGCCGCCATCGGACCATGTTCCGCGACCAATTCGGCCAAGCGCCCAGCACCATCCTCGGCATATTTGTCCAAAGCGATTTCAAACAGCGCCTCTTTTGACCCGAAGGCCGCGTAGAAACTGCCGGGCTTCATCTTCAGCACCGCTTCGAGGTCTTTCAGCGACGTGCCCGCCCAGCCCTGACGCCAGAACAGATCGCGGGCGCGGTCAATCAACTCGGCTCGGTCGTGGTTCGGTTTGCGGGGCATGTGATCACCATATGTTGAACGGTCACTCAAATATATACTTGAGTGACCGCTCAAGAAAGCCTAAATGACGGATATCGACGATTTACAAAGGTAGAAACCATGACATTCCCGTCCCACGACCAAAACACCGCGCCCGAAGCCTCCAAGCCGCTGCTGGATGAATCGCAAAAGGCCTTTGGCCGCCTGCCGGGTCTGCACAAGGTGCTGGCCGAAAGCCCGCAGGCCTATGAAGGCTATCAGGTGCTGCACAAGCTTTTCACCGAGACGGATTTCGACGCCGAAGAGCTGACCGTGGTTTGGCAGTCGATCAACGTAGAGAACGAGTGCCATTACTGCGTGCCCGCCCACACCGGCATCGCCAAGATGATGAAAGTCTCGGACGAGATCAGCGACGCGCTGCGCAATGAGACGGCCCTGCCGACGCCGAAACTCGAAGCACTGCGGACCTTTACCGTGCAAATGGTGCGCAACCGCGGCTTCGTTTCCGACGCGCAGATGCAGGCGTTTTTCGACGCAGGCTATGGCCACCGCGCGGTGCTGGACGTGATCCTCGGCATGGCACAGAAAACCATCTCCAACTACGTCAACCACGTTGCCGAAACCCCGGTGGATGAGGTTTTCCAGCCGCTGGCATGGAAACGCGGCGACAAGACGCTGGACGTTTAAATCAAAAGGCGCGCCCGATTGCGGCGCGCCTTTTTTCGCCTTCGCGCGGACGTAGCGCGCCCATTCTCCCTTCCATGGCCGACAGATATCTGCCCCATCGCCTGATTGGCTGCGGGTGGTCGAAATGTGCTGTCCTTCTTCAAGAGAACCGCCCCCATGCCCCTCACTCAGACCCTTCGCACCCTCGCACTGGCAGGGCTTGCCGGTGAAATCGCCTTTGAGCTTTATGCTTGGCTGTTGTCCCCTCTCCTTTTTGGCGTCGCACTCGCCCCGGCGAACCTTGTCGTAGCAATCGCTAAGCTTATCGGGGTTACCCTGCCCTATTGGTTTGGGTTTGTGCTGCATATCGCCATTGGCATCGCAGGCTTTTCAGCCACGGTCTGGCTCGCGCATCGCTTGACGCGGCTGGGCCTAGTGCTGTCAGGGGCGCTGTCGGGTCTTGTGCTTTGGTTTGTCGCACAGGGGCTTCTGGCACCACTGATCGGGCGTAGCTTTATGATGGGATTTGGGGCTTACACGCAGTCATCCTTTGTCGGACATGTCGGGATGGCCATGGTGATCGGCTATGTCATCGCGGCCCTGCAACGCAAACAAACAGCGTAAATCGAGCGCGGCAGGTGAATTGTTCCCTGCCGCGCCCGCAGTATGAATCAGGCCGCGCTTTTCCATCGATTAAGCGTTAGTGTGACCAGCGCCTCTTCCAGATTGACCGCCACCTCGCCGTCTTGGATCATCACCTGAAGCTTCATCGCGCGGTTTGCCAGATCGGCCAGCGCTTTCGTGTCGGCCTCGGGCAGGTTGACCACTTCGAGATTGTCAAAACGGGTGGTACCGTTCTTGACCTTATCCCACCAGACCTCTGCCGTTTTGCCGCCATAGGGGTAGACCACGACCTTCGCCGCCTTGTTGCAGGACTGGCGCAGGACCTTCTCACTCGGCAAGCCGAGCGTGATCCAAACGTCCAACTCGCCGCTCAGACTCTTCTGCCAGATGTCCGGCTCATCATCCGTAGAGAGGCCCTTGGTCATCTCCAGATGCTCATGAGCGTTAAGGGCAAAGGCCACCAGCCGCACCATCAGGCGCTCATCGGTTTCCGAAGGATGTTTGGCGATGGTCAGCTTATGGGTCTCGTAATAATGACGATCCATGTCCGAGACCGAAAGCTCGACTTTGTAGATGGTGGCATTCTGCGCCATGATATGTCTCGTTTTCCAAGGTAGGCGCTGCCTACGCGCTTGGGCCGACCGGGGAAAGGGAATTGTCACTGGGCTCTGCGCGGGTCCGGCAGACGAAAGCCCGCCAATATTGCGCGAAATTGGCGTTATTCAGCTCGCGGCAGCGCCCGAAAGGCCAAGCATCTTCGCAAGCGCGCCGTTGTGCGGCCGCGGAAGTCACCCTACCCTAGCCCCATGATCGACCGTCGCACGCTTCTCTTGGCCCTCGGCTCTACCGCTTTGACTGCGACAGTGGCGTTTTCGCGAGAGGCGGGTGGCATCCTACGCGGGTTCAACCTGATCGAGACGCCGAACGCCCCCTTCGGCAGCTCCGCCGCCGCCCAAAGCATCGCGCGGCTGCGTGACACGGGCGCGACGGCGGCGACGGTGATCCCCTTCCTATGGCAGCCTTCGCCCAGCTCCAGCGCCATCGTTATGGGAGATGCGCTGCCCCATGACAGGATCGCCGCCGGGATCGCGCAGCTGCACGCCGCCGGGCTGGCCGCCATCGTCAAACCGCATGTCTGGGTGCCCGAAAGTTGGGCCGGCGCGATTGCGCCGGAGCCGGACAGCGCAGACGCATGGCACGCCGCCTACGCAGAGGTTCTACGCGCCATCGCGTTCACAGCAGAGCGCAACGTCGCCGACGTGCTTGTCCTCGGCACCGAATTGCGCGGCGTATCGGGGGCGGCGCAATGGGGCGACACCATCGCCGAGCTACGCGCGCTTTTCAGCGGAAAACTCACCTATGTCGCCCATGGCGCCGACGAGGCCGAGAAGATCGCCTTCTGGCCCGAACTGGATGCCGTGGCGGTATCCCTCTACCCCGTTCTAGGCGCCCCGGACGCGCCGACCGATTGGGACCGCGCCATCGCCGCAGAATTGGACCGGGTCGCCGCCGTGGCGCGAAAATATGCAAAACCCATCTGGATCGCGGAAATCGGCCTCCGCTCCGCCGAGGGCGCGACCGCCCGCCCATGGGAAAGCGCCGAAGAACGCGCCGCCCCCGCCGATATGGCGCTTCAGGCCGAGGTGCTGGATCGCTGGCTCCGCGCCCTTGAGGCCCGTGGGATTCAAGACGTCTGGATCTGGCGTTGGTTCACCGACCCCAAAGGCGGCGGCGCGGGAGACACTGATTTTACGGTGCAGAATAAGGTGGCGCAGGAGGTGATCGCAGGTTTTTGGCGCGAAGGATGAACGGGCTTAGGCGGCGCAGAGCAGCGGGATCGTTCATACGAATATGCGGAAAACCTTCTGGAAAAGGTGGTACCCAAGGCCGGACTCGAACCGGCACGCCTCGCGGCGGGGGATTTTGAATTCTTCGGAAATACCTTCTTATCAAGATGTTAACACCAGACCACTCACAGAGACATTGCGTGAACGACTCGTGAAACTGGGAGGGTGGACGTTCTGCGTGGAAAAAACATAATGGATCGCATTTTACGGCGCGGGGACGCAGGAAAAATCTGGCGTGCTATGGGGCCACGTTTTTGGATACCTATCCTCGGTTGACCCTGAGAAAACTACCGCCGATGCACCGGCTTCGCGGCATTTCTCAAGAGAAGAGTATTCTCCAATTGTCACTGCACCGTAAGGGAACAACACTACCAACACAAAAGCTTGAAACATAAAATACCCCTATTGATCATAGTTTACTTTACTCAAATCATCTTGAGTAACAAATCGACCCGTTTCCGTTACTCAAGCGCCGCTTGATCATAGCGCCCGAAAGGAACAGCAATGCCCCTGCAACCCCATGAAGAACGAGTCCTCGCCGAGCGCGCCGAACTAGCCGACAAGTGCGTGAAGCTGGAAGCGTTCATTGTCTCCGACGCCTTCAAGGCGGTCGACATTCTCGACCGCGATCTGCTGGAGGAACAGCACAACGCCATGATTATCTACTTGGCGATTTTGGACCGCCGGATCGAGCGCTTCGCGCCGCAGTCCATCTAACCTCGGGAGGGAACATGAAGCGCCTATTCCTCGCACTATACCTTCTAATCGGATTGGGGGTTGCGCAGGCCACGCCACTGACGATGGATCCAGCCGCGCTGCAATTCACAATCCGAGTGGCAATCTGGCCCGCCATGCTTGCGCAGAACGCGGCCCGCAAATAACCCGCCTACATCGTCAGCGGCTTCTTCTTCGGAAACTTGACTACATAGGGCCACCCGGTGCCGCACTTGCAGGTGGCCCGCTTCTCGAAATCGTAGTCGGTGATACCTTCGGGCACGTCTCCGGGATTGAGCGTGACGCTGTGGCCGCAGGACCAGCATGTCACCTCGATATGCGTGACCCCTGCCCTGAATAGCTGATTGTCCAACGCCTGCGCTCCACCTGTATAGACCGGTGAGCGCATACATGACCGCAGGGCTCATGCAAAGCGGGCATGGAGCCTCACTGCGGCCCAAGCACCTCGGCAATCGCCCCGATCTTGGCGTTTGCAAGCTGGGCGCTGTTCAGATGCTCGGTGGCCAGCACCGCCAGATCGCGGTAGGTTTCCGCGCGCCGGTCAGAGATAGGCACCTGCACCAGCAGATCAGCCGGCACTTCCGGTTTCACGGGCACATACTCAATCTTCGGGTCGCACATCCCGGCGGCTAAGAAGATCGATAAGGGCAGGATCCAGGGGCGCATCGGCGCAATCTCCCAGTTTCATGGTTTGGATGGCCTCTATGGTTTTCGAGGCTTCGACGTTCAGGCGGCGTTCTCGTTGTGCATGGGCGGCGGCCACGGCGGCGGATTGGCGGGCTTGCTCGATCTGGCCGCGTATCACGTTGGCGTTGCGCGTCAGGCGCGCGTTCTCATCCTCTAGGCGCTGTAGGTCGCCTGCCTGCCACCAGAGAGCAGCGGCAAGCCCCAAACAAGCCACCAGCGCCGCGATAAGCGCGTATGACCCCAGACGGGAGATCACCGCAGCGCCCACCACGTCACGGCCACCACAGCCAAGGTTACGGCTATGAGGACCAGATCGTGCATCAAGCCCGGGCCCCGTCGTAGATGGCCTTAGCCAGAGCGGCCTTGCGCGCGTCTGCGGCTTCGCACTCCGCTTTGTTCGACCCGAAGTATGGCTCGGTCAGGATTGCCGGGGCGCGACCGGCCCAGAGAGAACGGCCGCCGCGATCCCCCTTGCCGACGAAGCGAACCCCGCGATCCTTGTTCCCCAGGGCCGCGACACATGCCTTCTGCACACTTGCAGCCAGAGCGCGGGATCCACTTGTCCCGCTGGACAGCATCAGACACCCGTTTGCCGCGGGATTAGTCGACCCGTTGAAATGGAGCTCAACGCTCACATCGGCGCCCCATGCGTCGACCTCGGCATACACCCGATCGATCTCGGTACTGTACCCGCCCCCGGGCTTGCGCCGGAATACCTTGATGTGAGCCGAATCGTGCGCCTCGATCATCTTCGCAAGGTCACTATTCCAGTCGTATTCCGTGCGTCCGTCAGTGCAGCGGACAGCGCCCTGCGCGCCTGCGTTATGGCCAATCACAATCGCGATACGTTTCATCCTACCATCTCCATACGATGCTGAAACGGCGCGGATAGAACGGCACGGTCAGCCAGTTGTAATGATCTCGCTCGGGCAATGGCAGGCTGCGGTAGAGCGCCCCCAGGGCGGCCAGTGCCGCGGCGATTGCCCAGAGGTTGAAGCCGGTGTTGATCGCCTGCCCCGAGAGGGTGAAAATACCGGGCGGCAACCACTCCCAAGCTCCGGCAAGGGGGCGCAGCAGGGACCACCAAAGAAGGCGAACCCAGACCAAGCTGGATGTCAGCGCAACGAACGCGCTCATGAGGCTGTTAGCGTCGTGGTCCTTCAGCCGGAGCCGCAGGTGTGGGGCGAATCCGATAGTCACCAGTCCCATCAGCAGAAAGGCGATGATCGCCGTCACCACGTTTGCCCAAATCAAAATCGTCACGGTTCAACACCTCGTTTCGGTAAGACCCCTTCCACAAGGCCGTTCACTTCTCTCTTGCGATACTTGATTGCCCGTTCGAGACGCTGGCGGGCGGCCTCACTGACCTCCCGCGCCTGCACGGAATCCACTTCTTCACGGGATGGCGGCGTAGGCTTGCCCCTTAGCGTCTTCCAAAACTTAACCACGGCCACTCCCCTCAATGAACCGGAGGGCTTGGTCGAGCGTCTTGGTGTTCTCAGCCATCTGGCTTGAATGCTGCTTGTGATCGGTGAAGCGGGCGTCGATCTGCTCGTTGAGCCGCTTCCATAGCGCGCGGATCGTCCACCCCAACGCGACGATCACCGCCACCAGAAGGGCGATGAAGGGGCCATATTGTTCGGCCAGTTGTGGTATGTCGATGGGGTTCATCGGTGGACGCGCTTTCCAATCTGCCCACGGGCCTAGCCCGATCTGATTGCCGCACGTCCTGCGCGTCGATATGTAGATATTTACCCCAGATTTGGCGTTTTGCCTAGATCGCTTCTCTTATCTGGTGTTCGTCTCAATAATTCGTCGGAACAGTGAGGCCGCGCCGTTCAAAGTCGTCGTCGCGGTTGTAGTAAAGTTCGTCACATAGCGCTCCGAGCGTCATTTCTCCGCGATCCAGCTTGCCGCGATAGTAGGTATAGCCGCCATCGTCGGGTTCACGCTGCAAAACTGCGCGATACATAGCTGCAAGATCATCCTGGCGAGGGACATCAGCGGCCAACAGTTGAGCGGCCACCTCCCGACCGAAACAAGATCGCAGGACGTAATCATCTGTGCGCGGCGTCACATCCTCGCGCAGCTCCACCAGCCCAGCTACAACGGGCCGCTGAAACCGGATGCCGCATTGCGCCTCGATCTGGTCAAGCAAGCGATCCGCCTGCGCCCCCAGCCCGTCGATAACGGCAGGATTATGCAGCCCGCCGTAGTCGTTCGCTTGCCTGCGTTGCGTTGAGGTTGGCTCCGTGCCGAACATCAGCCGGAATGCGTCTAGTGCGTTCATTTGCCCTCCATTCCCCCTGTGCGCACATTGACCGCAAGGAGGTTGTACTACCTCAGATCAGCTCTAAAACCACATCGCCATAGCCGGAAGCCACGGAGATTTCGACCGCGCCCGCTGAAACATAGTCATCGTGGATCGTGACGTTGGCATGGTCCTTGATGATTGAAACCGCCCGCCCATTGTAACCGGTAATCGAAACGCTCTTATTCGCAAGCGTCTGATGCGCGGTGATGTAGCAGAATGTCCGATTGCCAATCTCAACAATGATGCCGGGAATGGTTAGATCGCCCGTAGGGTCTGGCGCGAAAGGCACAACAAACCAGCCAGCCTCCAACAAGTCGCCCGCCGCCGCATCTCCTGCCGCCTCGTCAATGGCAATGGGGTAGAGTTTTTCGGCGCTGCTAAAGAACATCACATCATTGACGCTTGCCGCCCTCGTCGCCGGTACGCCTAGTCCATAGGTCCGGTCATAACCGATCAACATATTTGCCACGACATTCCCGCCCGCATCCTTGCCGACCATACAGAAATGCGATGCTGGGTCATTCGGGTCTGCGCAGGACATGCGCGGGATACGCACCTCTGTAGTGTTATCGGTAATATCTGCCATAGACTGGAAGTCATACCCAGCAACTGTTGAGGCCATGTCAGGAACGTACAGATGAACTGTGGCTGTTTCTGTGCCAGCGCCCGCAACGTAATCACCAGTTAAGGTAAGGCGTTGGCGCTGGAAAAAACCGGTATAGTCAACATTAAGACCACGCCGGAACGCATTTTTAACACCCATCGCTGAACGTCCTGCCATGCCCCCAGCAGCAAAAAACGTGTGTTCATTGTACATTGAAAACTGAGTATCAATCGAAGTGTCCAGATAATCTACCGGGGTTGCCCCAACATTTGCGATTAGATAATCAAGCTGCTTGGCTGCGTTGATCACCTCGTAATATTCGGAGAGGGATACGGCAGTGGCGCTCTTCTCTCCATCGTCTGCCACCGCAACCCCGTCCACTGTGGCTTGCGAAGTGTAGTTTCTCACTACAGGGCATCCGCCTTGGCTCTGTACGGAATCTGTAGCTGCAAAATCAGCAGTGTTCGTTGCCCCTGAAACGTGTGTCAGTGTCAGGCTTGCGGGGGCCGCTGTGCTGATCGTCCACTTATCATCCGAGCCTGTGTACATGCGGATAAATAGCACTTCACTGGACGATTTCACGCGTACTAGAACATGGTTGTCCACCCCATCGGACCAAAGAGAACCCACGTCAGCCTCAGTTTTTCCGTGACCGGCCATAGTTAGCATATAGCCAATCGTAGAGTGGCCAGACCCACCTATGTACATGCTGTTAACTTTGCTTGGTGCCCCCTCGTCAGTCCCATGCAGGATAACGTCTTCTGATTGGTTAAATGCGGCGATTAAACCAAGTCGTGGAATTTCTTCATCAACGATTCTATGCCCTTGAGTGTCGATAGTGCCGTTTGAAGTCCCAATACGATCAGGGTCGGCCCCATAGCCATACTTGACGCGAGACAATAGGGTAGAGCCTGCGCTCTGCTGATAGCCAGTTTTGAAATAAGTATAATCGCCCTGCATGGCGAAAGTCATTTCTTCATCTGAGATGGCTTCAAAAATACTAGAAGACGGCGAGAACGTGCCATCGCTGTACGGAGCAAATGGCAAGGCGGTATCGCCCTCGTTTATCATTACTGCCGAAGATACAATGTCCACATGCTCCTCGGTTACCGGGATTGACGCACTAAAGTCTGTCACGTTGCGCATATTCGGAGCAATAGAAACGGGGGCGGCGGGGGTCGTAAACGTAATCTCACGAGGATAGCCTGCCGGGCTTACCGTAAAGCCAGAGGTGATATAGCTGTGCAAAGACCCATCAGCGTTAAAAAATTGTAAGTATCCATTGGTGTAGAAATAAGCCCCCAAAGGCGCACCGTGGCAAGAAATGGTGTACTCCGTAGACGGCTCAAGCATTGGGCTTTTCCGAGAGGCCCAGAAGGACCACAGCGAAGACGAGTTTTGCGCGCTCAACACTCCGGTCGTGTTCCCGCGAAGGCGGTGCAGTTGGTTTGCCGTTGTTGTGCCAATGGAAGGCGCAGAATCGCCGCCGTTAACAACATCGCTGACTTCGGGGTTCCACTTGTTGGTGGTGACGGGCTTTGCGACTACTGCCTTCGGATCTACAAGAGCCGTTCTAGGCGATGATCTTTCAGCAATAGACTGAATGTCCTCTTTGAGTGACGGGACCACGCTACTTGCTTGGTCTGCACTGATTGCAGCTTGCTCTGCACTTCGAAATGCAGCTTCTGCTTGATCAGTAGCCTCTTGGACAGCCAAAGGCTTAAACTGATCCATGAGAAGGCGCATTGCATCGACGTTGCCGCGTTTGGTGGTAACTTCAAGAGTGTGCTTCTCGGGCATGGGACGTTTCCAACCTTAGAGCGGGCCAGTTCCCGCTTTTATTGCCGCACGTCCTGCGCGTCTATGAATATAAGTATAGATTGTTTAACCACGTTTGGGAATATCGGGTTAGACTACTTCAACCGCCAGCCCGTAACGCGCCTTGCACTCAATGACATCACCAGCCTCATAGGAAGTAGGTTCCACCCCATCGTGCCGCATGAAATACATCTTGCAGATCATCGAAGATGCGGGGTCATCATTAGGGTTTTTGTTGCTCATGTTCATGGATTTGGAGCAGAAGGTTCGGCTATTACCGTTCCAGTTCTCGACGCCGCTGCCATCAACTTGCAGCCATGCCGCAAATTGTAGCCCGGTCGGGCCATCACCGGGGTAGCCAAGAGTGCCATCAGGAACATAGGCAGGGCCATATCCGACCTGCACATAGTCCTTTGTCATGCCTGTGCTGTCGTCTTCGTATGTCGGTGCCATGGCGTCATAGTAGTAATCAGACGCAAAGCGCGAACCATCACAGGGGGACCACATTTCTTTGAGGGAGAACTTGTAAGCCCCGGACGCTGAGTTGTAATGCAGCAAAGCCCACAATGCAGCGTAGAACCAGCCCACCTCCATCGCCATATTGAGCGTATGCCTATGACCCACCTCAACGAAAGGCGCTGCGAAAGACCGGCGCAGAACCGTATCAACAACGACTGTTGAGCCCCCGCCAATTTCCGAGTGTGTCGCCTCAATCACTTCCTTGATCGTGAAGCTGTTCCCAATAAGCCAACCGCCTTCAACAGGCGAAATTAGACCGCTATCTGAATACCAAGAATAAGACGTTTGAGCCTCATTGCCGTGCGCTGCGCCGCCCACGTCCTCTTTGGTCGTCGCGCCTGCTGGCTTGATTTGATAGGCATATTCAAGCTGGGAACCTGCGCCTTGCAGACGCTGGCGCGGCAACCCATAGCTGGAATATTCACGCGTGAAGGTTCGATATGTCCAAGTCACGCCCCCATCGCTGATTGATCCGCTGGTGTGCGTGGGCGCTGTTGCGCCAGTGGTTCCTGCTACATCGGCGATGTAGTAATTGCCGCCATACTTTCGCCACTCGTTTTCTAGCACAGCTTCGCCCGTCGTCCATGTGGCCGCATCTGTACTTTGAAGCCAAGGTCCAGTGGCATCGCCGTCCCATCCAATCGCATTAAACCAAAGCCGGTTGCCAGAACTGGCTGCGTTTTTGCCAGGTAGCGAGCTGAGAACTATCGTGTGAACACCATCAGGAACGCCCGACGCCACTTTGACGATCTTCTTGGGTTCAGAAGGAACGCTATAAGCGTCGAAATACTTATTCCCAGAGCCATCATCAGGCAGCGCGAGATATTCAGTCCCGCCGTCCAGCGCGACCCCAATGTGGCCGCTGTCCGACCTCGCATAGAAAATAACGTACAGATCGCCGCCGCCGGTGAATGTGATTTCGACACTCCCACCAATATCATTGATACGCCTTGCCCGTCCGTTAACATACAGGGTCGCTGAACCTGAACTGATTTTCAAATCAGCCGTTCTGTCCCACTCCCAATCGACGCCACCATCACTGACAGAACCGCTCAAATGGGTTGGTGGCGTACCGCCTGTTGTTCCACTTGTGGTCGCGGAATAAACAATGCCGTCATTGTAGCGAGTATCCCCGGCAGTCACAGCTTCGCCCGATTGCCAGTTAGGCACGGTAGACGCATAGGTTACGCCACTTTCCTCTGCCGTTTTGAAAGCCAATAGCTGTTCAAGCCACGTCTGCTCCCAATTGAACGGGATGCCGGAGGTGCTGCGTCCAAGGTAATAGTGCGCCCAATTCTTCCCGCCGAGCGGACGCCAGATTTCAAAGTTGTCGCTGTCAATCTGAGTGAGCGCGAGCTTCTTTGTTGTAGAGGGAGTCAGGAGCCGTGGCGCAGCCGACGCCGACCGTGCCGCACCCTCTACGCTGTCAAAGACGATTTCCCGGCCATCCATCAGCAACGTGCCGTTCCGGTAGTCGCGTTTTAGCTGGATGCCGTCCGATGTGTCCTGGCCGTAGGACGTGAGCGCGTAGGACCGCCCGCCAAGATCAACAGGACCGGTCCCTGCGGCTTCAATGATTTTGAAGGCTGCTGTATCGTCTGTTATACCGTCAGCGTTGGGGCCAAAGGAAAGCGCATTATTTACGCTCAAAACGCGTAGTTTCACTTCACCCGCTGTCAAAAGCGGATACCCATCAACGATTGGTGTGGCTGGGTCAGCCACTTCAAAAGCGGCTCCCTCCTTCCGAGTTCGTAGGATTTGCCCCGTTTCAAACCCAGTTTGTGTGGATGCTAGAGCGGTGGGTACATCATAAAATAGCAGCTCCCCCAGCCACCCCAGAAACACACCATTTCCAGAAATATTCTCAAAAACTGCCGTTCCCGGTTCGTTTTGAACCAAGAACACGTCACCGTCCGACGTTCTGGATTCACCGGCAACAAGGGAGGAAAAAAATTGCGCGCCAACCGCTTGTGCCGCAAGGGATGCAGTTTGCGCGGACCCTGCAGCGGAACCAGCATCCAGCCCTGTCTGCTTCCGATCAAGACCCGTTTGCAGCCGATCCCGCGTTGTAATCTCTACAGCGTCCGCAAGTGCTTGCGCGTCATAGCTTCCAGCGTAGTCTTCTGCTTCCTCCATAAATTCCTTGGCCGCAAGAGCCGCGAACACGCTTACTTCGGCACCCGTACGGGAACTCATGGTGTCAGGACCAGCAGGGGGCGTCTCTTTCTCAGCCCAATCCTGAGCAAGTTGGGCCATTTTGTCGCTCTTGCCCACTGGATCGACATTTACCGAAAGATTGCCAGAAGGCAGAATTGTTACATTCACCGCGTCAGTCATGTCGTTACCTGCTTGTGGATAGGATAATGGCCATGCAGATAGGTTCGCACCACATTGTCGGGGAAAATGATTTGAAGATCATAAACGTGGACCCCCGGCACGTCAGGAACCTCATAATTTCCGATTGTTGCTTCGCCTTTGGTGACGCTGGTAATATCAATACCAGCGGAAACCGCACTGGTTAGCTCCAGCACGACGGCGCCGGTTCGGCTATTGCGCACCTGCATCTTAATGACGGCCCCTGAAAGGTCTGTAGGTTCTCCGTACTTGTTGAAAACCAGTGTAAAAGGCCAAGCGGTATCGCCGGAATACTGCGCCGGCCAATCGTAGCAACCGGGCATCATGCTGAAACCTCCCCATTCAGGAGGGCGCCGGTAGCACAGGTGAGGGCTGTGATGGCTGCGGGCATAAGACGTGTTCCAACCGTTTCGCGGGTCAGAGCCCGCCTAGATTGCCGCACGTCCTGCGCGTCTATTGCCCTTGTAATTACACCATAAGCCTCGTCTTGACTAGGTTAGTTGTAGACGGGCTGCGTCACTTCTGAACGCAGACGTGCGTTGAGCTTAGGATTGAGCGAGATCCCGAACTCATTGCGCTGCTTGGCCCGCTGACGCCCTCGGAAGGACTGCTTGATCGTCTGACCTGTGATTGGATACTCAGGGAACCGCCTGTTGAAGTCACGCACCATATCCATCACCTTTTCAGGTATGGGACCACCCGCAGCAATCGCATCGCTTGCGGCTTTGTGGATTTCTTTGCGCTCGTCCATGATCTTTCGCTCACGGTTCTTGAGGCGGTTGTTGATCTCGTACCGCTCGGCGGTGTATCGGCCGGTGAATACAAGCTAAGCGGCATCCATCACGCTGCATTCAATTTGGTCAACGATTTCTTCTAATTGCGATAGATTAGCCCCACTTCCCTCCATAACTCCTCGGTAACGGTTGAGCCACGCCCGTAGCGCCTGAGCGCCCTGCTTACGCAACTCCGATACCATAGCAGGATCGTCAGGATGGAACGGTTCATAACCGCCCCCAGACTTGCGACCCGATATTGGTGAAACCATCGCAGGATATTCCCGAACCCGAACGGTGACCGATTTACTCTCTGGCACCTGAACCTTGGATATGATCCGCAATCCGCTTGCCATCTGTCTGGCCAATCCGATGCGGTATTCGCGCGCCGCCTCGGCGTCGTCTTTTGCAAAAAACCAGGGATAAGCTTCGTGGTGTGGATTAATCTCCAGCCAGTCAATAAACTCTGAGGGAACAAACATGTTTCTGCCTGTCCCCGCCAGATATTCATCAATGATACGCTGCCGGTCCTTTGATGTGAATTGAGCCATTGCCTTCTCCTTGATGCTGAATGAAGGGTGCGCCCTACCCCGCTTGGGGTAGGGCTTGGTAGTTGGGGGAATCTCCTCGGCCCGCCTCGCCTTGCCTAGCCTTGACCACCTTGACCGCCATACCGGACCTCGACATGCCGCTCCGTTCCACACCTCGACCGTCTCGACCTGACGTGCCTAGCCCGTCCGTACATAACCCCTCCTCGACCGCCTAACCGTGTACGACTGATTTAAAGACCGCCGAACGTCTGTGCTGCCTACCCTTGGCGGATAAGCCGTTCTTCGTCCAAGACATCCATCAGGTCCGCCGTTTCCTGATCCGCAAATCCGGGATCATCCAGTGCGGCTTGCTGAACATCGCGGCCTTCTTGTGTGATGTCGTCCCACATTTCCTGCCAGTCGCCCATGTCCTCGCCGGATACAGCGAACGTGCCGAACGAACCCTTGCCCTTTTCTTGGCGAAAGTCGCCGATCCCGCAGACAACGCCAGCGTTTGACAACAGCGACACGATAGAGTGAACGCTCAGCGTCGGCGTAACGAACGCGATATCAACCTCAGCGCACCAGCGGGGCAGGAAAGCCCGCGTTCGAACATCCGGCGTCCGATTCATGTCAGCGCTGCGAACAACGTCCATCTTCAACTGAGGTTTTCCCCAGATGTTGACCTTTTGCTGCGGCAAGAAGATCAGGCGCTGGACGCTTGTCTTTGTCACGCCCGGCGTCTCAAGTGCCGCCGTTGCCATTGCAGCCTTGATCCCCGGCGCAGGGAAGCAAAGCAACGTATCCCCGTTGGTCTGGCGATAAACGCTGTCCCGAAACTCTTCTTCCGGATTGTGTTTTAATTGCTTCCGCTCGGCTGCGGTTTTCTTGCCCCCACCGATCAGTAGGGATCGCTTCGCCTTGGCGCTCATTGCGTTGAAGTAGAACGGCGTTGTGCCGATTAGCCTTAGAGTGACGCGCCCTTGCTTGAGCGCGTCGATTGAAAGTTCCTCGTTCTTTTTTGCGACAGCCATCATCCAGCCTCCACGAATTTGAGCTCTGTAACCTTCCACCCATCAAACATGTCGGGGCGGAAGTTCGCTCGGTTGTGACCGGAACGGCCGCTTGCCCAGAAGCTATGTGCTCGTCCCTCACATACGAACCAGTTCACACCATCAATCTCGATGCCGTCTGCGCCCTGCCCGATTAGGTCAGTGATAGCCTGCATATGCTGCTGAACCTGCTGGCCTAGGGTCAACTCTTCCGCCTGTTTGGCGTTGGCAACCATTGGCATTAGCGATACCGCAGAAGTCGCGGCCATGAACTTGCGGCGCTTCATGACGCACCTCCTTCAGAGAACACCTTAGCCAACTTGGTCAGGCCTTTGGGCGTGATCATTAATGTGATGCTGATCCCCTTCTCACCATCACTCTTGGTGTACTCACCGTGCTTGTGGTCGAGATAGCCCACGTTTCTCTTGTCCGTGTAGGCTTGCAGCGGTCCCTTCCCGCTCTGACGGAATGCCCAGCGATTGACCTGCAACCACGTTTTCAGCTTGTGCTCAGGAATGCCCAGAACCTTTGCCGCAGGACGAATAGACAAGCTGCCGCTCATGGCTTCGAGCTGATCATAAGCGATCGCTTTGGGCTGCATTTCCGAAACCTTCGCTTCCGCGATCTGTGTCCGTTCTGCGTAGTTGGCAAGAAGCGGGACCAGCTGCGATGGATCGTTCAAGTCGAGAGCAATCGGCTGGGTCATGTTGCGGAGCTTCGTCTCCATCGCGCTGAACGCTTCCAGAAACTTTATCTTCCAATCCATCGCTTTCTTGCCCGTGAACCCCATCACCAGCATTGAGTAGCCATCGCGGGTCATTTCGTACATTTGGTATGTTTGACCGTTGGACGGCTCAACATAGGGGGTCTCCTCAAAATTGAGGATGCCCCACTCTGGGTTTGTGTCGATCAACCGGCGGATATCGCGCTGAACATTATCGTGACGCTTCTCGAACCGATCAGCGACAATACGGCTATTGGTCTTTAGGTTCTCGCTTACTAAGCTTGCGAAGCTATTAGGGTTTGCAATCATACCCATCACACCAGCCCTCCTTTGAGAGCGCCCAACAGGTTATTGAACAACTGGTTGTCCAAATCCTTCCAGACGTTGCCGGTCACGTACTCACCGAAGTTGTCCAGGGCATGTTCAAGCTGGGCCACTGCACCGGCCATTGAGGCGGGCTTTGCCGTACAGATCTTCTCTTCGAGTTCCTGCAGGGCCAGCAACTCAGTGTCCGGATCACCCTCTGTCTCGTTGATGTGGCCTCTCAGTGCTTTCCACTGCTCGCACCATTCAATGATGGGTTCGTCCTGAGCGGGGGCTTGAGCCTCCTCAAGCGCGTGGGCGACTGTAGCTGTGGCTGCAAGGGCCGGGATTGCCGCGAATAACGAACGGCGGTTGATTTTGGTGGTGTGTGTGCGTATATTCATTGCTGAACATCCTTTCTAGCAAGTTTGGGTTCAAAGGCCGCTCACATGGGATTGCAGTCCCGAGCGGTCTTTTTCGTTTCTAGGCGGTGGCGGGCTTTTCCGCCGATAGAGATTGCTTCAGAGTCATAAGAATATGGGTATTCATGCTACGACCCATTTCATCCGCTTGCGCTTTAACCTCATCTCTAAGGTCAACGGGGAGACGCAAAGTCACGGGCACAACCCCCTGCCCTACTTTCCCTTGTATGTTTGCCATAATCGATCCTATGCAACTACCGTAGTAATGACACTACAGTAAATCATTTGACCGTCAACCCAAAAAAACACAGTAGTGTCAAAAAGGGAGTTAAAGATGGTGGCTGGCAGAATCGGTGATGGCGATACAGTGGGAACGATGGTCCGAATGCCCGCTGAGCTGCGTGACCGTATCAAGAAATCTGCTGATGCAGAGGGGCGCAGCATGAACAGCGAAATCGTGTCCGCATTGCAAGAAAAGTACCCTGCGCTACCGACATTCTCAGAACTCGCAGAGTTGATTGAACAGACCGCCGACAGGTTAGCGGAAATGGAGCAGACTCAGGAGTGGTTTGAAACATCCCAAGCACTCGTATCTCTTATAAAGTCGTTGGAACAGAAAATCCCCCGGGAAGGTGATCCAGTTAGCCACCCCGATACTGCTTCGCCGTTCGAGTATACCGTAAAAATACCTTCCCCCGACGCAGATACGCGGCCCAAAGCGGCCAAAGAACCCTCAGATACCCCGCCACGGAAGTAGTAGCCCGATTGTCAAAGACGATCCTCCGATCATATTCTAAAATGCATATTTGAGATCCGACATAACTATATTCTCTCTGAAAAACTCAGCCCCCATTAAAGGATAGTCAATTTGTACCAGATCGATAATATTAACACCTACCGCCCCCATGATGATCCTGATCTAGAGACTCCTGCTGCAGGAGCATCGAAATGAGCTTTTTTGACAGGCTGCCCAAAGACGCGGATTCGGCGTTCCAATTTACGTTGATTGAACTCCAGAACGCAGCAGACGCGTACCCAAACGGGGCCCTAAATGCCGAGACCAAAACTCAAGCCGTAATCTATATACGAGCGCTTCAGGCTATTAGTAGAAGGCTTGCGCAATCGGGAGACTATGAAGAACTACTAGAGCAGATTCACAGGCAAGCCATAAGCAATGGCGCAGCGACTGTGAAGAAATCGCTCGATCTCCTACAGCAACTCTATCTTTCAAACAGCCTCGATAACCACTTCATTGATGAAGAAGAGGAGGCCTTGTTCAATGAAGTGAAATGGAGTGGAGATGATAGGGCGTTGGTTCTTGACCACCTGTCGAACGCGCGCAGAGCGGTGACGGACTCATCCGGATTTGACGACCACCACAAGCGCCGCGTCCTATACTGGCTGGCGAGGGCTGAGAATGAAGCCCTAAAGGAAAAAGGCAGGTTCGCTACCTTTGTTGCAGCAACAAGTGAAGTGCTCTCATTAGCTGAAGAAGCTGGTGAAAAAGGCAAACCGCTCGCCAATCTTGTGCAGATGGTTCGCACCGCGACAAGACGCAACGTAACGGTGAATCAAATCGAAGCCGACGAAAAACCGAAACAGATAGCGCCACCAACTGATAAACCGGATTGAGTGGAAATTGATTTTGGTGGGGGTTGGACCGCACCATCGAACCAACCGATCCAACCCCCTAACCGGCCGCGCTGCCATCGCCGCCGGATTGCGTTGCCTACACCGATGGGTTCCCCCCTACGGCGAGGTCAATCCTTCTGACCGATAGTGATCGCTCCACCTTGCTCTCGGATTATCTGTCCGACCGCGCTATTCATTTGATCACGAGTTGATAGTCGAGCGCTATCGCCTGCGACGCCCTCTCCCATTAGGTCTGCTCGCTGCCGCGCTTTACTGACGAGCTCACGCCACTGATCGCGAGAGAAAAGCCCGCATTCACTTCCCCAAAGGCGTTGATCTCGCATGGCGTCGACGATCTTATGCATGGCCAGGAGTGGACCCTCGTCACTCACTGTGGGCTTTCCCCCTGTCGATAGCCCTTTGACTGGCTGCGTAGGCTTGGACATGTCAGCAGAGGCAATCCATTCCTTCAATGCGGCCACGTTCATCGTGGTGAAGGAACCTATGCGGTCCGAACCCTTCCCATCGGAAAATCCATCTTCATAAATCTTCAGGGCCTCATCTTCGTCGATCGCGCCCAGCACCAGCTTGTGCTCATCGAAGGATCCGTCTTGAATATCCACCTGGTTTACAATCACGGCAATGTCGCTCTCAGGATGATCGCCCATGTAAAAGTCCAGCGGATCGCCGTCGGCGCCGGTGGTGAGCTTCACATCCCCATAGTGTGCCGGCATCTGAACAGACCACTCCTTACCGTCCGACCCGATACCGCGGCGCTCGCCACCCTTGGCCGTTTCGATAACCAACTCCAGACCGTTCCACTTGAACCGACCCTTGCGGTAATTTCCGGCCTCGGCCTGAGCGGTAGACGGGTTAGCGTTGACTTGAGCTGCTGCCCCGTCAATCTCACGCTCAAGGTTGCTTGCCTCCTCATTCGGTGACACATCCAAAGCGGCCAGCACCTTAGCTGCATGGCGCCGCGGGAAGATGAACCCATCAACCGAGGCATCCCACTTCAACGTGACACCAGCAACACTGGGCGGCTCATCTTGGGGGAAACCCTTGAGGGCAGCGGCACTGCCTCGAATGTTTTCAATCGTTGGTGAATTGGGCGTCATGATGTCCTTCGCCATAGTGTCCCTCTGTTTCTGGGGGTCTATGACAGCCACATCCTGCGCCGCCTTAGTGCCATACTACCATGTTGAGGGGCTTGAGCAAGGTTGGACAAAAGGCGCGAGCAAAGATGCCATTTGTCATCATTTAACCCTGTCCGCTCAGGGTTAGACCTGAACTTTAATTGCCACAAATTTCGCGTGTAACTGTAACAACTCCTATCTCACTATTATCAGTCCGCTGATATACGTGTTCGACGATAGCACCGGCCTCGATGACAGGCCGCAAACCTTCATAGATGCAATTATGCTGAACAAGACCAATTCGCATCGACAAGGGCAGCGCGTCCAAGTTTGTTGAGACCTCGTATACGTACCGAAGAGTACTGCCTTCTCCCGAAACTCGAAGTAAGGTCGTCGTTTCGTCAACGCGCTGGCTCGGAACCTCAGCCGCTATCAGTCGAAGTGTTTTCTCAAGTCCCTGTCCGCGCAGCATCATGTCGATGCCTGCTCGCTGCATTGCAGGGTCATTGTCGGCATCTGATACCATACGGTTCGTCTCAACCTGAATGAACGCGCTCAGCACGAAGCCCAATATGAGAAAGATGAAGCCTGTCAAAACGCCCAAGGCACCCGTCAAGAGCGAGATTATCTTCGCACGGTTCGGGGAAAAGTCGCTCTTGGATGGTTTGAGCAGAAGCCAGAGATTTGCGATGGGAATGAAGGCAAGAAAAGCCATCCGCGCATGACCGTAAGCGTCGCGGGATCGCGCCATAGCGATCATACCGTAGGCATATCCAGTGCCGAGTCCGACAACCACATCCACGAGCATGAAAATCCACAAGAAGCCTCCGGTAATGGCCGCTATCGAGCCAAACCAGATAAGTTGCGATACTGCAGCGATGAAGAATAGTATTCCTGAATAAGCGAAGTAGGCAGCGCGCGGGATCTCTGCGCGACCTTTGTGTAGGACAGCTGCGACGACAGCGCCTGCTATGGTGATCCCATAAAATATCTGCCGCAGGCTGTCGTCCGTTTGACTAACATACTGTATTGCAATTTCTTCAAGCATAACACCCTAACCCCAGCAGCAAAAACGTTGAGCGGATACAATCTATGGGGCATAATAACACCCATGAGTTTTATTCAGCGCGAGCTTGATCGTATATCCGCTGCCCTGCGAGAGAACCCGCAGAGCAACGACTATGACCGCCTCTACGCAGCCCAGCAGGCGCTGTCTTGGGCGACAGACCCCAATGGGTTTGCTTCACCCATGAAGCACATCAGGGGCATTCAGGCAGACTCAGAAGGTTGTTTGGCTGATCACCATCCGCAACCGTCTTGATGTATTTGTTACCATAGCGACTTGTGGCTACCACAACATCAACTCGATCTCCGCGAACCTCCACATAGAACTCCCAACTTCTATCTTCGATCTCACGAATGGTTTGCTCTTGGGTTTGACGCCACCGTGTTCCATCTGAATTGACGCCGCCAACATGCGTGATGCGCTCCCATGAGCTATCTCGATCGGTTTTGTTGATGCATCTTATCTGCGCTGTATATGTCATAAAATCGAATCCCTTTGTAATAGAATCCAAGCCTGCGCGACATACGTGGGTTGAGTCAAAAGAACAGTTGATCAATTCAACCTTGCCAGAACGCCCATGAGCGCCTTTATATACTCTCATGGATTATGACCCAAAGAACGCTGATCCCGATAAAAAATGTCTGCGCGCTGAGTTTGAAGCACGTTTTTTTCGCTTAATGGCTGAAGATCTTTTACATTATATGGGTCAAAAGGAGGTAATAGGCCCAGAGGTAGTGCGCAGTTATCTTGAAAAACTGCCTGAAAGGCCGTAAACCTCCGGCGGCGGCCGTCTGATCTCGGGTTCGATCCGATGATAAGTCCGACCTTATGTCCGACTTTATCAACCGCCCTCAAATCGAAGTTCTTTCCGCTGCCGATGGTGATCGCCGCCGGT
>NZ_JAGHRG010000011.1:0-199501 GCF_017743915.1 Sulfitobacter sp. R18_1
AGATGTGTATAAGAGACAGATGAGACGGTGCTTCGTGCTACTTTATGGCTCAACCCTAATGTGCGCCCGCGGGGGCGCACCCAGCCCCAACAAATCGCCTACCCGGTCGCACCAAAGGTGCGCCTAGATAGACCGGCACGCCTTCGGCGTGACGAGGCGGGCAGGCGATGGCCCGGCGCCTGCGGCTTGTTCCCGGGCCGGGGTGGCAGTTTCGGCCGAAGGGGCAGCCCCTTCCCAAACCCAAAACTTGCCCCGAGGCCCGCGCGAGGGTACAGGACAGAAAACACATTGCACCCAAGGACACTCCATGACCGCTTCCGCCGAATTCCAAGACCGCATGCTCTCTCTGGGCCTCGCCCGCGTTTCTGAAGCCGCCGCGCTGGCCTCGGCCAAGCTGATCGGCAAGGGTGACGAGAAAGCCGCCGACCAAGCCGCCGTGAACGCCATGCGCGAACAGCTCAACATGCTCGATATCGCGGGCGTCGTGGTCATCGGTGAAGGTGAGCGGGACGAGGCCCCGATGCTCTATATCGGCGAAGAGGTCGGCACTGGCAAAGGCCCCGGCGTGGACATCGCGCTTGACCCGCTGGAAGGCACCACGCTGACCGCCAAGGACATGCCCAACGCGCTGACCGTGATCGCCATGGGTCCGCGCGGCTCCATGCTGCACGCGCCGGACACCTATATGGACAAGCTCGCCATCGGCCCGGGTTTTGAGACCGATGTCGTCACCCTCGACATGAGCCCCGGTGAACGTGTCGAAGCGCTGGCCCGCGCCAAGGGCTGCGCGGCGTCCGACATCACCGTTTGCATCCTCGAACGCCCCCGCCACGCCGACATGATCGCCGAGGTCCGCGCCACCGGTGCGGCCATCCGTCTGATCACCGACGGTGACGTGGCTGGCGTGATGCATTGCGCCGACCCTGAAACCGGCATCGACATGTATATGGGCCAAGGCGGCGCGCCCGAAGGCGTGCTGGCCGCTGCGGCGCTGAAATGCATGGGCGGGCAGATGTATGGCCGCCTGCTGTTCCGCAACGAAGACGAAAAGGGCCGCGCCGCCAAGGCCGGGATCACCGAGTTCGACCGCATCTATTCGCGCGACGAGATGGTCACCCAAGACGTGATCTTTGCCGCGACAGGCGTCACCGGCGGCAACATCCTGCCGGGCGTGAAACGCGAGCCAGGCTGGCTGACGACCGAGACGCTGATCATGCGCTCGCGCACCGGCTCGGTCCGTCGCATCAACTACCGCACCCCGGCGGAGTGAGGGCCAGACTGGCCCTCCCCACCCCCTTCCATAACGGCCAAATGAGGTCCGCATGAGCTTTCTCGGTGTCGAAACATCTTTGACCGGGCGGCGCTGGATCGGTCCTGACGTGGAACTGACCCGCGCGGCGGAACTGCTGGTGCAGCGCGCGGGCCTGCCCGACCCGGTGTGCCAAGTGCTGGCGCGCCGCGGCGTGGTCGACACCCAAGCGGCGGGCTTTCTGGCCCCCGCCCTGCGCGACCTGCTGCCCGACCCCCGCTCCCTGCGCGATATGGAGGCGGCAGCAACGCGGTTTCTCTCGGCCCTGCAAAACCGCGAGCGCATCGCAATTTTCGCGGACTATGACGTTGACGGCGGCTCCTCCGCTGCGCTGCTGCTGGTCTGGCTGCGCGACATGGGCCACCGCGCAACGCTCTATATCCCCGACCGTATCGACGAGGGCTATGGCCCCAATGACGAGGCGATGTCGGCCCTCGCTGCCGAGCATGACCTGATCGTCTGCGTCGACTGCGGCACGCTGTCCCATGGCCCCATCGCCGCCGCCAAGGGCGCGGATGTCATCGTGCTGGACCACCACCTTGGCGGCGAAACGCTGCCCGATGCGCTAGCCGTGGTGAACCCCAACAGACAGGACGAAGACGGCACGCTGGCGCATCTCTGCGCCGCTGCGGTCGTGTTCTTGATGCTCGTCGAAGTGGGGCGGCAATTGCGCGAAGCGGGGCGCAAGGGGCCGGACCTGATGGCCACGCTCGACTTGGTGGCGCTGGCCACCGTCGCCGATGTGGCCCCGCTCACAGGCGTGAACCGCGCTTTCGTGCGTCAGGGACTCAAGGTCATGGCCCGGCGCGCGCGGCCCGGTCTTGCCGCCCTGTCGGATGTGGCGCGGATGGACACGGCCCCCACGGCCTATCACTTGGGCTTTCTGCTTGGCCCCCGCATTAACGCAGGCGGGCGCATCGGGCAGGCCGACCTTGGCGCGCGGCTCTTGGCCACCGCCGACCCGCATGAGGCCGCGGCCCTCGCCGAACGGCTGGACCAGTTCAACACCGACCGCCGCGAGGTTGAGGCCGCCGTGCGCGCCAGCGCCATGGCACAGGCCGAAGAACGCGGCTTTGACGGGCCGCTGGCATGGGCTGCTGGCCCCGGCTGGCATCCCGGCGTGGTGGGCATCGTCGCCTCCCGCCTGAAAGAAGCCGCCAACCGCCCCTCTATCGTCATCGGGGTCGAAGACGGCATCGGCAAAGGCTCAGGCCGCTCGATCAGCGGTATCGACCTCGGCGCGCCGATTCAGCGTCTGGCTGCCGAAGGGCTGCTGATCAAGGGTGGCGGGCACAAGATGGCCGCGGGCCTGACGGTGGCGGAAGACAAGATCGACGCGGCGATGGCGCGCTTGGGCGAATTGCTCACCAAACAGGGCGCGCATTTGGCAGGCCCTGCCGACCTCAACCTCTGCGGCATGATGATGCCCGGCGCGGCCACCGTGGAACTGGCCGAGATGGTCGACCAAGCCGGCCCCTTCGGCGCCGGCGCCCCTGCCCCGCGCTATGCCTTTGCGGACATGCAAATCCGCTTTGCCAAACGCGTGGGCGAGAACCACCTCAAAGTGAGCTTTGGCGACGGCCTCGGCGCGAATCTCGAGGCGATTTCATTTGGCGCTTACGACGGCCCCCTCGGCCCCGCGCTGGAAAACCACGGCGGCGCGCGTTTCCACCTCGCAGGCCGTCTCGACATTAACAATTTCCGCGGTCGGCGCACCGTTCAACTGCGTTTGGAGGACGCCGCACGGGCCTGAAAACTTTTTCTGAAGAAACTTCATTTTTCCGCTTGCAGCCCCCCGCAGTATTACTTAAACGTCCGCTCACAGACAGAGCAGCACACACTAAACGCTGCACTGATCTGACAAAAGAGTGGCCCGTTCGTCTATCGGTTAGGACGCCAGGTTTTCAACCTGGAAAGAGGGGTTCGATTCCCCTACGGGCTGCCACTTTTCTTCTCCAAAATCCAAAGACAAGCCTCCAGAGGCACTAAAGAATCCCCTCGGAATCGCGCTGCCGATCCGGGGTTTCTGGCGTTCGCCCACCTGCGCCCTGCGCCCAACTGTCGCCCATTTATCGCCCTGACATTATTGTGAGAATTGCGCGACGGGGGGTGGCTTGCGCCTAGATCCCCTCGCTATCCGAAGGCGCACAGGCTTAGCGGCCGAGACCTGAGGCAGATGACTACTCGGAACTCCAGCACCCCATAAGACCCTTATTTATCAACGTTTTGGCATCCAATCTACGCCTGCGCACGCCCTCCCCTCCACCATCGAACGCCACACAGCTGCACCCCATGGCGCCCCCATAACGCCCTCAACTCACTCCTAAATCTCCACCTGCCCGCCGCCCCGCGAAACAGTCTGTTTCTGAGAAAAAGGATCGAATAAGGCGAAAAGGTGGTAACAAATGATACATATCCTACCTGAACGTATAGGCCGGATAGGTCGTTGAGACGGAGCGGTGCGAAGGCGCCGTGGGCCGAAACGGTCCGAATGAATGCGATTGAACCCTGGGGGGTTTGGAATGAAGTACTTTGACGCACACAGCCATGCCTATGGCTCGATGGAAGTGATCGCCGGTCCGGTGCTGGGCCGTGCGCAGCCTGCCATGGCGGGGACTGCGGTGCTGCCCGCGCCGCGCGCGCTGGCGGCCCTTCGTCTGCGTCCGACCGGCCTTTATGGCCGCTACGCGAAACCGCTTCTCGACCGGCTGCTGATCCTCGTGTCCCTGCCTATCGCTCTGCCGATCATCGCGCTTTGCGCGCTGGCGCTGTGGATCGAAAGCGGTCAGCCCTTCTATACGCAAAAGCGCCTTGGCCGAGGCGGCAAAGGATTCTCCATCCTGAAGCTGCGCACCATGGTGCGCGATGCCGACGCGGTGCTGGAAAGCTACCTTGCCGCGAATCCGGCGATGCGGGCGGAATGGGATGAGATGCAAAAGCTGAAGGACGATCCGCGCATCACGCGGGTGGGCGCTTTCCTGCGGGCAACCTCGCTGGATGAGCTGCCGCAGCTATGGAACGTGTTCAAAGGTGACATGAGCCTGATCGGCCCGCGCCCCATGATGCCCGACCAGCTTGAGATGTATGGCGATGCGAAAGCCTATTTCGCGCTGCGCCCCGGCATCACCGGGCTGTGGCAGGTCTCGGCCCGCAACAACAGCCGTTTCACCTACCGCAATGAGGTCGACGCCGCCTATCGCCGCAATCTGTCGCTGCCGATGGACCTGACCATTTTGCTGAAAACCGTCGGCGTCGTCTTGCGCCGAACCGGGTGCTGAGCGATGCTCGCCGCGCCCGGCAATAACGAGAAATCCAGCGCCTCATGTTCAAGAAATCGAAAGGGAAGACGATGAGAGACCTCTACGCATCCGATGCCCTCGGCGCGGACAACAGCGACGTGACGGCGCAGTTCGGCGGCCCGGGGATGCGCCACAGCATCCGCCCGCGCCGCACCGTGATCGACCATGAAGATGAGTTCGACGGCGATTTCTCCGAAGGCGACCTGACCTTTGAAGACAGCCTGCCCGCCGTCCCTGCCGTTTCCCGCTACATCGGTGACGACCGCGCGCCGCGCTGGCAAGACCTGCCAATCGCCACCCCCGGCCCCGGCGGCGACATGCCGCTGGTTGACGATCATCGCAACAGCGCCGCCGCGCGGGCCTTTGACCTGCTGCGCACGCGCTTGCGTCAAACCACGTTAGAGCATCGCTGGGTCAATATCGCCATCACCGCCCCCACCTCGGGCTGCGGCAACAGCTTTTCGGCGACCAATCTGGCGCTGAGCCTGTCGCGGGTGCCGGGATCGCGCACCGTTTTGATGGACATGAACATGCGCAGCCCCGGTCTCGCCCGCGCCTTTGACATGCAAGCCCCCGGCGCGATGAGCGATCTGCTCAGTGGCCGTGCCGACCTCGGCAAGGGGATGCTGCGGGTAAGCGATACGCTCGCCCTTGGCCTGAACGACCGGGCCGAAGTGAACGCCGCCGAAATCTTGCAAGACAGCGCCACGGCGGAGACCCTGCTGCGCCTGCGCGCCTCGCTCCAGCCTGAAATCGTCCTTTACGACATGCCGCCGATGCTGGAGCATGACGATCTTTCGGCTTTCTTGCCGCAACTAGACGGTGTTTTGCTGATCTCCGACGGCAGCCAAACCATGGCGCGTCACCTGCGCGAATGCGAACGGATGCTCGAAGGTCAGGTGCCGCTTCTGGGCATCGTGCTGAACCGGGCGCGGGCCTCAAGCCTGCCGAAATATGCCTGACACCCCCTGTCGCCGTCCTTGCTTGCGCCCTATTATCGCCCAAGTCATCTGATCTAGGCAGGGAAACTCCGCCGGGCAACGGTCGGGGGCTTTGGGCAGGTTGGAAAGAGGCACATGGGACCGATCTATACATTCGATGACTTCATCGACATGATCCGCCGCCGCGCGGGCGTGATTATCTTGATCACGCTTCTGGGCTGTATCGCCTCGGTCTATTGGGCGCTTGCGACACCGCATGTCTACCAATCCTCCGAAGTCATCCAGATCGAGCAGCCCAAGATCGCCAATGATCTGGCCCCCTCCACGGTCGAAGGGTCTTCGGCGCGCCGTTTGCAATTGATCGAACAGCAGTTGATGGCGCGCGGCACCTTGGTCGATATCATTCAACGCTTTGATCTTTATGACGATCTGACCGCGTTGCGCATGTCCGAGAAAGTCGATCTGCTGCGCCGTTCAGTCACCATCACCGGCGTCGCGGCCCCGCGCGAAGGCTATGCGGATGACGGCACCATCTCGGTCATGACCTTTACCGCCGAGATGGACAACCCCGCCGATGCGCAGGCCGTGGCCCGCGAATTCGCCGACCGCACGCGCCAGATGTCCGCCGCCCGACGCCAGAGCCAGACCCAAGAAACCTTGGAGTTTTTCCAGCGCCAAGAGCAGAACCTGATCCGCGACATCTCGGAACTTGAGGCCGAACTGGCGGATTATCGCACCGAAAACGATCTGTCGCTCGAAGGCAGTCTTGAGTTTCGCCGCGGCGAGATCAGCAGCCTCAATGACGCCATTCTTGAACTTGACCGTGAAATCATCGCCACGCGGCTGGCGCGCGATCGGGTCAACCCCGATGCCCGCGCTGCCACCATCGCCCGCGAACAGGCCGAGTTGGATGCCACGCTCGAAAGCCTGACCACGCAGCGCGACCTGCTGCAAGAACAGCGCGAAACCCTGACCGCCAGCCTGCAAACCTCGCCCGAGGTTGAGCGGGAGCTGGCCCGGTTCGAACGCCGTCTGACCCAGTTGCAAGACCAGCTGGAGGTGATCACCGCCCGCCGGAACGAGGCGGAGGTGGGCTTCTCGCTTGAATCCGATCAGCGGGGCGAGAAGCTGATCACGTTGGAGCAGGCCGAACTGCCCGATTACCCCGTATCGCTCAGCCGCAAGAAACGCGCGGCGGTGGGGGGGGTGGCCAGCTTGGCGCTGGCGCTGATCGTGGCCTTCCTGCTGGAACTGCGCCGCCCGGTGATCCGCTCGGCCCGGCAGATGACGCGCGAGACGGGGTTGATCCCTGTCGTGTCGATCCCCGACCTCAGCCCGCGCGAAAAGCGCCGGACCTTGGGCAAAGTCTGGCAGGAGCGCTTGAAGGCCGGGAAAGAAGGCCGCGCCGCGCGGATGGCCCGCAAGCAAAAGGGGTGAACCGCTCAGACCGTGGCGCTCAGCCCCAGCACCCGATCCCAATGCAGCCAAAGCGCCAGCGCGCCGAGCGCCAGCCCCAAAAGGGTAAAAAACAGATCATGCCGCGCGTCCCAGACCCCATGCGCCCTTGCGAGCCAGATCAGCACCAGATGCGACAGCACCATCGCGGCCCCCAACCCGATCAGCGCCCCCGGCAAACCGGCAGTGATCACCCCCGCCAGCAGTAGCCCCACTTGCAGGCTGGCCCTTGAGGCCGAAGAGATGAAGAACCGCCGCGAATCCCCCGCGGCAAGGGCCGCTTGATCATAGGTCATCCCGATCACCTGCGGCATCAGCGCCAGCGCCAACATCACCAGAATCGCGCCGCTTTGCAGGTAGCGCGGGTCATAGAGGACCGAGACCAGCCACGGCCCCGCCAGCGCCATGACCACCAAAAGCGCCAGCAGCCCTCCGCTCAGCCCATAGCGCATCCGCTTGAGCTTGGGATGACCGCCGCCCCCCGCCTCTCGGTAGATCGGGATCATCACCCGCCCGGTGACATTCTGCCCCAGCAGCAGCGGAAAGCTGGCCAGAAAATAGCCGATATTGTAGATGCCCAACCCTTCGAGCGAGAGGAACTTGCCCAAGATCGCCTTGTCGCCCTGACTGGCAAAGAACCAGAACATGGTCGACAGGAAGATCCATTTGCCGAAATGCACAAACTCGCGCACCGCCGGACGCTCCCAGCGAAAGCGGTTGCCCGGCCCCGGCAGGAAGGCATGGGTCAGCGCCAGCTTCGCCAAGGCGCTCACCACACCGCCGATCACCAACGCCGCCACCGATTGATAGAGCGCCGCGCCCAAGATCATCACCGCGATGCCGATCACCTGCGATGTCAAGTCCAGCAGCGTCAGCCGCCCCATTTGCAGATGCCGATGCGCCGTTTCGATCCGTGTCGGGTTGAACCCGGCCACCACAAGGCTCAGCGCCGCGATGGGGAGATAGGTCAGCAGGAGCGGCTCGTCGTAAAACGCCGCCACTGGCCAAGCCAGCGCGGAGGCCACAAGCCACAGGCACGCCCCACGGATCGCTTGGATTGTCCAAGCGGTATCGAGGAAGTCCCGATCATCGCCACGCTTGCTCTGCGCAATGGAGGGGGCGATGCCCACGTCCGAGAACAGCGTCAGCCCGACAATCACCACCTGTATCAGCGCCATCAGACCAAAGGCTTCGGGAAAGAGCAGCCGCGTGAGGATCAGGTTCGACGCCAGCCGGATCGCCTGCGAGCCGCCATAACCCAAGACGATCCAAGAGGTCGAGCGCAATGCCCGTGCCATCAGGCGATTGCCCGTTACCGCTTGGGAAAGCTTGGAAAACACCCGTTGCTGCGCCTCTGCCAGTTCTCTGTGAAAGCCTAAAGCCTTGCCCGCCCTTGTGCCAGTGGCAAGCGGGCGGGTAACAAGGTTTATCAGCCCCAAGCCAAGGCCGCACCGCCCGTGAAGATCGCCTATATCCTCAACACCTATCCGCAGCCCTCGCATTCCTTCATCCGGCGCGAGATCGCGGCGCTCGAGGCGGCGGGCCATGAGGTGGACCGTTTCGCCATGCGCAGCCCCGATGTCCCTTTGGTCGATCCGCAGGACAAGGCCGAGGCGGCAGCGACCCAGTATGTGCTGGCCGCCGGTGGCAGCGCCCTCGCCCGTGCCAGTCTGCGCCTGATGCTGCGCGCGCCGCGGCGGTTCGGCCAAGCGCTGCGCGACGTCTGGCAAGCTGCCCGCCGGGCCGAGACGGGGCTGGCCCGCCATCTGATCTATCTGGCCGAGGCCTGTTATCTGCGCGCCCGGCTTGAGGGCAGTGACACCCAACATCTGCACGCCCATTTCGGCACCAACGCTGCGATGGTCGCGATGCTTTGCCACAGGCTGGGCGGGCCGCGTTATAGTTTCACCATCCACGGGCCCGAGGAATTTGACAGCCCGCGTGCCCTCTCGCTCGGCGCGAAAATCCACCACGCGGCCTTCGCCGTGGCGATCAGCCAATTCGGGCGCAGCCAGCTGTGCCGTTGGGTCGCCCCGGCGGATTGGCCGCGCATCAAGGTCGTTCATTGCGGCATCGAGCCCGCCAAATTCGCGGCCGCCGCCCCCTTGCCCGATGGCCCGCGCCGTCTCGTCTCCATCGGACGGTTTGTAGAGCAGAAAGGCCAGCTTGCCCTGATCGACGCCATGGCCCGGCTGCATGACAGCCACCCCGATCTGCATCTGACCCTGATCGGCGACGGCCCCCTGCGCGGCGCGATCGAGGCCGAGATCGCCCGCCACGGCCTGCAAGAACGCGTCATCCTGACCGGCTGGGTCGATGAGGCCCGTGTGACGGCGGAACTTGGCGCCGCCCATGCGCTGGTGATGCCCAGTTTCGCCGAAGGTCTGCCCATGGTGGTGATGGAGGCGATGGCCGCCGCCCGCCCCGTGATCGCCACCTATATCGCAGGCGCGCCGGAATTGGTGCAGCCGGGCGAGACCGGATGGCTGGTGCCCGCAGGCGATGTGGCAGCCTTGGCCGAGGCGATGGCCGCCCTGCATGACGCCCCCCTCCCCGCGCTAGAGGAAATGGGCACGAAGGCCCGCAGCCGGGTCTTTGCACGCCATGATGTCGCCCGTGAGGCGGCGAAACTCGCCCAGCACATGCAAGAGGCCGCCCGCTAGCGCCCCCGCACCCAGCGGTTCGCGCTGCGCAAAATCGGCGCATGGATCGTCAGCCGCACGGCCACAAAAACCAGCGCACCCAAGGGATCGGCCAGCGCCCGCCGCCAAAAGGGGCGCAGTCGGTCATGGGGATCGTCATTGTGCATCAATTCGGGGAACAGCCGCGCCACCTCGGCCACGCCCGCGTCCTGCCGCCGGCGCACCCGCACCAACGGCGCGAAACCTTCGATCATCGGCCAGTCATAGCGGGCGGGCACGGCGATACGCTCCTCGGGGCGAAAGTTCAGCCGCGCGAAAGTGTCGTCCGAGATGATATCGGGCCACGGCCCCCACCGCGCCCGCCCGGCGCGGTTCATCGCAAAGACACCAAAGCCCGGCACGCCATGGGTCATGAAACCGGTCGTCCGCCAGAACCGCGTGTAATGGCGCGTCACCCAATCGCCCGAGGTCGTCACCCGCGGCACCCCGCTGCCATAGCGCGGCGCGTCCCCGGCCAGCGCCTCTTCCAACTGGCTCAGCAAGGGCGGTGACACCAGCACATCGGCGTCGAGATAGACCAACACGCCCCCCCGCGCCGTCGCCTCGCCCGCGTTCCACGCGCCAAGCTTGCCACCTTGGGCCAGTTCCAGCACCCGCAACACCCAGCCCCGCGCCTTAAACGACGGGATCGCCGCGCGGGCAAGTTCGGCGGTGTTGTCCGAGCAGCCATTGGCCACGACGATCACCTCGACCGGCCCCGCCAGCGGCGCGGAGGCGCAGAGCGCGTCAAGGCAAGCGGGCAGCCAGTCGGCCTCATCATGGGCGGGGATCAACACGCTCACCCCTTGGAACGCGTTGGTCACTTCCATGCGGTCAAAGCGTCCCACCGCGGATTGTCATCCGCCAGATAGCGCAGCGCCCCCCAAGAGCCCCATTTCGTCGGCGCATAGACATCGGAGTAATGGGTGAAAAGCTGCCCGCCCACGGCCAGCCAGCCCGCCATCAGATCGGTATAAAGCGCGCCCATCTCGGGGGCGTAGTTCAGATGGTGAAAGAACGCGGTCAGCCCTTCGTCATTCACCTGCGCGCCGAGGCCGACCACATGGCTGCCGCCTTCGTACATCACCAGATCGAGGTTATGCGCCCGCGCCACGGCGGCGTGATGGGGCCAAACCCGGCCAATGAGATCGGCCAGCGTGTCAGCCTCCAAGCCGCTGGTGCCACCGTTGCGCAGGTCCTGCGTCGCAAGGGCCGTGGCCGCATCAAAGCGGTGGGCCGCGATATAATCGGCCAAAGCCGCGCCGCTGAGCCCCTGCGCCTCCCCCTCGGCGCGGGCCTTGGCAAGGCTATCGGCCAGCCAGCCGCTGACCAATTCGGCATTCTCCTCCAACCCCAGCACGCCGCCGAAATACCCGGTGATCGCATAGGCATCGAAGGCCGTGGCGGGGGCGCTGTTGCCCGCCTGCTCGGCCACGTAAAGCGGCGCGTCCAAGGCTTCGCGCTCAAGCCCCAGCCACCCCGTTTGGCTCGCGATCACATTGCGCAACCGCGCCTCGGCCTCTCCGCCGAAAACATCCGTCCAGATGCGCGCCACTTCGGCGGCCCGCAGACCGTAGAACTGCATCCCCTTCTCGGCCTCATCCCAGCGGGCCTGCGCCATCTCATCAGCCCATTGGGTCTGCGCGAATTGCCAGTTCCACACCTCGTTCGAGAACTCCACATAGGCTTTGCGCTCGCCCTCCAACGCCTCTTCGACATAGGTCGCAAAGGCGGTCACATAGCCATCATCCGCCAGATGCGGCATGTTGAACCACGGGTCGATCCCCAGTTCATTGGCCAATGCGACCATCACCTCCACCGGGACGCCGCGCAGGGCATAGGTCACGTCCTCGGGGCGCGGACGGTCTTCCCAAGTGGCGATGGGGCTGTCGTTGGTGGCCATCCAATCCATGAAGCGCAGCACCTTCATCCCCGTCAGATGCCGCGTCCAATCAGGGTTGAAACGCGCCCCGGCGTCGTAATCGGCGACGCGGTCTTCGCGGACCACGGTGATCTCACGCGGCGGATCGCTGCGGTGCATGCGCTGAATGCGAATGTCGACACTGCCCGGCCCCGGCGCATAGTCGAACCGCACCTCGTTCTTGCCATAGCGCACATTCTCGGCCCGGCCCGTGACCTCAATCACGCCCTGCCCTTTGAAGCGGAGCAGATAGCGGCCCTTGAGCGTCGTCGCCTGCGCCGGCATGTCGGTGAGGATTAGCGTGCCAATGCTGCCAAGTTCGCGCGGCATCTTCACTGGCCAGCCCTCAGCATCGAGATAGCCGCCTTCGACAAGCTGCGCATATTCCATCCCGCCAAAGCGCCCCGCGACATGGCCAAGCCACGGGCGGGCGGTTTTCATCAGGTCGAGGAACGGCGCTTGCACGCTCCAATCCGCGATGGCGGCGAGGCCGATGCCCATGTCGCGGGTGCCCGCAACGGCCTCCTCGGGGGCGGTAATCTTAAATGGGGCTGGCGGATCGAGAGGTTTCGCCGCCTCGGGCGCATCGCTGGCCGGGCTGGCCGCGGGCGGGCCGGTCGGGGCTATCGGCGCGGTCTGGGCGTTGTCCTCGGCCACCGGCCGCGTCGCGGGGGGCGCCGGCATCACGGCACCGCTCTGATAGTCCTGCACCGTCTCCCAAGCCACAAGTTGCAACGCCCGCGCAAGATCGGCGTCCGGCGTGTCGAAAGCCTTGCCCCAGCGGTCATTGAAATCCGTCGGGAGCCCGAGCGGGTCTTTGCCCGTCAGCGTGGCATATTGCACCATGGCAACGAAGTAGTGGCCGAGGTCGTTCAGATGGATGTCATCCGCGAAAAACGCGTCGATCCCGGTCAGCCCGGAGATGCTTTCGGCGGCGATTTCATCATAAAGCCGGGCCATCGCTTGCCCGGCTGGGATCACCTCGATCGTCGCGTTCTCCGAACTGCGCACCGCCGATGCGATCCCCTCCCACGCGGGCAGATCATTCTGCAACCGTTCGCGCCAAGGGATATGGGCGTGGTCGTCATAGGCCACTGCCTCTCCGCTGCCGCTTTTCAGCGAATGCCATGTCTCTTGCAGATAGACCTTCACCGTTGGATTGGCCGCCGCAGCAAGGCCAAAGAAAGCCTGCGCATAGACTTCGGTATCCGACCAGCGGGTGTGATTGGCCAGCGGGATCGCCTCGGTCAGGATCAGATGGGTGGTCTGCCCTTCGGGCAAGACCGTGCGGGCATCCACGCCCTCGGCCCGGTCAGATTCGTCCCAATTATAACGCAGGGGCGCGCCGTTGATGATCTGCGCGCGCACCTCGCCTTGGCCCACCCCGGCGCGCAGCGCCTCTTGCAGCATATCCGGCCCGTCGGCCCCGAAAAGACTGTGGCCCACCATCAGGACCGAGAACAGCCCGCCCAGACCGCTCATGCCGCGACCCCACTGTCGGGATGGGCGCGGACCACGTCCCAGACCACCTGTTGCATCAGTGCGGCGGCCTCAGCGCTTGGGGCCGCCGCCGGGGTGCCGTCGGCGCGGCTCAGCTGATTTGGCAGCCCCGCCGGGTAGCGGTGATAGAGCGTCGCGTAATGGGTCAGCGCCACGAGGTAAGCCCCCTGATCGTTAAAGTGGATCGTATCGGGGCGGCCATTCTCATCGCGCGAAAAAAGGTCATGCAGGCTGTTGATACCGCCCACCCCGCCAGCGGCATCGACCGCCCGGACAAAGGCCGCCATGACCTGCCCCGCGGGGATCAGATGAATGGGCACCTCCGCCTCCTGCAATGCGGGATAGATCACCTGCCGCCGCCAGTACTTATCCAAGTCCCGGTCGATGCGATTAAGCCACCCGTAGCCGTCATCTGTATGGTGCCATGTCTCATAGAGGTAAACGCGGATGTCGGGCCGGGCGGCATGGGCCAGCCGCGCCCAATGGGCAAGGTAGTCAGGGCTGTCGTGATAGCGGATGGCATCGGCGATCTCGACCATTTCGGTCAGCACCACCGCGTCGTAATCGCCCGAGCCGATGGCCGCCCGGGCGGGCTGGTGCTGCGCGTGATCGTTGGACCGCTCGAACCCGTTCACAGGCACATCCGGCTCCCAATGATCGCGCAGCGAACTGCCCCACCCGGTCTGGCTGTGATAGCCATGCCCCGCCCCTGCCATTTGCGCCAACATCGCGGGCATGTCGCGGCCCACCAGAGAATGCCCCAGATGATAGACCTGCATCGGCCCCGAAGGCGCGCTCACCGGCGTGGCATAGAGTTCCTCCGCCCGGTCCTGCAACTGCGCCCGGCGAAAGACCCAAGACCCGCCGCCGAGGCTGGCAAGCGCGGCGCCCCCCAGAAAGAGACGGCGTGAGAGTGCGACCATGAGATCAAGCTCCTTTGCGATCAATCTGCCCAATCGCCACCCCGCTGACAAGGTGGCCCGCCACCGACGCGATCCGCCCCAGCAGCTTATCGCCGCGGCTAAAGCCTTCTGTGTCTTGGGTAAATCGCGCGTCGAAGGTGGTATTATCGCCAGATAGGGTGACCTCAAGCCGATCAAAGCCAAAAAGCGCCTTGGTCGCTGGGTACTGCGCCTTATAGGCCGCCTCCTTGGCGCAAAAGATACGTTTCGCAGCCGCTAGGTTCGCGCCGCCGAGGCGGGTGATTTCCGCCGGAAGGCAGATTTCGGTGAGCAGGTCTGCGGGCAGCGGGCTGTCGTCTTCGATATCGACGCCGAGGGTCTCAACCTCTGCCCTGCGCGCCAGAACCGCGATGCACCAGTCGTCACAGTGGCTGATGGACCCGGTCAGCCCGGGTGGCCAAATCGGCGCGCGGTCGGCGCTGGCCAGCACCGGTGCGGGCGGATGGCCGAGCGCCTGCATCGCCTCCCGCGCCGCGTGGCGTCCGGCGGTGAATTCGGCGACCCGTTTGGGCTGTGCCCGTGCGATGAAGGCGGCTTCGCCCGCCAGCAAGGGCGGATAGGCTCTGCCGGGGCGGGTCACGGCGACAGCGACCGGCAGATCGAAAAGAGCCTGAACAGCCGCCCTGATCTCGCCCTCCGCCGTCACCTCAACCCCGCCCGCGGCCACGCGCGGCCCGCATGAGGCGACGTTTCGACATGGTCTCGGACCGCGCGGGGGTCTCGGCGGCGGAGGGTGCCTTGAACGGTGCGGCGGTCTTGCCCCCCAGCCCGTCGATATGTGCCGCCAGTCCGGCCAGGGTCGGGAAACGGAAGATATCGGTGATCGACAGAGCGCTGACATCCAAAGCCGCCTTGATGTCGCGATGCGCCTGTACCGCCAGCAGCGAGTGGCCGCCGAGGGCAAAGAAATTATCCTCGCCGCGAATGTCCCCTACCCCCAAAAGCGCGCTCCAGACCTGCGCGATCGCCGCTTGGCTGCCGCCTGCGGGCGTCTCGGCCTGCGGCGCGGCATGGGTCGCCGCGCTTTGTCGGGTCGGGGCGGGCAACGCCTTGCGGTCGATTTTCTTATTCGGCGTCAGTGGCATGGCAGAGAGGGTGACGATGGCCTGCGGCACCATGATATCGGGCAGATGCGCGGCCAATTGCCGCCGCGCGGCGTCGCTATCCACCGTCTTTTCCGCGACCACATAGCCGATCAACTGCGCGCCACCTTGCCCGGTATCCTCGCGCAGCACCGCCACGGCTTGGCGCACGCCCGGCAGCTCGGCGAGACGCGCCTCAACCTCGCCCAGCTCAATCCGATGGCCGCGGATCTTGACCTGTGCATCGGCGCGGCCCTCGAAATGCAGCACGCCCTCGGCGTCCATCCGCACCAGATCTCCCGTGCCGTAAAGGTGGCCCCTGCCGGTGAAAGGATCGTCGATGAAACGCGCCGCTGTCATCTCGGCCCGTCGCCAATAGCCCCGCGTGACGCCATCGCCCCCGATCCATAGCTCCCCCGGTGCACCGATGGGCAGCGGCTGCCGCGCGGGGTCGAGGATATGGACCTGCGTATTGGCGATAGGCCTGCCGATGGGCGCGGTGGTGGCCTCGGCACCGTCGAGCATATGGGTCGTGGACCAGATCGTCGTCTCGGTCGGGCCATACATGTTTCGGATCTGCGCCGGTGTCGCCGCGCGCAGGCCGCGCAGCAGGGTGCCGGGCAGCGCCTCCCCCCCGATCATCAGCGACTTGATCCGCGCCAAAGCGCCGCGCGCCTCGTCGTTCATCACCATCATCTGCGCCATCGAAGGCGTGCATTGCAGATGGGTCACCCCGTGGCGGATGATCTGCGCGGCGATGGAGTGGTCATCCGCCGCCGGTTGCCCGCCCGCATTGGCGCGGCGCAACACCTCGGCCAAGGGCGCAAGCCCCGCCATCACCTTGTCGGTCGGAATGCCATAGTCGATCAGGCAGGCGATCTCATCCACGCCGATGCGCTTGAGCTGCTCGGCCCGCGCCAGACCATCGGCCACGGTGCCGAACATGCCGCTGTCGTTGAAATAGCGTTGAAAGGCAAACTCAAGGATCGCATCCATTTCATCGGGCGAGAGGCCTTCGAGGTCGATCTCAAACGGATTCGTCGTGCCCGCTGGTTTCTTGAAGGCCGGGAAGGCCCAAGCGTATTGTTTGATCAGCCCCGCCGCCGAGCGCAGGTAGTCCTTCATCGGGCCGCGCGCCGTCTTTTCGGCTTCGGCGCGGGTCTGGGCGAGATAGCTGTGCAGCATGACGGTAACCCGATGGTCCGCCGGATCATGACCCGCCGCGCGCAGGGCGTCATGGTAAATCTTGATCTTATCGGCGACCTCTTCCACGGACTGCCCCAGCAGGTGGGTCAGCACATTGGCCCCAATCTCCCCCGCTTCCTGCCAAGTCTGCGGATTGCCCGCCGTGGTCACCCAGATCGGCAGCTTGTCAGAGACGGGGCGCGGCTGGGTCACCACCGCGTGGGGCGTGCCATCGGCGCGGGGGAACTCTACCGCCTCCCCGGCCCAGAGCCTGCGCAGTTGGTCGATGGCGTCATACATCGCGGGCTTGTTTTCGGGCGGCGTATTCTCGGGGCGCAGCACGAAATCGTCGGGCTGCCAACCGCTGGCGATGGCGAGACCGACGCGCCCATTGGTCAGATTGTCGATCACCGCCCATTCCTCGGCAATCCGTGCGGGATGGTGCAGCGGTGCCACGCAAGACCCCGCCCGCACGTCGAGGTTCTGCGTCACCGCCGCCACCGCCGCGCCGGTGACGGAGGGGTTGGGGTAAGGGCCGCCAAAGGCATGAAAGTGCCGCTCGGGCGTCCAGACCGCGTTGAACCCGTGGGCATCGGCAAATTTCGCCCCTTCAAGAAGCAATTCGTATTTCTTGGGGCCGACGCCATCGTCATTGCCCCAATAGAACAGGTTGAAGTCCATCCTGCGGTCGCTCGTGGAAATTGGGCCGTTCGACATGAGCGCCCGGCTGTCATCGCCCGCCAGCACCAGTTTAAACCCCCGCGCGAGGGTCCAGAAAAGCTCCAAGACCGAAATGTCGAAGCTGAGGCTTGTCACGGCGAGCCAGACCGCCCCCGCCTCATGGTCGATCCGGTCGTCCATCCCGGCAAAGAAATTCGCCACATTGCCATGGCTGACCATCACCCCCTTGGGCGTCCCGGTCGAGCCGGAGGTGTAGATCAGATAGGCAAGGTCATCCAGCCCGACGCTGGCGGCAGGGTTCGCCGTCGGTGCCGTGGCAAGGCGCTTGTCGCGGTCGATCTCAACCACCTGCGCGTCATGCGACGGCAGGCTGGCGATGAGGGCCGATTGCGTGACCACGATAGATGCGCCGCTGTCCGAGAGGTAGTGCGTCAGACGATCTGCCGGGTAGGCCGGATCAAGCGGCACATAGGCGGCCCCGGCTTTCAAAATGCCAAGCGTGCCAACCAGCAGGTCCACCCCCCGTGCGACGCAAAGCGCCACCGGCATCCCCGGACCCGCCCCCATATCGCGCAGCAGATGTGCCAATCGGTTGGCGCGGGCGTTCAATGCGCCGTAGCTCAGCGTCTCACCTTCAAAGACCAGCGCGGGCGCGTCGGGGGTGCGCTCCACCTGCGCCTCGAAAGCGGCGTGGATGGTGTGGGGGGCATAGTCGCGCGTTGTCGCGTTGACGCGGGCCAAGATCTGCGCCTCGGTCTCTGGGAGCGTCCAGACGGTGCCGCAATCGCTGGCGTCGGTGATCTTGGCAGAGGCCGCCTCAAGGCGCGCGGCGAGGAGGTTGACCGCGGCGTCGGACAGCCGTGCACCGTCGGCAAGAAGCCGCGCCCCCCGTGGGGTGAGGCAGAGGGTCAGCGCCGCCCCCGCGAGCGGTTCATCATCAAAGGAGATCGCGAACTCCGGGGTTGCAGCCACATCAATCGCCGGATCGCGCAGCAGCAGGTCGCGGGCGAAACCCGCGGCATGCTTCGCGCGGGTGAGTTGGGGGTCCAGCTGAGCCAACAGTTCCGCCACCGGTGTCTCCGCCTCTGCCGTGATGGTGATCGGCAGCCAATCGGCGATGAGCGGTGCTGGCGCGCCTTCACGCCGCAAAGCGATGCCGCCTTCGGTGGCCCCGGCGCTGCGCAGCGCGACGAGGGCTGCGGCGGCGACTTGGTGCAACGGGTCGCTCCCCTGCGGCAAGGTGATCTCTCGCGCCAGCCATGTCTCCGGCGTTTCCGTTGCCGTGGCCAAGGGGACCGGCAGCGCGTCGAAGCCGGTCAGAGCGCGCCGCCAATATGCCTCATCAGCCGGTGCCGGAACCGGGCCTGCCGTTTGGGTCAACATATCCCCGAGGGCGAAAAACTGCGCGGGAGCAACGCTTTCGCCCGCCATATCGCGCAGGTCATGGAGGGCGATATGCGCATCCTGCGCCGCCACAATCACCCGCGCCTCGTCAACCTCGACAACCTCGCCGCGCGTGCCACCCTGCCCCGCCGCGCGTTCCACGCGGGACACGGACAGCACCGCGCCATCCGCGCTCAGAATTTTCGCCGTGGTCAGCGGGTTCCAATAGCTGCCGAAATCAAGGCCAAGGACCAGCGCACCGATCTCCTCCGCCGTTTTGGTAAAATCGATCAGCCCGCCGTTCTCGGGCCGTTTGTCCTTCGCGAAATAGCTGCGCTGGCTCAGGTCTTGGGCGGCGCCTTGCAGGCTGCCGCTTTCCAACTGGGCCAGAACCTCGCCAAAGCTTTCCATCCCAGCGGCGTAGCATTTGGAATTGAGGCTGAAGGCCGTCTCATCGGCTGCGATATCAACCTCGCGCTGCGCCAGCAGGTCGCCGGTATCGACGCCGGTCTCGATCAGATGCCAACTGACCCCATGCCGCGCCTCGCCATTGATGATCGCCCAAGCGGGTGTGTTGAGCCCGGCATAGCGCGGCAGCGGACCATCGTGAAAGTTGACCGCCCCGCGTTTGGGCAGCGCCAGAACCGTGTCGGGGATCAGCCGCAGGTTGGCGATGCTCAACAGCCAGTCGGCGGCCAGCCCCATCGGCAAGAGTTCCTCGGCGTCGCGGCAAAGCGCCAGCCCATGTCCTTCGGCCCAAGCGCGCACCGCGGCGTCGCGGGTGATCACGGCAGCGATCCGGTGCCCGCCCGCCAGCAGCATGTCGCCGCAGGCGATGGTCAGGGATTCGTCGCCCATCAAGAGGGCGGTGAACGGGTCTGTCTTGAAGCTGACGGTCATCAACGGTCCTCCGTGACGGGGCTACGGCTTGGGTCTTGAACGGCGGGGGCCGCGCGCCGCGCGGTGAGCGCATGGGCCGCAAGATCGCGATAGAAACCCGGCGCGTCTTCGGGGCGGCGCCCGGTGAGCAGGCAGCGCAGATGGTGCAACGCGCCCCCGGCAAGCCGGGCGAGCGTGGCCAGTGCGGCATAGGCGCGGCCATGGTTCTTGGCGAAATAGCGGTGGCGGCTGTCGAACCAATAGCGCGGCATGCGCCGCCATTCCTTCATCCCGGTGGAGACTGAGCCGACATGCACGCAACGCGCCTGCGGTACATACCAGCAGTCCCAACCCGCCCGCGCAGCCCGCAGGCAAAGATCGGTTTCCTCATAATAGAGGAAATAGGCTTCGTCGAAGAGGCCGATCTCGGCCAACATCTCCCACCGCATCATGACGCTGGCCCCGGCCACCCAATCGACCTGCGCCGCCTTTTCAGTCAGGGGCGGCGCCACGACCGAGGCAGAGAGCAGCCGCGTCAACGGGCCAAAGCGCGCAGCGGCCTCCAACTCTCCGGCGGCTGAGGGGAAACGAAAGGCCGTCGCATGGGGCAGATCATCCTCCCCGCGCACATGGCTTCCAGCCAAGCCGGCGCGGGGGTGGTTTTGCAGGTGGTCCAAGAGCGCCCCGATACAGCCGCGATCGAGGAAGGCATCCGAGTTCACCACATGCACGAAATCCGGCGCGGACCCGTCGGACATCCCCGCCCGCATGGCCAAGTTGTTGCCCGCGCCAAAGCCGCCGTTGCGGGGCGATGCGATCAGCCGCACCCGGTTGCCCGCGCCCCAGCCCCGCGCGGCGATCTCTTGCGCCAGTAGCGCGGCAGAGCCATCGCCGCTGTCATTGTCGACGATCACCAATTCGGCACCCGCATCAGGCATATCGGCCAAAGCGGCCTCAGCCGCGCGCAGGGTCATCTCTGCGGTGCGGTAATTGAGGATGACGACCAACAGGCGGGGCGGTTGTTGCATCATTCCGCCGCCGTGGCTTGGGTGTGGTCGTGGCCTGCGCCGTCGGGCAGGGCTGCCGCAATCACCTCGGCCAGTTCTTGGGCCAGCACGGTCACATTCGGGGCCAGCACCATGCTGACGTGATCGCCCGGCACTTCGATCACCTGCAAGCGCGGCGCATATTGCCGCCACTGGTTGTCCTCATAGACATATTCTTTTTCCGCGGTGACATATTGCCCGGCAGAAACCGCCCAATGCCGATCGAGCGGGGGGCGGAAAAGTGTCATCGGCCCGTCCCACTGGGGCGTTTCATAGCGCTCCATCGCGCGCAGGAATGCCGCCTGAATGCGCAGACTGTTGAAGGAAACCCCCTCGCCGCTCGTCTCTTGCGGCGCCCGACGCCGCTCACGCTCCCACGCCCAGCGGTTGCGCGCCCATTCCAGCAGATAGGCCGGGCCTTTGCGCTTCAGTTCGGCCAGCTTGATATGCGCCTTGTCGATCTTGCTGAGCGACGGGCGCACGGGCAGCGGCGTGTCGAGCATCGCAAGAACGGCCACCTCCTGCCCCGCGGCCTTCAACTGCTGCGCCATCTCATAGGCCGTGATCCCGCCGCCGGAGTATCCGGCCAGCAAATAAGGCCCTTGGGGCTGTAAGGCGCGGACTTCGGCGATGTAATCCGCCGCGGCGGTCTGCACCACTTCATGGGGGGCCGCGTCTCCGATCAACCCACGGGCCTGCACCCCATAGACCGGGCGCTCACTGCTAAACGGCAAGGCAAGGTGGCGCAGGTTCAGCACATTGCCGAACATCCCCGCGACCACGAACAGCGGTGTCGCGTCTCGCGAGGACTGGTTGAGCGGCACGAGGTAGTCAAAGCGCTGTTGCGAGCCCGCCGCCTCTGTCTCGACCGCCTCCGCCTGCGCCAGATCCCCCCGCTCCGCCGCGATGAGCGCTGCGCATTTGGCGATGGTCGGCGCTTCGAAAAGGACGGAGATCGGGAACTCCACCTTGAACTCACGTTTGACCGCCGCGAAGAGGCGCACCGCGATCAGGGAATGGCCGCCGAGGTCAAAGAAACTATCCTCGACCCCCACGGGGCTAACGCCCAAAAGGTTCGACCAAATCTCGGCCAACCGCTCTTCGATCCCATTGCGCGGGGCCACGAAGGAGCCGTCGAGATCGGGCCGCTCAAAGCTCTGCCCTTGAGCGGCGGCATCGGTCAGCGGCGCATCGGCCTGCGCGATCAGCCCTTGCAAGGGCAGCGAAGAGACCATGACCTGCGGCGCCTCCAGCGCCAGCGCGCGGCGCAGCGCCTCTGGCCCCTCCTGCGCGCGGATGCCTTGGCGCACCAGACGGGCCAGACGCTCCTCGGCGGGGCTGAGGCTCTCACCGCTGTCGGCATCCTCAAAGATCACTTCGCGGGCGTCGGGCGGGGGCACATCGGCAAAGGCCCCTTCGAGCCGCTTCATCGCGAAATCGCGGACCTCGACCAGAACCATGCCCTGCGGATCGGTGATCGTCACGTCGAAACGGGCCAAACCCTCGGCCCCCGTGCCCTCGGCCAGCCGAACATGCGAGCGGACCTCGGCAGGCAGCGGGGCGTGGAGCGTGATCTCCCCATAGGACAGCGGCACCCAGAGGTGGCGCGCGGCATAGCCGGGGATCAGCGCCATGGCCCAGCCGGTGGCGATATCCATCAGACCGGGGTGCATCAGGTAGCCATCGGACAGATCACCCTGTGCGGCCTCGGGCAGGTGCAATGTGGCGATGCCCTCACCCTGCCCGAGGGCGGTGCATTGCAGCACATGCCAGCGCGGGCCGAACTTCAAATGTGCCTCTTGAACAGCGGGCAGATGGCGCCCGGGGGCGGCCTCGGCCACATCCTCGCAACGGGCGGCGATGGCCGCGAGGTCAAGCGGTTCGGCACTGTCGCCCGCCCGAGACAGCCGCGCTTGGACATGCAACTGCCACGCAGGCTTGCCGTTGACCACACAGGCGCTGCGCAACTCGGCGGCAAAGCCCGCGCCCTCAGGCGTCAGGGTGATCTTGATCCGACGCTGCGCCCCATCGGCCAGCGGCAGGGGGCGCAGGAAATAGAGGTCTTGCAGAGTGAAGCCGTCTAGCCCTTGAGCCGCCGCCGCTTCGGCCAATAGCTCGATATAGCCCGTGCCGGGCATGATCGCGCGGCCATCCAAGGTGCGGTGTTGGTCAAGCAGCCAATCCGAGGCTGCAATCTCGGTCGTGAATTCGGGCGCGCCGCTCTCGCCCGACCCAGCGGTTTCCAGCAGCGCCGCCTTGATCGGGCGGGCGGGCAGCGCAACGGCACCGCCGCCGCCAAGGCTTTCTGCCGCCATGCCGACATCGGCCCAAACGCCCCAGTTCACCGCCACCACGCGAGTCTGCGCCGCGCGCCGCGATTGGGCAAAGGCGTTGAGCCAGGCATTGGCCGCCACATAATCCACCTGCCCCGCCGCGCGGGTCGCGGTGGAGGTCGAGGAGAAGAGCACCATGAGGTCGAGCGTGCCATCGGGCAGCAATTGATCCAAGACCCGCAGCCCCTGCACCTTGGGCGCAAGCACCGCGTCGATATTCGCATCCGTCTTGGCCAAAAGCGGCGCGTCGTCCAGCACCCCCGCGGCATGGATCACCCCCGTCAGCCTGCCGTGGCGCGCGGTCAGGTCGTCGATCACCCGGCGCATCTGCGCAAGGTTGGCGACATCCGCGCGGGCCACTTCGACCGCCCCGCCCGACTGCGCCGCCTGTGCCTCAAGTCGCAGGATAGCCCGCAGGCGCCGCGCCGTGGCATCCGCCGGGCGGTGGCTGGCAAGGTAGCTTTCCCATTCATGGCGCATCGGGAGGGCCGCGCGGCTCAGCAGGATCACGCGGGTGCCGGGCGTCTCAAGAATATCCGCCGCGAGGGTCAGGCCGATGCCCCCGAAACCGCCGGTGATGAGGTAGGTGCCCTGCGACTTCCAGCCCGGCAGATCAGCCTCGGGCAGCGCGGCGGCGCGGTAGCCCAACTCATAGCGGCGGCCAGCACGGTGGGCGACTTGGAGGTTGGCGGGGGTCGCCAAAAGCTCTTCGATCAGGTCCGCGGGGTCAATCACCGGCGCGGGCGCCAACGGTTTCGCGAACCACCCGGAAGGCGCGACAGGGGCGGCCTCGGGCAGGTCAATCTGAGTTGCCGTCAGCCCCGGCACCTCGCGCGCCATGACCCCCACGGGGCCGGAGATGAGCGCTTTTTCGGGATAGGCCAGCCCCTCCTTCGCCACCTGCGCGGCACCGGTGGTGAAGACGCTGAGGTGCAGCGGCGCGGGGTTCTCGGCCTCGGCCAAGGACTGCGCCAGCCACGTCAGGCTCCAGAACCCCTGTTCGACATTGCGGTCAAACCGGCTGGAGCCGGGGCGCGGGGCGGCCTGATCATCGGTCGGCCAGAAATGCGCGATCCGGTCGGGCCTCCGCCCATCGGCCTCAAGCGCTGCGATCAACTGGTCATAGCCCGACCGCCCCTGTTCGGCGGCGAGCGTGAAATGATCGGCGCTGACGCGGTCAAAGGCATCCCCCGCCGTGACCTCCACTACGCGGTGCCCTTCGGCCCGCAACCGTGCCGCGGCCTCGGCCCCCAGCCCCGCCGTGTCGGAAAAGACGAGCCAGTTCAGTGGGCCGGAGAGGTCCAAATCCCGTTCGGCATAGCGCGGTTGCCAATGCGGCAGCGCACCCCAGTCGCCGATATCCTCCAGCCGCTGGAGCGGTTGCTCGGCCGGGCGCGCCGCCGCCTCACCCGGCTCGATGAAATAGCGCGCGCGTTGGAATTGATAGGTCGGCAGCACCACACGGTTGCGCCGTGCCTCGCCCCAAATCTGCGCCCAATCGGCCTCGACCCCGCAGGCCCAGAGCCGCCCGATCACCCCGAGGAAATAGGCATCATCCGCGATCTCTTGCTCGGGGTGGCGCAGCGAAGACATCACCTGCCCCGGGGCCACATTAGCGTGCATCTGCGCCAAGGCGGAAAGCGCCTTGCCCGGCCCGACCTCAAGGAAAACCCGCAGCGTATCACTGCTCAGAGTATTGATGCAATCGGCGAAATTCACTGTATGGCGGAGCTGTTCGACCCAATAATCGGGGTCCGTCGCCATCTGCGCCGTGATCACCTCGCCGCTGCGGTTTGACAGGAAGGGCATCTGCGGCGCGCGCAGATCAAGCGTGGCGAGGAAGGCCCGGTATCGGTCAAGGATTGGGTCCAACATCCGCGAGTGGGCGGCGATGTCGATGGCGATGCGCTGATGGTCAAGACCGGCGGCGTCGAGCCGCTCTTGCAGCGCCTCCAGCGCGTCTTCGGGGCCGGAAACGGCGATCAGCTCCGGGCCGTTGACGCTGGCGATATCAAGGGCCTCGCCCAGAAGCGGCGTGATCCGGTCAAGCGGCGCGGCGATGCTGATCATCCCGCCCGATAGCACCTTGTCAAACAACCGCCCGCGCAGCAGCACAAGGTCGATACAGTCTTCAAAACGCATCACCCCGGCAAGACAGGCGGCGACATTCTCGCCCATGGAATGCCCGACCATTGCGGCGGGTTTCACGCCCCAAGACAGCCAAAGCTGCGCCAGCGCATATTCAACGATCATGATCAGCGGCAGTTGCACCGAGGGGCGTTTCAGCTTGGCTTCGGCTGCCGCGCGGCCTTCAGGCTCCGGCAGCCAGATCGCGCGAATGTCGTAGTCGAGTTGCGGGGCCAGATGGGCCAGCCCCCGGTCCATCCATTCGGCAAAGACCGGCTCAGTCTCGTAAAGATCGCGGGCCATATCGGCATATTGCGCGCCGCCGCCGGGGAACATGAAAACGACTTCGGGATCGGGGCCGAGGTGGTCATGGGTAAAGACGCGGCGGCTGTCGCCCGCCTCAAGCAGGGCCGCGGCCTCCGCATGGCTTTCGGCCACCAAGACGCGGCGTTTGTCAAAACCGCGACGGCCCTCTTTCAGGGTGAAGGCCACATCGGCCAAAGGCTGTTCGGGATGGGCGCGCAGATGTGCTGCGAGCGCGGCGCTATTGGCGTCCAAGGCCGCTTTGCTGCGCCCCGAGAGGCAGAGCACATGGAAAGGGAAATCGCTGTCTTCCGAGGCCGCGCGAGCCGGTGCCTCTTCCAAGATCATATGCGCATTGGTGCCGCCCACGCCAAGCGCATTGACCGCGGCGCGGCGCGGGGTGTTTTGCCCGGGCCAGTCATAGAGCCGGTCATTGACGCGGAAGGGCGAGCCCTTAAAAGGGATCGCCGGGTTCGGCGCCTCATAGCCCAGCGAGGGCGGGATCTGCTGGTGGTGCAGCGACAGCGCTGCCTTGGCCAGCCCCGCCACCCCCGCCGCGGTGTCGAGATGGCCAATGTTGGTCTTGACCGATCCGATGCGGCAGAAATCTTCGGCCTGCGTCTCGGCGCGGTAGGCTTGGGTCAGCGCGGCCACCTCGATCGGGTCGCCCAGATAGGTGCCGGTGCCGTGGCATTCGACCATGCCGATGCTCTGCGCCGCCACGCCCGCATCATCCAGCGCGCGGGCGATGGCGGCGGTCTGCCCGTCCACGGAAGGTGCCAGATAGCCCGCCTTTGCCGCCCCGTCGTTGTTCACCGCCGAACCTTTGATGACTGCCCATATGTGGTCACCATCCGCGACAGCATCCTCCAACCGCCGCAACGCCACGGCGCCTGCGCCGGAGCCAAAGACGGTGCCCTGCGCGCGGTGGTCGAAAGCGTGGCATTCGCCATCAGGCGAAAGGATCTCGTTTTCCTTGAACTCATAGCCGCGCCCCTGCGGCAGTTCGATCGTCACCCCGCCGGCCAGCGCCATGTCGATCTCACCCGCGCGCAGCGCCTGCGCGGCGTAGTGGATCGCCACCAGCGAGGTCGAACAGGCGGTTTGCAGGTTGATCGACGGGCCTTTGAGGTCAAGCACATGGCTCACCCGGGTCGACAGGAAATCCTTGTCGTTCCCGGTATGGCGCAGCAGGAACATGCCCACATCGTCGACGAGGTCTGGGTTCGAGCAGATGTTGAAATAGAAATAGCTCCCCATGCCGCAGCCAGCATAGACGCCCACCGGGCCGGAAAGGCGTTCGGGCATATGCCCCGCCTGCTCCATCGCCTCCCAAGCGATCTCAAGAAACTTGCGGTGCTGCGGGTCAAGGATGGCGGCGTCTTTTGGCGAAAAGCCAAAGAACTCCGCATCGAACATGTCAAAGCCGGGCATATCGGCGGTGACGGGCACATAGTTTGGGCGGGCCATCCGCTCGGCGCTTTCTCCGGCGGCGCGCAGCTCTGCCGCGTCGCGGCGCTTGAGCGCGCTCATCCCGTCGCGCAGGTTCGCCCAATAGGCGTCGATCCCTTCGGCGCCGGGCACCGTCACCGACATGCCGACGATCGCGATGTCACCGCGCGAAAGAGTGTTGTCCGTGCTATTCATTGCGACACATGTCCCACCGCCCGCTTGGCCATTGTGCGGCACCCTTGAGGTTCAATTTAAGCTTCGGGTGAAGCATACAACAGGCAAATCTGGCGAAAATGAGCCGATAACGTGCCCTAGGGTCACTTTCGGCCAAAATCACTTCACAGCGCCGTGAATGGGTCGCGGTTTAGAAAACCGTCCGTTTTACGTTCAACGCGGGGGCGTCGATCCTGTTCCGCCCCTTGCGCGCCGCCGCCAACCCTTCGGCATGGCCAAGGATCGCCCCAGCCGTAAGCCAAGTAAGCGGCGTCAGCGTGGCATTAAGCAACATGTCCATCATGGTAATGCCAAGGATCAAAAGCAGCGGTGCGAGCCATGGGGATAGGGCCGCATCGCCCCTCCGGTAGAGGTGCAGCCCCACAAGGATGATCGGCAGCGCCAGAAGGCCCATCTCGCATAGGTAGCCCAGCCAGCCGAAAGTGCCGAAAACGATGATCCAGCGGCCATCGGGGATCGACAGGATATTGCCGTTCGTCGCATCGCGGATCAGGTTGCGCCCCCATCCGCCCCAGCCGAACCACGGTTTCTCGGCGGCCCGCGCCAGCAGTTGCTCTTCGTTCATGAAGCGGTAGCCAAGCGATTGCGCCCGGTCCGCGCTGATCGCCTCGGCCTGTGCAAGGATCGCGTCGAGCGGCACCAGACCGGCGTTGCGCAGCATCGGATAGATCACCGCCACGATGGCAAAGACCACCGCCAGACGGGTCTGCCACCGCGCCGGGGTCAGCAGCACCATCGGCACCAAAAGCAGCGCATAAGCCAGCGAGGCAAGGCTTTTGCACAGCAGCAGAACCAAGGCGAGATAGCCTGCCAGCAAGAGCATCTTCCAACGGTCGATCACCGGGGTCTGCCGCGCCAGCGCCACCGCCGACAGCAGCGCGATACACATAAACAGCGCCAGCCACAGCGCATGGGGCAGGAACACGATGGGGCGAAAGCCCCCATTGCGCATCATCTGTTCAAAGGAGTGCTGGAAGAACCCGTAGATCCATGTGTTGAGCTGCGGTGAGAACCGGATCTCGAACAGCGAAGGCACGGAGTAGATCACCCCGCCAACCATGAAGGCCAAGAGCAATTCCCGCAGCCCCTTTTCATCCGCAAGGAACTGCCGCGCCAGCAGGAAGGGCACCAGCATCAGCACCTGCCCAATCAGCACCGAGCCGATGTCACGGATCGAAAGTCCCGGCAGCGTGTCGACGGGGAAAAGGATCGGCTCAAAGCCGCGGATCGACTGAAACAGGATCGGATCGCCATTGGTCAGCACCGTGGGCACCGCCGAAAAGACCAGCCCCAGTACCAAAAGCCCCGCCAGACGGGAGGCGGGCCAAAGCTGCAGTTTCTCCTGCGTGCCCAGCCAGATGATCAGCAAGACGCTCAGGTTCGGGATCGACACTTTGTCGAGCCCCGGCACCAGCGGCAGGTTGAACTCCGCCAGCGGGGGCAGGAACAGATAGCCGCCAAGGATCGACCAGATCAGCGCCCGCTGGAGCGGCAGGTTGCGAAACAGGGCCAGACAGACGAAGGGCCAGATCAGCAACATCAGATAGGCGACGGGATTTGGCATGACGTCCTTCGCGAAAGCCGCGTCGGGGCGCGGCAGGATGGGGCCGGGCGAAAATACCATCTGGCCCCAGCCCTGTCATCCCGCTAGTTTTGCGGCAGGTTCACTTTGGCGCGGGCGTGTTTGATAGATGGCACATGAAATCAATGGGATAGAGCGCGCAGCTTATGTTCCTTCGCCTGCCAGCGTCGGCGTGACAGCGGAGGGCGCGGCATGAAGTATGGCACGGGCACTGCCGGCGTGGAGGTCAATGTGGCGACGCGGGCCGCATTGTTTCAGGCCCTGCGCGCCCGCTTTGCCACGGATCAGGGATTCGCCCTTGCTACTCTCAACCTCGACCATCTGACCAAATTGCCCCGCGATGCGGGCTTCGCCGCCGCCTATCGCGCGCAGGATTTCATTGTGGCCGATGGCCGCCCCGTGGTCTGGCTCTCGCAACTCGCCAACCAGCCGGTCGAGCTGATGCCCGGCTCCGATCTGATCCTTCCGCTCTGCGAATTGGCCGCCGCGCACTCGCTGCCTGTCGCCTTTTTCGGCAGCGATAAAGACGCGCTGCAAGGGGCCGCAGCGGCCCTGCAGACCCGCCTGCCGAGGTTGGAGATTTGCCATATCGCCGCCCCGCCCATGGGCTTTGACCCCGAAAGTGCCGAGGCGGATACCGCCCTGCGGGAGATCGCCCAAAGCGGCGCGCGCCTTTGTTTTCTGGCCCTCGGCGCGCCCAAGCAAGAGATCCTTGCCGCACGCGGGCGCGGCATCGCGCCGGAGGTTGGCTTTGCCTCGATCGGGGCGGGGTTGGACTTCCTCGCCGGGCGGCAGCGCCGCGCGCCGAAATGGATGCGGATGCTGGCTTTGGAGTGGCTTTGGCGGGCTATGCAAAGCCCGGCGCGGATGGTGCCGCGCTATGCCCGTTGTTTCGCGATCCTGCCGCGATTGACGCTTGCGGCATGGCGCGCGCGCTAGCCCTCAGCGGTATTCGATGATCCGCCCGTCGCGGCGCATGTGGTATTTGAGCACGCCCATAGCTTCGGGAAATTTGCCCAGCAGGGTGAAGAAGCCCCAAGCCACCCCGCCCCGCCGCATCAACCGCAACAGTTGCAGCGGATAGAACAGAGCCAGCCCAAGCCCAGCCCAAGGGAGCATCAGCGCCAAGAGCAGGATCACGGCGGGTAGAAGCGCTCCCCAAAGCAGCGCGCGGCGCGTTTCGGCCACCCAATGCCGATCCGGCCCGCGGCCATGCAGCGCGGCTCCTTCGGCAAAGGCATGGCCCGCCCGCAGGCTGCGCCGCCACCACTGACCGACCTTAGTGATCTGCGCGTCATGCCATGTCATCTCGGCGTCGAGCCGCCATATCTGCCAGCCCGCGCGGCGCAACCTTTGGCAAAGCTCCGGCTCTTCCCCGGCGATCATCTCGGCCCGGTAGCCGCCCACAGCGCGCAGCGCGTCCATGCGCATCAGCACGTCACCGCCACAGGCAAGCGCCTCGCCCACGGGCGTATCCCACTCGCGGTCGATCAGCCTGTTGTAGACAGAGGCCTCGGGGTTTTCCTCACGCCGCCTGCCGCAGACCACGGCGACCTGCGGATGAGCGCTCAGATGGGCCTCCGCCACCGCCAGCCAACCGTCTCGCAGGATGCAATCCCCGTCGAGGAACTGCACCAGCGTGATCCCCTCACCCAATGCCGCCATGCCCGCATTGCGCGCCCGCGCGGCGGTGAAGGGCTGCTGCATGTCAAGCTCGACCACCTCGGCCCCCAGCCCCCGCGCCATGGCGACCGAGCCATCGGTCGAGCCGCTGTCGACATAGACGATCTGCGCCACCTGCCCTGCCAGTCCTTGCAAGGACCGCTCCAACCGCGCGCCCTCATTCCGGCCGATGACGACGGCACCGATGCTCATGCGGCATGCTCTTCACGCCAAGCGACGACATGGGCGCTATAGGCCTCCGACGGGACCAGAAAGCCCGCACGATAGAGAAGTTCGACCCGGTTCCAGCGCCGCGCATCCAATGAGAAGAGCGAGACATCAGGGTTCTGACCGATCACCGCCATCCGCCGCGCGTCTTCGCCATGAGACAGGTTGCCCGCGTCCAGCGTCTCGGCATCCCGCGCGGCGGCGTCATTGGCGAATTTATAGTGTTTGATCACCGCCGTCATACCCGCCACCCGCACCCCCGAAGAGAGATGCGGATGCGGCGCGGGCGTGACCTCTGGCCCATTGAAAATCAGCGGATGTTTCGTCAGGCAGCAGTCTTCGCCAAAGACCTTGCCACGCACGCCGCCGAAGGCGAATTTCACTGCGTCGTTGGAAAGTTCGTTGTCGGCCAGCAGGGCGGAAAACGGAATCTCCGGGCTGTGGTAATCGATTTTGCGCACCGCGCTGATGTCGTAATACAGGAAGGATTGCAGCGCCTGTTTGTAGGGCATCCCCGCCGCCGCCGCGAGGCTGGTTTTGGGAAACATCTCAAGCATCTGCGCGGCCAAGGCGGTATAGCCTTGTCGGTCGAGATAGGCGGTCAGCCCCTTGATGCCGATCTGGCTGCGCCCTTCGAAATCGAAAATCTCGTCCATATCGGCATAGAGACACCAGCGGTCCTTGCCATAGGTCTGCGCGGGGTGTTGGCGGATCAGGTCTTCGTATTCGGCCAACGGCAGAGTGCAACGGTCGATCACCGTGCCCTTTTGGGCCTTGATCCGGGCGATGGTGTCATCGCGTGAGCCGTTGTCGATAAAGACGAAATGCTGCACGCCCATCGCGCGGTAATGGCGAAAGAAAGCGTCGAGGTAATAGCTGCCGTCGCGCACAAGGGCGATCAGCACCACCTCGCCCGGGGCGGTGTCGAGTTTGCTCGGCCCATGCAAATGCTGCAAGGAGGCGGCAAAGCGCGCGCGGCGGCGGGTGTTGTGCAGGCGTTGGCGCAGGCGGCGGAACAGATGCAGGGGCGATTTCATGCCCTTGTGATACGCCAGCCGATCTGCGCGGTCCACTGCCCCCGTGCCCTTCCGACCTGCCCCGGACTGCCCCCGAGCAATTAGCCGCCGCCCTTTTCTGCAGGCGCGGCGACCATCCCGCCCCCCGCGCGCAGGGTGGGGTCAAAGAAGGTATGCCGCGCCCGGCCTGCGTGTTTCGAGGCATAGAGCGCGGCATCGGCATTGGCCAAGACCACGTCGCGCGATCTTCGGTCCCCCCGCTGAATCCAGACCGTGCCGATGCTGGCCGAGACTTTGCAGACCTCGCCCTTGAAATGAATGGGCTCTTCCAGCCGGTCGATGATCCGCTGGCCGATCCCGCGCAGGATGCCCTCGCTGCGCACATCGGGCAGAACCACGGTGAACTCATCCCCGCCCAAACGCACCACCATGTCAGAGCTGCGCGTCTCTTGCTGCATGATGTGGGCGACGACTTGCAGCACATGATCGCCCGCCGCATGGCCCAAACGGTCATTCACCGCTTTGAAGTAGTCGAGATCGACATGCATCACGGCAAACCCCTCACCGGCAGAGATCAACCGCTCCAGCACCGCGTTGAGCGCGCGCCGGTTTTTCAGCCCCGTCAGCGTATCGGTAAAGGCCTGTTCCTCCGCCGCGATCCGCGCCTCTTGCAGACGCAGGTTCAAACGGCGCGAGGCTTCCATCGCGGCGGATTTCGCCTCCATCAAGTAAAGCATCTCGATCGCCAGATCGGTGGCGGCGAAATCCGCATTGGTCAGCGCATAGTCCTGCACCCCGTCGAAAATCGAAATCCCGAAAGAGAGGTTCACGATCAACCGCCGATCCCCCAGCGGCACCAGCAGGCCCTTCAACTCGGTCCGCGGCGCGTCGCGAAAAGCGAGGTGCAGCTTGACCCCGGCGGCCCGGCGCAGGTCTTCCATCCCCGCTATGCCACGGGGCCGTTTGACGGTGACCGTATCCAGAAACCGCCGCCCTGCCAGCGGCGCCTGCGGGCGCAGTTTCTGGATCGTGGGCCCAGCGTGACGGATCCTGCCGCTGGCCGAGAGCAGCAAATGCATCGGGCAGAGCTTGTCCAGAACCGCCGGATCGTGGCCTGCGCCACTCATGCCCGCGCCCCAAGCTCAAACCGGCGCCCTTCCGAGAATTCGGCCTCGACCAGAATGATCTTCAATGCCTCGACGCCTTCGGATCGCCCGCAATGCTCCAGCAGCACCAGCGCGCCATAGTCATCGGCCATGGCCCGCAGAACCCCCATCATCAGATAGCCGTAGCCCACGATCGGCGCCTCACAGATCAGGGAATACTGGCCATCGGGGTCTTCGCGCAGTTCGACCGGGGGCAGATGCAGTTCCGACAGGGCAAGGCGGGTCCGGTCCGGCAGATCGTCGAGCGATTGCAGGAAATCGCTGAAGCTGACCCCGCCGAACCGCAGCAAACGCCGCACGGCCTCATAGCCCGGCTGCGCCACGAGGAAGGTGCCGACATCCTCCATCACCTCGGCCCGGGGCCGGTCCAGCACGGCACAAACCGCTTCGAGCACCGCCGGGGTGACGTGATCCGGATAGGTCAGCATCGCCTCGAATTCGGTGAAATCCAACCCGGCCCGCGCGGCCACATCGGCCCAGAGCCTCTGCCCGTAGTTCGCGCAAAAGTAGTTTTGGATGCTGCGGTTGATAAGCCCGTGCATGATTGCCTCATTCCCATTTTCCCAACCCCAGATTGCGGGGGCAGTGGTTAAGATTGACCTGATGAATACAGTTGTCGGGAAATTGCCTTGGGCGCGCGCCCTGCTGCAGGCGGAACCGCCGCCATATGCTGGGCGTTCGGTAAAGGAAGAAGAGGCGATGCCCCGTCTCTCCCCAGCCTGAGGAGACTTTTCATGAGCGATGTTCCCAAACACCCCAAGGACGAGAACAAGACACCGCCCAAGAAACCTCAAGAAGACCTGCACCGCCCTGAGGCCACATTGGACGAAGCCCCCGCCGGCAGCCCCAACGCCGAAGAACGCTCACGGCTTTCGGATTGATACTTTGGGTCCGACCAAGGCGGCCAAGAAGGGTTACGCAACATGAACAATGACGTCACAGCACCCCGGCAGCACAGCGCGCCGGGGTTTATGGTCTGTCTGGGTTGGGTGGCCATCCTTGGCTGTGTGATATTCGCCGTATCGATCCTGATCGCGGATTTCGTCGTGCCGGATCACGATTGGATCGCCGATACGATCAGCGATCTGGGCGCGGGGCGGTATGAGTTCATTGTCGACATCGGCATCTATGCCTTCTCCGCCGCGCTCATCGCCTGCGCCCTGCTTTGCGCCCATGTGCATTTCGGCGACCGCTGGTGGAGCATCGCCACCATCGGGCTCGCCCTGCTGGGGCTCATCGTCTTTCTGGTGGGCGCGCGCAACGAATACGGAGACCGCGATTCCGACGGTGTGGTGATCCATATCTATCTGGTCTACGCGCTCGGCCTGATCATGCTCACCGTGCCTTGGCTGCTGTCGAGAGGCTTCGCCGATATATCAAGTTTTCTTGCCAAATCGCTCAAGGTGATCTCGCTCCTCTGGCTGGTCTCTGCCCCGCCATTCTTTTTTCTGCCCACCGGGATCGATGGCGTCTATGAGCGCTATCTGGGCCTGATTGCCATGGCGATGGTGGTGCTTCTGGGGCGGTTCTTTATCCAACGGGGCCGGGCATTGGATGGGGGGCATGGCTGATGTTCTTTGATCACCTCCCGTTGGATATCCTCGCCCGGGCGCTGTTGCTTTCGGCCATTGCGCTGACTTGGGTGATCATCGTGGTCCGGGTCATCGGGCTGCGCACCTTCTCAAAGATGACCGCTTTTGACTTTGTCGCCACGGTCGCCACCGGCTCGCTGCTCGCGGGCGCCTGTCAGGCCACCACTTGGCCGGAGTTCGCCCAGCCGACCTTGGCCATCTCCGCCCTGCTCGGCGCGCAATTCGTCATCGCGAAGATACGGCAGGCTTCCGACAGCTTTGAGCAGGCCGTGCAGAACGAACCCGTGATCCTGATGCGGGAGGGTGAGATCTTCGATGCCGCCCTCAGCGAGACCCGCGTCGCGCGCGCCGATCTGATCGCCAAGTTGCGAGAGGCCAATGCACTGCGCTTCTCGGATGTGCGCGCGGTGGTCTTGGAGACCACGGGCGATATCTCGGTCCTGCATGGCGATACCCTTGAAGAGGGGCTGCTCGAAGGCGCGCGCATGGTCGAAAAATAAAGCGCCCTCAGGCCAAGCGCTGCGCCAAATGGCCGATATCCGGCAAGACCAGATCGGCGTATGGGGCGAGGTCTTCCGCCGTGGCGGGGCCGGTCAGCACCGCGACCCTCAGCATCCCCGCCACCCGCGCGGCCTCCAGATCGTGAACACTGTCCCCGATCATCGCGACAGAGGCGGCCGGAAGGTTCACATGGGCGGCAAAGGCGTGCAACTGCCCCGGCGAAGGTTTGCCCCCATGGCCGCTGTCAAATCCTGCGATAAAGTCGAACATATCGACCACCCCCGCCGCCAGCAGATGGGCCCGCGCGGGGTGTTCGGCATCGTTCGTCGCCACGCCAAGGCGCAGACCCCGGTCGCGGAGCCCTTGCAAAAACGGTCTTAGCGGCACCGCCTCGCGCTGTGGCGCGGCGCTGGCTTCGGCATTGATGATGTCCAACAGGTCCGCTGGCAGGCGGTCAGGAAAATGCGGGGCCAAGGCATCGACCACCTGCTGCGGCGTGCCAGCGATGGCGATGCTGTCCGGCGCGAAACGGCGCGTGGCGAGGTCAAAGCCAATGCCCGCGCCCACCCGTGCCGCCAGCCCGCGATCCCCCTCGCAGACCCGCAGCAAGAAGGCCTCGGCCCAAGGCTCCCAAGTCGCGGCGAAGTCGAAAAGCGTGCCATCCTTGTCGAACAGCAGCGCTTTAACATTTCTTAAGTCCAATGCACCTGCTCCCCCCCGGGCAATGCCGCGCGGGCCTGCATGATCCGCTCATAGGGGATTTCCAGATGGTCGCAAAACCCGATCACCCACGCGTCATCCATCATCAGGAAATCCAGCACCGCGCCCAGAAAAATAGGGTCGCTGGCCTGTGTTTTGAGGTCCGCCTCGGAGGCACCGGTGCTGCCCAGAAACACCGGCAACAGATCATCATTCGCCGCCAGCCAGCCCAGCGCCTGAAGCGCCAAAGTCTCAGCGGTGTCTTGGGTATAGGACATTGGAAAACCGTCTTTTGCTGAAGGTTGGAAACCCTTTGTTAACCATTAGGGGGCAAAGACTCTCGCATCAAACTGATTTGTACGGTGAAGGAGTTGTCGTGCAAGGGACCATCCTTATTGCAGATGCGATCGCGACCAATCGCATCGCCCTCAAGGTCAAGCTTTGTGCGGCATACTATCACGTCGTTCAGGCCGAAGACATGGAAGAGGCTTTGGCCTGCCTGCGGGAAAACCCGCCGGATCTGGTGATCTGCGCGCTGACATTGCCGGGTGGCGGCGCGGCGGACCTCTGTCGCGCGCTCAAAGCCACTCCCGATACCGCGCAGCTCCCGGTTTTGGCCATCGGTAATAGCGATCAGGCCGTCGACCGTTTTACAGCACTCGAAGCGGGGGCGAGCGATGTGTTGCTGAAACCGCTCGATTGCACGCTGCTGTTGGGCCGGACCCGCAGCCTCATCCGCGCCCGCAATGCGGCAGACGAATGGGAAATGCGCGAGGATACGACCCGCGCGCTCGGGCTGGCGGAGCCTGCGGCGGAATTCACCGCCCGCAGCCACTGTGTGATCATCCACTCCGACAGCGCGGTAAGCGTGAATTGGGCGAAGCAACTCCGCCCTCAGTTGCGCGCGCGCCTCACCCTCGCCAATCCGGAGGAGGCCATTCGCGCCGCCGCCGCCAACGGACCGCCCGACGCATTCGTTTTGGTTCTGCCGAAAGACCCCGTGCCTGCCACCGCAGCCTTGCGTCTGATCTCGACCCTGCGGGCCAACGCCCAGACCCGCCACACCGGGCTGCTGGTGGTGCAGCTGGCCTCGGATGCGGCGCTTGCCGCCACTGCCCTTGATCTGGGGGCGGATGATTTGATGACCGAAGGTTTCAACCCGGCGGAAATGGCGCTGCGCCTGCATGCGATCTTGCGGCGCAAGCGGATGACGGACCAACTGCGCGACACGGTGCGAACGGGGCTGAAGGCCGCCGTTTTCGACCCGCTGACAGGGCTGCACAACCGCCGCTATGCCCTGCCCCATTTAGACCATATCGCGGAACATGCCGTTGCGACCGCCCGCCCCTTTTCGGTGATGGTCGCCGATCTGGATCACTTCAAAGGCATCAATGACCGTTACGGCCATGCCGCGGGGGATTCCGTTCTAGTGCAAACGGCGGAACGGCTGCGCAACAACCTGCGCGGCATGGACCTTGTGGCCCGGATCGGGGGGGAAGAATTCTTGATCGTCATGCCCGGCACCGGCCTTGCGGATGCAGAGAAGACGGCGGCGGCCATCTGTGCCGATATCGGCAACCGCGGCTTTGTCGTTCCCGGCACGCCCCAGCCGATCCATGTGACCATCAGCATCGGTCTTTCCGTCGGCCCAGTGGAAGAGGAAGGCCACCCGCTGTCAGCCGAAGCCCTGATGGCGCGGGCGGATCGGGCGCTTTACACGGCAAAAACCCATGGCCGGAACCGGGTGAACCTGAGCCGCCCCGCGGCCTGAGGTTCGGATAGGTGGGGCTCGCTGCCGCTGGAAGGTGCACAGCGTTGACTGCCTTCAAGAGCGGGTGCTGATCGGACCTTTGCCTCTCCCTCTGCCTCTGCCTCTGCCTCTGCCTCTGCCTCTGCCTCTGCCTCTGCCTCTGCCTCTGCCTCTGCCTCTGCCTCTGCCTCTGCCTCTGCCTCTGCCTCTGAGAACAAGCACGAGACAACAGCAATCAAACTTCAACCAAAGATTGCATTTGCAACAAAGCTTCCTTAGCGTAACGCAATGCAACGGGATCGACCCCTCATCGGAATAGCCCTCATGATGGGCTTCTGCATCGTCGCCCCCGTGGGCGATGCGGTGGCCAAATTACTGGGCGCTTCGGTCCCCTTGGGGCAGGTGGTGCTGCTCCGCTTTGCCATTCAGGCGCTGATCCTGATCCCCATCGTCTGGTACTCTGGGCGCATCTGGCGGACGCGGGGCCGGGTGTTACGGCTGACCTTTCTACGCACCCTTTTGCATATGGCGGGCATCGCGGCGATGTTCACCGCACTGAAATACCTGCCCCTCGCCGATGCGGTCGCCATCGCATTCGTCATGCCCTTTTTCATGCTGCTGCTCGGCAAGTTCATCCTGAACGAAGAGGTCGGCCCCAGACGTTTGGGCGCGAGCATCGTGGGTTTTCTCGGCACGCTTTTGATCGTACAGCCGAGCTTTGCCGATGTGGGCTGGCCTGCGCTGCTGCCCGTCGTCGTGGCGGTCGTCTTTTCTTTCTTCATGCTGGTGACGCGCCAGATCGCGAAAGAAACCGATCCGATTAGCCTGCAGGCCGTCAGCGGGGTCATGGCGGTGGTGATGATCCTGCCGCTCCTTGCGCTTGGCACCATGACACAGATCGCGCCGCTTCGGCTCATCCAGCCTGATGCGCTCGACTGGACCCTCCTGCTCGGCATCGGGGTGCTCGGCACAGTGGCGCATCTCTTGATGACCTGGTCCCTGCGCTTTGCCCCCTCGGCAACCTTGGCGCCGATGCAATATCTGGAGATCCCATTTGCCACGCTGCTTGGGCTGTTGATCTTCTCCGACTTGCCCAACCCATTGGCGGGGCTTGGCATTCTGATCACCGTGGGCGCGGGGCTCTACATCGTCATGCGCGAGCGGGCCACGGCGCGTGCTCTGGCCGCAGCAGTTGCGCCGCCAGTGGCGCCATAAGACGACGCGGCAGAATCAGCAGCATATCCGGGCCATCGATCTCAAGCGTGACCGGCCCCAAGGCGCGGTTCGACGTGCCGATCCGGCCACCCGGCGCGAAATCCAGCCCGTCGATTGGCCATTCCAACCCTTGGCTGCGCCCCGTCACCGGGGCCAGAGGCATGAGAGAGACGACATCCCCCGCCGCCGTCGGCAGCGTGATCCGCGGCGGGGCCAGTAGCACGATCTCATGCGCGCCCAACAGGATGCAGGACCGATGCGGATGGGTGGCGAGCGTGTTGAAAGCCGCGAACTGATGATCCAACCGCGCCCCGGTAAAGCCGACCCCGAGCACCAGCGGCGCGTCGATCCGCGTCAGCGCCTTGTCGAAATCAGTGCTCTCTTGCTCGGCGATGCGGTGGCGCCGCGCGGCGGGGATTTGGGCCAAGACCTCTGCCGGGGCGGAATCCAGATCGCCGATGACCGCGGCCAGTTCCACCCCCGCCGTCACGGCCACTGCGGCACCGCTATCCGCCGCCACGCAGGTCGGGGCCAGCGCCAGCGCCGCTTCAATGTCCCCCGCAAAGACCTCTCCGCCGCCGAGCAGCGTGACTGGTCCCTCCTCCCTTACGATATGCTCTGAAGTGGTCAATTAATGCCCCTTTTGGAAATCTGCCTTAATCTTGCCTTGAAATCATACGTTGAATGGCACAGATTCGAGCCGCTTTGGTCTTGGACATCGTGGTAAACGATACCTGCAACACCGCAGAGGACGAGCATCCGATGATGAACAGCAACAAAATCTTGACGGTCTCCTATGGCACTTTTTCGTGCACGCTGGAAGGCTTCGACGATTCCTTCGGCACGATGAAGGCCATTGCCGAGTATTTCCGCGATCTGGCCTCGGATGACCGCTACTTCGGTGCCGAACCACCGCAACCCGATGCCGAGATGCTCGCCCGGATCGCGCAGCGCGAAGTTTCCCGCCGGGTGCAGGCCCGTGAGCAGGAAGGCAAGATCGTACTGAGTGCGCTGGAGAACCAAAGCGCCGAAGCTCCGGCCCAAGCGCCCCCTGCGGCGGCCCCCGCCGCCGCGCCGGCTCAGGCCGAGGCCGCAGCGCCGCAAGCCCCCGTCGCAGCACAGCCTGCGCCGGTAGAGGAAGAGGCGCCCGCCCCCCTCAAGGCCGAGATCGCCGACACCGCCGCGGTGGAAGCGCCCACCACGCCGGAACCCCAGATCGCAGAGACCGCTGAAGAGCCTGCGCCTGCCCCAGAGCCTGCACCGGCTGCCGAAGCCAAGGACACCAGCGAAGCCGAAGCCTTCTTTGCCGCCAGCCCGCAGCCGCAGACTCATTTTGAGGACGAAGCGCAGGAGGCCAGCGTCGAAGAGCTGCCCGCCGCAAGCGCCGCCCCTGCCGACAGCATCGCCGCGAAGCTGCAGCGCATCCGCGCCGTCGTCGCCCAGCAGGACGAAGACGAAGCGGCGGGCTATGACGAGGAAGAAGCCGCACCCGTGGCCCGCGCCACCGCCGAAACGCAAGCAGCGCCGGAAGAGAGCCAAGCCGCCATCGACGCCGCCCGTCGCGACATCGAAGATGCGCTGGACGCCGATGAAGCCACAGAGATGGCGCAAGACGAAACGGAAGAGGACGACGACGATCTTGCCGACATCCTCAACCGTCTTGAGGCCGAAGAAGAAGACGAAGCAGAAGTTGCCGAGACGGACGAAAGCCTGTTCGACGCAGAGGACGAAGAGGAACCTAAAGCCGCACCAAAATCGGAAGCCGCACCGGAGATCGACGCCGCCGACCTGCCCCGCAAAGGGCGCGTGATCAAGGTCAAACGCGCAGATCTCGAAGCGGCCGTGGCACGGGGCGATCTGGAAGAGGTCTCTGACCCGGCACCGCAAGAGGCACCCGCTGCTAAAGCCGAGGAACCGCGCAGCTCTTCGCTGTCGCCCGAGGACGAAGACGAGCTGGCCCGCGAACTGGCCGCGTTGGAGGCCGAACTTGGCGCATCCACCCCGGCAGAGGCCGAGGAAACGCCCGCCCCCGCGGTCGAGATGACCGAGCCGGAAGCCGCGTCTGCTGAGGGCGAACCTGCGGTAGAAGAGCCCGAAGAGGTTAAGGCCGCAGAGCCAGAACCAGCAGAGGTTGAAGCCGCAGCGGAACCGATCGAAGAGCACGCCGAGCCTGCGCAAGCGGCCCGTCACAGCCTGCCCACCATCGACGATGACACCGGCCCCGACATGTCGCGTCTGATGGCGGAAACCGACAGCAAGATGGACGAGGCCGAAAGCACCACGCGCCGCGATGCCTTTGCCCATCTGCGCGCCGCCGTCGCCGCAAAGAAAGCCGATGAGGCGATGGGTGGCCGCGCCACCACCGCGACCTCGGATGACGCCTACCGCGAAGACTTGGCCGATGTGGTCCGTCCGCGCCGCCCCGTGAGCCGTTCGGCCCGGACCGAGCGGCCCAAGGCCGACGCCCGCTCCGCGCCGTTGAAACTGGTGGCCGAACAGCGCATCGATGTCGACAAGCTGCGCAGCGCTGGCCCTGTGCGTCCGCGCCGGGTGGCGGCCGTGGTCGAGCCGGTCAAAACCAACCCCGATGCCGAAAGCTTTGCCGATTTCGCCGCCGACATGGGTGCCACCAAACTGCCCGAACTGCTTGAAGCGGCGGCGTCTTACATGTCCTTCGTCGAGGGGCGCGACCAATTCTCCCGTCCGCAGCTAATGGGCAAGGTCCGCTCAATCGGGCTGCCGGATTTCACCCGCGAAGACGGGCTGCGCTCCTTCGGTCAACTGCTGCGCGCAGGTAAGATCGAAAAGATCAAAGGCGGGCGGTTCACCGTTTCGGATGAGATTGGCTACCGCCCCGATCACCGCGCCGTGGGTTAAGCCCCGGCCATAGTGCAGATACGAAAAAGCGCCCCGCGGGGCACGCCCCTACGGTAAATGTTGGCGCTTTCTGATGCCAAAAAACAAAAGACGGGAAGTTCGCGCTTCCCGTCTTTTTTGCATTCTGCGCACCCTACAAATGCAATGCGAATATCAACAGGTTTCCATTTTTTCTTGCTTTAAAGATTTGAAGAATGGAAGAACGACGCCTAATGTCTAGTTGAAGGATGAAGGAATGCCCGAGGAGCAGCAAAAGCTGGCCAATCTAAACCTGAAGATCACTGAGGATGAACGTTGGGAGTTCAAAGAGCTTTGCGTGCGCCATAGGATGAGCCAGGTAGATGGATTTCGCTTAGCATTTGAGTTGATGAAGAAGCATTTCGACGAAAAAACTGATTGATTTAAAGCCCTTGCAGGGCGGCGGTAGAAGGGCCAAGACATTGAGCGAGACGCACGTAAAAAAAACTTCCCTAGCAGATTTTATCTGGAAGAATGCCGACGACCTTTGGGGAAACTTCAAACACGTCGAGTTTGGTAAGATTATCTTGCCCTTCACTCTGCTGCGGCGCCTGGAATGTGTTCTCGAGCCTACGCGCGAGCGGGTTCAAGAGACCGTGAAGACGTTCAAAGACACCGATATCGACATGGACGTGATCCTGCGGCAGCAGACCGGCTTCCCGTTCTACAATACGTCGAACTACTCTCTCCAAAGCCTTGGTGCCACGCGCACCCGTCAGAACCTCGAAGATTACATCGCGCAGTTCTCTGACAATGCTCGGGTCATCTTTGAGCAGTTCGATTTTGCCAACACCCTGGCGCGAATGGATAAGGCAGGTGTTCTCTACAAGATCTGCCTGAATTTTGCTGCAATCGACCTCCACCCGGACGCAGTGCCAGAGCGTGAAATGTCGAACGTATACGAGCATCTGATCCGCCGCTTCGGGGCCGAAGTAAACGAGGCCGCGGAAGATTTCATGACGCCCCGCGATGTGGTTCACCTTGCGATCGAACTGCTTCTTGATCCAGACGACCAGCTCTTCATCGACAATCCGGGTCTGATCCGCACGCTATACGATCCCACATGCGGCACCGGTGGCTTCCTTTCGGATGGCATGGAACACGTGCGCAGCCTGCAAGACCGGTACTCAATTGCCCCAGTCATCGTACCCTACGGCCAAGAATTGGAGCCTGAGACCCATGCGGTCTGCTTGGCAGGCATGCTTTTGAAAACGCTCGAGACCGACCCAGGCCGCGATCTATCAAAGAACATCAAGCTCGGCAGCACCCTTTCGGCTGACAAGCATAAAGGTGAGAAGTTCCACTACTGCGTTTCGAACCCGCCCTTCGGCAAAAAATGGGAGATGGACCAAGCTGAAGTGGCGCGTGAACACAAGGAGCAAAGCTTTGAAGGGCGCTTCGGTCCCAAGCTGCCCCGCGTTTCGGACGGCTCCATGCTGTTCTTGCTGCACCTTCTATCCAAGATGGAAGACCCGATCAAAGGTGGCGGTCGGGCGGCAATCGTGCTCTCGGGCTCCCCGCTCTTCAATGGCAACGCTGGTCAAGGGGAATCCGAAATCCGGCGCCACCTCCTCGAGCAGGATGTGGTTGAAGCAATCATCGCGTTGCCGACAGAGATTTTCTTCCGCACAGGCATCGGAACCTACATCTGGATCCTGTCCAACAAGAAGCCCGCACATCGTAAAGGCAAGGTGCAACTGATCAATGCAACCACGCTTTTCGAGTCCATGCGCAAGAACGAAGGCAATAAACGCCGCCGCGTTGGGGAAGATCAGACACGGAACATCGTGCAGATGTACTCCGAGTTCGCTTCGACAAAAGAAAGCTTGATCCTGAAGAGCACTGACTTCGGCTACCGTCGCATCAAGGTCCTGCGGCCATTGCGCAAGAAGATCGTCATCTCCGAAGTGGGGATCGCAGCGCTGGCCGATGAGAAGGCCTGGGAGAAGCGCTCAGCTGAACAGCAGGCTGGCTGGCTGGACTTGTTCCGTGAAAACATGGATCGGGAAGAAGGATGGCATTGGATTGATGGGTTCGCCAAAAACTCCGCAAAACGCGATGAGGCACTTGGGAAAGCGGACGTAGGCCTGATCAAGGCATTTCGTTCAGCTTTCGCTATCCGAGATCCTGAACTTGAGATCGTGCGCGACAAGAAAGGTCAGGTCATCCCTGATGAGGACCTGACGGACTATGAGAACGTTCCGCTTGGCACCGATGTCGAAGACTACCTCGCAACAGAGGTGCTCCCCCATGCGGAGGACGCCTTCATTGATGAGGCCTACTGCGACGAGACTGATGGTGGGGTTGGTATCGTTGGGTACGAAATCAACTTCAACCGGTATTTCTATGAATACCAGCCGCCGCGGGATCTGGAGGACATCGACGCCGAGCTCAAAAACGTTGAAGCCGAGATTGCAGGAATGCTGGCCGAGGTGACAGAATGAAAGTTCAGTATTCTAGCAGGGTACACTCTGGATACCCATGGATTGGAGAAGTTCCAGAACATTGGCATCTTAGCCGTATCGGTCAGCTTTTCCAGCAGCGTAGCTCAAAGGTATCCGATAGAGATTACCCGGCACTATCAGTTACTAAGTCTGGCATCGTTCCGCAAATGGAGCACGTGGCCAAAACGGATGACAACGACAACCGCAAGCTTGTGAAGGCTGGTGATTTTGTAATCAACAGCCGGTCAGACAGAAAGGGATCTTCAGGCATCGCCGAGATGGATGGCTCCGTATCGCTGATCAATACGGTATTGCAGATAAACGAGGAGCTTGCCCCCAGATACTGCCACCATCTTTTGCGGAGCACTGCATTTCAAGAAGAGTTCTATCGTATGGGCAGCGGTCTTGTTGCTGATCTTTGGTCTACGAATTTCAGTTCCATGAAGAATATCCGGATACCGCACCCGCCCCTCGGTGAACAAACCGCAATCGCCAGCTTCCTCGACCGCGAGACCGCACGGATTGATGGGCTAATCAAGAAGAAGGTTCGCTTCATCGAGCTTCTAAAAGAAAAATGCGCAGCGCTAATTACTCATGCGGTAACAAAGGGCATTGATGGTGATGTGCCAATGAAGGATTCTGGCGTGGAATGGATTGGTCAGGTTCCGTCCCATTGGGATGTAAGCCGTATCGCTGCGCTCTTCCGCGAAGCTTTCCGCGCGCCCGATCCCAGCCTTCCTGTGCTGTCAGTCTCCATCCATGATGGTGTCACTGATGGAGAGCTTTCTGATGAAGAGCGCGACCGCAAGGTGTCCCTGAGCGAAGACCGAACCAAATATCAGGGCGTGGCGCCTGGTGATCTGGTCTACAACATGATGCGCGCGTGGCAGGGTGCCTTTGGCGCAGTTCAGGTCGATGGGCTAGTCAGCCCCGCCTATGTCGTGGCCCATCCGATCGCAGAGTTCCGCACGAAGTTCATCGAGCATATTCTGCACACGAAATCGGCATCCGAAGAAATCCGTCGGTTCTCACGTGGTATCGCAGATTTCCGGATGAGGCTATATTGGGATCACTTCCGGAACCTGCGTGTATGTCTGCCTTCGCTGGAAGAGCAAGACGAAATCCTCGCCCACATCGACCGCGAGACCACCCGGATCGACGGCCTGATCTCCACAACCAACCGCAGCATCGAGCTTCTCAAAGAGAAGCGCTCGGCCTTGATCACCGCCGCCGTGACCGGCAAGATTGACGTAAGGAACGCAGCATGAGCGACCTACATCACGAAAAGCACCTCGAAGCCTATATCGTAGATAAGCTTGCCGCGCAGGGTTGGCTGGTCGGTGACAGCGGCGGATACAATCAAGACTATGCGCTTTACCCCGAAGACCTTGAAGCCTGGCTGAAGGCTACCCAGGGTCCAAAATGGGATAAGCTTGCCGCTACGAATGGTAGTAAGACACGCGACGTTCTGATGAAGCGTCTCGATGCCGCACTGGAGAAAGACGGCACGATGCACGTCCTCCGCCGTGGCTTTTCCATCGCTGGCTGTGGGCACCTAGACCTCTCGGAGGCCGCGCCAGAGGATCAGCGCAACGCTGATGTACTGCATCGTTATGCCTCCAATCGCCTCCGGGTCGTGCCGCAGCTGAAGTACCATCCGGGCCGCGAATTGGCGATCGATCTGGCATTCTTTTTGAACGGCCTGCCGTTGGCGACGGCCGAGCTGAAAACTGACTTCACCCAATCCGTGGAGCACGCGAAAAACCAGTACCGCAATGACCGTCAGCCGATGGACCCGATCTCCAAACGCAAGCATCCCTTGCTGACGTTCAAGCGAGGCGCGGTGGTACACTTCGCCATGTCTGACAGCCAGATCTGGATGACCACGAAGCTCGCGGGCGAGAACACATTCTTTCTTCCATTCAACCAGGGTTACGATGGTCACGGCGGCAATCCGCCCCGCGAGGATGGCGAATATCCCGTCGCGTATTTTTGGGAGACGATCTGTCGCCCCGATGCGTTCCTGCGGGTCTTCCACAGTTTCGTGTACGTAGAGAAGAAGAATGTGGTCGATCTAAAAGGCAACTGGTCGGTCAAAGAGACGTTGATCTTCCCACGCTATCATCAGTTCGACGCCGTGAACCAGATGATCGCGGATGCCAAACAGAATGGCCCGGGCCAATCATACCTCTGTGAGCACAGCGCAGGTTCGGGGAAAACCTCGACCATTGCCTGGACAGCACACGACCTGATTAAGCTGCGCACAGATGATGGGAAGCCTATCTTCGACGCTGCCATCATCGTGACCGACCGCAATGTTTTGGACGGGCAGTTGCAAGATGCGGTTCAACAGATCGATCATCAGAAAGGTCTGATCGCGGCGATTGATCGAGATAAATCCGCTAAATCGAAGAGCGAGCAGCTTACCGAAGCATTGATCAAGGGCACACCGATCATCGTTGTAACCATCCAGACCTTTCCTCATGCGATGGAAGCTATCCTGACTGATAGTTCACTGAAAGATAAGAACTTCGCCGTGATCATTGATGAGGCACACACCTCGCAAACCGGCAATACAGCATCAAAGCTTCAGGCAACCTTGGCCATGTCCTCGAAGAAGGACATGGCAGGCATGACAATCGAAGACATTTTGCTCGAGGTCCAAAAGTCGCGCAAACGTCCTTCGAATGTATCGCACTTTGCGTTCACGGCTACGCCGAAGCATTCCACAATGATGCTATTTGGACGGCCGGCCGATCCGACCGAGCCCGCGTCTGACGACAACCTGCCGGTTTCATTCCACAAATACGAGATGAGACAGGCAATCGACGAAGGGTTCATTCTGGACGTCTTGCGGGGCTATGTTCCCTACAAAACTGCCTTCAATCTCGGCAAGGAAATGGTGGACGAGAAACGCGTGGACGGCAAAGCCGCGAAGCGCGCACTCGCCGCCTGGATGTCCCTGCACCCGACGAACGTGACGCAAAAAGTGCAGTTCATCATGGAGCACTTTTCTAAGAATGTGGCGCATCGTCTCGACGGCAAGGCCAAGGCCATGGTCGTTACAAGCTCCCGTGCATCCGCTGTGCGCTACAAGAAGGCCTTTGACGCGTTTATTGAGGCCAACCCTGCCTATAAAGAGATCAGGGCACTGGTGGCCTTCTCTGGCAAGCTGACAGGGAAAGAAGTAGCGCATCCTGATGACGATTTGTTGGATGACGATATCTTCAGCGTCGATGAAAATGCGGAGTTCTCTGAAAGCAACATGAACCCCGGAGTTGGCGGCCAAGATCTGCGCACCGCCTTCGACCGCCCCGAATATCGGGTCATGTTGGTGGCGAACAAATTTCAGACGGGTTTTGATCAGCCCAAGCTGGTGGCGATGTATATCGACAAGAAGATCGCCAATGCCGTGGAGATCGTTCAAACGCTTTCGCGCCTGAACCGAACTTTCCCGGGCAAAGATCAGGTATTCATCATCGATTTCATCAACGATCCGGGGTCCGTTCAGGCTGCCTTCGCGCAGTATGATAGCGGTGCGAAGATAGAGCAGGTTCAAGACCTGAATGTCATCTACGACATGAAGGACAAGCTCGACGAACAGGGGGTCTATGACGATACGCATGTAAACCAGTTTCGGATCGCACGCCATCAAACAGCTGCAGCCTTCAAGGCGAAGGGTGACACAGAGCACAAGGCGATGTTTGCCGCCACACAAGAACCTACAGACGCTTACAATATGCGACTGAAGAGTTTGCGGGGTGTGGCCCAGGATGCGGACGATGCATACGAGCACGCCCGCCTTGCAGGCAATGATGACGGAATGAAGAAGGCCGACCACGAACGCAGGCAGGTTGCTGAGGCGATTGGCCAGATGACGGAGTTCAAGGCTGGTCTCGCACGTATCGCACGGACTTATTCTTATATCGCTCAGCTCATCGACCTGGGGGATCCGGACCTCGAGAACTTTGCGGCGTTCGCCAAGCTGTTGGAGAACCGCCTGAGCGGTGTTCCCCCAGAGAACGTAGATCTGCGCGGTATTACGTTGACGGGATACGACATCAAGGCTCTTCCGGCCGATGAGGCTGGTGGCGATGACGAGGGTAATGCTGAGGATGAAGTGCTCAAGCCTGTTGGGGCGGGTGGATCACCAGCGCCCGGTGCGGTGCCTGTCTATATTCAGGACATCATCAATAAGCTGAATGGCATTTTTGGGGAGGCAACCCCTTTGAGCGACCAGGTCAGCTTCGTCAATCAGATTGCCACTATCGCTCGTGAGAACCCTGTAGTCATGGCCCAGGTCAACAAGAACTCGAAAGAGGATGCCTTGAAGGGGAACCTGCCGGGAACAATCGAAGCCGCGGTTGCTCGTGCTATGTCTTCGCATGGCGCCCTGGCTGCCCTCCTCTTGAAGGCTGACAAGCAGGGCTTGGGACTGCTCAATCCGGTGATCTACGATCTGCTGAAACAGGGCGGGCAGATTGAGCTGGGACAGTGACTGTCGTGACAGCGGAAACTGATGATACGGCCGCAATGAGTGATAGCTCGAAGAGCTTGATCGAACTTTACACTGAATTTCGGCAAGAGTTTGATAGGCTGCCAAGGCAAGGGAAATATATGCCCTATCGTTGGTATACTCTACCAAAACCGATGAATATCGTATCGATGCCTTATGGCGAGATGCTTAAAGAGCATGCTCAAGAAATCTCGAATATGATCAATGATCTGACAAATAATGTCTTACGATTGCGCGCTTGGCACGAAGTCACCAAGAACATGAACAATCAGGAGAAGATGAACGCGAACCATGAGTTCATCAAAACCCTGGGTACAGTTTCTCTTGGGCAGCCTTATGCGATCAAATCTCGGTTTGCTTATTCCGTGGGCCACCTGTCTCATCAAGCGAATAGGGTGAAGGATGGCTCGGACTGGGTTGATGACTTTCCGGAGAGGAATCTTTATCTTAATGACATCGAGCCCTATGGCAAACCTTGGAAGAGGTACCGGAAGGCTAAACTAAAAATCGAAGCCATCGCCGGTTCTGTGTTTAAGAGTGAATCGGACGATTTCCGCAATACGTACAATCATGGCTTTTCCGTCCAGCTTCTGATTGGGCAATCGGGCACTGTAAAACGGAACGTCGAGCTCGATGGTCGCATTTACGATTATGCGTATGGAGGAAGCGAGCCACTCGGATTGGCTCCTATCGCAGACCTCCTTCAAGGCGAATGCGAGAAATGCTATGATGCATTCGAAGCGTATCAAGCCCTAGTCTGTGAGCAGATCGATAGGATCACGATGACCTCTTCATAACATGAAGTTTAGGTTTCTTTAGTCAAACCAACGAAAAGAGGTCTCGTTCATATACGAGACCTTTTGCCAGCCCTAAACGCATCGCGGGGGTCTTCTTGTCTGCGCCCGGCACCATGAAGTTGTAATAGAAGCGCAGGATGTTCAACATCTTCACCACCATCTGCGGATCATAATAGGCGTAGGCATACCACGTGCGGCGCTTGTTTGATCCGGTTTGCATTCCACGGTCGAATGCGCTGACCCGGCGCCTCACTACAGAGAAGTAGGCATCTACAGGGTGGATAGATGCCCTGCATAGGATGCGGGCGAGATCCACGCGACGATGTTGGCCGGTATCAGTCCAAAGGCGAATGACCTTTTTGGGTTCGCCTTGAGTGTGGAATGGCCAGGGCATACCATCTTCCATCAGACGTTGCCCCCGCTCTTCTGAATCCAGGGTATCCTCCAGTTGTTCAAGGAGGACCGTAACCAAGGCTTCCATGTTCGTCAGGTTCGGATGCCGGTTAAGAACGAGCGCCACTTCAACGGCGTACTCATCCAGAAGATGTCGAAGCTTTGCGCTACCCTGCCGCTGCAGTGATGCTTTCTGATCGCTGGTCATCTCCTTCTGGAAGGAAATCTGGGCCAGATCGACGCGATGATTATCAATCTCATTCGACATGATGGCGGAGGCTGCTGCGGTAAGCCCGCTGTCGGCATCCAAGCAGTAGGTGGCATGCATGTAGTCGTTTCCGAGCAGCTTTTTGACGTGCATGAGGTGTGCGTAGACTGCCATATCCGTGCGAACTCTCGAACCTACGCCTGGAAGCTTGAGGTCGCCGCCTACCATTAGGTCGTCTTTTGCGAAGATCTCACGGTTCAGCTTCATGGCCGTCATGCTGTATTCGCGATGTGACCATACTCGCGATTGTTGGCGCATGGATCGAGGAAGATCGAAGTCCCCGCTTTCCTCCATCCAATCGTCGATCGCTACAGGATCGGTCTCTGGGTCGTAATCGACCGTAGACGCCATAACGTACTGAGTTCCCTGATGGACCGTACTGGAGTGGATCAACGGGACCGAACCTCGCCGTGTTTTCGCCTGCCAGTTCACATGAATGACCTGTGCGTCCGTCGCGAAAAACGGGCGCTTCCCTGCAAAACAGTGCTTTAGCTCTTCTTCGCGGCGGTTGCCGAGCTTCAGGCATTGCTGCTCAATGAAGTTGATCTTCGAATAGATGTACTCGAAATTCACGCCGTTGATTTCGCACATACGGCTTAGCGGCACCTTGTTTACAAGGTTTCGGAGGATATTGCCCGTCTCATGGGTCTTCTTGTGCCGTCGCGTTGGGTTACCCACTGAGAACGTTTTGCGGCAAGCTTTGCATTGGTATCTAGGATCGCCCGCCGCTGTCTTGCCGAAGGAGATATAGGCTTTGGGCGCAAGATGCTGAGGCAGTCCCTTGTTTACGCAGTCGGGGGTCACACAGCTTGGGAAAAACTTTTTCCTATACATGCGACTGATGCGAGCATATTCCTCAAGAATGCCAGGATTGGCCTTTAATGAGTGGTACTTCTCGCAAGTAGGACAGCGGTATGAGCGTTCCTCGCCTTTGCCAGTGACCCGCCCGGAAAGGACTTTGCCGCGGCCCCGAACGCCAAATGGATCAGGTTGAACGCCATAAAGTTCGCAATGGGGGTTTCGACAAAAGTTGACTGAAAATCCGCCCGGAGTTCGAGGAAGTCGGCGAGGTCGACCTGCCGAAGATTTCTTCGGAGCATCATCGGCGGCATCGGTCACACATCACCCCCGTAAAATGCTGTAGGCGAACGAAATATGCCGGCACCTTAGTGCCGGCATGATGCCTTAACAACATTTATCAGAGGGGCGTGCCCGCGGGGCGCTTTTTTATTGCGTGTTACTGGTCGTCGTCCGCGTCCGGGTCCGCCTGTCCGATGCCTTTAAAGACAAATTTGAACGGCAGCGCCCAGACGATGCCAAGGGCGACATAGATGCCAAGCTCAAGCAGCACCGGCGGGCGTTCGAATTGGGCCACCGTCCAGACCGCCACCGCGATATAGCTCGGCAGCCCGATCAGCAGGATCACCAGCGCCCAACGGCGACGTGCTTTGTAGCTCAGCGCCATCAGATCAGTCCGCGAAAGGGTCGGTCACCAGAATGGTGTCCTCCCGCTCTGGCGAGGTCGAGACCAGCGCGACGGGGCATTGGATCAACTCTTCGACCCGGCGCACATATTTGATCGCATTGGCAGGCAGGTCGGCCCAGCTGCGCGCGCCTTCGGTCGATTCGGACCAGCCCGGCAGTTCTTCGTAGATCGGCACGCAACGCGCCTGCTGCTCGGCGGCGGTTGGCAGATAGTCGAGCCGCTCACCGTCCAGATCATAGCCGACGCAGACCTTCAGCGTCTCGAAGCCGTCGAGCACGTCAAGCTTGGTCAGGCAGATGCCGGTGATGCCCGAGGTGGCGCAGGTCTGGCGCAGCAGGGCCGCGTCGAACCAGCCGCAGCGGCGCTTGCGCCCGGTGGTGGTGCCGAACTCATGGCCCCGCTCACCCAAACGCTGGCCGTCGGCATCTTCCAACTCGGTCGGGAACGGGCCTTCGCCGACGCGGGTGGTATAGGCTTTGACGATGCCCAACACATAGTCGATGGCGGTGGGGCCAAGGCCCACGCCGGTCGCTGCCTGCCCTGCGATCACGTTCGACGACGTGACAAAGGGATAGGTGCCAAAGTCGATGTCCAAAAGCGCGCCCTGCGCCCCTTCAAAGAGGATGCGCTTGCCCGCTTTGCGCTTTTCGGCCAGCACTTTCCAAACGGGTGCGGCGAAAGGCAGAATTTTCGGAGCGATTTCTTGCAGTTGTGCAATCAGCGCATCGCGGTCAATGGCTTCAACGCCCAAGCCCTTGCGCAGCGGGTCGTGGTGCTGCAGCGCACGGTCAACCCGGGCTTCCAATGTCGCGGGGTCCGCCAGATCGGCAACGCGGATGGCGCGGCGGCCCACTTTGTCCTCGTAGCACGGCCCGATGCCGCGGCCAGTAGTGCCAATCTTGGTGCCCTTGCTGGCCGCTTCTTCGCGGGCGCGGTCAAGTTCGCCGTGGAACGGCAGGATCAGCGGCGTGTTCTCCGCGATCATCAGGTTCTCGGGGTTGATCTCAACACCCTGCCCTTCGATCGTTTCGATCTCTTTCAGCAGGTGCCACGGGTCCAGCACCACGCCGTTGCCGATGACAGACAGCTTGCCACCGCGCACCACGCCCGAAGGCAGCGCGTGCAGCTTGTAGACCTTGCCGTCGATGACCAGAGTGTGGCCCGCGTTATGCCCGCCTTGAAAGCGCGCGATCACATCGGCGCGTTCGCTGAGCCAGTCAACGATCTTGCCTTTTCCCTCGTCACCCCATTGGGCGCCGACAACGACGACATTGGCCATGATATATTCCTTTGCGATGTCCCGCGCCCGTATAGCGACAGTGGCAGGCGTGTGAAACTCGAAAAAACGCGGGAAGGGATTTAGACGCTCGGCCCCGCCTTCAGATGCACCGGATCGCCATGCGGGGTGCTGAGATAGGCGGCCTCCCACCCGTCGCGCAGGCTGCGCAGATCACCGGGGCGGGCATGGCCTGCGTCGATCAGCAGGGTTTCGAGGGTTTCCAGCCAAGCGTTGAAGTAGTCCTCTCCGCCGTTCAACTCTCGCCTCAGCCCATGCCGTGCCAAAGTCGCGCCAAAGCGGTCGGCCCAAAAGGGCCAATCAAAAAGGCCGCTTTCGTTCAGATGCACCGTCAGCGCGAAGAGCTGCGCGTGCCATGGCGCCTCAAAGACGGGTTCCGGGGCGGTCATGGAGTTTCCAGATAGCTTTGCCACAGGTCGAGCACGACCTCATCGCGGGGGTGTTCGGGATGCGCCCATAGCTCAGAGGCCGGAAAGGCTACGGCATAAAGCGGCTCAGGGGCTTCGCCCAGATCATGGGCGTTGCTGTCGGGCAAGACATGCGCGCCATGCAGCCGCAGCACCCGGCCCTTCGCGCCCGCGGCATAGGCGGGCAACCGAGTGTGCCCACCGGGAACAATGGTGTTTTCAGGCTGCTTGCGGGTGACGACCGCATCGCCGGGCGCAAAGATCGCTGCGATGCCTGAGGGACGATCCGCCGGGCCGCCACGGGCCAGCACCCCGGCCACCTGCGGCGCTTTCATCGCCTTTTCCGCCAGCGGGCTGGGCGCAGGATCGGCCTTGCCCGCCAGTTCCTCACGGCTGACCACCCCGCGGGCGACCAACATATCGGCCACCCCGGCGAGCCACTTCTCATAATAGCTGAACCGCATGTAATCGGTGGGGGCGAGACATTCACGGGCATGGCGCGACACGTCGATGTTCCATTTACCCAAGGTGCCGGTGGCCAAGGTCAGCGCCAGCGCGCGGCGGTGCCACTCGGCGTGAAAGATCACGTCTTCGCCCTCGGGCGTCACCGGGCCATCGCCGAAGCGCCCGCCCATATCATGCACGCGGGTCATGGCGCTTTGGCCAATCCGGTGCCGATCATACTGTCGCGGGTGACAAGATCGGCCAGCGCCGCGACATCCATGCCCTCGCTCCCCGCAGGGCGCTGCGGGATTACGAGATAGCGCACCTCTGCCGTTGAATCCCAGACCCGAACGGCGGTGTCTGCGGGCAGTTCGACCCCGAATTCCGCCAGCACCTTGCGCGGTTCGCGCACCACGCGGGCGCGGTAGGCGTCGGATTTATACCAACCCGGCGGAATGCCCAGAAGCGGCCAAGGGTAGCAGGAGCACAGCGTGCAGACGACGATGTTATGCACCTCATCCGTATTCTCGACCGCAACCATATGTTCGCCCTGCCGCCCGAAGAAACCCATCTCGGCCACCACGGCGGTCGCATCCTTGAGCAGCGCCGCGCGAAAATCAGGATCGCTCCACGCGCGGGCAACGACCTCGGCCCCGTTGCGCGGGCCGATGCGGTTCTCATAGGTGTCGATGATCTCATCCAAGGCGGCGGGGTCAATCAGCCCCTTGGCCGTCAGCAGCGTCTCCAACGCCTTGACCCTGAGCGCAGGCTCGGGCGGCAGCAGGGCATGGGGGTGGTCGTGGTCCGAATGATCATGTGGCATGGCGGCAGACTGCCCCAGCGGCACTCGGCTGTCCATCGCCGATCACGGGCAATCCCTTCATTTCTCTGCAAAGAATATGGGCGAATTTGCCCGCATTTCATGCTATAGTGAATGTACGAAGCGAGTCTGCACCACCTTAATTCCAGGATAGCCCTCTTACATATTGTGGTTGAGTACTGCTTCAAAAGACCGTCGCCCCCATGCGGCGGTCTTTGCGCGTGCCTTTGATCCCTTAGGCCGCCCCCTCCCGATCCGATCATCACCCGGCGGCAATCCACCCTTGCCCCCATGGGCAAAGACGAATAGATACCCGCCAACCAAAACCGAAAGCTGTCGTACCCATGGAAAATGTCGTTCTGATCATTCACCTGATTCTGGCTCTTGGCCTGATCGCCGTGGTACTTCTGCAACGGTCCGAGGGCGGTGGCCTTGGCATGGGTGGTGGTGGCGGCGGTGCCGTTTCGGGCCGCGCGGCGGCCACGGCATTGGGCAAGGTGACTTGGGCGCTTGCGGCCGGTTTCATCGCCACGTCGATCACGCTGACCATCATCGCGGCCGAAAAATCCGCAGGCTCGTCGGTCATCGACCGGCTGAGCGCGACACCGCCCGCCCAGAGCCAAGATGGCAGCCCGGCCCTGCCCGCCGGCGACGATCTGCTGCCGCCTTCCGCGGATGGCAACTCACCGCTGGTCCCTGCGGCCGATTAAGCTAACGAACACAAAACCTTGAGGCACGGCCCGGTTCCGCAACTGTATGTTGCGGCGGGCCTTGCCTCAAACGCACGAATCCTGTAAGGCTTAAATCCCGTGGTGTTGCGGTTTTCCGCAGCGCGTTTGGCTGGTTTTTGCCTGCAACAAACTTTGAATTCACGGGGGTCTCCGATCACATGGCACGCTATATCTTCATCACAGGCGGTGTGGTCTCGTCGCTGGGCAAGGGTCTGGCCTCGGCGGCTTTGGGTGCCTTGCTTCAGGCACGCGGTTTTTCGGTGCGTCTGCGCAAGCTGGACCCCTATCTGAACGTCGATCCCGGCACGATGTCGCCCTTCGAGCATGGCGAAGTCTTCGTCACCGATGATGGCGCAGAGACTGACCTCGACCTTGGGCATTACGAGCGTTTCACCGGCGTCGCCGCGCGCAAGACCGACAGCATCAGCTCGGGCCGGGTTTACTCCACCGTGCTAGAGAAAGAGCGCCGCGGCGATTATCTGGGCAAGACCATTCAGGTGATCCCTCACGTTACCAACGAAATCAAAGACTTCATCGACATTGGAGATGATGAGGTCGACTTCATGCTTTGCGAAATCGGCGGCACCGTGGGCGATATCGAAGGGCTGCCCTTCTTTGAGGCGATCCGCCAGTTCAGCCAAGACAAGCCGCGCGGCCAGTGTATCTTCATGCACCTCACGCTGCTGCCCTACGTCAAGGCCAGCGGCGAATTGAAGACCAAGCCGACGCAGCACTCGGTCAAAGAACTGCGCTCCATCGGCATCGCGCCGGACATTCTGGTCTGCCGCTCCGAAGGGCCGATCCCCGCCAAGGAGCGTGAGAAGCTGGCGCTCTTCTGCAACGTGCGCCCGGATTCGGTGATCGCCGCGCAGGATTTGAAATCGATCTACGAAGCCCCGCTCGCCTATCATCGCGAGGGGCTGGATCAAGCGGTTCTGGATGCCTTCCAGATCACCCCCGCGCCCAAGCCGAACCTGTCGCGTTGGGAAGATGTGGCCGACCGCATTTACAACCCCGAGGGAGAAGTCAAAGTCGCCATCGTCGGCAAATACACCCAACTTGAAGACGCCTATAAATCCATCGCCGAGGCACTAACCCATGGCGGCATGGCGAACCGGGTGAAGGTCAAGGTCGAATGGGTCGATGCCGAGATTTTCGACAGCGAAGACCCCGCGCCGCATCTTGAAGGTTTCCACGCGATCCTCGTCCCCGGCGGCTTTGGCGAGCGTGGCACCGAAGGCAAGATCAAGGCCGCGCAATATGCCCGCGAGCATAAAGTCCCCTACCTCGGTATCTGCCTTGGCATGCAGATGGCGGTGATCGAAGCCGCGCGAAACGTGGCCGGGCTGAAATCTGCGGGGTCGGAAGAGTTTGACCATGAGGCAGGCAAAAAGCGTTTCGAGCCGGTGGTTTACCACCTGAAAGAATGGGTGCAGGGCAACCACAAGGTGGCGCGGAAGGTCGATGACGACAAAGGCGGCACCATGCGTTTGGGCGCCTATGACGCGACGCTGGCCGAAGGCTCGCGCGTGGCCGAAGCCTATGGCACCACCACGATCGATGAACGCCACCGCCACCGTTATGAGGTCGACATCGCCTATAAGGAACAGCTTGAGAAGGCTGGGCTGAAATTCTCGGGCATGTCGCCGGATGGCAAGCTGCCTGAGATCGTGGAATGGTCGGATCACCCGTGGTTCATCGGGGTGCAGTTCCACCCTGAGCTGAAGTCAAAGCCGTTTGATCCGCATCCCCTTTTCAAGGATTTCGTGCGCGCCGCGAAGGATGTGTCGCGGTTGGTATAAGATCGAAGGCCCGAGCGTCAAACGCCGGGCCTTTTTTCTGTCTGGCAGCCATCACAAGGCCTGGAATCAAGCCGTAGGCGCCGGGCCATCGCCTGCCCGCCCGCCACGCCGTAGGCGTGCCATCATTCATTCGCCGCACCTGCGGTGCGACGGGCCAGGCAACGGCCCTCTCCGCTCTTTCGCGTTGCACCCGCCAACCACTCCGCTACAGCTAGGCCATGCTGAGCTATCAACACATCTACCACGCCGGAAACCTTGCAGACGTGCAGAAACATGCGCTTTTGGCGTGGATGCTGTCCTATCTTACCCGCAAGGACAAACCGCTCACCTATCTGGAAACCCATGCCGGACGGGCGCTTTATGACCTGTCTGATGCGGCGGCGGAAAAGACTGGCGAAGCGCGGCAGGGCATCGACAAGGTGCGCGATTGGTTCGCTGCCGATCACCCTTACAGGCAGGTTCTGGAAGCGCTGCGCGAGGCCCACGGCCCCCGTGCCTACCCCGGCTCTCCCCTGTTGGCCGCGAAACTGCTGCGCCCCGATGACCGCATCCATTTGGCCGAGTTGCACCCGCAAGAGCACAGCGCCCTTGATCTAGCGATGTCGCCCTATCCGGCGAAATGCCACCTCAGCGACGGGTTCGAGATGGCCTTTGCCCTGACCCCGCCCACACCGCGCCGGGGGATGCTGCTGATCGACCCCTCTTACGAGATCAAAACCGATTACGAGACCATTCCCCGCCAGATCGCCAAACTCAACCGCGCTTGGAACGTGGGCATCATCGCCCTGTGGTATCCAATCCTGACCAATCGCGCGCATGAGCCGATGCTCGACAAGCTCACCGCCAACCACCCCGATGCGCTGCGCCATGAAGTGCGCTTTCCGCCCGCGCGGCCCGGGCATGGTATGGTCGGCTCGGGCATGTTCGTGATCAATCCCCCCTACGGGCTCGACAATGAGGCACAGAACCTCACCGCCCGTTTCGCCACCTTGACCCAACAGGAGAGATAACAAATGCCAAAGGGCTATTGGATCGCCACCATGGATATCCACGACACTGCGATTTACGACAAATACCGTGCTGCCAATGCTAAACCCTTTGCGGATTACGGCGCGCGCTTCCTTGTCCGCGGCGGCACCCAGCAGATCCGGGAAGGACAGATGCGCGCCCGCACCGTTGTTTTGGAATTCGACAGCTACGCCGATGCGGTCGCCTGTTACGAAAGCCCCGGCTACCAACGGGCGAAAGACATTCGCCTGAACGTGGCGGACGGGTCTTTGGTGATCGTCGAAGGCTATGACGGCTAAGCCCATGTGGCCCCTTGCAGGAACCTGCGCCCCCGATGCGCAGTTTCCTCTATGGCGACCCTGTTTCCTGCGATAAGTGAGCCCCATGCTGAACCGACTGTTCCCCCGCCGCAAGGCACAGCCGAAACCTTTGCCGCAGCCCAATGCCCAACTGGCACTGGGCGCGCTTTTGGTGCGTGTGGCCTTTGCCGATCGCAACTACCGCGCCTCTGAGATTGGCCAGATCGACCGCATTCTGGCGCAGACCTTCGGCCTCAAACCCATTGAGGCGGCGAAACTGCGTGCCACTTGCGAAGCGCTTGAGCGCGACGCCCCCGGTACGCCGGAGTTCACCCGCATCCTGCGCGAAGAGGTCGACTATGCCGACCGCAAGGCATTGGGCGAAGCGATGTGGCAGGTGGCCCTTTCGGACGGGGCGCGCAACGATGACGAGGAAATTCAGCTTGTCGCCATCGAAACCGCCCTTGGCCTGTCGGATGAGGATATGGCCGCAGCCCGCGCTAACGCTTTGAACACGCTATGACATTCCCTTTTCCCGCAGCAGGATGATGACGCATATATGTTTGGTGACTTTCTCAAACGGCTGACCCAGCCCGAACCCGATCCATTGGCCGATAATGACGCCCGCCTCGCGCTCACCGCGCTTTTGGTGCGCATCGCCCGGTCCGACAATGACTACGCAATGAGCGAGCGGCGCCTGATCGACCGGATCGCCGCCGAGCGCTACGGCCTGAACGAGGCCGACGCCACCGCCCTGCGTAAAGAGGCCGAGGCGCTGGAGGCCCAAGCCCCCGACACCGTGCGCTTTACCCGCGCGATCAAGGATGCGGTGCCCTATGAGCACCGGCTGGAGGTCATCGAGGCACTTTGGCAGGTGGTTCTGGCCGACGGCAGCCGTTCCGACGAAGAAGACGCGCTGCTGCGGCTGGTGTCGAACCTATTGGGCGTCACCGATACCGACAGCGCCATGGCCCGCCAGCGTGTTGCCAAAGAAAACTGACCTAGCGTCAGCACCGGGACTGTGATGCAACGCGGGGCAAACTCTGCGTTGCAATTTCCGTCGATTCGTCGCTTTATAGCGCACTGAAATGACAGATTGGCGACAGTTTCCGTGACCACAGACACCCCGGTTATCCAGATCAAGAACCTCCACAAGGCCTATGGCGCGCTGGAGGTTCTCAAGGGGGTCGATCTGACCGCCCCGCGTGGCCATGTGATCTCGCTCATCGGGTCGTCCGGCTCGGGCAAATCGACGCTGCTGCGCTGCTGCAACCTGCTCGAAGACAGCCAACAGGGCGAGGTGATCTTTAAGGGCGAACCGGTGCGGTGGAAGGGCGACGGCCACCAGCGCTGCCCGGCGGACGCCAAACAGGTGCTGCGCATCCGCACCAACCTGTCGATGGTCTTCCAGCAGTTCAATCTCTGGGCGCATATGTCGATCCTGCAAAACGTGATGGAAGCGCCGCTGACCGTGTTGGGCCGCGACCGGGCGGAGGTGGAGCGCGCCGCGCGCGGCTATCTGGAAAAGGTCGGCATCGGCGACAAATGCGATGTCTATCCCGCCCAACTCTCCGGCGGGCAGCAACAGCGCGCCGCCATCGCCCGCGCGCTCTGCATGGAGCCCGAGGCGCTGCTCTTTGATGAGCCCACCAGCGCGCTCGACCCCGAGTTGGAGCAGGAGGTCGTCAAGGTTATCAAGGATCTGGCCGCAGAGGGGCGCACGATGGTGATCGTGACCCACGACATGAAACTGGCCGCCGATGTCAGCGATCATGTCGTCTTTTTGCATCAAGGGCTGATCGAAGAACAAGGGACGCCCGAAGAGGTCTTCGGCGCGCCCAAATCGGAACGTCTGCGTGGGTTCCTTTCGGCAACCCAGCCTGCGTAAACAAGAACCAAAGGGAGTTACCAAATGAAAAAGATCCTACTGGCAAGCGTCGCGCTCAGCATGACCGCTGGCTTCGCGATGGCCGAAGCCCATGGCAAAACCATCCGCATGGGCACCGAGGGCGCCTACCCCCCCTACAACTTCATCAACGACGCCGGCGAAGTCGACGGGTTCGAGCGTGAGCTGGGCGACGAGCTGTGCGAGCGCGCTGAGCTGACCTGCGAATGGGTCAAGAACGACTGGGACAGCATCATCCCCAACCTCGTGTCGGGCAACTACGACACCATCATGGCGGGCATGAGCATCACCGACGAGCGTAAGGAAGTCATCGCCTTCACGCAGAACTACTATCCGCCCACCGCCTCGGCCTATGTCGCGGCTTCTGAGGACGCGGACCTCGAAGGCGGCGTTGTCGCCGGTCAGACCGCGACCATTCAGGCGGGCTATGTTGCCGAAAGCGGCGCCACGCTGATCGAATTCGCAACCCCGGAAGAGACCGTCGCCGCCGTGCGCAACGGTGAGGCCGACGCGGTCTTCGCCGACAAGGACTACCTCGTGCCGATCGTCGAGGAATCCGGCGGTGAGCTGATGTTCGTGGGCGACGATGTGCCGCTCGGCGGTGGCATCGGCATGGGCCTGCGCCAGTCCGACACCGAGCTGCGCGACACCTTTGACGCCGTCATCACCGAGATGAAGGAAGACGGCTCGCTCAACGAGATGCTCAAGAAGTGGTTCGGCGAAGACACCACCACCTACGAGTGATTCCATCTCAGGCGCGCCCGTCGCGGCGCGCCTGACCACGCCTGCGCGGGCCCCGCGCGCAGATCAGCCCACGGGGGCCCATGTTCTCTTTCTGCACCGATCCGTCGACCCTGAATGACTGGCTCTGGACCGCCTGTTACCTGACCACTGGCGTCCATATGTCCTTCTACCTGTCCTTCCTGAAGGTTCTGCTGCTTTTGGCAGTCACCGCCCCCGTGGCGCTGGCCTTCGGCTTTGGCGGAGCCATGATGGCACGCGCGCGTTTCGCGCCGCTCAGTTGGGTCGGCAAGGGCTATATCGCGCTGGTGCGCGGTGTGCCGGATATCGCCTTCTTCCTGTTTTTCGTGATCGCCTTGGATCAGGGCATCGAGTACCTGCGCCACAAGGTGCTCTGCCCCGATTGGGATATGCCGATCCGCCAAGGCAGCGACTTCGTCGTCTGCCAAGAGGCCAAGATGCCCCTGGGCAATGCCGCCCAATGGGTGCATGAGACCTATGGCTTCGGCCTTGCGGTCTTTACCTTTGCCATCGTTTTCGGGGCTTTCGCGGCCAATGTGCTTTTCGGGGCCATGCGCGCCGTGCCGCGCCCGCAACTCGAAACCGCCGAAGCCTATGGCATGACCCACCGCCAGACCTTCTGGCGGGTGCTGGTGCCGCAGATGTGGGTCTATGCCCTGCCCGGCCTCAGCAACCTGTGGATGGTGCTGATCAAGGCCACGCCGCTGCTGTTTTTGCTGGGCGTCGAAGACATCGTCTATTGGGCGCGCGAGCTCGGCGGCACCAAGACCCCGCGCTTTACCGATTACCCGCACCCTGACTGGCGCATGTGGTACTTCCTCGCGCTGCTGGTGTTCTACCTGCTCTTCACCCGCATTTCCGAGATCACGTTGGACCGTCTGATGAAACGACTGACACGCGGCCAAGCCACCACCGGCGGCGAAGCCCAGCGGAGGGCCGGCGCATGAGCTGTCTGCAAACGATTCAGGACTATGGCCTGCGGTCCTTGGGCTATGGCGAGCGGCTGCTGCCGCGCGACGGTTTCACGCTCTGCGAGCAGTTCACGCTCATTGGCTCGGGCATGATCTGGAACGTCTATTTCGGCGTCGTCGCCCTGCTGACCGGTTTTTTCTTTGCCACGGCGCTTGGCGTCGGCAAGGCCAGCGCGAACCCGTGGTTCCGCAAACCGGCGGAGTGGTTCATCTTCCTCTTCCGCGGCTCGCCGCTCTTCATCCAGTTCTTCTTTGGCTACTTCCTGTTTCTGTCGCTGAAATCCGAATACGCCTTCTTCGCCCCCTTCACCGCGGCATGGCTGGGCGCGTTGATCGTGCTCTTTCTTAACACTGCCGCATATTCGGGCGAAATTTTTTACGGCGCGCTGCAATCCATCCCCAAGGGCGATGTGGAGGCCGCGGATGCCTATGGTCTGTCGGGTTGGTCGCGCTTTCGCCGGGTGATCTGGCCCACCTCGCTGCGGCTCGCTTGGCCCGCCTATACGAATGAGGCGATTTTCCTGTTTCACGCCACGACACTGGTGTTTTTCAGCGGTTTCCCGGCATGGCAGCAGCGCGGCGACGCGCTTTATTACGCCAGCTATTTCGCGGATAAGACCTTCAACCCCTTCGTCCCCTATCCCATTCTTGCCGGTTATTTCATCCTTCTGACGCTCTGCATCATTGGCGTCTTCGGTTTGATCAATTCCCGCCTCAACCGCCACCTGCCCCAAGCGCAACGCCGTAAAATTCGCTTGCGTCCTAATTTGATCCGGTAGTATCCATTATTTGATCAAATTACGCGGCGCGTGGGCGCCAACCGCTTTTGCCCCCCGGGCGAACCGCTTTGTGACATGCCCACCGCCCTTTCAGGTGATGTATGAACAACTGGCTTCGCAAAAATCCTCAGGTCCGCACCATTCGTGTGGCCGCCGCCGACCTCAATGGCCAAGCCCGGGGCAAGCGTATTCCCTCGCGTTTTGCTGATAAGGTCACGACCGAAGGCACCCGCTTTCCCGTCTCAGTGCTGAACCTCGACATCTGGGGCGAGGATATCGACGACAGCCCGCTGGTGTTCGAAACGGGCGATGCGGATGGCGTACTGAAACCGACCGAGCGGGGCTTCATGCCGATGCCATGGCTCGACGCGCCCTCGGCCCTGCTGCCCATCTGGATGTTCCGCGAAGATGGCCGCCCCTATCCCGGCGATCCGCGCCATGCGCTGCGCGCGGTGCTGGACCGCTACAAGGCGCGCGGGCTGACGCCGGTCTGCGCCGTTGAGCTGGAATTCTTCCTGATCGACGATTCGGGCCGCAACCTTCAGGTGCCCGTCTCGCCCCGGTCGGGCAAGCGGCGCAAGGCGGCCGAGACCATGTCGATCCGCGCGCTTGACCAGTTCGATCTGTTCTTCACCGATCTTTATGACGCCTGCGAAGAGATGGACATCCCCGCCGACACCGCCATTTCCGAGGCGGGTCTGGGCCAGTTCGAGATTAACCTCATGCATTGCGATGACGCCCTGCGCGCCGCCGATGACGCATGGCTGTTCAAGATGCTGGTCAAGGGTCTGGCACGGCGGCACGGCTTTGCCGCAAGCTTTATGGCGAAACCTTATGAGGATTACTCCGGCTCCGGCCTGCACACCCATTTCTCGGTGCTGGATGAAAATGGCGACAACATCTTTGACGATGGCGGGCCGAAGGGGACCGACACGCTGCGCCACGCTGTGGCGGGCTGCATGAACGCGATGCAGGGCTCGGCGCTGGTCTTTTGCCCGCATGCCAACAGCTTTGACCGGATGGTGCCGGAATCCCATGCGCCCACCGGTGTTTGCTGGGCCTATGAGAACCGCACCGCCGCGATCCGCATCCCCTCGGGCAGCCACAAGGCGCGGCGCATCGAACACCGCGTCTCGGGCGGGGATGTGAACCCCTATCTGATGCTCGCCGCCGTGTTGGGTGCCGCGCTCAACGGGATCGAAGACGCGCTTGAGCCGCCCGCCCCGATCACCGGCAACGCCTATGCCGCCGAATTGCCGCGCATGCCAAGCGATTGGAAGACCGCCATCGACCTGTTTGAAAGTTGCCCCCATGTCGCGCGGATCTTCGCGCCCGAGATGATCCGCAACTTCGTGCTGACCAAACGCCAAGAATTGCATTACATGCAGGAATTGACCCCAGAGGAACAGGTCGAGATCTACCTCGACACTGTGTAACAGGTGACACATGAAAATCGGCATTCTGCAAACCGGCCACTCCCCCGATGACTTTCGCGAACAGCTCGGCGACTACGGGGAGATGTTCACCAAACTGCTGGACGGTCACGGGTTTGACTTTCAAATCTGGTCGGTCGTCGATGGCATCCTGCCCGACAGCGTGACGCAGGCCGACGGCTGGCTGATCACCGGATCGAAACACGGCGCCTATGAGGATCACGATTGGATCCCGCCGCTGGAGGAGTTCATCCGCCAGACCTATGCCGATGGCCGCCCCCTGATCGGCGTCTGCTTTGGCCATCAGATCATCGCCCAAGCGCTTGGCGGCAAGGTCGAGAAGTTTACCAACGGCTGGTCCATTGGCCGCACCGAATACGACATGGATGGTGACAAACTGGCGCTGAACGCATGGCATCAGGATCAGATCGTGGAACTGCCCGAAGGGGCGCGTGTCGTCGCCTCATCGGACTTTTGCGCCTATGCGGCGCTGGCCTATGACGACCGCATCTGGACAGTGCAGCCGCATCCCGAATTCGGCCATGACTTCATCGACGGCTTGATCAAAACCCGTGGCAAGGGCGTGGTGCCCGAGCATCTGCTGGAACAGGCGACAGCCGCCTTGGGCGGCCCCATCGACAACCAAAAAATCGCGGACCAAATGGCCGCATTCTTTAAAGACAACAGGAAAGAGAGGGCCTGATGGCCGAGGATTGGACAGAAGCACTACCCGAAGCGGCGCGCGCCTATCTTGAGGGCCGGCGTCTGGACGAAGTGGAATGTATCATCCCCGACCTGCCCGGCATCGCCCGCGGCAAGGCCGTCCCGGCGTCGAAATTCGCGCGGCAAGAGTATTTCCACCTGCCCGACAGCATCTTTTACCAGACCATCACCGGCGAATGGGGCGAAGCGGCGGGCGATGACGGTTTCATCGAAAAAGACATGGTCCTGCGCCCGGATATGGACACGGCCACCGCCGCACCTTGGACCGGGGACTGGACGCTTCAGGTCATCCACGACGCCTATGACCGCAACGACAAGCCGGTGGCCTATTCGCCGCGCAATGTGCTCAAACGCGTGGTGCAGCTTTACCGCGACAAGGGGTGGGAGCCGGTCGTGGCCCCCGAGATGGAGTTCTTCCTTGTTGCCCGCAACATCGACCCGGCCAAGGAAATCCTGCCGATGATGGGCCGCTCGGGCCGCCCGGCGGCGGCGCGGCAGGCCTATTCGATGACCGCGGTGGATGAATTCGGCCCCGTGATCGACGACATCTACGACTTTGCCGAGGCGCAGGGTTTCGAGATCGACGGCATCACCCAAGAGGGTGGCGCAGGCCAGCTTGAGATCAACCTGCAACATGGGGATCCGGTGCGGCTGGCCGATGAGGTGTTCTATTTCAAACGGCTGATCCGCGAAGCGGCGATGCGGCACGAGTGCTATGCCACCTTCATGGCCAAGCCGATTGCCGATGAGCCGGGCAGCGCGATGCATATCCACCACTCGGTGCTGGACGTGAAAACCGGCGAAAACATCTTTGTCGATGCGGATGGGGAAGAGACTGCGCCCTTCAAGCACTTCATCGCCGGGCTGCAAAACCACATGCCCTCGGCGCTGGCCGTGATCGCGCCCTATGTCAATTCCTACCGCCGCTACGTCAAGGATCACGCCGCGCCGATCAACCTCGAATGGGGCCGCGACAACCGCACCACGGGCATTCGCGTGCCGCTCTCGGGGCCCAAGTCGCGCCGGGTGGAAAACCGTCTCGCGGGGATGGACTGCAACCCCTACCTCGGCATCGCCGCCAGCCTTGCCTGCGGCTATCTGGGGTTGATCCAGCAGAAAGATCCGCTGCCCGAATTCAAGGGCGATGCCTATGTCGGCGAAGGGGATATTCCGCAAGTTCTGGGCCAAGCGCTCGACCTTTTCGAGGAGGCGACAGAGCTGCATGAGGCTTTGGGTCCGGATTTCGCCCGCGTCTATTCCATCGTGAAACGGGCGGAATATGAGGAGTTCCTACAGGTCATCTCACCTTGGGAACGTGAACATCTGCTGATGAACGTCTAACGCCCGGAGGCCCGATGAACCTGCTCTACGCCAATGACACGCCCGGCCAGTACCCTACCAGCTGGTACGCCGCCACCGCCACGAAACACGCGGCCTACCCGCCGCTTCAGGGTGATACGAAGGCTGATGTCTGTGTCGTTGGCGGCGGCTACACCGGGCTTTCCGCCGCACTGCATCTGGCCGAAGCAGGTTACGACGTGGTGCTTTTGGACGCGCAGCGCGTGGGTTTTGGCGCCTCGGGCCGCAATGGCGGGCAATTGGGCTCGGGCCAGCGGGTCGAGCAGGACGGGCTCGAAAAGATGCTGGGCGAAGACCATGCCGCCAAGCTGTGGCAGATGGGCCAAGAGGCGAAGGAACTGGTCAAATCCCTCATCGCGAAACATGAGATCGATTGCCACCTGAAGCCCGGCGTGGCCTGGACCGGTTCCACCACATCTGACGTGCGGCATCTGCACGATTATGCCGAGCATCTGCAAAAGCGCTATGGCTATGATGAGATCGAAGTGTTGGATCACGCCGCGCTGCAATCGGTCTGCCCCTCACCCGACTACAAGGGCGGCGTGCTCGACATGGGGGCCGCGCATCTGCATCCGCTGAACTACGCCCTTGGCCTTGCCCGCGCCGCTGCCGCCGCAGGCGTGCGCATTCATGAGACGAGCCCCGCCGAGCACATCGTCGAAGGCAGCAAGGCACTGGTGCAAACCGCCACTGGCAGCGTCAGCGCCGATCATGTGGTGCTGGCCTGCAACGGCTATCTGGGCAAGCTCAACGGCGACGTGGCCGCCAAGGTCATGCCGATCAACAATTTCATCGCCGCGACCGAACCCTTGGGCGCGCGTGTGAAAGACGTGCTGCCCCGCGACGTGGCCGTGGCCGACAGCCGCTTTGTGGTAAACTATTTCCGACTGTCGCACGACGGGCGGCTGCTGTTTGGCGGTGGCGAGAGCTATGGCTATCGCTTCCCGCAGGACATCGCCGCCAAGGTGCGCAAACCGATGTCGCAGGTCTTTCCGCAGTTGAAGGACGTCAAGATCGACTACGCTTGGGGCGGCACCCTTGGCATCACGATGAAGCGCCTGCCCTATGTGGCCCGGCTCGCGCCGAACATCCTCTCGGCCTCGGGCTATTCCGGTCACGGTGTTGGGACGGCGACCCATGCGGGCTATCTGATGGCCCAGGCGATCGAAGGCGATGCCGCGGGTTTCGACACGATGGCCGCGATCCCGACGCAAGCTTTCCCCGGTGGTGCCTCTCTGCGCAGCCCGCTTTTGGTGCTTGCGATGCTTTGGTATGCGACGCGGGATCGGTTGGGGCTGTGATTTTGCTCTGAGCGGTGTTGCGGGTTGGCTGGTTGGTGGAGTGCGGGGGCGCTGCCCCCATCGCACCTTTGGCGCGATTCCCCCGAGGGTATTTAGGAAAGGATGAAGGGGAAGAGGGGGTGGCCTATTGTGGGGGCATCCCCCTTGGTTTGCGTAGGCGTTTGTTTTACTATTCTGGAAATCATTATTCAGGATTTTGAAATATGACTTTGCCCGACATGCACCGTGCCGAACCAATCCCTGCCGAAGCGGAGGCCGCCATTGCGGAGCTTTTGCAAAGTGGCGATCTTTTTCGCTATACGGCGGCCAAGGACGCGCCTGTTTCCCTTTTGGAGGTCGAATTTGCGCAGATGATGGGCAGTGCATATGCGCTTGCCGTGTCCTCCTGCTCGGCCGCGCTGTTTCTGTCCTTGCTTGCTTTGGACCTGCCGGATGGGGCGCCGGTCTTGATCCCGGGTTTCACCTTTGCTGCCGTGCCTTCTGCAGTGATCCACGCAGGCTGCAAGCCGGTGCTTTGTGAAGTGGGCGAGAATTACCGTGTGGATTTGGAGGATTTCGCCGCCAAACTGCCGGGCGTTCGGGCGGTGATCATCAGCCATATGCGGGGGCATACTTCGGATATGGATGCGATCATGGGGCTATGCGAGGCCGCTGGCGTGCCGGTGATCGAAGACGCTGCCCATTCGCTGGGCACGCTTTGGCGGGGGCGAGAAATCGGGACGATTGGCAAGATCGGCTGTTTTTCCTTCCAGTCCTACAAGATGATTAACGCAGGCGAAGGCGGTATCCTGATCACCGATGACGCCGATCTGGTGGCGCGGGCGATCATCATGTCGGGCGCTTATGAGCATAATTGGAAGAAACACGCGGCCCTGCAAGACAGCTTTGCCAAGTGGCAGAACCGGCTGCCGCTGTACAATCTGCGCATGTCTAACCTTTCGGCTGCGATCATCCGGCCGCAATTGCCGCATTTGCCGCGCCGGGTGGCCGATGGGCTGCGCAATCACGATCACATGGCGGCGCGGCTGGCGGCCTCCCCCTTGATCGAGGTGCCAAGCCCCCTGCCCGGTGAGACCCGCGCGCCGGATTCGATCCAGTTCAATCTGGCGGGCCTCTCTGACGCCAGCATCCGCGCTTTCGCGGCAGCGGCGGAAGCGGCGGGGGTGAAGGTGCAGGTCTTTGGCCAAAGCACCGACAACGCCCGCGCCTTTTGGAACTGGCAGTTCATCGAAGACCTGCCCGAGCTGCCGCGCACCCGCGGCATGCTGATGCGGGCCTGCGACGTGCGGCTGCCTGTGCAGTTGACCCTGGAGGAGATCGACGCCGTGGCGGATGTGATTTTAGGCGCGCTGAGGGATGTGGCCGAGGCGCAGGCGGCCTGAGGCGGGCGCGCGACGCCCGCTTCTTCTGGGGTTAGTTCAGCTTTGACAGTTTATCCTGCAACTCTGCCAACTGCTTTTTGATCGCGTCCAGATCGTCGCCCTGTTCGGCCTTCTGTTTGGGCGGCTCTGGCGTGGTGGATTTGGCCCAACCGCCGGTCATCGCCTTCATGAAGGCTTCTTGCTGCGCCTGCATCGCTTCCATGCCGGGCATCTTGGCCATCGGGTTCATCGCGCTCATGTTTTCGATCGCCTTGGATTGGCCATCGCGCAGCATGTCGAAGGAGGCCTGCAGGAACTGCGGCACCACCGAGACATTGCCCGACATATAGCTGCGCACCAGATCGGTCAGCACATCGACCGGCAAGACGGCCTCGCCCCGGCTTTCGTGTTCGGCGATGATTTGCAACAGATATTGCCGTGTCAGGTCATCGCCGGATTTCAGATCGACGATCTGAACCTCACGGCCATCGCGAATGAAACCGGCGATATCTTCCAGCGTGACGTAATCGCTTGTTTCGGTGTTGTAGAGCCTGCGGCTGGCGTAGCGTTTTATCAGCAAGGGCTTCGGTTTGTCCGCCATGATGTTACTCCCGACCAATGGTGCTGCATCGCAGCTTAGGACAGGGATCGGCAAATAGAAAGAGCGCATGACAAAAGGGCAGGCCCGTCTGGACCTGCCCTTTCTTTAAGCATTCCTTGGCGCTGGAGAGCCCAGCGTCAGATTTACTTCACTGTCGCTTTTTTGGCGGCAGCCTGTGCGGTGGCCACGCCTTCGGTGGTGGCGGCTTTGGCGTCGCTTTGCAGGTCTTTGCCAGCCGACATCATCAGCTCGACGGTGTCCATCTGAACCTTTTTCGCGATCTCGGCGAAGGCTGCCATATGCTCGGCCGCGGATTCGGCGGAGGCGGAGGCGAAATCGGTCATCGCTTTGGCATAGTCCGTGGGCTCGGCTTTGACCTTGGTCATCTCGGTCAGGCGGGCCAGTGTCTCTTTCGTCCAGGCGGTGGAGATGTCGGCGGATTTCTCAGCCGCGTCGAAGGCAACGCCGGAGAGTTTCTCGTTCAGGGTGGCGGTGTTTTTGAATGCGTCTTGCATGGCGGCGTTATCCACCGGGAAAGCGCCCAGAACGTCTTTGAACATCGCGGTCATGTCAGGTGTCTTGGTCATGTCTCAATCCTTTTAATGCTACTGTGGCAAGGGAGCGGGGAGACCCGTCCGTTTCGCGTCTGACCACAACATAGATGCCGCAGCGCAGCATTTCAAGGTTTTTTCTGCATTGCAGCATGAGCCCGAAGGGTGCTTGGATTACCTAAGGTAATCAGTCGTTTGCCTTGCGGGTCACATAGCTGCCCGGGGCATCGGCGAGAATTTCGCGCCCATCGTCGCCGGGAAACCGTGCGGGAATCATTGCCCCTGCCCGTTTGGCCAGCCACTTGCCCCACCGTGGCCACCAAGACCCTTCGTGAAAGGCGGCGGCCTCGCGCCATGCGGCGTAGTCCTGCGTGAGATCGCCGTTCACATAGTGGCCGTATTTCTTCCGATTGGGCGGATTGACGATGCCCGCGATATGGCCCGATTGCGCCATGATGAAGGTCTTGTCCTTCGACCCCATCTGCTGCACCCCGCGGTAGCAGTCTTTCCACGGCGCGATGTGATCCGTCTCGCAGGCCACGGCGCAGAGCGGCACCTCGATATCATCCAGCGTTAGCCGCTCTCCGAGCAGTTTGAAACCACCCTCGGCCAATTCGTTTCGCTGGCAGAGACCGCGGAGGTATTGCATCGCCATCTGCCCCGGCAGATTGGCCCCGTCGCCGTTCCAATAGAGCAGGTCAAAGGCCGGGGGCGTCTCGCCCATCATGTAGCTGCGCACGGCGGGGCCATAGACCAAATCGTTGGACCGCAGGAATGAGAAGGTGCGCGCCATGACGACCGAGGGCAGAATGCCCTTATCCGCCGTCTCGGCCTCGATCCCGTCGATGAAGTCATTGGTGAGGAAGGGCTGAAACTCCCCCTGATCCGAGAAATCGGTAAGCGCAGTGAAGAAGGTGGCGGATTTGATCGAGCTGTCGCCACGTTTTTTCAACAGCGACAGGGTCAGCGCCAGCGTGGTGCCGGCGATGCAATAGCCCACCACGTTGAGGCGCTTTTCCTGAGTGATCGCCTTCACCTCTTCAATCGCGGCTAGGTAGCCTTCTTCGACGTAATCCTCCATGCCGATCTGGGCATAGCTGGCATCGGGGTTCACCCATGAGACGATGAACAGCGTGTGGCCCTGATCGACCAGCCATTTGACGAGACTGTTCTGCGCCTTGAGGTCGAGAATGTAGAACTTGTTGATCCACGGTGGGAAGATCAGCAGCGGTGTTTTATGGACCTCTTCGGTGCTGGGGGTGTATTGAATCAACTCGAACATGCGGTTGCGAAACACCACCTTGCCCGGTGTGGTGGCGATGTTGCGGCCCAGCTCAAAGGCGCTGTCATCCGCCAGTTTCACGACCAGCTCGCCGTTGTTCGCCTCTAGATCCGCGATCAGGTTCTCTAGACCCTTCACGAGGCTCTCGCCCTCGGTCTCAACCGCGCGTTCCAGCACGTCGGGATTGGTGGCGAGGAAGTTGGTCGGGGACATCATCGCGATGATCTGCTGGCTGAAATAGACCAGCCGCTTCTTCTCGGCCGGGTCCATGTCTTGGGCATCTTCGACCGCTTGGCGCAGCGCCTCGGCGTTGATCAGATACTGCTGTTTGATGAAGTTGAAATAGGGATGCGTCTGCCACAGCGGGTTGGCGAAACGTTTGTCGGTCGGAGCGTCCTCTTCAACCGGGGCCAAACCGCCCTTGGCCAGCGCCTGCTGCGCCTCGACGAAATGGGCGACCGATTTGGTCCAATAGCCCATCTGATGCTCCATCAAACGGGCCGGATTGGTCATCGCTTCGGCCCAGTAAGACTGCGCCGCCTTGGCGAAAAGCTGTTGGTTCGGCGCGTCCAACGCAGGCTGATGGCCCTCGCGCTGCGCCATCACACGGGTCAGGCGCTGGCTTAATTCTTCAACCTTTTTCAAGTTTTGCGCCATACGAGACAGGGCTTGAGACTCGGCAATCTCGGGATTCTCGGATTCTGTTGTCATCTTAACCCTTACCTCCTATCTTCGCAGGTGCAGCATAAAGGAGCCCCCACATGCGCTATATGGCCACCTACGACATGATGGAGTCCATCCGGAACACCAATCAATGGCTCGGCGCTTCTGCGCTTGCTATGGCATCCTACCCGGCTTTCTCTCTGTTTCCAAACCCTGCGATGGAATGGCTCGCCGCTTGGGGTGAGGTGACGGAGCGGACCTTTGCCCGCATGGTCGTCAAACCCGATTGGGACATTCCCCCGGTGGTCGGCCCCAAGGGGCAGGACTGTCTGGTCAGCATCGAGCCGGTGATGGAGCGGCCCTTTGGCGATTTGCTGAAATTCTCGGTCCAAGGCCGCGAAGAGACGGGCCGTAAGGTTCTTTTGGTCGCGCCGATGTCGGGTCATTACGCCACGCTGCTCCGTTCCACTGTGATTTCCCTGCTGCCTGATTGCGACGTCTATGTGACAGACTGGCACAATGCGCGTGATATTCCAGTTAGTGCAGGCAAATTCGACATCGAGGATTATACGCTCTACCTCGTTGATTTCATGCACCACCTTGGCCCCGACACCCATGTGATCGCGGTCTGTCAGCCCGCCCCGCTGACCTTGGCCGCCACCGCCTATCTGGCCGAAGAAGCGCCCGAAGCGCAGCCGCGCACACTGACACTGATCGGCGGGCCGATTGACCCCGATGCCGCACCTACAGACGTGACCGATTTCGGCCATAGCGTGACCATGGGCCAGCTTGAGCAGATGATGATCCAGCAGGTCGGCTTCAAATACGCGGGCGTGGGGCGCAAGGTCTATCCGGGGCTGTTGCAGCTTACCTCCTTCATTTCGATGAACAATGACACCCACCGCGATGCCTTTGCCAATCAGATCACCCGCGTGGCGCAAAAGACGGCGCATGAGCATGACAAGCACAACAAGTTCTACGACGAATACCTCGCCGTGATGGACATGCCGGCGGAGTTCTACCTGTCGACCGTGGAGCGGATTTTCAAAGAGCGCGAGATCGCGCGGAATGTCTTTACCGTGGCGGGCCGTCAGGTCGACATCGGCAAGATCACCACCGTCGCCGTCAAAACGGTCGAGGGCAGCAAGGACGACATTTCGGCCCCCGGCCAGTGCATCGCCGCTCTTGACCTGCTGACCGGGCTACCGGATGCCAAGAAGGCCAGCCATCTAGAGCAGGGCGCGGGCCATTACGGGATCTTTGCGGGCAAAAGCTGGCGCAACAACATCCGGCCCTTGGTGCTCGACTTTATCGACGCGAACAATGGCACGCCTGAGCCGCAGAGCCCTGCGCCACAAACGCCCGGGCCGCAAAAGCCCGCCTCTCAGAAAACCGAGGCCAAGAAGAGCGATAAACCGGCAGCGGCCTAAGCCACTGCCCTATTGCAGCACCAGAGGTTGATGCAGCCAGTCGCGCAGCGCGGCGGTGGTCGCCTCTGGCTGCTCTAGGCTGGGCAGATGGCCCGCGTCTTCGAGCACCGTCAGCTTGGCATAGGGGATCATCTCGGCCATGAAGGCATGGCGTTTGACCGGGCAGAGCGCGTCATGCTCCCCGCAAAGCACCAGCGCGGGCACCTTGCATTTGCGCAGTACCGCCTGTTGATCGCGCCGCCGTTGCAACGCGCGGGATTGGCGGACGAAGACATCGCCGCCCAGCGTCTCAGCCATCTCCATCGCGCGGGTCAGCACCTCGCCCCGCCCCTTGCCGGGGGCAAGGAAACCATTGGCCATCCGCGCCTGCATCGCCTCCCCCAGCTTGCCCGACTGCGCCATAATGATCTGCGGTTCACGGTCCGCGGCAATGGCGGGCAATTCGGCCAGCACGTGGGTGGCCAAGAGGGCAATGCGGCCGATCCGGTCGGGCGCGCGGCGCAGCAGTTCCAGCGCCACCACACCGCCCATGCCCTGCCCCACCAGCGCGAAACGCGGCGGCAGTTGATCCAACAGGCCCGAGGCGATCTCTTCGATCCGTTCCCCTTGGTTGATCGGGGCCAGCACCACGGTCCCGCGCGGGGAGAGCGCTTGAATCTGCGGCGTAAAGACACGCGCGTCGCACATCATGCCGGGCAGCAGAACGATCGGCTCAGCCATTGGGCAGGCTCCGGTGCGGTATGCGGTTGAAATAACGTGGTTTCATGCCGTCCCCCTTGGGTTTGGCGGTCTCTTAGCATGAGTGGTTTCGGGGGACAGCGGGGCGCGGGCGCGTCGGCGGTTCCATGCCCGCGCTCTTGGTCACCCCTTGGTCACCCCGCGTCGCCGGAGACCGCGTTGATCGCCTCGACGATCATCGCCAGACAGCGCGCGTCCGAGAAACGGTGATCGGCATCCTTGACCAGCGTCAGATGCATATCGGGGCTTTGCGCATGCTCCAACAGCCGCACCGCCGTGGCCGTGCTGACGGCGGTGTCCGCCGTGCCCTGCAACAGGCGCACCGGGAACGGCAGGTTCAGCGGATCGCGCAGCACCAACCGCTTGCGCCCGTCCTCGATCATCCGGCGGGTGATGACATAGGGCTCCATATAGTCCGACGGCAATTCGACCTGCCCGACCTCTTCCAAGGTCCGTTTCTGCGCCTCGGTGAAATTCGCCCAATAGCCATCTTCGGTGAAATCGGGGGCCGCGGCGATGCCGACCAGCCCGGCGACCCGCTCGGGCATATGCCGCGCCAAGAGCAGCGCCTGCCAGCCGCCCATCGAGGAGCCGACGACGATCAGCGGCCCCTCGGTCAGCGCCGCGACTGCGGCCAGCGTGTCTTCGTGCCAATCGCCGATGCACCCTTCGGTGAACAGGCCCGACGATTCCCCATGGCCCGAATAGTCGAACCGCAGAAAGGCGCGCCCCTCGGCCCGGGCCCAGTCTTCGAGATAGACCGCCTTGGTCCCCATCATGTCGGACTTCAGCCCGCCCAGAAACACCACGCAGGGCCCCGCCCCTTCGGTCTTGTGATAGGCGATGCGCCGCCCCTGCGGCGTGTCGATGAATTTGCTGTCTGCCATGCTGCCTCCGTCTTTTGTCCAATCATGGGCATCGCGGCGGATGAGGGCAAGTCAGTCCTCGGCCAGATGCTCAACCTCCGGCAGCCAATGGGCAAACACGGCGGCGGCCAGCGCCATGACGGTAAATAGCATCAGCGTCGCCTGCGCCCCGATCAGCGCGGCCCCGCCGCCCAACACGCCCGCCAGCAGCAAGAGCAGCCCGATCACCGTATTGCTGACGGCAGCATAGGCGGCGCGTTGGTCTTTCGGGGCCATGTCGACCAGATAGGTCGAGCGCCCCTGCCGCACACCGTGGTAGGCGATCATCAGGATGAACAGCACGGCGGGCATCGCCCAGACCGCCTGCGCCAGACCAAGGAACCACAGCCCCACCGCCAGCGCCATCGCCAGCGCGCCGACGATGCCTGTCAGCATCAGCACCCGGCGGCTCGACATATCCGACAGCCGCCCCCAGACGTAGGAACTGACCAAGGACGCCAATGCCGAGGCCAGCACCAAGGCGCCCAACTGCCCGCCCTCCGACGATCCGGCCAGCACCACCAGATAGGGCGGCGCAAGGGCGGTCGACACCAAAAGCCCGCGCACCAGAATGAACAGCCACAGGTCGCGATTGCCGCGCAGCAGTTTGAAATCCACGCCATCGGCCTCTTCGGTCTCGCTCGGCGTTTCCATGATCGTCGAGAACAACAGCGCCGCGCCGATCCACAGGGCCGCCGCCAGCGCGATGGCTGCCACGACCACACCCCGACTTTGAAAAAGGCCCGACATCAAAAGCCCCGCAAAGATCACCACCCCGACGGAGGAGACCGACCCCGCCAAGCCGGTCACCGATCCGCGCCGGGTCTTGCCCACTGTCTTGCCCAGAATTTCCTTGAACGACACCGAACAGGCCGCGCGGCAAACGGCGAGCAGCGCCAGCGCGGCGCAGACCGCATAGCCCGCCGTGGCCCCCTCAAGGCTCAGCGCAGCAAGGGCGATCAGCCCCGCCGCCACCCCCTGCCCGACCGAGCCCCAGACCCAAGCCCATTTGCGCCGCGCCATGCGCTGCACCACGCCCGCCAACGCAATCTGCGGCAAAAGCGACCCGGCCTCGCGGATCGGCACCAAGGCGCCCGCGAAAACCGCAGGCGCGCCAAGGGCGCTCAACAGCCAAGCCAAGACCAGTTTCGGGTCGATCAGACCATCGGCCACTTTGGTCATCGACAGCGACACGATGTGGCGCAGGCCGTTGCGCGCCTCGGCCCTTTGCGCCTTGTCGTCCAACCCCGGTGCCGGGTCGTCCGCCCCCGAAATCGTCTCGAATGCGCGCTGCGCCGTGTCGTCTTGCATCTGACCGATCCTCATTGTTGCCCGCCTGACATAGCGCGCCATCGCCCTGCCGCAACTTTCCCGAAGCGGCCCCGCTTGCATTGACAAGCCGCGCCCGCCCCGCCACATAGGCCCAACACATAACCCGCAACCGGGCGTCTCGTAGGCGCCAAACCGACGAGGAGCGCCCAAGATGGCCCAAATCTCCCTCACCCTTCCCGATGGCAACAGCCGGCAGTACGACGCCGGGATCACCGCTGGTGAAGTGGCTGCCGATATCTCTAAATCGCTCGGCAAAAAGGCCATTAGCGCCACCGTGAACGGCGCGCATTACGATCTGGCTTGGCCGATCGAAACCGACGCCAGCATCGCCATCCACACCATGGCCGACGAAGAACAGGCCAACGAGCTGGTGCGCCACGACCTTGCGCACATCATGGCCCGCGCCGTGCAGGAAATCTGGCCCGACACCAAGGTCACCATCGGCCCGGTGATCAAGGACGGCTGGTATTACGACTTTGACCGCGAAGAGCCCTTCACCCCTGAGGATCTCGGCCTCATCGAGAAAAAGATGAAGGAGATCATCAACAAGCGCGACCCCGTCCGCACCGAGGTCTGGGACCGCGCCCGCGCGATCAAACATTACGAAGACCTGAACGAGCCCTATAAGGTCGAGCTGATTGAGGCGATCCCCGGCGACGAGCCTTTGCGGATGTATTGGCACGGCGACTGGCAGGACCTCTGCCGTGGTCCGCACCTGCAACACACTGGCCAAGTGCCGGGCGATGCCTTCAAGCTGATGTCCATCGCCGGTGCTTATTGGCGCGGCGACAGCAGTCGCGCCATGTTGCAGCGCATCTACGGCGTGGCCTTCACCGGCAAGGAGAAACTGCGCGCCCATCTCAACATGCTGGAGGAGGCCGCCAAACGCGACCACCGCAAGCTGGGCAAGGAGATGGGCCTGTTCCACATGCAGGAAGAAGCGCCGGGCCAAGTCTTCTGGCACCCCAACGGCTGGCGCATCTACACCACCCTGCAGGACTACATGCGCCGCATGCAGGACCGCGACGGCTATGTCGAGGTGAACACCCCGCAGGTCGTGGACCGCAAGCTGTGGGAAAAATCCGGCCACTGGGACAAGTATCAAGAGAACATGTTCATCGTCGAAGTCGACGAGGACCATGCCCGCGAAAAGGCGGTGAATGCGCTCAAACCGATGAACTGCCCCTGCCATGTGCAGGTGTTCAATCAGGGTCTGAAATCCTACCGCGACCTGCCGCTACGCATGGCCGAGTTCGGCTCCTGCGCGCGCTACGAGCCGTCGGGCGCGCTGCACGGTATCATGCGGGTGCGCGGCTTTACCCAAGACGACGGCCATATCTTCTGCGCCGAGGATCAGATCACCTCGGAAACAGCGAAATTCATCGCCTTCCTGTCCAAGGTCTATGCCGACCTCGGCTTCCATAACTGGACCATCAAGCTTTCCACCCGCCCGGAAAAGCGTATCGGCTCGGACGAGACTTGGGACCATATGGAACAGGCGCTCGGCGATGCCTGCAAGGCCGCGGGCTATGACTTTGAGGTGCTCGAGGGCGAAGGCGCCTTCTACGGCCCGAAGCTTGAGTTCACCCTGACCGACGCCATCGGGCGCAACTGGCAATGCGGCACCCTGCAGGTCGACGCGAACCTGCCGGAGCGGCTGGAGGCGAGCTTCATCGGGCAGGACGGCAACAAGCACCGCCCCGTGATGCTGCACCGCGCCACCTTGGGCAGTTTCGAGCGGTTCATCGGCATCCTGATCGAGGAACACGCCGGCAAGCTGCCCTTCTGGATCGCGCCGCGGCAGGTCGTTGTGGCCTCCATCACGTCCGAGGCCGATGACTATGTGGCAGAGGTTGTGGAGACCCTGAAGGCCGCCGGTGTCCGTGCCGAGGCGGACATGCGCAACGAGAAGATCAACTACAAGGTCCGCGAGCATTCGCTGGGCAAGGTGCCGGTGATCCTCGCCGTGGGCGCGCGCGAAGTCGAAGAGCGCACGGTCTCGGTGCGGCGTCTGGGGCAAAAACAGACATCCGTACAGCCGCTCGACGCACTCACCGCCGAACTGGCACAGGACGCGACCCCGCCTGACCTGCGCTAACGCGCTGTAACAAACATGCGCTCCGGCGGGTTTGCGGGCAATATGCCCCCTAGCCGCCGGAGCGTTTTTGTAACAATCCCTCCCTTCCTACGCGGGATCGTTACAACTTTCGCCGGTTTTGCGGGTGAATTCTGACGGGACTGTGACACACTCGCTCGTGACTGGCTTGTGAGCGAACGGGCTGCTCTAGTAAGCCTGTCAACACCATCAGGAAGGAAAATGACAATGTCCAACACACTCAAGACCGCCGCCATCGCAGGGGCCGTTGCCGCCGCACTCGGCAGCCACGCCACCACCGTCTCCGCCGCTTCGCAAGAGAAATGCTATGGCGTATCGCTGGCCGGTGAGAACGACTGCGCCGCTGGCCCCGGCACGACCTGCGCCGGCACCTCCGTGACCGACTATCAGGGCAACGCATGGACCCTCGTCGACGAAGGCACCTGCGCCGAGATCGACCTGCCCGCCATGGCCGACGGGACCGAGCGGACCGGCTCTCTTGAGCCGCTTGACCGCGACCTGCCCGCTTAATCAAAGCGGTCCGGGCGGCGCCCGCCCGGACCCTGCCCCGCCCCATGCCGGAGGCCGATATGCGCGACAATACCCCCCCTCTCACCACGCTGCCCAATGCCCCCGGGGTCGGATATAAATCCCGGCACTTCGATGGCTTGATGGCCGATCCCGGCCCGGTCCGCTGGATCGAGGTGCATGCCGAGAACTATATGGGCGACGGTGGCCGCCCCCATGCGCAGCTGCGTGCCTTGCAGGAACGTTTTGCCCTGTCGGTTCATGGCGTCGGCCTGTCGATCGGCGGCGAAGGCCCCCTCGACACAGACCACCTCGCGCGGCTCAAGACCCTCTGTGACCGAACCCAGCCCGCCTCCTTCTCCGAACATCTGGCATGGTCGACCCATGGGATGGAGTATCTCAACGACCTCCTCCCCCTGCCCTATACCGAAGAAACGCTGACCCGCGTCGCCGCGCATATCAATCAAGTGCAAGACGTATTGGGGCGGCAAATGCTGCTCGAAAACCCCTCCAGCTACCTCGCATTCGAAGAATCCGACTTGTCCGAAACCGACTTTTTAGCAGAGGTCATCGCGCGAACCACCTGCGGGCTCTTGCTGGATGTCAACAATGTCTTCATTTCGGCCACCAACCTCGGGCTATCGCCGCAGGGCTACATCGACGCCTTCCCGACAGACCATGTGGGGGAGATCCATGTGGGCGGCCATGACGACGACACCGACGATCACGGCGCGCCGCTATTGATCGACAGCCATGGCAAAGAGGTCGTCGATCCGGTCTGGGACCTGCTCAGCTACACGCTGGCCCAAACCGGTCCAAAGCCGGTACTGGTCGAGTGGGACAATGACGTGCCCGACTGGCCCGTCCTGCGGGCCGAGTCCAATCGCGCCGCCGAGGTTCTGGCGTGACCGACCAGCACAGTTTTCGCGCGGGGTTGCTTGATCCCGCACGCCCCGCCCCTGCGGGGCTGCGCGATGGCAAGGGGCAACCGGCGGGCGCGCGCTATGGCGTCTATCGCAACAATGTCACCCATTCCCTGATCGCGGCCCTCGAAGTGGCCTTTCCGCTGGTGCGCAAGCTGATAGGTGCCCGCAATTTTGCCGAGCTCGCGCCGCTCTATGTCCGGGCGCATCCACCGAAATCGCCGATGATGATGCATTATGGCGCGGATTTCCCGGGGTTCATCGCAGGTTTCGCGCCACTGGCGAAAATCGGCTATCTCGCCGATGCCGCAAGGCTCGACCTCGCGCTGCGGTCCTCCTACCACGCCGCCGACGCGTCATCGCTGGATCCGCAGACCTTCGAGGCGCTCCCTCCCGATGCGCTGATGGGGGCCAAGCTGACCCTCGCCCCCGCGACCCGCGTTCTGCGGTCAGATTGGCCGCTTTTCGACATCTGGCGTTATAATTTCACCGATAACGCGCCCAAACCGCGCAACCTGGCGCAGGACGTGGTAATCACCCGCCCCGCCTATGATCCCGCCCCGCATCTGGCGCCCCCCGGCGCGGCGCAATGGTCCGGTCACCTCTCCGAGGGGCGGACCTTCGGGGCGGCCCTTGATGCCACAGTCGGTGCCGTACCTGAGTTCGACCTCGCCGCCGCCCTAGGCTTTGCCCTGAGCCACGGCGTATTCAGCGCGATTTCCGTGGAGGAAAGCCAATGACCCGATTTCTGCCCCTTTACCGCACCGCCGCCGACCGACTAGCGCGGGCTGACTGGCTGCTTCCGACCCTTGCCCGGTTCCTCTTTGCCGCGGTGTTGCTGGTCTACTTCCTGAACGCCGGTCTAACCAAACTCGGCCCCGGCCCTTTGGGCATCTTCACCCCTTCCACCGGCGCCTACGCCCAGATCTTCCCCCGCGTTTTTGAGGCGGTCGGCTATGACAGCGACGCGCTTGGGCTGTTTCACTGGCTTGTCGTCGTCGCCGGAACAGTGGCGGAGTTCATCCTGCCCCTGCTTATCGTCATCGGCCTGCTGACCCGACTGGCCGCGCTGGCGATGGTGGGCTTTGTCGTGGTGCAATCGCTGACCGATCTCTACGGCCACGGCAGCGCCCTCGGCGCGTGGTTCGACCGCTTCCCCGACGCCCATATCCTCGACCAGCGGGCGCTCTGGGTCTTCTTGCTTGTGGTGCTGGTCATCAAAGGGGCCGGCCCCCTGTCACTGGACCGGCTCATGGCGGGCCGCGGTTAAAGCATTGCTTGAACCTCGGCTTCTATCTCTTTGCTCCACCCTAGAAATAGCCGATCACCCACCGCAATCAGGGGGCGCTTCATCAGGGCCGGATGGGCTTGGATCAGGGCCAGTGGCGCTTCCTTGCGGGCCGCTTCATCCAGCCCCCGCCAGGTGGTCGAACGGGTGTTGAGCAAGGCCGCACCAAACTGCGCATGGGCCTTCTCCAAGACCGCTGTGGGCACGCCCTCCTCCCGCACATCGACCAATTGCGCCTCAGGCAGCGCCTTTTTCGCCTTGCGACAGCTGTCACAATTTTTCAGCCCATAAATTAGCACATCCGTCTCCCTCAGCCCCGCGATCCCGCGCCCATTTGCGGATCTCGCAGCTGATCGCTTGATTTTTTTCCAGTCCGCGCGATCTTTCTATTATGGCGGGTCGCAATTCAATCGCTTTCGCCATTCTGCTGGACGCAGAGACGCAAAGACAAAGGAGGCGCGGAGATTATGCCAACTGGCACCGTGAAATGGTTCAACACCACCAAAGGCTACGGGTTCATCGCCCCCGAAAGCGGCGGTAACGATGTATTTGTTCATATTTCGGCGGTCGAACGGTCTGGCCTGACCGGCTTGGCGGACGATCAAAAGGTCAGCTACGAATTGACCGACGGCCGCGACGGACGGCAGATGGCCACCGACCTCGCACTGCTCTAGCCACGACATTGCAAGAAAACACCCGGCGTCCCGCGCCGGGCGTTGCTTGAAAGATCAGTTATACGAACAGCCCTTGGTCCCAACCGGGCAAGGCACGCGGGCTGAACGGCGCGGTGTGACCACGCGGTGACGGCGCTGCACTGGGTGCGCTTTGACCTCAGCATAGGTCATGGTCTGGTTCGGCGTGCCACAACAGATCGCCCCGCCAAGGGTCACCGGTTGCAGCCCCGCCGGGCAATAATTTGCGGAACTGGGATAGGCATAGACCTTGGGCTCTGCCGAGACCTGACCGGCCAGCCCGGCTGTAAGCAGCCCTGCCGCCACTGCAATAGCTGTCGTTACACGCATGATAACCCTCGTAATTATGTATAATATTAACGAAGATTGCCGGGGCGATTTCCTTTAGTCCAGTCTTTTATGGCAGGCCCGCTTTAGTTCAGCCGCGCCGGAAGCGTCGCATAGCCGTGAAAGCGGATGCGCCCGCCGCCTTGGCGGGCTGCGCTGATTTCATAATCCGGGTAGCGGTTCAGGAAGCGTTGAAGCGCGATCTTCCCTTCCATCCGCGCCAAGGTCAGCCCCACGCAAACATGCGGGCCACCGGCAAAGGCCAGATGCCGATTGGGCTTGCGCCCGATATCGAATTTTGTCGGCTCCTCAAAGACCTCCGGGTCGCGGTTCGCAGCCCCGATACAAAGGTGCAGGTTGCTGCCCGTGGCAATCTCGACCCCGCCGATGGTGACCGGGGCCGTGGTCTCCCGGTTGCCGAATTGATTGGGCGAGCGGAAGCGCAGCACCTCTTCGATACAAGGCCCGATCAGGGCAGGCTCGGCCAGCAGCCGCGCCTTTTGGTCGGGATGGTCATGCAGCAGCGCAAGGGCGCTGCCGATCAAATTGGTCGTCGTCTCATGGCCCGCGTTCAGGATGAAAATACAGTTCTGGATCAACTCGATCTCGGTCAGCTGCCCCCCGTCATCCCCGGCGATCAACCGGGTCAACACATCGGTTTCAGGATCCCCCGGCGCGGCCCGCCGCCGCGCGATGAGGTCTTGCAGATAGGCTTTGAACTCCCGCACAGCGGTATGGCCCGCCTCAAGTTCTGCATCGCTCAAGGTCGGCTCCAGCGCGCCGAGGATCGCCAGCGACCAATCGCGAAGCGGGCCGCGCTCCTCCATCGGCACGTCCAGCAGGTTGCCGATGATCTGCACCGGAATACAACTGGCATAGTCCTCGATCAGGTCCGGCGTGGGGCTCAGCCCCTCAAGCAGCCGGTCGACCGTATCGATCAACCCCGGCTCCATCCGCGCGAGCGCCTTGGGCGTAAGGGCCGAGGTCATGATCCGCCGCACGCGGGTATGCAAAGGCGGGTCATTAAAAACGAGGCTGGTGGTGTGATGTTCGAACAGGGGGCTGCCGGGACCGAATTTCGGCGCGAAGGCCAGTTTCTTATCCGAGATATAAAGCGTGGTGTCGCGGTAGATCGCGTTCAGATCCGCATGGCGGCAAATCAGGACCGAGCCGTCAGGCTGGCGTAGCACCGGAGCGTCGCGCAGCAAGCGGTCGTAATGGGGGAACGGGTTCTCGACAAACCCTTCGGGCGGTGCGGATAGATCAAACATGGCCCGCAGTGATGCCCGCCGCGCGGCCTATGTCAATGGCCGGTCAGCAGCGGCGCAGCCACTCCCGCGCGATGGCACGCGGACCGGATGTGCGCAGGCAAAGGTTGCCCAATTCAATCCATTCGTCTGGGTCGAACGCGGGAAAGAACGCATCGGCGCCGTCGATCTCCACATCCACTTCGGTCACCAAAAGCCGGTCCGCGAGGGGCAAAAGCGCGCGGTAGATGCCTTCGCCGCCGATGCCGTAGACCCGGCGATAGCCCTCTGCCGCGCAATAGCCCAAAGCGGCTTGCGGGTCGCGCGCCACATGGACGCCCTCGAGCTCGCTGCTGGAGACGACGCAATTCAACCGGTTTTTCAGTGGCTTGAAGGGCAGGCTCTCCCACGTTCGGCGCCCCATGATGATGGCCCCGCCGGTGGTTTCACGCTGAAAGAATTTCAGGTCTTCGGGCAGTGACCAAGGGATATCCCCGTCTTTGCCAATGGCGCCGTTGCGGGCGCGGGCGACAATCAGGCTCAGCATCAGACGGCCACCGGTGCTTTGATCGCGGGGTCGGGATCATAGCCCTCAAAGGTGAAATCTTCATAGCGGAAATCAAAGATCGAGCTGACCTCGCGGTTGATCCGCAGCTTGGGCGGCGGCTTGGGCGTCCGCGCGAGTTGAGTTTTCACCTGCTCCAGATGGTTGGAGTAGATATGCGCGTCACCCATGGAATGCACGAAATCACCGGGGGCGTAGCCGGTCACATGGGCGAGCATTTCCAAGAGCAGCGCGTAGGAGGCGATGTTGAACGGCACGCCGAGGAACATATCCGCCGAACGCTGGTAAAGTTGCAAATGCAGCTTGCCGCCCGCGATGCGCACCTGCCAGAGCGTATGGCAGGGCGGCAGCGCCATCTGGTCCACCTCGCCCGGATTCCACGCCGAAACGATCAGGCGGCGGCTGTCGGGGGTCTTGCGGATCGCCTCAACCAGTTTGGCGATCTGATCGACCTGCCCGGCCTGATGCAGCACCGTGCCATCGGGCTGGGGCACCGGTTCGCCCACCATCGGGAAACGCCGCCACTGATGGCCGTAGACCGGGCCGAGATCGCCGTTCTCATCGGCCCATTCGTCCCAGATGCGAACGCCGTTTTCCTTGAGATAGGCAATGTTCGTATCCCCGGCGAGGAACCACAAAAGCTCATGCACAATGGATTTCAGATGCAGCTTTTTCGTGGTGACCAGCGGGAAGCCATCGGCCATCCGGTAACGCTGCTGCATTCCAAAATGAGAGATCGTCCCCGTCCCCGTGCGGTCGGTCGAGGTCACCCCTTGCTCCAGCACTTCGCGCAGCGCATCATGGTACTGTTTCACGCGGGCTTCCTCATCATTCGTGGCGGTTGCTTCTGCATAGCCTTCCGGGCCTTCGGCCTCAAGCCGATCAACAGACATCGCCCGCCCACTTTGACACCGCCGGTTTCGCCCCTAAACTCCACCGCGAAGCGCAAAGGGTTGATTTGCCCCCGCCCGCTTTGAACGACATTCAAGCTTGGAAGGGGCGTCGCCCCGTTCAGGCCAGCCAACCAAAGGAAAACCGATGCCCATCAAATACCTGCACACCATGGTGCGCGTGAAAGATCTCGACGCCTCCATCGCATTTTACAAACTTCTGGGCCTGGTCGAGCGGCGCCGGATCGACAACGAAGGGGGCCGTTTCACGCTGGTTTTCCTCTGCCCCCCGGGCATGGACGACGGTCATGCTGATGTTGAGCTGACCTACAATTGGGACGGCGACGACGCGCTGCCCAGCGACAGCCGCCATTTCGGCCACCTCGCCTATACGGTCGAGAATATTTATGAGACCTGCCAGCACCTGCAAGACAACGGCGTGACCATCAACCGCCCGCCGCGCGATGGACGCATGGCTTTTGTCCGCTCGCCCGACAATATTTCCGTCGAACTGCTGCAAGAGGGTGACGCCCTGCCCGCGCAGGAGCCATGGGCCAGCATGGAAAACACCGGCCATTGGTAAGGGGTGCCGCCCGCGCCGCCCCGGCGCTGATGAGTGTAGCGCGGGGGGCTTTTCCGCCTCCCGCGCTCGGCCCGCGTTTTTCTGATGCCCTGCCGAAGGCAGAGAGATGATCCGCGCCGCCCTCGCCCTTTTTCTCACCCTATCAGGCCCGCAATGGGCCGAGGCCGCCTGTCGGCAGGCGCTGGCCTTGGGGCTGGACGTTTCTGGGTCTGTCGATGCGCGGGAGTATCGGTTGCAGATGGGCGGTTTGGCCGAGGCGTTGGACGATCCGCGCCTGCGGGACGCTCTTCTGGCGCGGCCCGGAGATCACGTCGATCTGATGGTCTATGAGTGGAGCGGGTCCAGCGATCAGCGGGTGATCCTGCCTTGGACGCCATTGCACGATGCCGCCGCGCTTGACGATGCCATCACCCTTTTGCGCAGCACCGAGCGGCGCGCGGCGTCGCCCGGTACGGCCTTGGGCGATGCGATGCAATTCGGCGCGCGGCAGTTGGCGGCGCGTTCGGACTGCCGGAAACACACGCTGGATATCTCGGGCGATGGTATCTCGAACTTCGGGCCGCGGCCCCGGGATATACGCAACAGCCTGCAAAACCAGCCCCTCGGGCCGCAGGGGCTGACCATCAACGGCTTGGTGATCGGCGCGAAAGACGCGGGCCTTGACGACAATGGACAGGCCGAGGTCGGCGCGCTGGCGTCATACTACCGGGCCGAGGTCATCCTCGGCCCCGGAGCTTTCGTTGAGACGGCAGAGGGGTTCGAAGACTACGCCCGCGCCATGACGCGAAAAATCCTGCGCGAATTGGACGGGCGGGCCTATGCCCAGCTCCCCCCTGCCCGCGATCAGTAGATATAGCGGATCTGATCCGTCCAATACCGCTCCATCCGTTTGAGCGAGCGGGTGATATCCTCGATCCCTGCATCCCCTAAGACGCCCTTGCTTTCCATTCCATCCGCATGGCGCGAGAAAAGATCGGCCACCACATCGCGGATATAGCGCCCCTTTTCGGTCAGGCGCACGCGCACGGAACGGCGGTCAATCTCGCAGCGCTGGTGGTGCATATAGCCCATTTCGACCAGTTTCTTGAGGTTGTAGCTGACGTTGCTGCCCTGATAGTAGCCGCGGCTTTTAAGCTCCCCCGCGGTGACCTCATTATCGCCGATGTTGAACAAAAGCAGCGCCTGCACCGCGTTGATCTCCAACACGCCGACGCGTTCGAATTCGTCCTTGATCACGTCCAGCAGCAAGCGGTGCAGCCGCTCGACCAAAGACAGGGACTCAAGATAGCCTGCCATGAAACCCTTTATGGCCATCGGCTGCGTGGCGGGGTCTTGAATGCTCATGCGAAATCTCCGGTTCACTCTGTTTGAACCGGAAACTCGCTAAAAAATCAGAATAATTCGTTAAACCCTTTCGGGTTTTTTGAATTAGCCCCGCGCCTCGGCCAATTGCCCGCGGATATCCGCGATCAATCCCGCATATTCGGCGGGTGCCTCTGCCTGTCCGCTGACCCAAAGATAGAGGTCGTGGTCATTCTCGTTCAGCATTTGGTCGTAAAGCGTGAGGCCCGCGTCATCCATCTGGGGCAACCGCGCCTCGGCATAGGCCGAGAGGATCAGGTCCATCTCCTTGATGCCCCGGCGCATAGAGCGCATTTGCAGGCGTTTGATCCGGTGTTCGGGGGCTTCAGCCATCTGCGGGCTCCGTCATGAGGCGCCGAATGCGCTTTTCCAATTTGCCGACAGTCTCGGCCTTTTTCAGCAGGTCGCTGCGCAGGGCGCGCATATCGGCCAGCACCTCTTCGAGGTCGACACGGCGCGCGGTCTCGCCCGCTTCGGGGGCATCGACGCCCTCCCCCTCGCCCGTGATCAGCCACATCATCGAGACATTGAGCAGCCCCGCCAGCATCGACAGCCGGTTGGCGCGCGGCTCTGACAGGTCGTCTTCCCAACCGCGCAGGGTGGACAGGCGCACGCCCAGCCGTTTGGCCAGCATCGCCTGTGTCATGCCGGTCTGTTCGCGGGCCGCCGCGACCCGGTCGCCAAAGGTGGCGGCCTCGGGGCCGTACCAGTCAATCTCGTCGGTCATGCTTCCTCTCCTGCCAGACACCCTTGCCGGGTGCGGGGACGCCCCCTATGAACGTGGAGATATTCATAAGCAACCCGAGGCTGAAATGGAACTGCTGTCCGCGACCCTTGATCGGGTCAAACCGTCGCCCACCATCGCCGTCACCACCAAAGCGGCAGAACTCAAGGCCGCGGGGCGCGACATCATCGCGCTTGGCGCGGGCGAGCCGGATTTCGACACGCCGCAGAACATCAAGGACGCAGCCGTGGCTGCGATCAACGCGGGCAAGACGAAATACACCCCCGTCGACGGCATCCCCGAGCTGAAACAGGCGATCTGCGCCAAGTTCAAACGCGACAACGGGCTCGACTACACGCCCGCGCAGGTCAGCGTCGGCACCGGGGGTAAGCAGATCCTCTACAACGCGCTGATGGCCACGATGAACCCCGGCGAAGAGGTCGTGATCCCCGCCCCCTATTGGGTCAGCTACCCCGACATGGTGCTCTTGGCGGGCGGCACGCCGGTCATCGCCCCCGCGACGCTGGAGAACGACTTCAAGCTCACCCCCGAGGCGCTGGAAGAGGCGATCACGCCTAAGACCAAGTGGTTCATCTTCAACTCCCCCTCGAACCCCACCGGCGCGGGTTACAGCCGCGACGAGCTGAAGGCGCTGACCGACGTGCTGATGCGCCACCCGCACGTCTGGGTGATGACCGACGACATGTATGAGCATCTCGCCTATGACGGTTTCGAGTTCTGCACGCCTGCGCAGGTGGAACCCGCGCTCTACGACCGCACGCTGACGGTCAACGGCGTGTCGAAAGCCTATGCCATGACCGGCTGGCGCATCGGCTATGCCGCGGGGCCGGAAAAGCTGATCGGGGCGATGCGCAAGATCCAGTCGCAGAGCACGTCGAACCCCTGTTCGGTCAGCCAATGGGCCGCTGTGGAGGCGCTGAACGGCACGCAGGATTACATCGCCGAAAACAACGAGACCTTCGTGCGCCGCCGCAATCTGGTGGTTAAGATGCTCTCGGCCATCGAGGGCATCACTTGCCCGACGCCCGAGGGAGCCTTCTACGTCTATCCCTCCATCGCCGGGCTGATCGGCAAGACCTCGGCGGCGGGCACCAAGATCACGGATGACGAGGCTTTTGCCACTGCTTTGCTTGAGGAAACCGGTGTTGCGGTCGTCTTTGGCGCGGCCTTCGGGCTTTCGCCGAATTTCCGGGTCAGCTACGCTACCTCGGATGAGGCGCTGAAAGAGGCGTGCAGCCGCATCCAGAGCTTCTGCGCCGGGCTGACGTAAGGGACAACACCATGGCGGGCGATCTTCCCGACTATTATTTCAGGGTCCGCGAGAATGGCGCGGCGGTGTTTCGGCTGGATGCCGCGAACCGCCAGCGCCGGATCGAGATGGAGCAGATCGCCGTCGTCAACATCCGCAACGGAGAGGTAAAGCCCCATGGGCAGCACCGTTTGACCGAGGCCGATCAGGCCGAGATTGCCCGCTGGACCAAGGCCCGCCGCGCGACCCTTGCGGCGCGCGAGATCGACGACATCCGCCGCGCCGTGGAGCATCTGAACCTCACCACCCAATGGGCGCAGTCCCGCGCCACGGACGCCGAGCTTGAGGCGGTGACGGATGAGTTGCTGCTGGCGATGCACGACCTGCGCAGCACGCTGGTGCGCAAAAAGGCGGATCGGATGGACCGGGGCTGAGGTCTAAACCGCCAGCCGCTTGACGATCACGTCCCAGAAACGCGCATTCAGCAGCAGCCCGGCCACCGCCAGCCCCGCCACCAGACCGGCCCAGATGCCCATAGCCCCGAAGCCCAGCACAAAGCCCAGCAGGTAGGAGCAGGGCATGCCGACGATCCAATAGCTGACCGCGGCCATGACCATCGGCACTTTGGTATCCTGCACCCCGCGCAACAGCCCAAGGGCCACCACCTGCGCCCCATCGACCAGTTGGAACAGCGCCGCCATCACCAGAAGCCCGGTGCCGATGGCAAGGATTTCAGGCCGCGCGGGCTCATCCTCTTGCATGAAGACCGAGATCAGCGGCTCGGGCCAGCCGACAAAACCGACCATGGTGAGCAGCGCAAAGACCAGCGACAGCACGGTCACGATCACCGCGCCGCGCTTCATATGCGGCACGTCGCGGCGGCCATAGGCATTGCCCGCGCGGATCGTGGCGACATTGCTCAGCCCCAGATGCACCATGAAGGTCAGCGAGGCGAGTTGAATCGCGATGCCATGTGCGGCCAGCGGGATCGTCCCCAGCCAGCCCATCATCAGCGAGGAGGCGGCGAAAAGCCCGACTTCGCTCAGCGTGGTCAGGCCAATCGGCAGGCCCAGCGTAAACACCCGCAGCAACATCTGCCCGTCCACCCGCCAAAGCCGCACGAACAGGCTGTGCTGCGGCAGGGCGATCAGCACATAGATCACCACCCCGATCAACGAGACGCATTGCGTCGTGACCGAGGCCACAGCCGCCCCCATCACGCCAAGCTCCGGCGCGCCCCAGTTGCCGAAGATCAGCGCGTAATTCGCCAACGCATTGACCCCGGCGGCCAGCAGGGTGATCCACAGCACCACCTGCGTGCGCTCCAAGGCGGCGAGGTAGGATTTCAGCACCATCACCAAGAGCGCAGGCACGATGCCCCAGCCTGCGACTTTGAGGTAATCGCCCGCCGTATCGGCAAGGTTGGGCCCCTGCCCCAGCAGGTCCAGCACCGCAGGCGACCAGATCATCGCGGGCAGCGCGATCATCGCAAAGCCCACCGACAGCCACAGCCCCATGCGCGTGGCGCGGCGCAGGCCAATCTCGTCATCCTCGGCGTCATAGGCGGCCACCAGCGGCATCACTGCCATGGCAAAGCCCGAGCCAAAGATGAACAGCACGAAGAAATAGGTACTGCCCAGCACCACCGCCGCCAGCGCTTCGACCGAATACCAGCCGAGCATGACGGTATCGGTCACGCCGATGGCCATCTGTGCCAGATGCCCGCCGATCAGCGGCAGGCCGAGTGTCAGGATCGCCCGGACGTGATTGCGGTTGGTCATTGTCTTGCTCATGACACGAGCCTTACGCCGGGTCGCTGCAAAGGGGAAGTGCGGTTTTTGCGCTCTGCCATGGGTTTGCGGCGGGTCGATGCCACTGTTTTGCCATGAAATCCTTGCGTCCGCGGCCCTTAACGGCAAAGCTGGTGGCAGGAGGGCTCGCGATGGAACCGACACGGACCGAAACCCGCCGCGTGAACGGTCAGGAGATTTTCATACGCCATTGGGGCGATGAGAACCTGCCGCCGCTTCTCATGCTCCATGGCTTTCCCGAATATGGCGGCGCATGGCGCGATCTGGCCCCGCTGCTGTGCCAAGACTTCCACTGCATCGCGCCCGACCAGCGCGGCTATGGCCAAAGCAGCGCGCCCGAGGGGATCGAACCCTATGCGATGGCGCACCTCATGGCCGATATGGCCGCTTTGATCGGCGACAGGCCAGTGACCGTCTTGGCGCATGATTGGGGGGCCTCCGTGGGCTACGCTTTGGCGATGTTCCGGCCTGAGCTGGTGGCCCGGCTGATCGTGCTCAACGGCGTGCATCCCGTGCCGTTTCAGCGCGCCATGGCCGCAGGCGGGGCGCAGTCGCGCGCCTCGCAATATATCAACGCCCTGCGCGCCGAAGGCAGCGCGGTGCAGCTGGCGCGGGACGATTTCGCGGGGCTGCTCGACCTTTTTTCCGCCAATATGGACCTCAGCTGGCTGACGCCCGCGCGGCTTGAGGACTACCGCGCGGAATGGGGGCGGCCGGGGCGGCTCAGGGCGATGATCAACTGGTATCGTGCCTCCCCCCTGCAAGTCGCCACGCCGGGCAAGCCCCTGAGCGACCTGCCAGAATTCCCGGTCGACCGTTTGCGCGCCCCCTGCCCGCATCTGCTGATCTGGGGAACGGAAGACACCGCTCTTCTGCCCGAAGCCACCGCCGGGTTGGAGGCTTTCGCGCCGGACCTCACCCGGGTCGAGATCGAAGGGGCGGATCATTGGCTGCACCACCAAAAGCCGTCAGAGGTGGCGGCGGCGGTGCTCGACTGGTGCAAACAGCGGCCCTTGTAAAATGGCCGAAATAATGTATATTCGTATATGCATTCAGGAGCCGCGCCATGACCCGCATTCACACCAACCACATCGCCACCATGACCGAAATGCGCGAGCCGCATAAGGTATTGGAACGCTCGGGCGGCAAGCCCGTGGCGGTGATGAAGAACTCGCGCTGCGTGGGCTATTTCGTACCCGCCGAGGCGACATTGCAAGAAGAGCCGCGCGTGGCCACGCTGGATGAGGTGATGGAGAGCATTGCCCGCAGGAAGCACATCAATCAGCCCGTTCTGGACTACCTCAAAGATAAATGACCTATGTGCTGCTTTCACCTGACCTCGTCGTCAGGATTCACGATTCCGCACTAAACCCAGGCGAGTTGGCCGGCATGGCCTTGGACAAATCGCTAGAAGGGGCATTGGCGCGGGTCGATAACCGGCTGGTCTACGGCATGATCGAAGATGTTTTCGACCTTGCCGCGGCCTATTGCGTGGCAGTTGCCACCGGGCATGTCTTTAACGACGCCAACAAGCGAACCGCGCATCTCGTTCTCGATATCTGCCTTGATCTCAATGGGGTGCAGCTTGACCACGAAACCATCGAGGCAGGCGATCTGATCCGCGAAGTGGCCCAAGGCCGCATCGATGAAGAGACCCTTGCCGATTGGCTGCGCGCCAAAGCTGGCTGACCGGGGCAAAACAGCAGCCCAAGACAAACCCGCGATTGCCCCCGGCGCGCGGGGCTGTCAAAATGGCCCCACCCACAAACAAAGAGCAGGCCCGCATGACCGACCTTCTTTCCGGCCAGGAACCCACCGAATACGATGCCTCCTCCATCGAAGTGCTGGAGGGGCTGGAGCCCGTCCGCAAACGCCCCGGCATGTATATCGGCGGCACCGATGAACGCGCGCTGCACCACATGGTGGCCGAAGTACTCGACAACTCGATGGACGAGGCGGTCGCGGGCCATGCCAACCGGATCGAGGTGGAGCTGAACGCCGATTACTCGGTCACCATCCGCGACAACGGCCGCGGCATCCCGATCGACCCGCACCCGAAGTTCCCGGACAAATCCGCGCTTGAGGTGATCCTCTGTACACTGCACGCGGGCGGCAAGTTCTCCGGCAAGGCCTATCAGACCTCGGGCGGTCTGCACGGCGTGGGCGCCTCGGTCGTGAACGCGCTGTCGGATTCCATGGTGGTGCAGGTCGCGCGCAACCGCGAGCTCTTCGAGCAGCGGTTCTCGCGCGGCATCCCGCAAGGCCCGGTGGAGAAGATCGGCGCGGCACCTAACCGCCGCGGCACCACCGTCACTTTCCACGCCGACGAACAGATTTTCGGCGCGCACCGCTTCAAGCCCGCACGCCTGCTCAAGATGGTGCGCTCCAAGGCCTATCTCTTTTCCGGCGTCGAGATCCGCTGGAAGTCCGAGATCGAGGACGGCGACACCCCGATGGAGGCGACCTTCCACTTCCCCGGGGGCCTCGCCGATTACCTGCGCGAGACGCTGGGCAAGGCCACGACCTACGCCGAGAACCCCTTTGCCGGGACGGTCGACTTTCAGGAACGTTTCGGCGTGCCGGGCAAGGTTGAATGGGCGATCAACTGGACGCCCGCGCGCGACGGTTTCATCCAGTCCTATTGTAACACCGTCCCCACGCCCGAGGGCGGCACCCATGAGAGCGGCTTCTGGGCCGCGATCCTGAAAGGCATCCGCGCCTATGGCGAGCTGGCCAACAACCGCAAGGCCAAGGACATCACCCGCGACGACCTGATCACCGGGGGCTGCGCGCTGGTGTCCTGCTTCATCCGAGAGCCGGAATTCGTCGGCCAGACCAAGGACCGTTTGGCCACCACCGAGGCGCAGCGACTGGTCGAAAACGCAGTCCGCGACCATTTCGACAACTGGCTGGCGGCAGACACAAAATCCGCGGGCGCGATCCTCGACTTCCTCGTCCTGCGCGCCGAGGAGCGGATGCGCCGCAAGCAGGAGAAGGAAACCGCCCGCAAATCCGCCACCAAGAAGCTGCGCCTGCCCGGCAAGCTGACCGATTGCACCAGCAAGTCGCGTGAGGGCACCGAGCTTTTCATCGTTGAGGGCGACAGCGCCGGCGGCTCCGGCAAGGGCGCGCGCAACCGCAACACGCAGGCGCTGCTGCCGCTGAAGGGCAAGATCCTCAACGTGCTGGGCGCGGCCTCGAGCAAGCTGTCGACTAACGCCGAGATCAACGACCTGTGCGAGGCGCTCGGCGTCGGCATGGGCACGAAGTTCAACCTCGACGATCTGCGCTACGACAAGATCATCATCATGACCGACGCCGACGTCGACGGCGCGCATATCGCGTCCCTGCTGATGACTTTCTTCTTCACCCAGATGCGCCCGCTCATTGACGCGGGGCACCTGTATCTGGCCTGCCCGCCGCTCTTCCGCCTGACCCAAGGCGCCAAGCGGGTCTATTGCCTCGACGAGGCGGAAAAGAACATGTGGCTGGAGAAGGGCCTCGGCGGCAAAGGCAAGATCGACGTCAGCCGCTTCAAGGGTCTGGGCGAGATGGACGCGAAGGACCTCAAGGAAACCACGATGGACCCCGAGACCCGCAAGCTCATCCGCGTGACCGTGGACGAGGACGTGCCGGGCGAGACCGGGGATCTGGTGGAGCGGCTGATGGGGAAGAAGCCGGAGATGCGGTTTGCGTATATTCAGCAGAACGCGCAGTTTGTGGAGGAGTTGGATGTTTGAGGGGTAGGACGCCACCTGCCGCGATCGCACGCCAACTTCGTCAAGAAGCTGGATTTGGGTGCGCCGTCTGCGGCTGTCCAATTATTGAATACCATCATATTATTGAATGGCGTGAAGAAAAGCACTTCAAACCAGAACATATGGTTGCCCTTTGCCCGAGTCATCACTCGGAGTATGGAAAACTTCCCAAAGCTAAGTCCTACTCAGCCAAAGCCAATCCAATCAATATTCGCAACGGAAAGATAAGTGGGTACCTCGGCGGGAATCGAGAACAGAGAGTTCTTAGGTTAGGCTCAATGATCGTAGAAGATTGCGTCTCAGCAATAGACTACGGGGGAAACTCGATTATCGGATATCGACAGATAGACGGAGAGTTCAGACTAAACGTCTTTATTCCTGATGAAGAATTTTGGCCCGAGGTCGAAATAAAGCAAAACGTTATGGCCGCTAGCATCGGGCAGTTCTGGGACATCGAGTTTAAGACAAATTGGGTGAAGTTCCGCCGCGCAAAAGGGAACGTATTCTTAACAATCGACTTCCGAGGGGATGAGGTGGAAATCGACGGAGAGCTGAATTTAGGAGGAAACCTAGTTTCGCTATCTGAAGCACAAAACCGCATGGGTGGCGGAACCTTCAAGAACGTTCGAATGCGAAATTGCCATACAGCATTAGCCATAGGTCCAGACGGGCGTGTTTTCCGTCCAAACTACGCAATGCGGTCTCCACGAGCTTGGTATATGCCTAGGGCGCTCTAGCCTCGCCCGGGCCACGCCCGTCCGGGGCTCCGCCCGTTCCGACCTCAAACTCTCCCCCGGGAGAGTTTGCGAGACGGTCTTCACCCTCCCCCACGTGGAGGGCGCACATGCGTGCCCCCCGGCGGCTTGCGCCGCCTTCCGGGCTGCAAAGGTCCACTGGACCTTTTCCAAGTAGCCCTCCGGCCCGAGGTCGGGCGCGGCCCTACTGTTTCGCGACCGCACCCCCAACTTCCCCCTTGATCCGCCGCCTCCCCCGCGCCTAACTCACCCCATGATCCGCGCGCTTCTCCTCCTGCTCCTCCTCACCGCCTGCGGTCGACCGCTGACGGACAACGAACGCGCCTATCTCGCCACCATCCATGGCCCCACCCTCGACTACGAGCGCGTGCGTCTGCACGATGGCGCGCCCACCCGCGCGGTCACCTTCCGCCGCAAGCCGCGCCCGCGCACCACCTGCCGCGAGCGTATCCTGCCGCCGCAGGTGGGCGAGACCGTCACCTCGAAGCCCGCCGCCGTGGCGCTCTTCAATCATGTGCTCTTCGACAAGGATTGGTACCTCGAGGATTACCTGCCCGATCACCCCGACCGCATCGGGCTGATCGCCGCCATGCTGCTGGCGCATGAGATCACCCATGTCTGGCAATGGCAGAACCGCGAGTTCACCGGCTATTCGCCCCTGCGCGCGGCCTCCGAGCAATTCACCAGTCCGGACCCCTACCTCTTCGACGTGGATACCAAGCCGCGGTTTCTCGACTTTGGCTATGAGCAACAAGGCTCGATCGTGGAGGAATTCGTCTGCTGCCGCGCGCTCGACCCGCAGGCGCCGCGCACCAAGCGGCTGCATGCGATGCTGTCGGAGGTCATGCCCGTGCCCCCCCTGCCCCAAAGCCGCCCCTATGACGTGGGCCTGCCCTGGGACGGGGTCGAGTTAGAAAACATCTGCGGCTGAGTCAGACCGGCACCAACTGCCCCGCGTCGAGCCGGATTTGCCGGTCCATCCGGGCCGCCAGTTCGAGGTTATGGGTAGCGATCACCGCCGAAAGCCCGGTGCCGCGCACCAGCGCCATCAGCGCGGCAAAGACCTGATCCGAGGTCGAAGGGTCGAGGTTGCCCGTGGGTTCGTCCGCCAGCAGAAGCCGCGGCGCGTTGGCCAGCGCCCGGCAAAAGGCCACCCGCTGCTGCTCGCCGCCCGACATGGCGGCGGGGCGGTGATCGGCACGCTCGGCAATGCCGACCTGCGTCAGAAGCTCCCGCGCCCGCGCCCCGGCCTCCTTGCGCGCCACGCCATTGGCCAGTTGCGGCAGCACGATGTTTTCCAGCGCCGTGAACTCTGGCAGCAGGTGGTGGAACTGGTAGATGAAGCCCACGTCCGCGCGGCGCACGGCCGTGCGGCGGCGGTCGCTCTGGCCTGTCAGGTCATCGCCCGTGATCTCCACAGTGCCGCTGTCGGCGGTGTCCAAAAGCCCCGCGATATGCAGCAGCGTCGACTTACCCGCCCCGGAGGGCGCGACCAGCGCCACCACCTCGCCGGGGGCCACCTCAAGGTCGATGCCGCGCAGCACCTGCACCTCATTGGGTGCACCGGGGTTATAGGCCTTGGAAATGCCGCTCAGGCGCAGGACGGGATCATTCATAGCGCAGGGCCTCCACCGGGTTCATCCGCGCCGCGCGGCGGGCGGGAAAGATCGTGACGACGAAGGAAAGACCAAGCGACAGCGCCACGGCCGAGAGCACATCGCCCAGTTGCAGTTTCGCAGGCAGGAAATAAATGCCGCGGATCGAAGCGTCCCAGGCATTGCCGCCGCTGAGGTAGTTCACGAAGCCGAAGATCTGGTCGACGTAAGTGGCAAACAGTACCCCCAGCACCACGCCCGCCGCGGTGCCGATGATGCCCGTGAAGGCCCCGCAGATGAAGAACACCCGCAGCACAGAGCCCTCAGACAGCCCCATGGTGCGCAGGATGCCGATGTCGCGGCCCTTGTTCTTGACCAGCATGATCAGCCCCGAGACGATGTTCATCGCCGCGATCAGCACCAAGACGCTGAGGATCACGAACATCACCCGGTCCTCGATGTCGAGCGCCGAGAGGAAGGAGCTTGAGGCGTCGCGCCATGTCCAGACCTGCGCGCGCTCGCCCGCCGCCTGCATCACCGCGGGCGCCATGGCATCCACGCCTTCCGGGTCTTCGACCATAACCTCCAGCTCATCCGCCACGCCCTCGCGGTTGAAAAAGCTCTGCGCCTCGGTGATAGGCAGGTAAACCCTTGTTTTATCAATATCGTAGCGCCCGGCAGAGAAGATATAGACCACCTCATAGGCATTGACCCGCGGGCTGGTGCCAAAGGCGGTCTTTACCCCGTTGGGCGAGATCAGCTTGACGCTATCGCCGACCTGCACGCCCAAGGCCTGCGCCACGCCGCTGCCGATGGCCATGCCCTCTTCAAAACGCGTGATGTCACCGAAAGAACGCTCTGAGGGCTGGATGCCGGGGATGGTCATCAGGTCATCCGAAGCGATGCCGAAAACCTCGACCCCCGCGTTCGACTGGCGGCGGTTGGCCATGACCTGTTGCCGCACCAGCGGGGCCACGCGGGTCACGCCTTCGACGGCTGCCACCCGCTCGGCCATTGCCTCGTAATCGTCGATGGTGCGGTCGATCTGGCCGTTGGGCAGCACCTCCCCCATCGTGTAGACGGTGACATGGGCATTGGCCCCGAGGATCGTGTCGACGAACTCGGCCCTGAACCCTGAGCGGACCGAAAGCGTGGCGATCAGCGCAAAGACCGCCAACGTGATGCCGATGAGGCTGATCCACGTCATAACGCTGACGCCTCCTTCGGCGCGGCGGGCGCGCAGGTAGCGCCAAGCGATCATCCATTCAAAGGCCGCGAATGGGGCGGTGCGTGTGGGTTTGCTGGCCATGCGGGAAGGCTCCGGTCTGAGGTGCGCGCAACCTGAGGCTTTGCCCCAGCAGGGTCAAGAACGCAATGCCCGGCGGCGGCGGAAGCGCGCGGGCCATGTGGGCAGCCACAGCAGCAGGCGGGTGAGACTGGCCCCCGTGATGAGCCCCAAACCGGCGAAGAGCCATTCGGCACGGCTGCGCGGGGCGGTGGGGGCAAAGCCGCGCAGGGCGGCGCGCAAAGCTTCGGCATCCGGGCTGCGCCATAGCAGATAGCAGCGCAGGAACGGGCCCGCTGATTGGAGCCTCGGCAATGTGGCCTCAAGCCACCCTCGCCGTTCGATGTTGCGGCGCATGTCCCAGCCCCGGCGCTCTAGCAGCGCCGATCCGCGCAGCCGCGCCACGGCGTCTTCCCGCACCAGCCCTGCGGCCTGCGCGGCGGCATCAAAATCCGCCACGACTTTGGCGAGGCGCTGCTCTGCCGCCTCGAGCTGAAACACATAGGCCCGGGTGAACCCCGGGCCTTGTGCGGCAATGCCTGCGCTTACGATCCCACCGGCCAATGTCAGCGCCCGCAGGATCATCGCGGCCCTCAGACGATACCGGCGTAGATCTTGGCGATCTTCTCAACCGCCTGTTCGGGCGGTAGCTCCTCGCTCTCACCCGTGCGGCGGCTGGTGAGTTCGACCACGCCGTTCTTCAGCCCGCGCGGGCCGACGGTGATGCGCCATGGCAGACCGATGAGGTCCATCGTGGCGAACTTCATCCCCGCCCCGCCCTTGCGGTCGTCATACAGCGGATCGAGGCCCAGCGCCTTGAGGCTCTTGTAAAGCGCGTCGCAGGCCGCGTCGGCCTCCGCATCGCCCTGTTTGAGGTTCACGATCCCCGCATGGAAAGGCGTCACCCCCTCGGGCCAGATGATGCCCTTGTCGTCATGGCTGGCTTCGATTATCGCGCCCAGCAGACGGCTGACGCCGATGCCGTGGCTGCCCATATGCACCGGCACCTGTTTGCCGTCGGGGCCTTGCACCTTGGCGTTCATCGCGTCGGAATATTTGGTGCCAAAATAGAAGATTTGCCCCACTTCGATGCCGCGGGCGGTGCGCTGGCGTTCTTCCGGTACCTTGGCAAATACCTCCGGATCATGGGTCTCATCCGTGCGGGCGTAGCGGGAGGTAAACTCCTCCAGCACCGCGCGGCAGGCGTCGTGATCATTGGGGTCGATCTCGCGGTCGCCAAAGGTCAGGTCGGTGATCTCGCTGTCATAGAAAACCTCCGACTCGCCCGTTTCAGCCAGCACGAGGAACTCATGCGTGTCATCGCCGCCGATGGGGCCAGAGTCGGCGCGCATCGGGATCGCTTGCAGGCCCATCCGCTCATAGGTGCGCAGGTAACTGACCAGATGGCGGTTATAGGCGTGCAACGCGTCTTCTTTGGTGAGGTCGAAGTTGTAGCCGTCCTTCATCAGGAACTCACGGCCCCGCATCACGCCGAAACGCGGGCGAATCTCGTCACGGAACTTCCATTGGATGTGGTAGAGCGTCAGCGGCAGGTCTTTGTAAGAGCCGACATGGCTGCGGAAGATATCGGTGATCATCTCTTCGTTGGTGGGACCGTAGAGCATGTCGCGGTCCTGCCGGTCGCGGATGCGCAGCATCTCGGGGCCATAGGCGTCATAGCGGCCCGACTCCTTCCACAGGTCCGCCGATTGCAGCGTCGGCATCAGCATCGGGATATGGCCCACGCGCTGCTGCTCTTGGTGCACGATCTCTTCGACCTTGCGCAGCACCTTGTAGCCCAGCGGCAGCCAAGAATAGATCCCCGCGCTGGATTGCTTGATCATCCCCGCCCGCAGCATCAACCGGTGGCTGACGATCTGCGCCTCGGCAGGGTTTTCCTTCAGCACGGGTAGAAAATATTGGGACAGACGCATGGTGTTTCCTCATTGACGCATTGCCCCCTGACTAGTGCATGTCAAAGGGCGAGACAATCACATCGCTGAGGTCGGGCGGCCCGCTGGGCCAGTTCCACCGCTTGCCCGTTCCGCGCCTTTGACGCGCGCGCCACCCGCAGCCAAGGCTTGAAACGAAACGCCACATGGGCGATGTGATGGCATTCCCTGCCGGAGAGCGCCATGGCCCTGCCAATCAGAGACCAATTGAAGTACTGGGGCATCGCGGCAGCGGTGTTCATGGTGGCGCTGTGGTTCATCGGCGATGTGATGCTGCCCTTCCTGCTGGGCGGGGCGATTGCCTATTTCCTCGACCCCGTGGCCGACCGGCTTGAGCGTTTGGGCCTCAGCCGCACCATGGCCACCGCCGTCATCACCGTGGTGGCGCTTTTGGTCTTCGTGCTGATGGCGCTTTTGGTGATCCCGACGCTGGTCAATCAGACCGTGAACCTGATCGAGACCGCGCCCAAGCTCACCCGCAATTTCACCGATTTCATCACCGACCGTTTCCCCTCTCTCTTGGATGACGATTCGACGCTGCGCACCTCGCTGACGACACTGGGCACCACCATTCAAGAGCGCGGCGGGCAATTGCTGCAAACCGCGCTGGCCTCCTTTGCGTCGCTGATCAACGTCCTGCTCTTGTTCGTCATCGTCCCGGTGGTCGCGGTGTACCTGCTGCTCGATTGGGACCGTATGGTCGCCGCGGTCGACCGGCTGCTGCCGCGAGACCATGCCCCGACGATTCGCCAATTGGCGCGCGAGATTGACGCGACGTTGGCCTCTTTCGTGCGCGGCATGGGCACGGTCTGCTTGATCCTTGGCACCTATTACGCCGTGGCGCTGATGCTGGTGGGGCTGCAATTCGGCCTCGTCGTCGGCTTTGTCGCGGGGCTGGTCACCTTCATCCCCTACCTCGGCGCATTAATCGGCGGGGCGCTGGCGATCGGTCTGGCGTTGTTTCAATTCTGGGGGGATTGGCTTTCCATCGGTCTCGTCGCGGGCATCTTCGTGCTGGGCCAAGTGGTCGAGGGAAACCTGCTGACACCAAAGCTCGTGGGTAATTCGGTCGGGCTGCACCCGGTCTGGCTGCTGCTGGCGCTGTCGGTCTTCGGCACGCTCTTCGGCTTCGTGGGCCTCTTGGTTGCAGTGCCCGTGGCCGCCGCCATCGGCGTGATCGCGCGTTTTGCCACGGCGCGCTACCGCGAAAGCGTGCTCTACAAAGGCCGCGAGCCTGAAACGACCGTCGACGAGGACATCCGCTAACATGGCCCACCAACTCGGGTTGAACCTGCCCAGCCGAACGGCTCTGGGCCGCGACGCTTTCTTTGTCGCGCCTTCCAACGCCATGGCCATGGCGATGATCGACGGCTGGCGCGGTTGGGCGGGCGGCAAGCTGGCGCTGACCGGGCCGCAAGGCTCAGGCAAGACACATCTGACGCATGTCTGGGCGGACCTTTCGGGCGCGCGGATCATCAGTGCGGCGGACCTGCTGGAGGCCGACATTCCCGCCCTCGCCCGTGCTCCCGTGGCCGTGGAGGACGTGCATCTAATCGCCGGGGACGCGGCCGCGCAAACGGCGCTGTTCCATCTGCACAACCTCGTGCTGGCCGAAGGTCAGGCGCTCTTGCTCACCGGCACCGGGCCGGTGGCGCATTGGGGCCTTACGCTGCCCGATCTGGTCAGCCGGATGCGCGGCGCCACGATGGTCGAGATGGAGGCACCCGACGATGCGCTGCTCTCGGCCCTGCTGGTCAAACTGCTGGCCGACCGGCAACTGACGCCGAAACCGGAACTGATCAATTACCTGATGACCCGGATGGATCGTTCCTTTGCCGCCGCCATCGCGCTGGTCGACCGGCTGGATGCTGCCAGCCTTGCGCAGAAGCGCCCCCTGACCCGCGCACTGGCCGCGCAGGTGCTGGACATCGCCCCGCCTCGCGCGTGATACTGGAATAATTAACGCAAGCCTTCGCAAACCCGTTACATTCCAATGTCATGAGGCCCGCATGACCCAAGCTGATTTCCTGCAAGCGCCCTTTCCGCCCGCCACCGATCTGCCCGATCTCGACACCGCCGGGCCGGGCCGGTTCTTTAACCGTGAGCTGAGCTGGCTCGACTTTAACTGGCGCGTGCTGGAAGAAGCCGAGAACCCGCGCGTGCCGCTGTTGGAGCGGCTGCGCTTCCTGTCGATCTCGGCAACCAATCTAGACGAATTCTATACCGTGCGCGTGGCGGGCCTGCGCGAGCTTGCACAGGCGGGCAACACCACCGCCGCCGCCGATGGGCTGAGCCCCGGTGAGCAACTGGTGTTGATCAACGAAGACGCGCGCAACCTGATGATGTCCCAGCAACGGGTGCTGGTCGATCTCATGGCCGAGATGGACGCGCAGAACATCATGCTGGAGCGCACGGCCGACCTGACCGAGGCCGATCACAAACATCTCGAAGGGGTGTTCCTCAACCAAGTCTTCGCCGTGCTCTCGCCGCTGGCCATCGACCCCGCGCACCCCTTCCCCTTCATTCCCAACACTGGCTACGCGCTGGCGCTGCAACTGGAGCGCACCCGCGACAAACGCCCGCTACAGGCGCTTTTGCCGATCCCGGCGCAGATCGACCGTTTCGTGCCTCTGCCCGCCCCCGATGGCTGCCTGCGCTATCTGCCGCTTGAAGATCTGCTGATCATCAATATCCCCAACCTCTTTCCGGGCTACAAACTCAAGGCGCATTTCGAATTCCGCGTGCTGCGCGACAGCGATCTTGAGGTGGAGGATGAGGCCGAAGACCTCGTGCGGGAATTCGAGGTCGCGCTGAAACGCCGCCGCCGGGGCGAGGTCGTGCGCCTGACCCATTCCGCAGGCGCGCCGGAAAAGCTGAAGTCCGTCGTCATGCGCGAGCTTTGCGTGCGCCCCCAAGACGTGATCGAGATCGACGGCATGTTGGGCATCGCCGACCTGTCGAAACTGGTGACCGATGCCCGGCCTGACCTGCTCTGGCCGCAGTTTACCCCCCGCGTGCCTGAGCGGGTCAGCGACCATGACGGCGATATGTTCGCGGCGATCCGACAGAAAGACATGCTGCTGCACCACCCTTACGAGACCTTCGACATGGTGGTGCGTTTCCTTGCCCAAGCGGCGCGCGACCCGGATGTGGTGGCGATCAAGCAGACGCTCTACCGCACCTCGCGCGACAGCCCCATTGTCAGCGCGCTTTGCGAGGCGGCGGAGGATGGCAAATCGGTCACCGCGCTGGTCGAGCTGAAGGCCCGCTTTGATGAGGCCGCCAACATCCGCCAATCGCGCCGGTTGGAGCGGGCGGGCGCGCATGTGGTCTACGGTTTTCTCGACCTCAAGACCCACGCCAAGATCTCGACCGTGGTGCGCCGCGAGGGTGATCAATTGGTGACCTATACCCACTACGGCACCGGCAACTACCACCCGATCACCGCGCGGATTTATACGGACCTGTCGCTCTTTACCTGCGACTCGAGCCTTGGGCGCGATGCGACGAAAGTGTTCAACTTCCTGTCGGGCTACGCCCCGCCGGAGCAGTTGGAAAACCTCGCCATCTCCCCCACGACGCTGAAGCCGCGCCTGCTTGAGATGATCCGGGCCGAGGCCGAACATGCCCGCGCCGGACGCCCCGCCGTGATCTGGGCCAAGATGAACGCGTTGATCGACGCTGAGGTGATCGACGCGCTGTATGACGCGAGCCAAGCCGGGGTGGAAATCAGCCTCGTCATTCGCGGCATCTGCGGGCTGCGCCCCGGGGTGAAGGGGCTGTCGGACAACATCCGCGTCAAATCCATCATCGGGCGCTTTTTGGAGCACAGCCGCATCGTCTGTTTCGGCAATGGCCACGGGCTGCCACACAAGAAGGCGCGGGTCTTCATGTCTTCTGCCGATTGGATGGGCCGCAACCTGAACCGCCGGGTCGAGACATTGGTCGAGATCGAAAACCCCACCGTCAAGGCGCAGATCACCAGCCAGATCATGGCGGCCAATCTGGCTGACGTGGCGCAAAGCTGGGTCATGGGGCCGGATGGCAAATTCACCCGCCCGGCGATCCCCGAAGGCACTTTCGCCTTCAACTGCCACCGCTTTTTCATGGAAAACCCCTCGCTCTCGGGCCGGGGCAGCGCCGGGGCCTCGGATGTGCCCAAGCTGACCCATACCGAGGATTGACCGGCAAGCGCCCCTTTGGCAATTGACCTCACCGCCCCCCTGCGCCAATTATCCAGTGAAACGGATGGCCCGCAGGAGCATTGATGGCAGACCAGACCGACCCTTCCCGAGCCGCCCCCGTCCCTGAGACGGGTGTGGCGGAACTGGGCCTTTTCGGAAAACCCTTGTTTCAGGATCCGGGCGCGCGGGCGCTGGCCCGCGTCGGCGTGGTGGATGTGGGGTCGAACTCCGTCCGGCTGGTGGTCTTTGACGGCGCGGCGCGCTCTCCGGCCTATTTCTACAACGAAAAGATCATGTGCGCCTTGGGCGCGGGCATGGCCGAGACCGGGCATCTGTCGCCCGAGGGGCGCGCCCGCGCGCTCTCGGCCCTGCGGCGGTTCAGCAAATTGGCCGATGGCATGGGCCTGTCAGAGCTTACCGTCGTCGCCACGGCGGCGGTGCGTGATGCCAGCGACGGGCGCGCCTTCTGCGCCGATGTGCTGCGCGAGACCGGGTTGCGCATCTGGGTGATCGACGGGGAGGAAGAGGCGCGGCTCTCGGCGCAAGGGGTGCTTTTGGGCTGGCCCGGTGCTTACGGCCTCGTCTGCGACATCGGCGGCTCTTCGATGGAGCTTGCCGAAATATCGGGCGGGCGCGTCGGGCGGCGGGTCACCTCGCAGCTTGGCCCGCTCAAGCTGCGCGACCTCAAGGGCGGCGCCAAGGGGCGGCACGCGCATATCAAAGAGGTCATCACCGGGCTTCAGGAAAAGATGGGCAGCCAGCGTGACCGGCTGTTCCTTGTGGGCGGCTCTTGGCGGGCGATCGCGCGGATCGACATGTACCGCCGGGGCTATCCGCTGCATGTGCTGCATGAATACCGCATGACCGTGACCTCGGTTCGCGAGACGGTGAAGTTCATTCAAACTTCCGACCTTGAGGAATTGCGCAATGCCTGCGGCGTCTCCGCCAGCCGGATGTCGCTTGTGCCCTACGCCGCCGAGGTGCTGAGCCGTCTGGTCAAAACCTTCCGGCCCAAGGACATCGCCATTTCCAGCTACGGCATCCGCGAAGGCATGCTTTATGAGCAGATGCCGCAGCGCCTGCGCGACCGGGATCCGCTGATCGAAGCCTGCTATTTCGCCGAGGCCAAAGACGCGCGGATGCCCGGTTTCGGCAAGGTGCTCTATAACTTCATCCTGCCGCTCTACCGCTCTGCCCCCCACGCCCGTAGGCGTTTGGTCAAAGCGGCCTGCCTTTTGCACGACGTAAGCTGGCGCGCGCATCCCGACTACCGGGCCGAAACCTGTTTTGACAATGCCACCCGCGCCAATCTCGGCGGGCTGAAACACGCCGAACGCATCTACCTCGGGCTGGCCCTGTTGCACCGCTATTCCAACAAGCGTGAGAACACCCGTTTCGAAGACCTCTATGAGATGGTCGATGAAAAGACCCGGTTGGAGGCCGAAATCCTTGGCAAGGCCATGCGCTTTGGTGCGATGCTCTGGATGGACAAGGGCGAACAGCGCGGCGAACTGCGCTGGTTCCCCAAGAAAAAGCAGTTGGAACTGTGGCTCACCCCCGACATGGTCCCCCTTTTCGGAGAGGTCGCAGAGGCGCGGCTGAACTCACTCGCCAAATCGCTTGAGGCAGAGGTGCATGTTCGGACCGGCAAACGCGCCGCGCGTTAAAGCTCGATCTGCGGCACGGGTTCGGTTGGGGTCTCAGGCGGGACCATCGGGTGATCGGGCTTGCGGCGGATGATGATATCGCCGTTGGGCTGCATCTCGGGCGCTTGATAGGCGCTCCAATCCTCGACCTCGTCCAAGAGTTCCGTAAGCTTCGGCCCCATCTCCCGCGCGAAATCGCGCAGCGCGGGGCGCATGGCCTCGGTGAACCCTTCAAACCCCTCCATGACCGGGCCCATCTCATCCATGATCCCGTCCATGAACATCTGCGCGCCGCGCTCCATCAGGCCGAGACCGCGTTCTTCGGATTCTTCCTGCGCATGGGCTGCGAGGGGCAGCACCGTACAAAGGGCGATAAGGGGCATAAAGCGTGTCATGGGATTGAGGTAGGCGGCGCCGCGCGCATGTCCAGTCTTACGCCTCGCCGCTGGCAGCCCCCCGCCTAAAGATCGACATCCAGCGTGACTGGGAAGTGATCCGAGGCGGCCAGCAGCGCATCACGCAGGGCGACGTTTTGCCAGCAGGCCGGATCATCCATCGGATGCCAAATCCACCAGCGGGCCGCAGGGGCGGCGATCTGCGGGCTGACCATGATGTAGTCCAGCAGCGCCTGAAGATAGCGTTCCTCCGGCGCGATCCAGAAACGCGCGCTGGTCGGCGCGGCCCCCAAACGGCGGCTGAGCGCCTGTTTGGCATGGGGGTCGAACAGCGCCGCTGGCCCCTGCCCCAGCACGATCTCGACCGAGGACCGCCCGAAGAGGCTTTCGAATTCATCCAGCCCCGGCCCGTCGTTCAGATCGCCCAAGACCATCACGGGCCGTTCCGCCGCCAAATGCATGTCGATCCGCCGCCTCAGCCAGATCGCCTGCGCCAATTGCTTGCGCCGATTGGCGATGGCGATGCGCAGCACATCGGCCTCGGACTTGGCCCCATGGGGCGCTTTGGATTTGAGATGTGCGCCGATCATCTGAAAAGCGAAACCGGCCTTCGTGGTCACCTCCAACTCCAAGGGCGGCTTGGAAAAGACCACCGCGTCTTCCGTCGCATCCACGTCAAGGTCGATCCGCAGCGTCTGGTCAAAGCGCGGGGCATTAGTGGCACCCTGAGGTACATGGCGGGCGCTGAGCTTGTCGGGATCATAGAGCAGCGCAATCTCTTGCTCGGTATCGTTGGAAAACCCCATGACAGCGGCCCGCGTGCGCAGGGAAAACCGGGCGGCGAAATGCTCAAGCGCCGCCACGGTGGATTGCCGCCGCCCGTGGTTCGGCGCTTCGATCACCATGACCGCATCGGCATCCAGCGCGCTAAACACTCGGCCCAAAGCTGCAGTCTGCTGCGCACGGGTCACCCCGTGCCGCCCGGCCCAAGCGTCATCGTCGTAAAGCCGGTTGTCATTGTCAAAAAGGCTCGCGAACCACTCAACATTGTAGGTCGCGATGCGCATCAAGCGTGTTTGCCCGAGAGCGTTTCCCATGCGCGGTTGATGTCGATCATGCGTTTCTCGGCCATCTTGATTGCCTCTTGCGGCAGGCCGCGCGCCACCAGCGCGTCGGGATGGTTCTCGCGCACCAGCCGCCGCCAGGCGCGGCGGGCCTCTTCCAACGTCGCATTGGGGCCGATGCCCAGAACCGTGCGCGGCAGGGGCGAGCTATCGGGCACGAAACGCGCTTTGAGCGAGGCGAAAGCCTCTTCATCCATGCCGAAAATCGCGGCCACATCCTCAAGAAAGGCGTTCTCGTTGGGGTGGTAGATGCCATCGGCCATCGCGATGTGAAACAGCCCCTCCATCAGGTCATGCAGGGTCTGGGGCTGGTCGCTGAACATCCGCGCGATGCGGCGGGCGTAATCCTCGAAACCGGTCACGTCTTGGCGGGCAAGGTTAAAGACCCGCGCCGCCCCCTCCTGATCCGCTTCGGCGATCTGGAACACTTCGCGAAAGGCGGTCACCTCATCGCGGGTCACCAGCCCATCGGCCTTGGCCATCTTGGCGCCAAGCGCGATCACCGCGATGGTAAAGGCGACCGAGCGCTCGGGCGGGCTGCGCAGCCGGTCAAAGACAGCCGACAGCCCTTCGCCCGCGGTGAGGGCTGACAGAGCTTCGGAGATGCGCGTCCAGATCGACATGGGCTGACCCTTTGGTATTCGGCCCCCAGCTTAACCGCTGGCATCGGGGAAGTCAGGATGCAGGCAGCGTTTTTTGCATCAAGATGAGATCGAGCCATTGCCCATGTTTGCGCCCCACCTCGAGCATCCGCCCGACCTGCGCAAAGCCCAGTCTTTCATGGAACGTCACTGCGCCGGGATTGGCGCTGCTGATCGCGGCGACCATGGTGTGACGGCCCTGCGCCGCTGCCGCCTCTATGGCCTGTGTCATCAGGTCGCGGCCCAGCCCCCGCCCCTGCGCCGCCTCGGACAGGACGATGCTATGCTCCACCGTCGCCGCATAGCCCGGCCCGCCCCGAAAGCTGCCATAGGTGACAAAGCCCAGCACCACACCGTCCCCTTCGGCCACCCAAAAGGCATCTGCCCGGGCGGCGATCAGCGCCGCGATCTCCTCGCGCGTCTTTTCGTCGGTCGTGAAGGTCGACAGGCTGCCACGGATCATGCCGTTCCACAGCGCCGCCACGGCGGCGGCGTCCTGCGCCAAAGCGGGGCGGATCACGCCGTCCTTCCGGGCGGCGCTCCCGTCTTCTTGCATCACTTCCGCGTCTCGCGGATCAGCTTCAGGATGTCCTGCGCGGCGGTCGGGATATTGGTGCCCGGCCCAAAGATCGCCTTCACGCCCGCGTCTTGCAGGAACTTGTAATCCTGCTGCGGGATCACCCCGCCGCAGATCACGAGGATATCCTCTGCGCCCGCATCCTTCAGCGCCTGAATAAGCTGCGGCGCCAGTGTCTTATGCCCCGCCGCTTGGCTGGAGATGCCGATGACATGCACGTCGTTGTCCACGGCGTCCTGCGCGGCCTCCGCAGGCGTCTGGAACAACGGGCCCACGTCCACGTCAAAGCCGATATCGGCAAAGGCAGTGGCGATCACCTTGGCACCGCGGTCGTGGCCGTCCTGACCCATCTTGACCACTAACATACGCGGGCGACGGCCCTCGGCCTCGGCGAACTCATCGACCGATTTCTGAATGTCGGCAAAGCCCGCGTCGCCTTCGTAGGCCGCGCCATAGACACCCGAGAGCGTCTTGACCTCGGCCCGGTGCCGTCCGAATTCCTTTTCCATCGCCATGCTGATTTCCCCCACTGTGGCGCGTGCGCGCGCGGCCTCGACCGCGGCGTCGAGCAGGTTGCCGCCCTCGGCCGCCCGCCGTGTCAGTTCCGCCAAGGCGGCGGTGCAGGCCTCTTCGTCGCGCTCGGCGCGGATGCGCTCCAGACGCGCCACCTGTCCTGCGCGCACCTTGACGTTGTCGACGTCGAGAATGTCGATCGGCTCTTCCTTGTCGCGGCGGTACTTGTTGACGCCCACGATCACCTCGGTGCCGCGGTCGATGCCTGCCTGACGCTGGGCCGCGGCTTCTTCGATCCTGAGCTTGGGCATGCCCGAGGCCACGGCCTTGGTCATGCCGCCCATCTCCTCGACCTCCTCGATCAGCTTCCACGCCGCCTCGGCCAGATCGGCGGTCAGTTTCTCAACGTAGTAGCTGCCCGCCAGCGGGTCGACGACATTGGTGATGCCGGTCTCTTCCTGCAGGATCAGCTGGGTGTTCCGGGCAATGCGCGCGGAATGGTCGGTGGGCAGGCCGATGGCCTCATCCAGCGAGTTGGTGTGCAGCGACTGGGTGCCGCCCAAGACTGCCGAAAGCGCCTCGTAGGCCGTACGGACTACGTTGTTGTAAGGGTCTTGCTCGGCAAGGCTGACGCCGGAGGTCTGGCAGTGGGTACGCAGCATCGAAGACTTGGGGTTCTTCGGCTCGAACTCCTCCATCACCCGCGACCAGAGCAGACGTGCGGCGCGCAGCTTGGCGGCCTCCATGAAGAAGTTCATGCCGATGGCGAAGAAGAACGACAGCCGCGGCGCGAAGCGGTCGACGTCCATCCCCGCCGCAATCGCCGTGCGCACATATTCGCGCCCGTCCGCGATGGTGAAGGCCAGTTCCTGCACGAGGTTCGCGCCCGCCTCCTGCATGTGGTAGCCCGAGATCGAGATCGAGTTGAACTTCGGCATGTGGTCCGAGGTATATTCGATGATGTCCCCGATGATCCGCATCGACGGCTCCGGCGGGTATACATAGGTGTTGCGCACCATGAATTCCTTAAGGATGTCGTTCTGGATCGTGCCCGAGAGCTTGGCCCGATCATGGCCCTGCTCTTCGCCCGCGACGATGAAATTGGCGAGGATCGGGATCACCGCGCCGTTCATCGTCATGGAGACCGAGACCTGATCGAGCGGGATGCCGTCGAAGAGGATTTTCATGTCCTCGACCGAGTCGATGGCCACGCCCGCCTTGCCGACATCGCCCTCAACGCGGGGGTGGTCACTGTCATAGCCGCGGTGGGTGGCGAGGTCGAAGGCGACGGAGACACCCTGCTGGCCTGCCGCCAAGGCACGGCGGTAAAAGGCGTTGGATTCCTCCGCCGTGGAGAAACCCGCATATTGCCGGATCGTCCAAGGGCGGCCCGCATACATCGTGGCCTTCACGCCGCGCGTAAACGGCGCCTCGCCGGGGATGCTGCCGAGATGCTCCAGACCGTCCACGTCCTCGGCGGTGTAAAGCGGCTGGACGTCGATCCCCTCCAGCGTCTTCCACGTCAGATCGTCAAGGCTGCGCCCGCGCAATTCGCCGGTAGCCAGTTCCTGCCAACGCGCCTTCGCGTCCTTTTGGTCGGATGTCATATGCTTGTCCTTCTCCCTTAGCGCCCGGCGGCAGGCATCGGCCTGCGCAACTGGGGCGGCTGAATTGTCAAAGGCCGCGCCCTTAGGGGGATAAATACCCCCTGCGGCGCTTTGCCCTTCGCAAACTGGCACAGGCCCCCTATATTTGAGGGGACAGGAGCCTTGATGAAACGTTTGATCTCACTAGTTTTTGCAGGATTGATGACCACGGCGGCCATGGCCCAAGGGGCCGATGCCCCGGTGGAGGACCCACTGTTCATGCCTGCCGATATGGCCGATCTCAGCACCTTCCAATGGACCAAACGGCCCGTGCTGGTCTTTGCCAATTCCGAGAACGACCCCGCCTTCGTCGCGCAGATGGAATACCTCCGCGAGCGCGAGGACGAGTTGCGCCTGCGCGATGTCGTCGTGCTGACCGATACCGACCCCGCCGCGCGAAGCCCGCTGCGGCTGCGGATGCGCCCGCGTGGTTTCATGCTGGTGCTGGTCGACAAGGAAGGCCAGATCGAGCTGCGCAAACCCTTCCCTTGGGACGTGCGCGAGATCACCCGCAGCATCGACAAGATGCCGCTGAGGCAGCGAGAGATCAGAGAGGCGAAGGAGCGCGGCGTCAACCGCTGATGCCCCGCGCCCTGCCCGCCCTGATCGCCCCCGCGTCGCACCCTATTCGAACTCCATGATCACATCGTCCACCGCAAGGCTGTCGCCCGCGCCGGCGTTGACCTTACTCACCACGCCCTTCTTCTCGGCGCGCAGGATGTTTTCCATCTTCATCGCCTCGATGGTGCAGAGCGCTTGGCCCTCCTGAACCTCGTCGCCAACTTCGACGTCGAGCTTCACCACCAGACCCGGCATCGGGCAGAGCAGCATCTTGGAGGTGTCGGGCGGCAGCTTCTCGGGCATGAGGGCCGCCAGTTCCGCCTGACGCGGGGTGCGGACATGGACTTTCAGATCTGCGCCGCGGGTGCGGATGCGGAAGCCGCCAGAGATTTTGCCAACCTTCAGCACCAAAGGAGCGCCATCAACAGTCATTTCGGCCAGTTGATCACCCGGTGTCCAATCGCCGCTGACGCGCATTTCGCTGCCATCGCCAAAGGCCACCGTCGCCCCTTCGGGATCGGCCTTGGTGACCACGTCGAAACTCTCCCCCTGCAGTTTTACGTTCCAATCGCTGCCAACCTTGCGCTCGTGGTTGTCCATCCGGCCCGAGACACGCGCGCGGCGAATTTCGCCTACGCGGTGCATCGCAGCGCAGGCCGCAGCGATGCGGCGCAGCTCGCCCTCAGGCAGGGTCACACCCTCGAAACCTTCGGGATATTCCTCGGCGATGAAGGCGGTGGTCATCTCGCCCGAGACGAACTTGGGGTGATCCATCACGGCAGAGAGAAACGGCAGGTTATGCCCGATGCCCTCAACCTCGAAACTGTCGAGCGCGACGCGCATCTTCTCAATCGCCTCTTCGCGGGTCGGGGCCCATGTGCAAAGCTTGGCGATCATCGGGTCGTAATACATCGAGATCTCGCCGCCCTCGTAGACGCCGGTATCATTGCGCACGGCCATGTCGCCGGCGGGCGCGTCGCCTTGCCATGTGCCCTGCTCCAGAAGCGGCCCCGCGGCCACCTCCTGCGGCGGGCGGTAGCGGGTCAAGCGGCCAATGGAGGGCAGGAAGCCGCGGTAGGGGTCCTCGGCGTAGAGCCGGTTCTCGATGGCCCAGCCGGTCAGGGTCACGTCGTCTTGGGTGATCGACAGCTTTTCACCGTTGGCCACGCGGATCATCTGCTCAACCAGATCGACGCCGGTGATCAGTTCGGTGACCGGGTGCTCCACCTGAAGACGGGTGTTCATTTCAAGGAAGTAAAAATTCTTGTCACCGTCGACGATGAATTCCACGGTGCCCGCGCTGGTGTAGCCCACGGCCTGCGCCAGTGCGACGGCCTGTTCGCCCATCGCGCGGCGGGTTTCTTCGTCAAGGAAGGGGCTCGGGGCCTCTTCGACCACCTTCTGGTTGCGGCGCTGGATCGAGCATTCGCGCTCGCCCAGATAGATGCCATTGCCATGGGCATCGCAAAGCACCTGAATTTCGATGTGGCGCGGCTGCGTCACGAATTTCTCAATGAAGATCCGGTCATCGCCGAAGGAATTGGCCGCCTCGTTCTTGGACGACTGGAAACCCTCGCGCGCTTCCTCGTCGTTCCAAGCGATCCGCATGCCCTTGCCACCACCGCCGGCAGAGGCTTTGAGCATCACCGGGTAGCCGATGTCATTGGAGATCTTCACCGCTTCCTCGGCGTCTTCGATCAACCCCATGTAGCCCGGCACGGTCGAAACACCGGCCTCTTTGGCGATCTTCTTGGAGGTGATCTTGTCGCCCATCTTCTCGATGGCCCCTTTCGGCGGGCCGACGAAGGCCACGCCCGCGGCCTCCAACGCTTCGGCGAACTTGCTGTTTTCACTCAAGAAACCATATCCCGGATGCACCGCCTGCGCGCCCGATTGCTTGATCGCCTCCATCACCTTGTCGATGACGATATAGGACTGGTTCGCCGGGGGCGGGCCGATGTGAATGGCCTCATCCGCCATTTCCACATGCAGCGCCTGCGCGTCTGCATCGGAATAGATCGCCACGGTGGTCAGACCCATTTTCTTGGCGGTCTTGATCACGCGGCAGGCGATTTCGCCCCGGTTGGCAATGAGGATCTTGTCAAACATCAGCAGTTCCTTTGACGGTGACAGGCCACGCAAAATGCCGCGTCAGCCGGGGCTGCGCGGGTGCCTGTAGGGGTAAAGATGAAAGGGAGGCCGCCCTGCCCGCGCGGATGGCGGGCAAAGCGGCTATTGTAGCTGGATCAGTTACATTTGCCGGGATTGAGCTGGCAATAACCGACGTTGGCTGCAGCGCCAATGGCTGCGCCCTGCGCCAGCGACCCGCCTGTGACGGCTGCCGCACCTGCGCCGACGGCTGCGCCGCCCAAACCTTGTTCGCCGATGTTGTCGCCGCATGCGGCCAGACCTGCTGTCGCGCCAAGCGCGAGAATGATGTTACGAATGGACATGTGCCTGCTCCTTCACTGCTATCTACTATCCGACCAACGCCGTGGCGCTGCACAAGTTCCCGGCCAGATTTTCGGCCTGCCGCGCTGTGACCTGAAAACCACCCTTTGGAAAAGTCGGGCAGCAGAGCGCAGGCGCGGATCCGCTGCCCGATAGAGGAAGAGGTATGGTCTTCAGCTCTGCCGACACGCGGGATAACGAACGCGCCGCCAGCGGCATGAAGCCTGCCGCAGGCCCGCCTTTGCGCCAAGCACACCGCGCGGCTTGGCCGGGCTTCGGCAAAGCTGTGCTGAATGGCGGAAAGGCGCGGCGACATCATGCCGATCAATCCTCGAAAGCTTCGGGAAAGGCGGCGCGGGCGGCGGCCACGTCAAGCACCAGCAGCGCTTCGTAATCGGCAGGGTCGAAAGGATCGGTCGCGGGCAGAACCTCACGGCCAAAGAGCCAAGACAGACGTCCCGCATCCAGATTGCCCCGCTCGAAAGGATGTTCGCCAAAGGCTTCCCAAAGGGCTTTGACAAAGGCGGTATCGGCACGGCGATCCGGAGCGCGGCGGTCGGGGCGACGCTCACGCCGGGTGATGGGCGTGACCCCTTTGGGGTTCGGGCGGCGAATGGTGAATTGAAAATCGGTGCCGGGCAGACGCCCGGGGAACCCGCGGTGTTTTAGCATATAGGCGGGCATCAGACACCCCTCCCGGTTGCAGGGGTGGCTGGGATCAGGGCAGGCGCAAACGCCTGCCCTGCAACGGCATTACTTGTACTTGCCGGTGTAGACGGGCTCAACCGAGATGGGCTCGGGCTCGACCACGACAAACTCTTCTTCTTGCTGCGCGCAGGCCGAAACCGCTGCAACGAAACCGATGGCTGCCAGCAACTTGATGCTCTTGGACATGTAAATCTCCTATTAATGTTAAATGAACCTGACACGACAACACGCCGGCCAAGCCCGGGTTCTGAGGTAAGGGATACGTGGGTATTCCTTGACCGCATCATATGCGATTCACATGGCAATGGATACGGTTGCAAGTGCAATCGGTCACGTTGTGACTCCAAAGCATCATTCCAATCCGAGGATCGGCGGATTCTTGCAAGATATTGCCTTCGCATCACAAACCCTCCCAAATGCAGGTGTCATCCTGCGCCCGGAAAGCTTCGAAATACTGGGTCGCCTCGGGGTCGGCCGCGCCGAATTCCACCGGACGGTCGGCGAGGGAGACGACGATCACCTGCCCCGCCAGCGCATGTTCAGTCATGTAAGGAAGTGCGACGACCGCGCAGAGATGTTCCATATCTGGCGCGGCGCGGTCATAGGCGATGGCCCCCGGCCCTTTGGCGATCTGCGGCGCGATAAAACGGAAGCGAAGCCAAGTCTCACCGCCGAGATCGTCAACCAAGACCTCTTGCAGGTCAACGGTTTGGCCAGAGGGGACATCAATGGCCCGCGCGGGGGCTGCAAGCCCGACCGCCAGCAGGGCTGGCAGCCAAGCCCGACGCAGAAGAGCGCCTAGTGGTTGCGCAGCGCGTCGATCAGCGCGTCCTTGTCCATGTCCGAGCGCCCTTCGATCCCGAGCTCCTGCGCCCGGTCGTAGAGATCGTCCTTGGTCCAATCCTCGTAGGGCGGCTGTTTGCCCCCCTTCTTGCCGGGGTGCTGGCTGTCGTTGGCCTGCGCATTGGCGATCCGGGCGGCTTTTTCCTTGCTCGCCCCATCCTCGCGCAGGGACTTGTAGGTCTCTTCGTCCTTGATGGATGAATTCGGCATGATCCGGTCCTCCTTTGCAAGGAAAACCACTCAGCCCGCCGAGGGTTCCGCGCGCGGCCCTCGTGGGATCGGTATTTGAGAAAGGATGAAGCTGCATGATGGCGCTCAGAGCGGGATGTTGTCGTGTTTCTTCCACGGGGTCTGCACTTTTTTGTTGCGCAGAGAGGCGAAGGCGCGGGCGACCCGTTTGCGGGTAGAGCGCGGCTGGATCACCTCGTCGATGAAACCACGTTCGGCGGCGACGAAGGGATTGGCGAAACGATCCTCATAATCCTTGGTGTGTTTGGCGATCTTTTCGGGGTCGTTCAGGTCTTTGCGGTGAATGATCTCGGTCGCGCCCTTGGCGCCCATCACGGCGACTTCGGCGGTTGGCCAAGCGTAGTTGAAATCCGAGCGCAGGTGTTTCGAGGCCATCACGTCATAGGCGCCGCCATAGGCTTTGCGCGTGATGACGGTGACCATCGGCACGGTCGCCTCGCCATAGGCGAAGAGCAGTTTCGCGCCGTGTTTGATGACGCCGCCGAATTCCTGACCGGTGCCGGGCAGGAAGCCGGGCACGTCCACCAGCGTGAGGATCGGGATCTCGAAGGCGTCGCAGAAGCGCACGAAACGCGCCGCCTTGCGCGAGCTGTCGATGTCGAGGCAGCCGGCCAGCACCATCGGCTGGTTGGCCACCACGCCGACGGTACGCCCCTCAAGGCGGATGAAACCGGTGATGATGTTCTTGGCGAATTCCTCTTGGATTTCGTAAAAGTCGCCCTCATCCGCCAGTTTGAGGATCAATTCCTTCATGTCATAGGGGGTGTTGGCGTTCGACGGGACCAGCGTGTCGAGCGAGGGCTCGATCCGGTTGGGATCGTCGAAGAAGGGGCGGACCGGTGGTTTCTCGCGGTTGTTGGCGGGCAGCAAGTCGACGAGGCGGCGCACCTCGGCCAATGCCTCCACGTCATTTTCGAAGGCCGCATCGGCGACGGAGGATTTGCGCGTGTGGGTCGTGGCGCCGCCCAGTTCTTCGGCGGTAACGACTTCGTTGGTGACGGTTTTCACCACGTCCGGGCCGGTGACGAACATATAGGAGCTGTCTTTGACCATGAAGATGAAGTCGGTCATCGCGGGCGAATAGACTGCCCCGCCCGCGCAGGGGCCCATGATGACGCTGATCTGGGGGATCACGCCGGAGGCTTCGATGTTGCGTTGAAAGACCTCGGCATAGCCTGCAAGGCTCGCCACGCCCTCCTGGATGCGCGCGCCGCCGGAATCGTTGATGCCGATCACCGGCGCGCCGTTTTGCACTGCCATGTCCATGATCTTGCAGATTTTCTGGGCATGGGTTTCGGATAGGGAGCCGCCGAAGACGGTAAAATCCTGACTGAAGACATAGACGAGGCGGCCGTTGATCGTGCCCCAGCCGGTGACCACGCCATCGCCCGCGGGCTTTTGATCCTGCATGCCGAAATCGGTGCAGCGGTGGGTGACGAACATGTCGAATTCCTCGAACGAGCCTTCGTCGAGCAGCAGATCAACCCGCTCCCGCGCGGTGAGCTTGCCGCGGCCGTGCTGCGCATCAATCCGTGCCTGACCGCCGCCCAAACGCGCATCTTCGCGACGCCGCTCCAGTTGTTCGAGAATGTCTTTCATGACGCACCCCTATTGTGATTTCGACCAGTCTACCGGAGGAGCGCAACTGACCAAAGCGCAATTTGGCAAATTTGCAAAATCAATACATAGTGACGGCAGCAAAATGAAAAGTTGCAAAACAATCTAGTTAACATGGACATTTCCCATAGCCACTACTACTTGCATTTGCATGAGCGATATCCCCCGGGTCCGGTATTTAGACCGGACGACCCCGCCCCATATTTCAACGCTGATCCTGCTGGCCGGGCTTTCGGCCATGGTCATGAACATTTTCCTGCCCAGCCTGCCGAAGATGGCAGAGCATTTCGGCACGGATTATGCGGTGATCCAGCTTTCGGTGCCGCTCTACCTGTTTTTCAGTGGGATACTGCAGATTTTCATCGGGCCGATTTCGGACAACCTTGGGCGGCGGCGGGTGATGCTTTGGGGCTTGGGCATCTTCTTCGTGGCCACGGTCGGCTGTCTGCTGGCGCCGAACATCGCCGTGTTTCTGGTATTCCGCATGGCGCAGGCCGTGATCGCCACGGGCATGGTGCTGAGCCGCGCAGTGATCCGCGACCTTTATACCCAAGACGAATCCGCCTCCATGATCGGCTATGTGACCATGGGCATGGCGCTGGTGCCGATGATCAGCCCCGCCTTAGGCGGGCTGCTGGAGCAGGGCTTCGGCTGGCAGGCTTCCTTCTGGGCGATGCTGATCCTCGGCGGGGTGGTCTTTTGGGTGGCTTGGGCGGATTTGGGCGAGACCGCCCGGGCCAGCGGCAAATCGCTGCGCCAGCAGTTCGGCGAATACCCCGAGTTGCTCCGCTCGCCGCGGTTTTGGGGCTATGCGCTGGCCACGGGTTTTTGCTCGGGCGCCTTCTTTGCCTATCTCGGCGGCGCGCCCTTCGTGGGCACCGTGGTCTTCGGGATGGAGCCTGCGGTGCTTGGCCTCTATTTCGGCGCGCCCGCGATTGGCTATTTCATCGGCAACTTCGTCACCGCGCGGACCGCGACCCGTTTCGGCGTCAATACGCTGGTGCTTTGGGGCTGCATTTCCAATGCCGTGGGTGGCACGGTGTCGCTGCTGATCTTCCTTGCAGGATACGGCTCCCCGCTCAGCTTTTTCGGGCTGATGACCCTGGTGGGGCTGGGCAACGGGCTCTGCATTCCCAATGCCACCGCCGGGATGCTGTCGGTGCGCCCGCATTTGGCGGGCACGGCCTCCGGGCTGGGCGGGGCGATCATGATCGTCGGCGGCGCGGCCTTGAGCGCACTGGCGGGCGCCCTTCTCACCCCCGAAACCGGGGCCTATCCGCTGTTGTGGCTCATGTTGTTGACAGCCATCGCCTCGGTCGCCTCCATCTGGGTGGTGATCCGGCGTGAGAAAGCCTTGGGGCTCTAGGCCCACGCTCTCCGCGCTTGTGACCCCGGCTTTGCAAAGCTAGGCTGCACCTAACTGCAAAGTTGCAAAGGTACGCGGATGGCGATCCAGAAACTCTATGCCGGTGTGAAACTGCGTGAGACCCGTACCCGCGCGGGGCTGACGCAGAAAGACTTCGCCGCCCGGCTGGGCGTCTCCTTGCCCTATCTCAACCAGATGGAGAACAACAACCGGCCCGTCAGCACCAATGTCGTGCTCGCCTTGGCGTCGGAGTTCAGGCTGGATGTGACCGAGCTTTCCAGCGGCGATGGGGAGCGGTTGGTTAGCGATCTGCGCGAGGCGCTGGCCGATCCGATTTTCGCCGGAAAGGCACCCCCAGTGGCCGATCTGCGCCTTACCGCCTCCAACGCGCCGGGGCTGGCACATGCCTTTCTCGCGCTGCATCAAAGCTACCGACAGGTGCATGAACGGTTGGCCTCGCTGGACGAAGCCCTGGGCCGTGAGGATGCCCGCGCGATGCCCTCCCCTTGGGAAGAAGTGCGGGACTTCTTTCACTATTGCGACAATTACATCGATGCCGTCGACCGTGCGGCAGAGCATTTTGCGACCCGCGAAGGCAGCGGCAGTGATACGCGGGCGACCGCGGCGCGCGCGCTTGAGAGTGCCGGGGTGCGCGTGGTTTTCGAGGATGACGACCGGCTCCGCGCCTATGATCCCGCCCGCAAGGTGCTGCATCTATCGGCCCGTGCGGCACCTGAGACGCAGACATTTCAGATGTTGTTGCAGTTGGCGCTGACCCAGCAAGACGCGTTGCTGGAGGCGACGCTGGACCTTGCCCGCTTCCACAGTGCCGCGGCGCGGGATATCGCAAAGATTGGGCTGGCCAATTACTTCGCCGGGGCGGCCCTCTTGCCCTATGGGCGGTTTTTGCAAAAGGCGCAGGACTGCCGCCATGATCTGGAGGTGTTGGCCGGGCATTTCGGTGCCTCGATCGAGCAGGTGGCGCATCGGCTGTCGACGATGCAGCGCCCCGGCGCAAAGGGAGTGCCGTTCTTCTTCGTCCGGGTCGATCAGGCAGGAACGATCACCAAACGTCATTCCGCCACCCGGCTGCAATTCGCGCGTTTCGGCGGCGCCTGCCCGCTCTGGAACGTCCACCGCGCCTTTGAGACGCCGGGGCGGTTCCTGCGGCAGCTGGCCGAGACGCCGGATGGGGTGCGCTATATCAGTTTGGCGCGGGACATCTCGAAACCGGCGGGACGGTTTGGCGCGCCGGTGCGGCGCTACGCGATCTCACTCGGCTGCGAGGTGCGCCATGCGCCCGCGCTGGTCTATGCCGATGGGATGGACGTTACCCGCAGCGATGCCTTTGAACCGATTGGCATTTCCTGCCGGATTTGCGAACGCCGGGATTGCCATCAACGCTCCGTCCCGCCGCTAGAGCGGCAGTTGGTGGTCGACCCGCATCTGCGCGACACCCTGCCCTACCGGGTGGAGTGATCAGCGCCGCGCGCGCCGCCACCCCGCGCCGCGCGCCTCGGCTTCGGAACAGAACCAACGCTCGCCCTTGCGGGCGCTGATGCGGGTGCGGCTGTAAAATTCCTGCCCCGGCATATGGTAAATCTTGACCCCCTTGGCGCTGATATTGCCTTTGATCTGGCAGCTCCCCTCGGGCCGGGCAGGCTCGGACCCGCTGCGGCGGGTCACGCGGTAGCGGGCGGGGGAAACCGTCTTGAACCCGTGAATCCCACGGCCCGCGACAAAGGCGGCTTTCTCATCCAGATCATAGTCCATCGAATATTTCCGATAGGCAAAGGCCAGCCCGTCACGCACCAGCGCCTGCCCCACGTCAACGTCGCCCACATGGCAGCGGGCGACAATGCGATCATAGCGGTCGCGGTCTAGTGCCTCACAACGCACGTCGGCCCCTTGGTATCTGTCGCGCACCTCCCTCGTTGTCCAATCTCCGCAGGCCCAAGCCTGCCCGCCCTCTGTCTCGCAGGTCTGGCTGGACTCGAGCGCATCGATGCCATGCAAGCGGATGCGCGTACCGCCGAGATCGAAAGTATCCCCGTCGATCACGCGGACCACGCCCGAGACGGTCTGCGCCCCCGCCGATCCAGTTGCGAGGCTCAGTGTCAGACTGAGGGCGAAAAGTGAACAAATCCTTAACATGAGGCAGGTATGACGCCCTGCCCCGCGGCCTTCAAGACAGGATGTTAAGGCAGGTTAACGATCAACGCTGCGCCACCTGCCAGTTCGGATGCACCCAAGGTTCGTCATTCGCGCGCGGCAGCGGATCGCGGCCCAAAAGCAGGTCTGAGACCTTTTCGCCCACCATAATCGAAGGCGCGTTAAGGTTGCCATTGGTGATCCGCGGGAAAATCGAACTGTCGGCCACGCGCAGCCCCTCGACCCCGATCACCCGTGCCTGCGGGTCGACCACGGCGTCGGGATCGTCCGCCGCCCCCATGCGGCAGGTGCCGCAGGGGTGATAGGCGCTCTCGGCGTGTTCGACGATGAAGGCATCAAGCTCCGCGTCCGACTGCAGCGCGGCGCCGGGCTGGATCTCGTGTTTCACGAAGGGCTTGAAGGCGTCCTGCGCGAAGATCTCCCGCGTGAGACGGATGCAGGTGCGGAACTCCTCCCAATCGTCGGGATGGGACATGTAGTTGAAGCGGATGCGCGGCGCCTCGGCAGGGTCGGCGGAGCGCAGGGTGATCTCGCCCCGCGACTTGGAGCGCATCGGCCCCGTGTGCGCCTGAAAGCCATGCCCCTCGGCCGCCGCCTGCCCGTCGTAGCGCACGGCAATGGGCAGGAAATGGTATTGAATATCAGGGTATTCCACGCCGGGCTTCGAGCGGATAAAGGCCGCGGATTCGAACTGGTTCGAGGCGCCCATGCCGGTCTTGGTAAAGAGCCACTGCGCGCCGATGACGGCCTTCGACAAGAGGTTCCAGTGCTTGTAGAGCGTGATCGGCTGGCGCGAGGCCATCTGGATGTAGAGCTCTAGATGGTCCTGCAGGTTCTGACCCACGCCGGGGCGGTCGGCCAGTACTTCGATGCCGTGTTCGGCCAGATGCGCGGCGGGGCCGATCCCCGAAAGCATCAGCAGTTTCGGCGAGTTGATCGACGACGCCGCCAGCACCACTTCGTGGCTGGCACGGATCACCTCCGTCGCGCGGCCACGCTTGACCTCGACCCCCACAGCACGGCCCTCTTCGATCACGACACGTTGCGCCAGCGCGCGGATCAGGGTGACATTGCCGGTCTTCTGCGCCGGGCGCAGATAGGCATTGGCCGCCGACCAGCGCCGCCCGTTCCAGACGGTCTGCTCCATCGGGCCGAAACCCTCTTGCTGCTCGCCGTTGTAGTCATGGGTCACCGGGTAGCCCGCCTGTGCCCCGGCCTGCACGAAGGCGTCGAATAGCGGGTTCTCGCGCGGGCCGCGGCTGACGTGCAGCGGGCCGTCCTTGCCGCGCCATGCAGCATCGCCGCCGTGGCCGTTCTCGTGCCATGTCTCCATGCGTTTGTAGTAGGGCAGTACATCCGCGTAGGACCAGCCGCGCGCGCCGGACTCCTCCCAATGGTCGAAGTCCTTAGCATGGCCGCGCACGTAGACCATGCCGTTGATCGACGACGAGCCGCCGATTACCTTGCCGCGCGGGCAGACCAGCTCGCGGTTGTTGAGATGCGGCTCGGGCTCGGATTTATAGCCCCAGTCGTAGCGCGGCATGTTCATCGGGTAGCTGAGCGCCGCGGGCATCTGGATGAAGGGGCCCGCGTCGCTGCCGCCATGTTCGATAACGATGACCTTCCGGCCCGCCTCGGCCAGACGGTAAGCCATGGCGCAGCCCGCGGAGCCCGCGCCGACGATGACAAATTCAGCTTCCATAGCTCTTCCTTCCGTGATTCCCCGCCGGGTCAAGGATGCGCAGCACCGCGCGAATGCGCGGCTTGTCCTTGAGGCGGTGGGGAATCGCTCCCCAGAATTGACGCGGTGACTTGAGGATCAGGCTGATCCCTCAAGCACCTCTCAGCAAATTCACCCCTTAGAAGGGCGCCTCGACATCGCCCATGCGCACGTAGACCGACTTCACCTGGCTGTAGTGCTCGATCGCCGCCTTCGCGTTCTCGCGGCCCACGCCGGAGTTCTTCATGCCGCCAAAGGGCGCTTCGACCGGCGCGTCGTTGTAGCTGTTGATGTAGCAGGTCCCGGCCTCGAACCCCGCCGCCACGCGGTGCGCGCGGGCAAGATCGCGGGTGAAGACACCGGCGGCGAGGCCGAACTCGGTGGCATTGGCGCGCGCCATGACCTCACCCTCGTCCTCGAAGTCGAGCACCGCCATGACGGGGCCGAAGATCTCTTCGCGGGCGATGATCATGTCGTCGGTCACATCGGCAAAGACGGTGGGCTGCATGTAGAAGCCCTCACGCTCGATCCGCGCGCCGCCATAGACCAGCCGCGCGCCCTCGGCCTGGCCCTTCTCGATGTAGTCCAGCGCGATCTGCATCTGCCGTTCGCTGACCATCGGGCCAAAGCTGGTGTCGGGGTCCATCGGGTCACCGATCACGGCGTTGTCCAGCCGCTCGGAAAGCCGTGCGAGGAACTTCTCCTTGATATCGCGATGCACGAAGACTCGCGTGCCGTTCGAGCAGATCTGGCCGGAGCTGTAGAAGTTGCCGAGTATCGCGCCACCGACGGCATTGTCGATATCCGCATCCTCGAAGACGATCAGGGGCGACTTGCCGCCCAGTTCCATCGTCACATGCTTGATACCGTCGGCAGCGGCGGCATAGACCTTGCGCCCTGTCGGCACCGAGCCGGTGAGCGAGACCTTGTCGACGCGGGCATCGGTGACCAGCGACTGGCCGACCTCGCCCATGCCCTGCACCACGTTGAAGAGCCCCGCGGGCAGCCCGGCCTCGATCAAGATCTCGGCGACCTTCAGCGCGCAAAGCGGCGTGGTCTCGGACGGTTTGAAGATCATCGCATTGCCGCAGGCCAGCGCGGGGGCGGCCTTCCAGCAGGCGATCTGGGTGGGGTAGTTCCACGCGCCGATGCCGACGCAGACGCCCAAGGGCTCGCGCCGGGTGTAGACCCAGTCTTCGCCAAGTTGGATATGCTCGCCGGTCAGGCTGCCAGCGAGGCCGCCGAAATACTCCAGCGCGTCCGCGCCGCTGGTGGCATCGGCGACGGAGGTCTCCTGATAGGGTTTGCCGGTGTCTTGGGTTTCCAGCACCGAGAGGTCGTGGTTGCGGTCGCGGATCATGTCGGCGGCGCGGCGCAGGATGCGGCCCCGCTCGGTGCCGCTTAGCGCGCCCCATGCGGCCTGCGCGCGGCGGGCCGAGGCAATGGCCTGTTCCACGATTTCCGGCGTGGCGGCATAGACCGTCGCGATCTTTTCGCCCGTGGCGGGATAGATCACCGGGATCGGCGTGCCATTGGTGTCTTCGACATAGGCGCCGTCGATGAAGTGGCTGGCGGTGGGTTGGGGATCATAGGACATCAAAGGAACTTTCTTGCCTGAGGCGAGGAGTGTTCAGAGAGGCGGAGCGCGGCGGTGCCGCCCGTCTCCGCGGTGTTCAACGGCCCGCTTTAAGCAGCAGGTCGAGCGTATAGAGCGCGCGGGTCATGGCCTCTGCCGCGCTGACGCCATCCGACAGCGCCGCGCGCAGGTAGAGCCCATCGATCAGGGCCGCCAAGGTTTCGGCGTCGCCTTCGGGCTGAGGGCTGATCGGGCGCAGCGCATGTGTGAGGTTGGACCGCAACCGACTTTGGTAAGCCGTCAGCAGCCGCCGGGTTTCGGGGTTGGTGCGGGCATGGGCGTAGAGCGTCATCCACGCGCTGATCGTGCCGGGGTGAAAGCCCGTGTCATCGAAACTAGCGACGATGATCGCCGCCGCACGGTCATGCGGCGTGCGGGCCGTGGCAAGCCGCTCGCGGACCCCGGCGGCATATTCCGACAGGATATGCCGCATCGCCGCCAGAAAGATCTGGTTCTTGCCGCCGAAGTAATGATGCGCCAGCGCGCTCGACATGCCTGCCCGCTTGGCGATCTGGCTCACCGTCACATCCAGCGACTGGGCCTCACCGATCTCGGCGATGGTGGCTTTAACCAGCGCAGAGCGGCGAATTGGTTCCATTCCGACTTTGGGCATTGGATTCGGATCCTTGGGGCAGTGTTGACCGCCTCAGGATAGGGGAATCTTTATTGACTCGTCAATCAAGTACCGCCCCGACGGAGCGGAAGGTCAGAATTTCGTCGCATGCGAGGGGGGCGTGACCTGCCGTTTCAGCATCGCTTCGCGCCATGTAATAAAGGTGACAGAGCCCAAGATCACCGCCCCGCCCAGCACGACCCAGAGGTCCACCGGCTCGGCAAAGACCACCACGCCGAGGATCGTGGCCCAGACCAATTGCAGGAAAGTGACCGGCTGCGTCACCGTCACCGGGGCGGCGGCAAAGGCCAGCGTCATGGTGAAATGCCCCGCCGTTGCGAAAAAGGCGACCCCGGCAAGGATCAGCAGTTCCTGCGGCGTCGGCGTGATCCAGACGGCAAAGGCGAAGGGCGCCAGCCCGATTGTGACGAAGATCGACAGCATGGTCACGATCATCACCGGGCGCGCCTCATCGGCCAGCACCTTGGCCAAGAGGTAGGACCCGGCAAAGACCACCGCCGCCAGCAACATCGCCAGATGCCCGGTGGAGACTTCGCGAAAACCGGGCCGCAGGATGATCGCCGCCCCCGCCAGCCCCAGACAGACCGCCACGATACGCCGCGCCGCCAGCTTCTCCCCCAGAAAGATCGCGGCACCCACGGTGACATAGATCGGCGCGAGGTAGTTCATCGCGGTCACCTCGGCGATGGGCAGGCGGGTCATGGCGTAGAACCACAGGATCACCCCGCCCGCGTGGCACAGGCCCCGCATGCCGAACAGCCCCCATTGCCGCCGGCTCACCGGTGTGGCCAGCAGCGACCGCAGGACCGGCAGGACAAAGACCAACCCCATGGCGTAGCGCAGGAAAGCGGCCTCGGCCGAAGGCAGCCGCGGCCCCATGTATTTCACCAGCGCGGTCACGCCTATGAAACAGGCCCCAGTCACCAACATCCAAAAGACCCCGACAAGCGGGCGGTTGGGCGGAGCGGGGATGTCGGGGGTGGTGGCGGGAGAGTGTGTCATGCCGCGACCCTTTCCCAAAGCGCTGCCAAGGGCAAGATGGGCGCGGCATTTTTATTCACATCGCAAGCAATTTGATGGCAATCGCCCACATGGTCACGGCGATGATGGCGTCCAAGACCTGCCAACTGCGTGGTCTGGCAAAGAGCGGCGCCAGAAGCCGCGCGCCATAGCCCAGTGAGAAGAAGAAGACGAAGCTTGCCAGCACCGCCCCGATGCCAAAGCTGAGCCGGTCGGGATATTGCGCCGAGATCGAGCCGAGCAGCACCAAGGTGTCGAGGTAGACATGCGGGTTCAGCCACGTCAGCGCCAGTAGCGTCAGGATCGCCTTGCGCAGGCTGCGGGTGGATTGCCCCTCGGCCTCCAGCGCCTCCCCGCCCTGCCATGCGGAAACCGCATTGCGCCAGCCGTACCACAGCAGGAAGGCCGCGCCGCCATAGCGCATCAGCGGGCCGAACCACGGGGCCGCCTCAGCCAGCGCGCCAAAGCCCGCGACCCCCGACATGATCAACACCGCATCCGAGGCCGCGCAGACCAGCACCACCGGCAGCACATGTTCGCGGCGCAGCCCTTGGCGCAAGACAAAGGCGTTCTGCGCCCCGATGGCCATGATAAGGGTGAGGCTGAGGGCGAAGCCGGGAAGGAGTGAGGTGAACATCAAAGGCGTCCTATAACATGGGTTGCCTTTGCCTAGCCCGGCGGTTCAGATTACTCAAATTCAATAGTCTACGTCAGGATTAGCAAAACTTATGCAGCTCGACAGCGCGCAGCTAACCGCATTGGCCCATATCCTGCGGCTCGGCAGTTTTGATGCCGCGGCGGCGGTGCTGGGGGTGACCCCCTCGGCAATCTCGCAACGGGTGAAAGCGCTGGAGGATCGTGTGGGGGCCACCCTCGTTCTGCGCGGCCAGCCCTGCACCGGCACACCCATGGGCCAGCGTCTTGCCAAACATGCGGAGGATGTGGCCCTGCTCGAAGCGCAGGCGCTTGGCGCAGGCGATGCCACCGCCCCGCCCCGGCTGCGCCTTGCGGTGCCTGCGGATGTCTTGGCCACATGGCTGATACCGGCGCTGGCGCAGGTGCCCGACATGCTCTTCGATCTGATGATCGACGACCAAGACACCTCTGCCGATTGGCTGCGACGGGGGAAGGTCAGCGCGGCGGTAACGGGGCAAGCCCGCGCGGCACCGGGCTGCGACGTGCTGCCCTTGGGGGCGCTGCGCTATCATGCCACTGCCAGCCCCGCCTATCGCGAGACCTGGTTTGCCGAGGGCGTCACGACCGAGGCACTGGCCCGCGCGCCGATGCTCACCTTCGATCATAAGGATCAACTGCAAGGGCGATGGTTGATGCGAAAGACCGGGCAGCGACTGACCCCGCCAAGCCACCATCTGCCCTCAAGCCACGGCTTTGTCGTGGCGGCGCGTCAAGGGCTGGGCTGGGGGATGAACCCCGCGCCGCTGGTGGCCGAGGATATGGCGGCGGGGCGGCTCGTGTCACTCGACAACGCACTGCCGCTGGATGTGCCGCTTTACTGGCAGGTCGCGCGGATCATGGCGCCCGCGCTGGCCCCGCTCACCGCCGCCATAAGAGCCGCGGCGCGCGAGGCGCTGGTGCTAATGCCGCGTTAAAGCTGCGACATAACCTCGTCTGAGGCCTCAAAGTTGGTGGTGACGCGCTGCACGTCGTCATCTTCCTCAAGCGCATCGATCAGCTTCATCAGCTTTTCCATGTTCTCGAGATCCATCTCGGTGGTGGTGGTCGGACGCCAGATGAGCTTGGTCGATTCCGACTCGCCCAATTCGGCCTCAAGCGCGGTCGACACATCGTTGAGATCGGTGTCCGCGCAATAGATCACGTGACCGTCCTCGGAGCTTTCCACGTCTTCGGCGCCCGCTTCGATCGCGGCCATCATCACGGTGTCGGCGTCGCCCACGGAAGCCGGGTAAATCACCTCGCCCTTGCGCTCGAACATGAAGCCGACCGAACCGGTCTCGCCCAGATTGCCGCCATTCTTGGTGAAGGTCGAGCGCACGGTCGAAGCGGTGCGGTTGCGGTTGTCGGTCATCGCCTCGACGATCACCGCTACGCCATTGGGGCCATAGCCCTCATAGCGGATTTCCTCGTAATCCTCGCCCTCACCGCCAACGGCCTTCTTGATGGCGCGTTCGATGTTGTCCTTGGGCATGGACTGGCCCTTGGCCTCTTTCACCGCCAGACGAAGACGCGGGTTCTTGTCCGGGTCGGGGTCTCCCATCTTGGCCGCGATGGTGATTTCCTTGGAGAGTTTGGAAAACACCTTGGCGCGCAGCTTGTCCTGACGGCCCTTGCGATGCTGGATGTTTGCCCATTTGGAGTGACCGGCCATGAATACCTCGTTCTGGCAATGCGTTTGCGCCACTCTATATGCCAGCATCACCGCTGGAACAAGCCACCCGGCCTGTGCTTAGCTTTCCGCCGATGGGCAACCACGTTAGACCGGATATATGACCACAGATCAGATCATTCTCTTTACCCTCTTTGGCGCGGTCTTTGGCCTGCTGCTCTGGGGTCGCTTTCGTTATGACATCGTGGCCTTCGGGGCGCTGATGCTCGGCGTGGTGCTGGGGGTGGTGCCCACGGAAAACGCTTTTGACGGTTTCGGCCATCCGGCCACGCTGATCGTGGCGCTGGTCTTGGTGGTTTCGGCTGGGTTGGTCCGTTCGGGCGCGGTGATGCTGATCACCCGCACGCTGGTCGACAGTTCGCGCAGCCTGGGCGCGCATATCACCATGATGGGCGCCGTGGGCGGGGTGCTATCGGCCTTTATGAACAATGTCGCCGCCTTGGCCCTGCTGATGCCGGTCGACATCCAGACCGCACGCAAGGCGGGCCGCGCGCCGGGGCTGAGCCTGATGCCACTCAGTTTCGCCACCATCCTTGGTGGCATGGCCACGCTGATCGGCACGCCGCCCAATATCATCATCGCCTCCATCCGGCAGGAATCCTTGGGCGCGCCTTTCAAGATGTTCGATTTCGCCCCCGTCGGTGGGATGGCCGCCATTGCGGGGCTGGTCTTTGTCGCGCTGATCGGCTGGCGGCTGATCCCCGCCCGCGAAGACGCCATGATCGAGGCCGAGGACATCGCCCAATATATCGCTGAGCTGACCGTGCCCGAGGGCAACAAACAGATCGGCAAACGGCTGGCCGAGTTGCAAGAAGAGGCGCATCGCGCCGATGTGGCGATCTTGGGGCTGATGCGCGACGGCAAGCGGCGCTATGGCACGGCCCGCAACGTGGTGCTGCAAGCCGGAGACGCGATCGTGCTCGAAGCCACGCCCGACGCGCTGGACGAGTTCCGCAGCACGCTGAACCTCGCGCTGGCCGACCGGGACCGCGAAGACCTGCTGCTGGCTGACGGTGACGGGGTCGAGATTGTCGAGGTCGTGGTGACCGATGGCTCGCGGCTCAACGGGCGCACGGCGCAGGCGGTGGGTCTGTCGTGGCGGCAGCGCACGGTGCTGCTGGGCCTGTCGCGACAGGGCCGCAAGATCACCTCGCAACTGCGCACGACCGAGCTGAAACCCGGGGACATCCTGTTGCTGCTGGTCCCGCGCGACACGGTGGCCCATGTCACCGACTGGCTGGGCGTGCTGCCGCTGGCCGACCGGGGTCTTGCGGTGACGCAAGACAGCAAGACATGGCTCGCCATTGCGATGTTCGCGGGGGCCGTGGCGGCGGCCTCCTTCGGGCTGATCTACCTGCCCATTGCGCTTGGCATCGTGGTGGTCGGCTATGTGCTGGCCAAGATCGTGCCGCTGTCGGAACTCTATACCCATATCGAATGGCCGGTGATCGTGCTGTTGGGCTCCATGATCCCGCTTGGTGCGGCGCTCGAGACTTCGGGCGGGACCGAATTGATCGCGGGCGCGCTGGTGGGGCTGACCGAGGGGCTGCCCGCTTGGGTGGTCCTCACGGTTCTGATGGTGGTGACCATGTCGCTGTCGGATGTGCTCAACAACACGGCGACGACCATCGTCGCGGCGCCCGTGGGCATACAAATGGCACAGTCGCTCGGCGTCTCTCCCGATCCGTTTTTGATGGCGGTCGCGGTGGCGGCCTCTTCGGCTTTCCTCACCCCGATCGGGCATAAGAACAACACGCTGATCCTCGGCCCCGGCGGCTATTCCTTTGGCGACTATTGGCGCATGGGGCTGCCGCTGGAGATCATCGTCGTCGCCGTGTCGATCCCCGCGATCCTGTTCTTCTGGCCGCTTTAATCGCCGCCGCCGCGCGTCGGACTTGCCAGAGCATATTTGCCGCCCCTAGGCTGAAGGTCAGCTTTGGGGGGACAAATGGACATTCTGATCAACGTCGTACTGCCGCTGTCATTGGCGGTCATCATGCTGTCGCTGGGCGTGGGCCTCACGGTCCCAGACTTCACCCGCGTGGCGAAATACCCGCGCGCCTTTGCCTTGGGCGCGCTTTGCCAAGTGGTGCTGGTGCCCGCTGCCGCATGGGCGGTGGCCATGGCCTTCGGCCTGCGCGGAGAACTGGCCGTCGGGCTGATGATCCTCTCCTTCTGCCCGGGCGGCGTGACCTCGAATATGATCAGCAAATTCGCGCGGGGCGATGTGGCGCTGTCGGTGACTTTGACGGCGGTGGTCTCGCTTCTGAGCATCCTGACCGTGCCGGTCTTCACCGCCATCGCCGTGCGGCACTTCATGGGCGATGCCGCGCCAGACGTCTCGGTCGCGGCGCTGGCGGTGGCGATGTTCGTGATCACCACCCTGCCAGTGGCACTTGGGCTTGCCCTGCGCCACCTCGCCCCCGGCTTTGCCGCGCGGATCGAGCCGGGCCTCTCCGCCCTCGCCGCGCTGCTCTTCGTGCTGATTGTCCTCGCCGCATTGGCCGGAAATTGGAGCGTTTTCACCGAGAACCTCGCCCGGCTTGGTCCCGCGCTTGTTAGCATGAACGCGGCGCTGATGTTGCTAGGGCTGGGCATTGCCGCCGCGGCCGGGCTGGCGTGGCAGACCCGCAAGACGATCTCGATCGAAGTGGGCATCCAGAACGCGACGCTCGGCATCACCCTCGCCGGGTTGATCTCAGGCCAAGCGTCGGGGTTCAGCGCCTATGCTCTGCCCTCGGCGGTCTATGGCATCACGATGTATCTGGTGGCCCTGCCCTTCGTCCTTTGGATGCGCGGACGCTGAGGGGGCGACGCCCGCCAAGCTAAAGGCGCGTCCAGAGGGACGCGCCTTTCGTTTTTAGACTGACGGCCCCTTAGGCCATGTCGAAGGCGTCATCCTCGCAGGTGTCGCCCCCTTCGTCTTCTTCCTCCGGCACGGAGGTGAGGGTCAGCGCGTCCATGAGGGCGCTCGCGGGGTCGGAGGTATCGGCTTCGGAGCCCTCCATGTCAGGGTCGACCATACCGGACACCTCAAGCACCTCGCCGCCGCTCTCATCCGAGTCCACCACGACACGCATGCCACTCAGATCGATATCTTCGAAAGACAGCGAGCCGGGATAGGTCCATAGGGTGAAGTTCGTGCTTGTGACCTCATCATCGGAACTGTCAGCGGTCGTGCCGAACTGCAGACCCACATCGAAGCTGCCCCCCGCTTGGGGACCACCCGCGAAACCGTCGACACCGTCATCCACCGCCTTCACATCCGTCAGGTGATAGCCTTCGGCGTTCACATCAGGGAAGAAGTTCAGTTCTTCGATTGCGCTGCCATCAGTCACATTGAAGAAAAGTCCGTTGATGTCAGCGTGGGATTCCGCTTCGGGATCAGTGGGCGAGAGGTTGAAGTGCAACTGCCCCTCCGGCGTTTCCGTGACGGCGATTGTGATCTCCCCATTCTCTCCCATCAGGAAATTAAGAACGGACTTATCGTCGCCACCGGTATGACCCCCTTGCGTACCACCCGAGCCGGACCCCTTAGTGCCGCAAGAGCCGGAGCCTTTGGTGCCCCCCGAGCCGGAGCCTTTCGTACCGCCAGAGCCGGAGCCCTTGGTACCGCCAGAACCAGAGCCCTTGGTGCCACCAGAACCGGAACCCTTCGTACCGCCAGAGCCGGAACCCTTCGTGCCACCCGAACCGGAACCCTTCGTACCGCCAGAGCCGGAACCCTTCGTGCCGCCAGAACCGGAACCCTTGGTGCCACCCGAGCCGGAGCCTTTCGTGCCGCCAGAGCCGGAGCCCTTCGTGCCACCCGAGCCGGAGCCTTTCGTGCCGCCAGAGCCGGAGCCCTTCGTGCCGCCAGAGCCGGAGCCCTTCGTGCCACCCGAGCCGGAGCCCTTCGTGCCGCCGGAACCTGAGCCCTTCGTACCACCAGAGCCGGAACCCTTGGTCCCACCCGAACCGGAGCCTTTGCCGTCATCGTTCCCGTCGAACTTCCCGTCCAAGTGCTTGTCATACCACTTCGCGAAGGAGGAGCCCTCTACCCCGCCGTTGTGATAGGACTTCGTTCCGCTGGCATCGCAACCGCTGCCCGCTTCACCGCCAGTGGACCAGCTATTGTCCTTGCTGTTCCAACCCTTTGAGAATCTGTAACCCATGACGCCAATCCCTCATATGCATTTGCAGCCGCGGCCGCTTTGCAGCGCCGCATCCCCCACTGACCTGTGAACCTAGCAGCGGCGCCTATTTCCGCCAAATTCTTTCCATTTTTTGGGTAAATTGGGCCGACAAAGCGTGACAAATAGAAACAGTGCGATACCCCGAGAGGGCATTGTTCTTTCGTATAGATCAAATGCGCTGATGGGGTGCGAATCACTCCCGCCGGGATAGGTGGAAATTGCCTTTGTTTTGCCCAAAACCCGCCGTACCCTCGTCAGCCAGCCGACCTAGACAGGTGAAAACACCAGCGGAGGCCCCATGGCACGACCCAAGGAACAAAGCGCTCAGGCCCAGATCGTCGCGGCGGCGCGCAAGCATTTCGGGCAAGATGTGGCGCGGGTATCGGCGCCGGGCGGCGAAAACCGGTCGAGCTTTCGGCTGCATCTGACCGACCGCACGGTGATCGCCACCCTGCGCCCGAACTTCCGCCGCACCCATCTCGAAGCCCATGTGCTGACCGAGCTTGGCCGCCACTGCAGCGACCTGCCCGAATGTCTGGGCGTGGTGGGCGAGATCATGTTCCAATCCGACGTCGGCAAACGCCGCCTCAACGTCGAGGTCGCGCGGGTGGAACGCGCCAAACAGCTTGACCTCGCAGCCGAAGCGGTCTCGGCCATCTTCCGCATCCACGGTGCCGCGCGCCAGACCGAGTTGAACGCGATCATGCCGCATCTGGGCAACAATCGCGACTGGGTGCTGAACTTCGTCGATGCGGTGGATTTTCTAAAAGACCTCGGCGGCGGCATCTCGGATCAGTTCGACCGCACCGCCGCCTATGAGCGCATCAACGCTCCGGCGCGGCAATTCGTCAAATGGGACTGCCGCTCAGGCAATGCCGCGATTGGCGCGGATGACAAGCTGCGCTGGTTCGACTTTGAATATGCCGGGCTGCGCCACGGGGCCGAAGACATCGCTTGGCTGATCGGGGATGAGGCATGGCCCATCGCCCCGCCGGATATGGTGGATGTGGTGATCGACGCCTTCGATCCAACCTGCGGCATCGCCCTGCCCGACTACCTCGATTACCTCTCGGTCTACCTGACCTTCCACGCGGTGCAGCGGCTCAAACTGATCAGTAAAGAGGCCAAGAAGCGTGGCTGGCTGAGCAAGGACCGCATCCGGCGCTATGACGATGCCGGGGTGCATCCTGAATTCGCGGCGCATATCTGTCGGGTCGGGGCCTATTTCTCGGACCAATCCGAACTCACCGCCCCGCTGACCCGCAACTTCCTTGAGGCGCAAGCGGGCTTTGACGCAATCGTCGCCCAGTCCGACGTGCCGCGCAGCGCCTAAGCTACCAGATAAGCGGGATCACCGCGCTGACCAGCACCGACATGCTCAGGTTCAGCGGGATCCCGATGCGCATGAAATCGGTGAAGCGATAGCCCCCCGGCCCGTAAACCAGCGTGTTGGTCTGATAGCCGATGGGCGTGGCAAAGGCGCAGGAGGCAGCGATCATCACCGCCACCACCAGCGGGCGCGGGTCCATGCCAAGCGCGGTGCTGAGGCTGATGGCAATCGGCGTCATAATCACCGCCACGGCATTGTTGCTAACGATCTCGGTCAGGATGGTGGTCAGCAGGAACACCGCCCAGATGATGAAAAACGGCGGCAATTGCGCCAACCCCGGCGCGATATTGTCGACGATCAGCGTGATCGCGCCGGAGTTCTGCAAGGCCGCGCCAACCGCCAACATGGCAAAGATCAGCGCCAGCAGACGCCCCTCGACGAAAGAGAAAGCCTCCTCTGCGTCGATACAGCCCGTCACCAGCACCACGGCCACGGCGATCACGGCCAGCAGGAGGATCGGCGCCACGTTGAAGGCCGCCAGCGCCACGATCCCCACGAGGGCGGCAATGGCGATCGGCGCATGCCCCCGGCGGAACGCCCGGGCCGAAGGTTGGGTCACATCGACAAGGTTCATCTCGCTCGCCAGCCGCTGGATATCCTCGGCAGCCCCTTCCAGCAGCAGCGTATCGCCGACCTTGACGATCAACTGGTCAAGCTGCTGGCCGATGTTCTGGTTCCGCCGATGCACCGCCAGCGGATAGACCCCATAACGCCGCCGCAGCCGCATGGAGCCCAAGCTGCGCCCCACCATCCGGCAACCGGGGGTGATCAGCACTTCGACGGTCGTGGTCTCCACCGCCGACAGCTGGTCGACCCGGCGCAGTTCCTTGTTGTTTTGCAGACTGAGAAGCTCGGTCATCTGGGTGCGCAGCACGACACGGTCGCCAACCTGAAGCGCGACCCCTTTGAGGTTGCGACGCAATGAATCGTCGCCCCGCACCACGTCGATCAGCCGCACGCCCTCGCGTTTGAAAAGCTGAACGTCCAGCACTTCGCGGCCAATCAGGTTGCTTTCAGGCGGGATCACCGCCTCGGTAAAGAATTTCATCTTGGAGCGGTCAGAGAGCATATTCGCCATGCTGTCACGCGCGGGCAGCAGCCGGTCGGCGAAGAGCAGCATGTAAAGCAAGCCCCAAGCGCAGACGACGAGGCCCACGGGCAGGATCTCGAAAATGCCGAAAGGGGCCATGCCCTGCGACCGCGCCACACCGTCGACCAACAGGTTGGTCGAGGTGCCGATCAGCGTCAGAGAGCCGCCCATGATCGCGGCATAGCTGAGCGGTATCAACAGCTTGGAGGCTTTGGTGTTCAGTGTGCGGGTCAACTGCACCACCACCGGGATCATCACCACCACCACGGGGGTGTTGTTCATAATCGCACTGGCCGCCATGACCGACAGGATCACCCCCGCCACCGCCGTTTTAGGATGCGTCTTGGCCGAACGTTCGGCCAGTCGCGTCAAAACATCCAGCGCCCCGGTGCGGACCAACGCTCCCATGATGATGAACATCGCCGCGATGGTCCAAGGCGCGGGGTTTGAAAGCACCTCAAGCGCGTCGTCATAGGGCAGCACGCCAAGCGCCAGCAGCAAGGCCGCCCCGGCGATGGCGACCACTTCGGTCGGAAAGGCTTCGCGCAGGAAAAGCACGAACATCATGCCGACGACCACGAGGGTCAGCACCGCCGTCTCCATCGGAGAGAAGCTGAAAAATTCCATCAAGAACCTGTCATTCGGGCAAAAGGCCGTTGTCCAGTTACGCCGATTGCCGCCCTCGGTGCAAGCGCGACGCGCGGGCCGCGCCTTGCTGCTCTTAGGGCGCGCTGGCCTGAAGGGCACCGCCCTCACGCACCGGGACGATCCGCGTGGCCCGCCCCGTGCGGTCATCGGTTTCGATATAGACGCCCGAAAGGGTCGCCTCGCCATTGGCGGGGGTGAAACGTTCGCGCGGCATGCCTGTGATAAAACGGCGCAGAGGCTCGGCCTTATCCATGCCAATCACCGAATGATAATCGCCGCACATGCCGGCATCGCTCAGATAGCCCGTTCCGCCGGGTAGGATCATCGCATCGGCGGTGGGAACATGGGTATGGGTGCCGACCACAAGGCTCGCCCGCCCGTCGCACCAATGGCCCATGGCCATCTTCTCGCTCGTGGCTTCGCAGTGCATATCGACGATGATCGCCTGCGCCATGCCGCCCAACGGATGGGTTTTCAGCACCGGCTCCAGCGCCGAAAAGGGATCATCAAAGGGCCGTTTCATAAAGACTTGGCCAAGCGCTTGGGTGACCAGAACCTTCTTGCCGTTTTGCGCTGTGAACAGCTTGGCCCCCTTGCCCGGCGCGGATTTGGAGAAGTTCAGCGGGCGGATCACGCGGGGCTCTTGCTCAATAAAGCTGAGCATGTCTTTCTGGTCGAAAGCGTGATCGCCAAGGGTCAGACAATCGGCCCCGGCATCGAGCAGCGTCTTGGCATGTGCGCCCGAAAGCCCCATGCCGCCGGTCGCATTCTCGCCGTTGACCACAATGAAATCGAGCTTCCAGTCGCGCCGCAGCCGCGCCAGATTTTCGGTGATCGCCCGCCGTCCGGCCCGGCCCATCACATCGCCAAGAAACAAAATCTTCATGCCCATGGACTAGGACGCGCGCGGTTTGGCGGCAACCCTTATTCCGCTCGGGACGGAGGCTGGCCCGGCGTCACCTCGATCACCCCGGCCTCGGTCACGATTAGATCGAGCGGCGCGTCGGTGTCTTCCAGCGGGATGTCGTCCCACTCCTGCCCCGCGAAAGCAAAGCCAATGGCCAGCGTGGCCCGCCGCGCGCGCAACATCGCCAGCGTACGGTCGTAAAAGCCGCCGCCATAGCCCAGCCGTCCGCCTGCGCGGTTGAAGGCTAGAAGCGGCACGATCACGATCTCGGGCTCGAAGAAATCGGGCTCAGCGGGGATCATCGCGCCAAAGGTGCCCGGCGCCATCGGTGTTTCCGGGGTCCAACGGGCAAAAGACAGCGGGTGGTTCGGCTTTTCGATCACCGGGACGCCGACGGGACCATGGGCGCAGGCTTCGGCCATGGCGGGGCGTGGATCAATCTCCGTTCGGATCGGCATGAAACCCGACAGCGGCACGCCGCGGTAGCCCGCCAAAACCTCGGAAAGATACCCTGCCTGCGCCGCCGCATTCGCTTGATCGAACAAGGGCTTACGGCGGGCAAAGGCCGCCTTGCGCGCCTCGGCCTTCCGGGCGGCACAATCGCTCACAACAGCACCAAGGCGGCAAGGCCGAGGAAGGCGAAAAAGCCCACCACATCCGTCACCGTCGTCACAAACGCGCCTGAGGCAAGCGCCGGGTCCACCCCGAACCGCTCCAGCAAGATCGGGATGCCGGTGCCCGCAAGCCCCGCCACCACGAGGTTAATCACCATCGCCGTGGCGATGACATAGCCGAGCCCCGGCGAGCCGAACCAGAGCACGCCGACAATGCCCATGATCACCGCGAATATCAGCCCGTTGACCAACCCCACCAAAACCTCACGCCGGATCACCCGCCAAACGTTGGAGCCGGTGAGGTCTTTGGTCGCGATGGCGCGCACCGCCACCGTCAAGCTCTGCGTGCCCGCGTTGCCGCCCATTGAGGCCACGATCGGCATCAACACGGCCAGCGCCACGATCTGCGCAATCGCCGCCTCGAACTGCGAGATCACCACGGAGGCCGCAATCGCCGTCACAAGGTTCACCGCAAGCCACGGCAGCCGCTGTTTCGTCGTCTCCGTGACCCGGTCAGAAAGCGACCCCTCGCCCACGCCCGCCAGTCGCAGGATGTCTTCTTCGTGTTCTTCGTCGAGCACGGCCATGGCATCGTCAATGGTGATGACCCCGATAAGACGCCCCTCTTCATCGACCACGGGGGCCGAGATCAGGTGGTACTGGTTAAAGGCATAGGCCACATCGCCCTCATCGCGCATGGCAGGGATAATCTGAAAGGTCTCTTCCAGAATATCCGCCAGCCGCGTCTCGCGGCGCGAGCGCATGAGCTTGCCTAAGGTCACATTGCCCACCGGATGCAGGCGCGGGTCGACCATGACAATGTGATAAAACTGATCCGGCAGGTCTTCTTCCTTGGTGGCGCGCAGATGGTCGATGGCTTGGCCCACCGTCCAATGCTCCGGCGCCATGACAACCTCGCGCTGCATCAGACGGCCGGCGGAATATTCGGGCCAGTTCAGCGCCTGTTCCACCGCAACGCGGTCGGTCTCTTCCAACGCGTCGAGGATGGTTTCCTGCTGCGCGTCTTCCAGATCTTCGATCAGGTCGACCACATCGTCGCTGTCCAGCTCGCGCACCGCTTGGGTCAAGACCTGCGGCGTCAGGATGCTGATGACTTCCTCGCGGACCGACTCGTCGAGTTCCGACAGAATCTCGCCGTCGAATTCCTGCCCGTAAAGCCGGATCAAGGCGGCGCGGTCGTCCTCGTCGATCTGCTCAAGAAGGTCGGCAATATCCGCCGCGTGCAGCGGCTCCATCAATTGGGTCAGATGCGCCTGATCATTGGCCTCTACCGCATCAAGGATCGCGGCCACGGCTTTCCGGTCGAGCACATAGGCCTCGGCACGCTCTTCAGGGGATGCCGCCGGATCCAGCTCTTCGATCTGCTCTGACATCCGCTGCTCTCCGTCTCTGCGCCTTTGTTGGAAACGATAATAAGCGAGCGCCCAAGCCGGTACAACGGCACCAGCGACGCTTCGGTATTGTTCCCCGTCCCGCCCTCACCTAAACCACTGGCATGACAAATCAACGACTCCTTTTGGGCGCGACGCTCAGCTATTCCGGCAACCCGATGCAAAGCGCGTGGGAGGATGCTGTGAAGATCGACACCGAAGGCGGTGTCTTGATTGAGAACGGTCGCATTGTCGCCGTCGGCAAGGGGGACGCGCTGCGCGCCGCACATCCGCAGGCCGAGGTGACACGCTACGCCGATGCGCTGATCTGCCCGGGTTTTGTCGATGCCCATGTGCACTACCCGCAGACCGCGATCATCGCCTCATGGGGCAAGCGGCTGATCGACTGGCTGAACACCTATACTTTCCCCGAAGAGATGCGCCTGTCGGATCCCGCCTACGCGGGCGAGATTGCTGCGCGCTATCTGGACCTGACGCTGGCCCATGGCACCACCACGGTCGCGTCTTATTGCACCATCCACCCCCATAGCGCCGACGCGCTGTTTCAGGCGGCGGAAGAACGCGGCCAGCGGATCGTCGCGGGCAAGACCTGCATGGACCGCAACGCGCCCGAAGGGCTGCGCGACACGGTGCAATCGGCCTATGACGACAGCAAAGCGCTGATCGAGCGCTGGCATGGCAAGGGCCGCGCCACCTATGCGATCACGCCACGTTTCTCGCCCACCTCCACGCCCGAGCAGCTCTCCACCCTCGGCGCGCTTTGGGCCGAGCATCCGACCTGCCTGATGCAGACGCACCTCAGCGAGCAGACGGATGAGATCGAATGGGTCCGAGACCTGTTCCCAGAGGCGCGCGATTACCTTGATACCTATGAGGCCCACGGCCTGCTGGGCGAACGCGGCCTCTACGGCCATGCGATCCATCTGGAACCGCGTGAGATCGACCGGCTGGCGGAGGTCGGCGGTGCGCTGGTGCATTGCCCGACCTCAAACACCTTCATCGGCTCGGGGCTGTTCGACATGACCGGCCTTGCCGCGCGGGGCATTCCGCTGGCGCTGGCAACGGATACCGGGGGCGGCTCTTCCTTTTCGATGCTGCGCACCATGGCGGCGGCCTATGAGGTCGGCCAGTTGCGCGGCACGCCGCTGCATGCAGCACAGCTCATTTGGCTGGCCACCGCAGGCTCGGCCCGCAGCCTGCATTTGCAAGATCATGTGGGTTCACTGGCCGAAGGGATGGAGGCCGACATCACCGTGCTGTCGCTCGACTCCACCCCCGCCATCGCGCAGCGCCATGCCGCGGCCAAGGACATTTGGGAAAGCCTTTTCGCCACGATCATGATGGGCGATGACCGCGCGATTGCGGATGTTTGGGTGGCGGGCGCACGGCGGGGCGGCACGGCGTAACGCGCCCCCCCGCCTATGGCTGGGATCAGCAGGGCGCGCCCAGCACCATGACCCAGACCGCATCATCGGCGCGAACCAGCCCCATCTCCTCGGCCCGGGCGTCGACCATATTGCGGTAATGCCCCGGCGAGTTGGTCCAGCCGGTCATGACCTCATCGAGCGATTGCTGCCCCTTGGCGATATTCTCGGCCACGAAACACCATTCATAGCCCGCCACCGCCGCGCGGCGGCCGACATCGGTGCCATCGCGGCCTTGGTGGCTGAAATAGTCATGCGTGGCCATGTCGCGGGCGTGGTCCTCCGCCGCCTGTTCCAAACGGCTGTCATAGCTCAGGGGCTGCAACCCCTTCACATCGCGCAGGGCGTTCACCCTGTCCAATCCCATCGGATCGGCCAAAGCGGGCATCCCCGCCAGCATCAGTATCGAGAATAAAACCGGCTTCATCCAGCCAAGCCTTTCGCCAAATCATTCTGCCGCGCCACCTGAGCGGCCAAGTCGATGGTGGTGATCTGACCATCGCGCACCACCTGTCGGCCTTCAACGAAAAGGTCGCGCACCGCCGTAGGACCGGCAAGAAGCAGCGCAGCCGGATCCCAACTGCCCGCGCTTTGCACGCCCGAAACATCCCAGATCGCCACATCGGCCCGTTTGCCGGGCATCAGCCGCCCGCAATCAGGCCGCCCCAGCACATCCGCACCGCCCCGCGTGGCCAGTTCGAGCGCCGCGCGGGGGCTCATCGCATCCGCCCCCCGCGCCACCCGCTGCAAGAGCATCGCCTGCCGCGCCTCGGCGGCCAGATTGCCGCTGTCGTTGCTGGCCGAGCCATCGACGCCCAGCGCCAGCGGCACACCCGCGTCCAGCATCGCCCGCACCGGCGCGATGCCCGAGCCGAGGCGACAGTTCGAGCAGGGACAATGCGCAACCCCCGTGCGGGTCTGGGCGAAAAGGTCGATCTCGGCCCCATCCAACTGCACGCAATGGGCGTGCCAAACGTCGTCGCCAAGCCAGCCGAGGCTTTCGGCATATTCCCCCGGGCGGCAGCCAAATTTCTCCTGCGAATAGGCCACATCCTCGGCATTCTCGGCCAGATGGGTGTGCAGCATCACGCCCTTGTCGCGCGCCAGCAGCGCCGTGTCGCACATCAATTCGCGGCTGACCGAAAAGGGCGAACAGGGTGCCAATCCGACGCGGCACATCGCCCCTTCGGCGGGGTCGTGAAAGGCGTCGACCACGCGGATGCAGTCTTCCAAAATGGCCGCTTCACGCTCCACCAGTGCATCGGGCGGCAGGCCGCCATCGCTTTCGCCGATGCTCATCGAGCCGCGGGTGGGGTGAAAGCGCAGCCCAAGTTCGGCGGCGGCGTGGATCGTATCCTCCAGCCGCACGCCGTTGGGGTAGAGATAAAGGTGGTCCGAACTCAGGCTACAGCCCGAGAGTGCCAATTCCGCCAGCCCGATCTGGGCCGAGACGAACATATGCTCTGGCCCCATGCGCGCCCAGATCGGGTAGAGCCGTTGCAGCCAGCCAAAGAGCAGCGCGTCCTGCGCCCCCGGCACGGCGCGGGTCATGCTTTGGTAGAGATGGTGGTGGGTGTTCACGAGGCCCGGCGTTACGACGCAGCCCTTCGCCTCGACAATCTCACCCTCTGTCCGAAGGCCCTGCCCGATCTCGGCAATCACGCCGTCGCGCAGCAGCAGGTCCGCGCCTGCAAGCTCCCGCCGGGTGTCGTCCATCGTGATAAGGTAATCCGCGCCGCGGATGAGGGTCTCTGCCATAGGTCACACTTTCGCTATGCCCGTCTCATGCAAAGCGTGTGTGATCGGTGGAAAACGGGCGAGAGAACCGACCTTCTGCGGGATTTATCGCATCCCGCCGGGGCCGGTCAATCCGGGCTTTCCCGACAATTGAATCAATAGGCGGAAAGGATCGCAAGCGCTTGGGCGTGGATCTCGCGGTTGGCCGCGGCCAGCGCCCTGCCCCCTTCATGCACCGGGTTGCCCTGCCAATCGGTGACGATGCCCCCGGCGGCTTGGATCACCGCAATGGGCGCTTGAATGTCATAGGCGTTCAGCCCCGCCTCGATCACCAGATCGACCTGCCCCGCCGCGACCAGTGCATAGGCGTAGCAATCCATGCCATAGCGGGTCAGCAACGCCTGCGAGGCGACGGCGCGAAAGGCGCTGCCCTCCTCACTGCTGCCGACCTCGGGGAATGTGGTGAAAACGATGGCCTGCCGCAAATCCCGCGCCGCACGTGTCTGCAAGGGGTGGCTGCCGTGAGGCCCGCTCAACAGCGCGCCATCCGGCGCCCCCTCGAACCGCTCCCCGATATAGGGCTGGTCAATGATGCCATAGAACGGCCCCGAGGCGTCGGAAACCGCAATCAGCACGCCCCAAGTCGGCGTGCCGCTGAGAAAGCCGCGCGTCCCGTCGATGGGGTCAAGCACCCAAGTCAGCCCCGATGTGCCGGGCTGCGCGCCATATTCCTCACCCAAGATGCCATCCGCGGGCCGCTCCGCCGCCAAGATATCGCGCATCGCCCGTTCGGCGGCGCGGTCGGCCTCTGTCACCGGATCGAAACCCGTGCCGAGCTTGTTGTCGGCCTGCAAATCGAGCCTGCGGAAATAAGGCAGGATCACCTGCCGCGCCGCATCCGCCATCAGATGGGCAACGCGGCGGATATCGGGATCGAAGTCACTGGTGTTCATCATGGCGAAGACCTGACAGTTTGCGCCCCTTTGCGCAAGCCTGTCAGTGCGTTAGAGCCGCGTCCAGACGCGGGCGGGCAGGCTCAGGCCACGTCACTCAAGACGCGGGCCAGTTCGAACAACCGGCGGCGCTGGTTCTCGGGGATGGCGTAGTAAGAGCGCACCAGTTCCATCGCCTCCTTGTCGGCCATCAGATCGGCAGGCAGCCCGTCCAACGGCGCGCCTTCGGCGACCTCCTCATCCTTCAACCCTTCGAAAAAGAAGGACACGGGCACCCCAAGCGCATCGGCGATATCCCACAGCCGGGACGCGCTGACGCGGTTCGCGCCGGTTTCGTATTTCTGTATCTGCTGGAATTTGATCCCAACCAGTTCCGCCAGTTTCTGCTGGGTCATCCCCGTCAGCCAGCGGCGCTGCCGGATACGTTTGCCCACATGTACATCTACCACATGCACCATATTCTCTAATCCTTATAGGGCACATGCGACCGTGCCAATCTCAGTTCCAAACAAGGACGAAGTGTGCCGTTGCCTCGCACGATACCGCAGGGGTTGCGCGAAAGTTCTGCCTCCTATCATAGCGGTTGCGTTGAATTCGGCCAAGAAATTTCACGGGATGGTAAAAATCTGCCCTGTATCGACTGCAACCTCAGGCGGTGCACTGCCCCTCTCTCTCTGCGACCGGCGGGTGTGAAATCCCCAAGTTTCCTTGGGCCTGTCGGTTTCCCGCTCGGCAACCACTGGATGAACGCGAAGAATATCAATCGGTTCCCGTCGGAATGCGTCAAATGCCATCTTTCCGTGTTTGGGGCGGTGAGAATGGCTGCTGCCCGCGCGCGTGTCGCTTGAAACGCATCGGTGCTTTTCCGCCGATCGACCGCTCGCGGCAGCCCCGTCCAAGGCGCGCGCAGGGCAAGCCGACGCCCCGCGCTCGCCCCGAACATCCCTACCCCTAAAACCCGCAATTATTGCCGTGATATCAGCCCGCAAGACACTTGAAATTCGCCCCCTCAGGCCCGATATTCAGACCCAAGAACGTGTCGGCCGGGTTTCGACACGCAACTTTGCCAATGGGAGTCACTAAATGGCTGACGTCAATTCAATTCGCTCTGCTGCCGGGTCGCGTGTCTCCGCGATCGACGAGGGTCTGCGCGCTCATATGAACAAGGTGTATGGCACCATGTCGATCGGCATGCTCATCACCTTCGCCGCGGCCTGGGCCATCTCGGGCCTGTCGGTCACCACCGACCCCTCCGCCGCCGTGGCGCAGCTCAGCCAGGATAAATACCTGACGCAATTGGGTTATGCGCTCTACGCCTCGCCGCTGAAATGGGTCGTGATGTTTGCGCCTCTTGCCTTTGTTTTCGGCTTCAGCGCGATGATCAACAAGATGTCCGCAGCGACAGCGCAGGTCGTGTTCTACGCTTTCGCCGCCGTCATGGGCATCTCGATCAGCTCGATCTTTCTGGTCTTCACCGGCTACTCCATCGCGCAGGTCTTCCTGATCACCTCCATCGCCTTCGCCGGTCTGTCGCTTTGGGGCTACACCACGAAAAAGGACATCTCCGGCTGGGGCAGCTTCCTGATCATGGGTGTGATCGGTCTGGTCGTCGCGTCGATCGTCAACATCTTCCTCGCCTCCTCGGCGCTGATGTTCGCGATCTCGGCGATCGGTGTTCTGATCTTCGCGGGTCTGACCGCCTATGACACCCAGAAGATCAAGACCGAGTATCTGGCCCACGCGCATCACGGCGACACCGAGTGGCTGGGCAAGGCCGCGATCATGGGCGCGCTGAGCCTCTATCTGGACTTCATCAACATGTTCATGATGTTGCTGTCGCTCTTCGGCAACCGCGAGTAATCGCCCTGCCATCCGATGCCAAAGGCCGGCTCCGAAAGGGCCGGCCTTTTTCTTTGGCACCGTCTTAGGCCAAGCCGCTTATCCAATCGCGCCGAACAGATGCCCGACCCCGGCCGTGACGGCCATCGCCAGACCGCCCCAAACCACGACGCGCCCGATGGCGGGCCGCTTTGGCGCACCGCCCAGTTGCGCGCCGCCCGCGCCGAGCAGCATCAGCGCCAACAGTGCCACCAAGGCAATGGTCACGCCGCGCAGCCCCGCAGGCGCCAGAACCGCCGCAAACAGCGGCAGCCCGCCCCCCAAGGCAAAGGCCAGCGCCGAAGCGCCCGCCGCCTGTAGCGGATCGGCCTGACCGGCGAGGCCGAACATGCCCAACTCTTCGCGCGCATGGGCGCCGAGGGCGTCATGGTCTGTCATCTGGGTGGCGACCTCTAGGGCGAGGTCGCTTTGCACGCCCCGGTTCTCCAGCCCTTCGGCCAGTTCGCTGAGTTCATAGTCAGGATCTTCGATCAGGGCGACGCGCTCACGCTCCAGATCGGCCTTCTCCACATCCGCCTGCGCCGAAACCGAGACATATTCCCCCGCCGCCATCGACAGCGCCCCGGCGGTGAGCCCCGCAAGCCCCGTCAGCAGGACATTGCCCTGCGTCATGCCAGCCGCACTCACCCCGACCAGCAGGCTGGCCGAGGAGACGATACCATCGTTGGCCCCCAAAACGGCGGCGCGCAGCCAGTTGCTGCGGTTGATGAAGTGGCCTTCTTTGGGCATCTGACCCGCCTTGCGTCTACTGCGGCTGATACACCAACAGATGCGCCGGGAAAATGACCGGCCTGTCACCGCCCACCCCGGTAAAGCCGACACTGCCGGTGGGTTCCGCCCGGCTCAACGGTGCGCAGGCCCCCAGTGTCAGCAGCAAGATCACGGCAGTCGATTTGGCAAACATGGCATTCCCCCGGCAGTTCCTTCAGGTATCCCCCGTTCCGCCCCGCCGCGCAAGGCGTCGGGGCGGAGAGGATCAGACGGTGATCGGCTGCATCACCTGCGGCTCCACCACATCGACGCCGGGCAGGCCATCGGTCAACACCTGCGCCGATTGCTCCAGCGCGTCGAAGGTGCGGTAGTGGCAGGGAATGACCGTCTTGAAATCGAAATAGCGTTTGGCGGCATAGGCGGCCTGCGCCATGTCCATCGTGAAATGCCCGCCCGCCGAGAGAATGCCGATATCAGGTTTGTGGTAGTCGCCCATCCAATCCATATCCGCCATAATCGCCGTATCGCCGGAATGGTAAATCGTATGCCCCTCGCCCGAGATCATGAAGCCGGTCTCCATTCCAGTGTAGATCGGCCCGTTCTCGCCGTCTACCGATGAGGAATGCGAGGCCGGGACCATGGTGATCGCCACCTCGCCCGCGCGGATCGTCCCGCCTTTGTTGAAGCCCGTGGTCTGCTGTACGCCTTTGCTTTCCAGCCAGCCCATCAGCTCGACCATCCCCGCGACCGGGGCATTGGTGCGGCTGGCGATGTCGGCGATATCTGCCGTGTGGTCGAAATGGCCATGGGTCACGAGGATCTGCGTGGCGCCTTTGATTGCATCGGCATGGTGCGCGTCGTCCAGCATGGGGTTGTCTTTGAGCCAAGGGTCGATCAGCAGCACTTGGTCTTCGATCTCGATGCGGAATGAGCCGTGGCCGAGCCAGATGATGTTCATGGGGGGGTCCTCCTGATTGCGGTGGGTCTAACATCAGATTTGACCCTATCCTGCGCGGAATCAAGTAACCCCCGAACATGCCACCCTAGCCTGGAATCAAGGGCGCATGCTCGCCGGGCTGGCGCTTCTGCAACACCGACGCCATCCCGACATCACCGGATACCGCCGCGGCCATAAATTGCCCAACTGCCCCGGAGCAAGCACCATCCCCCGGTCTGGCGCCGCCCGGCTCCGTTCCGAACCTCTCAAACCCTTGCGAGGCCCGCCCCCAAACGGTAGAGGAGCCTCAAAGAGATGGAGATGTTCATGTCGATCGACGAAAACACCGCCGCACGCGTGGCGAAACTGGCCCGGATCAAGGTTGAACCCGACGCGCTGCCGGCGCTGGCGGAAGAGTTCAACACCATCCTCGGCTTTATCGAACAGCTGTCCGAGGTGGATGTCGACGGCGTCGAGCCGATGACCTCCGTGACCCCGCAACGCCTGAAAAGGCGCGAGGACGTGGTCACCGATGGCGACCAGCAAGACCGCGTGCTGGCCAATGCCCCCGATGCCCGTGAAGGGTTCTTTGCCGTGCCGAAGGTGGTGGAATAATGACCGATCTGAACAAACTGAGCCTGGCCGAGGCCCGTGACGCCCTGCGCAAGGGTGAGACCACCTCGAAAGACCTGACCGAGGCCTGCATCCAAGCCATCGACGGCGCCGGTGCGCTCAATGCCTTCGTGCACCGCACGCCAGAGATCGCGATGGAACAGGCCGCCGAGGCCGACGCCCGCATCCAAAAAGGTGACGCGCCCGCCATGTGCGGCCTGCCCATTGGCATCAAGGACCTTTTCTGCACCAAGGGCGTGCCGAGCCAAGCAGGCAGCCGCATCCTCGAAGGGTTCCTGCCCGAATATGAGAGCACCGTCAGCCAGAAGCTGCGCGACAGCGGCGCGGTGATGCTGGGCAAGCTCAACATGGACGAGTTCGCCATGGGCTCGTCGAACGAAACGTCCGTTTATGGCAACGCGGTGAACCCGTGGCGGCGCGAAGGTGACACGGCGGAACTGACGCCGGGCGGCTCCTCGGGCGGCTCTGCTGCCGCCGTGGCAGCCGACCTCTGCCTTGCCGCCACCGGCACCGACACCGGCGGCTCGATCCGCCAGCCCGCCGCCTTCACCGGCACCGTGGGGATCAAGCCGACCTATGGCCGCTGCTCGCGTTGGGGCATCGTGGCCTTCGCCTCCTCGCTCGACCAAGCTGGGCCGATGACCAAGACAGTGCGCGACGCCGCGATCATGTTGGAAGCCATGTGCGGCCATGACGCCAAGGACAGCACCAGCGCCGATCTGGCCGTGCCGGACTTCGAGGCGGCGCTGACCGGCGACATCCGCGGCAAGAAGATCGGCATCCCGCGCGAATACCGCATGGAGGGCATGCCCGAGGAGATTGAAAAGCTGTGGGCCGACGGCATCGCCATGATGAAAGACGCGGGCGCCGAGATCGTCGACATCTCGCTGCCGCACACCAAATACGCCCTGCCCGCCTATTACGTCATCGCGCCCGCCGAGGCCTCCTCGAACCTTGCGCGCTATGACGGCGTGCGCTTTGGCCACCGCGCCAAGCTCGACCACGGCGACGGCATCACCGAGATGTACGAAAAAACCCGCGCCGAGGGCTTCGGCCACGAGGTTCAGCGCCGGGTGATGGTCGGCACCTATGTGCTCTCCGCGGGCTTCTATGACGCCTATTACAACCGCGCCCGCAAGGTCCGCACGCTGATCAAGAAGGACTTTGAAGACGTCTTCGCCCAAGGCATCGACAGCATCCTCACACCGGCGACCCCCTCCGCCGCCTTCGGTCTGGGCGAGATGAAAGACGCCGATCCGGTGGCGATGTATCTCAACGATGTCTTCACCGTGACGGTGAACCTCGCCGGTCTGCCCGGTGTCGCGCTGCCGACGGGGCAAAGCGCCACAGGCTTGCCGTTGGGTCTGCAACTGATTGGGCGCCCGTGGGAAGAGGCAGACCTGCTGTCCTCCGCCTATGCGCTGGAGAAGGCGGCCGGTTTTGTGGCCAAGCCCGAGAAATGGTGGTAAGCCGCAGGGCGGTGAATAAGAGGCGAGAGCGGGTCAGATGATCACACGGACACTTCTAGCGATGACGGCAGGCGGTCTTCTGGCAGCCTGCCAACCGGCGATCCCCGATTCTGGGAACATCAACACCGGGCGCGGTGTCGGCTTTGGTGACAGCAGTTTCGAGGCCGAGCAGCGCGCGCGCGATGCCGCGCTGGCGGGCGACGGCAGCTACATGCCCGCCGCCTCGGAGGTGACCGCCCAGCCTTTGGATGATGGCTCTCCCGAAGCGACGGCGGCGGAAACCGCCCGCGTGCTCGCCGCCACCCGTCCGGGTGGGGCCAGCAACGGTCTGGGCAATGACGCGGCCACCAACTCGGGCGTGGCCCCGGTGAACGCCAGCCCGTCGAACCCGCCCCCCGCTGCGGTCAACGCCGTGGGCATCTCGAACGAGAACAACTTTGACGCGGTATCGGGCCAGCGCAGCATTCAAGACGACGCCGCCCGCGTGGCCGCGAACCGCGCGCAATATGAGGTCGTCCAACCCGAGGCCCTGCCCGAACGCCGCAATGTCGGCCCGAATATCGTCGCCTATGCACTGCAAACCAACCAATCGGTCGGTCAGCAGATTTATAGCCGCATCGGTTTCAACAAGGCCCGCAAGTTCGAACGCGCCTGCGCGCAATACAGCCACGCCGACCAAGCGCAGATCGCCTTTCTTGAGGCCGGTGGCCCCGAGAAAGACCGCCTTGGCATGGACCCCGATGGCGATGGTTTCGCCTGCGACTGGGACCCCACCCCCTTCCGCCGGGCTGCACAGGGCTGACAGATGCCTGCCGCGCCTGACGTGACGGCGCATCCCTCGCCCAATTGCGGCCCGCGGCGCGGTGGGCTGCGCCCCCGGCTGATCGTCCTGCATTATACCGCCATGACCAGCGCCCAAGCGGCGCTGGATCGGCTGTGCGACCCCTCCGCCGAAGTCTCGGCCCATTACCTGATTTCAGGGCGCGGAGAGGTCATTCAGATGGTCGAGGAAGAGCAACGCGCCTGGCATGCAGGCGCAGGCGAATGGGCGGGGTTGGACGACATCAACTCACGCTCCATCGGGATCGAGTTGGACAACCGTGGCGATCACCCGTTTTCCGAGCCACAGATGCAGGCGCTCGAAACCCTCCTGCCCGGCATCATGGCCCGCCACGGCATCCCGCCCGAAGGGGTGATCGGCCATTCCTGCATGGCACCGGGCCGCAAGATCGACCCCGGGCCCCGATTCGATTGGGCTCGGCTGGCAGGGCGCGGGCTGGTGCTTCCTGCGGGCGATGGCCCCCTTCCTGACAGCGTAACCACCGCAACTTTCCGCGCCGCTGCGCAGGCCGCAGGCTTCACCGCGCCTTGCGACGATGGCACGCTGCTTGACGCCGTGCGGATGCGTTTCAGGCCATGGGGGCGCGGCCCTCTCACCCCCGCTGACCTCGCCGCCCTGCCCGCCCCCATTGACGCGCCGCGCGGCGGCGTCTAGGGCGGGACTGCGCGGAAGGCTGGATGGCCGCTGCGTCGACTCGCGTCGCATGACCGACGTCCGCTCTCGTCACACGCATGTGTGACATCCGCGGCGTCGCTTTTGCGGGGCAAAAGCGACGTAGAGGAAAGTCCGGACTCCAAGAAGAAACGGTGCCGGGTAACGCCCGGGCGGGGCAACCCGACGGAAAGCGCCACAGAAATGAAACCGCCCTTCGGTCCGGCCTCGCCGGATCAGCCGAGGGGTAAGGGTGAAACGGTGGGGTAAGAGCCCACCGCGGGGCTGGCAACAGTCCCGGCAAGGCAAGCCCCACCGGGAGCAATGCCAAATAGGGACCGCGCGCCGATGACCTTCGGGTCAAAGGCGGGGCTCTTCTGCCCCAGCAGGTCCGGGTTGGCAGCTATAGCCGCATCGGCAACGGTGCGGTCAGAGGAATGGTCATCGCCTGTTTTCGGACAGGTACAAAATCCGGCTTATAGGCCTTCCGCGCATATTCCTGCTCTTTCGAGGCTGAAAGGCAGGTTTTTCGACGAAACCGGCGTCTTTCGGCACCGGGCGGGCAAATAGCGGTTGACTCGGGCGCGGGTCTGACTAGAACCCGAAATTCAGAATTCACGCAGGCCTGCGCGGCGCTGCAGCAGGAGAAGACACATGGCGAAGCCAACCACGATCAAGATCCGCCTGAACTCGTCCGCGGGCACAGGCCATTTCTACGTGACCAAGAAAAACGCACGCACCATGACCGAAAAGATGGTCATCAAGAAGTACGACCCCGTTGCGCGCAAGCACGTGGAATACAAAGAAGGCAAGATCAAGTAAGATCGCCTGACTTTTGAGTTTCAGAGGGCCACGCGGTTTCGCGTGGCTTTTTGCATTGTGCAGGGCTGGATCGCGCCCGACCCGGGGCCGATGGCCGTCTTGCAAAAGGTCCGGTGGACCTTTTGAGGCCAGCGGGTGCTTCAGCACCGGGTGCGCATAGCGCGCCCGCCCTGGGGGCGGGTCGGGCGCGATCCGGACGCGGGGCGTCCGGATAATCGTTGAGACGCCTGAATGCCATCCCCGGTCCGGCGCTGCCCGGCTAGCGGTCTCTCTTCTCGCGGAAAAAACTCACGAGCACCTCTTCCGCCTCTCCCGCCGCGATCCCGTCGAACACCTCGGGCACATGGTGACATTGGGGATGCGAGAACACCCGCGCGCCCTGCGCCACGCCGCCTGATTTGGGGTCCGCCGCGCCGTAATAGAGCCGCTCCACCCGGGCGGCGGCGATGGCACCGGCGCACATGGCGCAGGGCTCCAGCGTGACGTAAAGCGCGTGACCGATCAGCCGTTCCGAGCCAACAGCAGCGCAAGCGGCGCGCAGGGCCAGCATCTCGGCATGGGCAGTTGGGTCATTGCGGGCGCGGGTCTCATTGCCTGCGGCGGAAACGATCTGCCCTTTCGGAGAGACGACCACTGCCCCCACCGGCACTTCGCCGCGCGCGGCGGCGGCGCGGGCCTCGGCCAAGGCCTGTCCCATATACGAGCGAAACTCCATCCCGTCACATGGCCGCAAACGCCACCCTTTCGCAAGCCCGTGAAACAGGGTAAGCGCAGTGTATGAACGCAAAAACGCCCCCCTCCGGCTCCGGCCCGCAAAACTCTGACACCGATGCAAGTGCAGGCACCCCCACCGGCGACCGCATTGCCAAGGTGCTGTCGCGCGCGGGCATCGCCTCGCGCCGCGAGGCCGAGCGCATGATCGAAGCGGGCCGCGTGCGCGTGAACGGGGAGCAGATCACCTCGCCCGCGCTGAACGTGACGCCCGAGGATAAGATCACCGTTGACAACACCCCCGTCGGCGCGCCCGAACCGCCGCGCATGTGGCTGTATCACAAACCTGCCGGACTGGTGACCACCGCCCGCGATGAAAAGGGCCGCGAGACGATCTTTGACGCCCTGCCCGAGGATATGCCCCGCGTGATGACCGTGGGCCGGCTCGACCTCAACTCCGAAGGGCTGTTGCTGCTGACCAATGACGGCGGGGTGAAGCGCAAGCTGGAACTGCCCAGCACCGGATGGCTGCGCCGCTACCGCGCACGGGTGAATGGCCGCCCCACGGATGAGATGCTGGAGCCGCTGCGCAAAGGCATCACCGTTGAGGGCGAGAACTTTCAGCCGATGGACGTGACGCTCGACCGCCAACAAGGGGCCAATGCCTGGCTGACCGTCGGCCTGCGCGAAGGCCGCAATCGCGAGATTCGCCGCGCGATGGAGGCCGTGGGCCTGACCGTGAACCGGCTGATCCGCATCTCCTACGGCCCGTTCCAACTGGGCGAATTGAAGATCGGCGAGGTGGAAGAGCTGCGCCGCAAGGTCGTGCGCGATCAACTAGGGCTCGAGTTGGAAGACCCCAGCGGCACCGCCACCAAGAAACCCACCGGTCTGCGCCGCCCGCCGCGCCGCAAGCCCGGCGGTTTCGGTGGCGCGGGCCAACCGGGCCTGCCCGTGCAACGGGGCGAAGACGACGAACCGCCGCCCCGCCGTGGTGGCGGCAAGGCAAAGAACGCACCGCGTGGCAAGGCCGCGGTGGGCAAGACGGCTGGCAAAGCAGGCGGCAAGGCAAGCGGCAAACCGGGGGCGCGCCCCACGGGGCGGCCGAATGGCAAACCGGGGCCAAAACCCACAGGCCGGGGGCCAAAACCCCGCCGCTGACCCGCCTGCCCCGAGCTGCCCCTGCGCGTTTCCGGAACGCGGCCGACCTGCGTGCGTTGAATAGAGAACGGCAGGCAAGATCAGCGCGAAACCGCTGTCAGAAAAGGGCAATATGGCGCGAATAGTGATGTTTTTGGTGGCCTTGGCCGCGCTCGTGGTTATCATCCTCGGCGCAGCCTCGCTCGTGGGGCGTGCGGCTGACAGTGCCGGCACGGCGTTGCGCCCGATCTGGGGCAGCAAAAGGGGAAACATGATGGCGCCAACAACCTTTCAGAAAATCGCCTTTGGCGCGTTGCTGGTGCTGCTGCTCGGGCTCACCAGCGGTTTTCTCGGAGGGCTTTGACCTATGGCGCAGCGCTTTGGCGGCAAATATAGCCCCGATCCCGACGCCAACCCCGGCAGCGCCCCGCGCAAGACCGCGCGCCTGCGCGTCGATCCGGCGGGCGGTCGGGTGAACCTGATGTTCCTCCCCCCGGTCCTGCTCGCAGCAACCTCGCTCATCGGCGGGGCGGGCACGCTGGTTCTTGGCCTCGGCGGCGCGTTCCTGCTGGCCTCGGGCGTCTGGCTTCTGCGCGATGGCTTGCTGGCCGAGGCGGAATACCACGAGCGCAAAGTCGCCCGCCGCCCCGTCCTACCGCGCAAGATCCTCGCGGCCCTCTTGGCCGGTGCGGGCGCGGCCCTCGCCGCTTATAGCAACGATCCCAGTCTCGCCGCGGCCCTGCTCTATGGCATCGCCGCCACTGCGTTGCACCTCGCCGCCTTCGGCATCGACCCGTTACAGAATAAGGGCATGGAAGGCATCGACACCTTCCAGCAAGACCGCGTCGCCCGCGTGGTGGATGAGGCCGAAAAACTGCTCTCGGGCATGAGCCAAGCGATCCTGCGCGCGGGCGACCGCCGCGCCGAAGCGCGGCTGACAGAGTTTCAAGAAACCGCCCGCCATTTGATCCGCACCGTCGAGGAAGACCCCCGCGACTTGACCGCCGCTCGCAAATACCTTGTCGTCTATCTGCGCGGGGCGCATGATGCGACGGTGAAATTCGCCGACCTCTATGCCCGCAACCAAGACACCCAAGCACGCGATGACTACCTCACCTTGCTGGACGATCTAGATCAGAACTTTGCCGCGCGCACGGCCAAATCGCTGCTGGACGACCGCAGCGATCTAAACGTGGAAATCGACGTGCTGCGGGCGCGCCTCTCTCGTGAGGGGGTCCGACTGGAACAACCCACCCCTGCAAATACTAAGGAAGATCAGTGATGACCGATGCCCTCCGTGACAAAGCTGCCCAATCGCAAGGGTTGGTGGAAGAAGTGAACGCAACCGTCTTGCCCGAACCGGCGGATGCCAATGCCATCGTGCCGCTGAACAAAGCCGATCCCGAACAGAGCGCGGAAATCCAAAAGCGCATGGCCGAGATCGACGTGACCGACACGCAGTCCATCGTCAGTTTCGGCTCTGCCGCGCAGGCCGAGTTGCAAGAGATCAGCCAATCCATGCTGGCGGATGTGCGTAACAAGGATGTCGGCCCCGCGGGCGACAGCCTGCGCACCATGGTCAGCGCGATCCGCGGCTTCTCGGTCTCGGAATTGGACGTGCGGCGCAAGCAAAGCTGGTGGGAGAAACTGCTGGGCCGTGCCACGCCCTTTGCCAAGTTCACCGCTCGGTTCGAAGAGGTGCAAAGCCAGATCGACCGGATCACCGACAACCTGCTGGCGCATGAGCATACGCTGTTGAAAGACATCAAATCGCTCGACCTGCTCTATGAAAAGACGCTGCAATTCTACGACGAACTGGCGCTCTATATCTCTGCTGGGGAGGCCAAGATCGAAGAGTTGGATCACAAGACCATCCCCGCCAAACAGACCGCGCTGGATAAGGCGGGCGAGGACGATCAGGTGATGCGCGCGCAGGAGCTGCGCGATCTGCGTGCCGCCCGCGATGATCTGGAGCGTCGGGTGCATGACCTGAAACTGACGCGGCAGGTCACCATGCAGTCGCTGCCCTCGATCCGTCTGGTGCAGGAGAATGACAAGAGCCTTGTGACCAAGATCAACTCGACCTTGGTCAACACCGTGCCCCTGTGGGAGACGCAATTGGCGCAGGCTGTCACCATCCAGCGCAGCGGTGAGGCGGCCAATGCGGTACGCGAGGCCAATGACCTGACCAATGAATTGCTCACCTCCAACGCGAAGAACCTGCGCGACAGCAACAAGGTGATCCGTCAGGAGATGGAGCGCGGCGTCTTCGACATCGAGGCGGTGAAACAGGCCAATGAAGACCTGATCGGCACCATTGAGGAATCCCTGCAAATCGCGGATGAGGGCAAGGCGAAACGCGCCAATGCCGAGAAAGAGTTGCAGGAGATGGAAGGCCGCCTGCGCGACACGCTCGCCGCCGCCAAGGCCCGCGAAACGGGGTTGGGCGACACCACCGGCAACGCGGTGCCAAGCTAAGACCGACGTGAGGGAACAGGCCATGCAAGGACGTCTGCGCAGAAATCTGCGCGCCGCAGGGACGCTGGCGCTGAGCACGCTGCTCTTGGCCTGCGCCGAGCCTGCGCCCGTCTTGCAAAAGGTCGCCAAACCGCAGGCCCGCCCTGCCGCCGCCACCCCTTCCCCGGCGGCGGTGGCGAAACCGACCTCGCAGAAAAGCGCCATGCTGCGCAGCTATCTGCATCAGGTCGAAAAGGCGCAGTTGGGCCAAGATCTGCTGCGCCAAGACGGGGGCGGGGAGGACACGCCCTTTACCAGCGAAATGCTGGCGCGCAATTTCGAGCAGATCGCGCTATATAACGAATATGACGGCAATTTCTCAGGCCAAGGCGGTGCCAGCCCGCTGCGCCGTTGGGATGCGCCGGTGCGGATGCAAATCATCTTTGGCGACAGCGTGCCGCCCTCGCAGCGCCGGTCCGACACCGCCAAGATCAGTGCCTTCGCCCGCCGTTTGGGGCGGGTGACCGGGCATTCGGTCTCGATCGGCGACAGGCCGAATTTCATGGTGGTCGTGGCCTCGGAAGATGACCGGGTCGATGCACTGGCCCAAGCGGCGGAAGAGGTCGCGGGCGTCAGCAAATCCTCACTCCGGGCCATGCGCAACATGCGCCGCGACACCTATTGCGCCGTGGCCGCCTATGCCGCGGGGGACAACCCCAATGTCTATACCGCCGCCGTGGCCGTGATCCGCTCGGAAAACCCCGAATTGCTGCGGCTTTCCTGCATTCACGAGGAATTGGCGCAGGGCTTGGGCCTTGCCAATGACAGCCCCGCCGCGCGACCGTCGATCTTCAATGACGACGACGAATTCGCCCTGCTCACCAAACATGACGAACTCCTGCTCAAGATGCTCTACGACCGGCGCCTGCGCCCCGGCATGACGGCAGAGCAGGTCAACCCGATCACCCGGATCATCGCGCGCGAGTTGACGGACGGGCCGGTGTAACGCAGCATTACGACGAAAGAATAAGGACCATCTCCATGGGCATTTTCGATTTCCTTTCTGGCCAGTTCATCGACGTCATCCATTGGACCGATGACACCCGCGACACGATGGTTTGGCGGTTCGAGCGTGAGGGCCATGAGATCAAATACGGCGCCAAGCTGACAGTGCGTGAGGGGCAAGCGGCGGTTTTTGTGCATGAGGGGCAGTTGGCGGATGTCTTCACCCCCGGTCTCTATATGCTTGAGACCAACAACATGCCGATCATGACGACCCTGCAGCACTGGGATCACGGCTTTCGCAGCCCGTTCAAATCCGAGATCTATTTCGTCAATACGACCCGCTTCAACGACCTGAAATGGGGCACCAAGAACCCGATCATCGCCCGCGACCCAGAGTTTGGCCCCGTGCGCCTGCGCGCCTATGGCACCTATTCGGTGCGGGTGAGCGACCCCGCGAAATTCCTGACCGAGATTGTCGGCACCGATGGTGAGTTCACCATGGACGAAATCTCGTTCCAGATCCGCAACATCATTGTTCAGGCTTTCTCGCGCACGCTTGCCTCCTCCGGCATTCCGGTGCTCGACATGGCCGCCAACACGCGCGAGTTGGGGCAGTTGGTGGGCAAGGATATCGCCGCCCAGATTGCGGAATACGGGCTGGCGATGCCCGAGCTTTACATCGAAAACATCTCCCTCCCGCCCGCGGTCGAGGCGGTGATGGACAAGCGCACTTCGATGGGCGTGGTCGGCAACCTCAACGAATACATGCAATTCCAAGCGGCTGAGGCGCTTGGCCGCGAAGGTGCGGGCGGGGCCGCGATGCAAACGGGCCTCGGCGCGGGGCTGGGGATGAGCATGGCCCAAGCCGCCACCGCGCAGGCTGGCCCCTGGGGCGCGCGCCCTGCCCCCACCGCCGCCGCACCGGTGCCGCCGCCCCCGCCGCCGGTCGAAAAGGTCTGGCATATCGCTAAGGACGGCGCGACCTCAGGCCCGTTTTCCAAGGCCGCCATGGGGCGCAAGGCGAGTGAGGGCAGCCTTACCCGCGATTCTCTGGTTTGGACGCCGGGCCAAGATGGCTGGCAGCGGGCCGAGGATGTGGCCGAATTGGCGCAGCTTTTCACCGTGATGCCCCCGCCACCGCCGCCGCCCCCGGCCTGATCCGCAGGCGCGTGGGCCCACGCCCTTCGCGCGCGCCCCGCCCGTGGCCTCTCAGGTCCACGGGCCACCCCCATCCGCTCCGCCGCGATTGACCTTGCAAAGCACCCCTTATGTCCGCCACCGATCTGCCCCCCGCCGCCCCGCTTGAAGAGCACCGTTTCCCCTGTGACACCTGCGGGTCGGACATGCGCTTTGACCCGGCGCAGGCGGTGCTGATCTGCGATCACTGCGGCAATGTGGAACCGATCGACGGCAGCGGTCGCCACGCCCATGCCATCGCCGAACAGGACTTTCGCGCCGGATTGCAGGCCGCCCTGCCCGCAGCCGAGATGGAAGAAACCCGCGTCACCACCTGCCCCAACTGCGCGGCGCAGGTGGAATTCGAGCCCGGCAAACACGCCGCCGAATGCCCTTTCTGCGCGACGCCCGTGGTGATCGACACCGGCACCAACCGCCATATCAAACCGCGCGCCGTGCTGCCCTTCGCCCTGCCCGAAGAGCGCGCCCGCGACGCGATGAAAGACTGGCTCGGAAGCCTTTGGTTCGCCCCCAACGGGCTGCAACAATATGCCCGCAAGGGCCGCCGGATGCAGGGCATCTATGTGCCCTTCTGGACCTATGACGCACAGACCGCCTCTAGTTATCGCGGGGAGCGTGGAACCGTCTATTACGTCACCCGTACCGTCATGCGCGATGGCAAGCGGGTGCAGCAGCAGGTGCCGAAAATCCGCTGGCGGGCCGCTTCGGGGCGGGTGGCACGCTTCTTTGACGATGTGCTGGTGCTGGCCTCCCGGTCGCTGCCCAAGAAACACACCGACGCGCTGCACCCTTGGGACCTCTCCGCGCTGGAGCCCTATGCGCCCGAATACCTCGCCGGTTTCCGGGCCGAGGCTTACGGCATTACGCTGGAGGAAGGCTTTGTTCAGGCCCGCGCCCATATGGACCGGGTGATCGAGCGGGACGTGAAGTTCGACATCGGCGGCGACCGCCAGCGGGTGCATGACATCAATACCCAAGTCAGCGATGTGACCTTCAAGCATATCCTGCTGCCGGTCTGGCTCGCTGCCTATAAATACCGCGGCAAGACCTACCGTTTCGTGGTGAACGGCCATTCCGGCAAGGTGCAGGGCGAACGCCCCTATTCCGCCGTCAAAATCACCTTTGCCGTGGTGCTGGGGCTGATCGCCGCCGCCATCGTCGGCTATTTCATGGCCCAGCAATGACCCAGAGCTACGAGCAGTTCACCGACCTCTTGCAGGCGCGCTATTCCTGCCGCGCCTTTCGGCCCGATCCCGTCCCCAAAGAGAGCATCACTCAGATCGTCAGCGCCGCGCGCCATGTGCCCTCGTGGTGCAATGCGCAGCCATGGCAGGTGACCATTACGCGCGGCGCGGGCACCGATGCCTTTCGCGCAGCCCTCCTGGAAGCCGCCAGCGCCGACACCCCGGTCGCGCCGGACCTGCCATGGCCCACGGGCTACTCCGGCGCCTATGCCGAACGCCGCCGCACCTGTGGCTTCCAGCTTTACGACGCGGTGGGCATCGCCAAATCCGACCGCGCCGCGCGTCAGGCGCAGATGCTGCGCAACTACGCGCTTTTCGACGCGCCGCATGTGGCCATCGTGACCGCCCCGGCCGAGCTTGGCCCCTATGGCGCGATGGACTGCGGCGGCTTCGTCACCGCCTTCACCCTCGCCGCGACGGCGCTTGGCGTGGCCAGCATCCCGCAAGCCGCCATTGCCGCCTATGCGCCCTTGGTACGCGAGACGCTGGCGTTACCCGAAGATCGGCTGGTGCTCTGCGCGATCTCCTTCGGCTATGCCGATGAGACGCACCCCGCGAACGCCTTTCGCACCGAGCGGGCCGCCCCTTCTGACATCATCGATTGGAAAGACTGACATGCGCGCATTGCTGCAACGGGTGACCGAGGCTTCGGTCACGGTTGAGGGTGAGGTTATCGGAGAGATCGGCCCCGGCCTGCTGATCCTCGTCTGCGCCATGCCCGAGGACATCGAAGAAACCGCCGAGAAACTGGCCTTGAAGATCTCCAAACTGCGGCTGTTCAAGGATGACGGCGGCAAGATGAACCTGAGCCTTGCCCAGACCGGCGGCAGCGCTTTGGTGGTGAGCCAATTCACCCTCGCCGCCGATACCGCGCGCGGCAACCGCCCCGGCTTTTCCGGCGCAGCGAAGCCCGAGATGGCCGAGGCGCTCTATTCCCATTTCGCCCGCAGCCTCGCCGGGCTCGAGATCCCCGTGCAGACCGGACAGTTCGGCGCGGATATGGCCGTGGCGCTGGTCAACGATGGGCCGGTGACCCTCTGGCTCGATAGCGCAGCGCCCTGATAATTCATTGGAAAGCATGGGCCGGCAAGCTTGGGAGGAGGTAAGCTTGCCGGCCGGTATAACGGGTCCGGGAGGAGGAGGACCGTTAATATGCGGTGTCAGATCAACCCGGGAAGGAGCGGGGTCCGGCACCTGACAATGCAGCGCGTAAGGCGCGACATTGATGGCTGAAGGTCTAAAAGCGCAGTGGCTTAGAGACCGTCGTATTCTTCGGTCACCAGCGCTTGGGCGTGCTGGGGAATTTGGTTGCGGTCGATGCCCGCACGCTCAAGCTGCGCGTCGCTCATGCTGTTGAGGACGGCTTGCATCCGCGAGATCTGCATCTGGGTGACGCCACGCGCCAGCAGGTTGCCGACTTTGCCCGCAGCGGTGCCGAGCGCACCGAGAACCGGAGCGGATGCATCACGCAGGGAGAAACCGTGGGGGGCGGATAGGGTGTTGTCATACTTCATAGGTCTGTTCCTTTGAAAGTTCTTCCGACGCCACACGCCGGATCTCGCACCGTGCGATGCCGATATCGGACAGTTCGCGATCGCTCAGTACGTTGAGTTCTGTGAAAGTTCGGTTGTAAGCTGCGCGCCGGGCTTTGATCTGGGCCACGCGACGGCGCATGCCGTCAACGCTGTGATGAAGCCCATCGAGCGCGGAGCTCAGGGTAGTGCCACGTGAGATTGCCATCGTCATAAGCGCAACTCCTTTCAGAATGCTGCAAGTGCATTATCAATGCTGCAATGCAGAAGTAGTACGCTCTGACCCTATTTTGAACCCGCAGAATTTGCATAGGCGCTATGCCCGAAACGAAAGGCCGGGGGCTAACTACAGGTAAACAGCCTAAAATTTTTGCGCCGATACACAGGAAATGTGCATCGGCGCAACGCAGCGGGGCTGCAATCAGGGGATTTGGGGACGGGCGGCGGCGTGCTGCCCTTCCTTGCGTGAGTCGTTTAGCTGACCGGTTCCCAAGGGCGCGTGTAGACGCTGAGTACCTTTGACACCTCGTCATGGGTCGCGTCGTTCATCGTGACCTGCGCCACCAACCCGCGCTTCTTGTCGTCCACCACCTCGGTTACCCGCGCGGCACAGCCCGCCATTTCAAGGCTGCCGTTATAGACCCGCGTGATCGCGTCCTTGCGCAAATCGGGTTTGAAGATCTTGCCGACAGCCGTCTTGGGCAGCTCGTCCATGATCTTGAGGTGCTTGGGCTGGGCTGCGCGTTCGGCAACATGCTCACGCGCATAGGCCAGCAGTTCCTCTTCGGTGACATTGGCACCCTCAACGAGTTCGACAAAGGCGCAGGGCACCTCGCCCGCGTGGGGGTCGGGCTGGCCGATGGCACCCGCAAAGGCGACGGCCTCATGGCCCAGCAGCGCCTCTTCGATCTCGGCGGGGTCAATGTTGTGGCCGCCGCGAATGATCAGGTCTTTGGCGCGGCCCGTGATCCAGATATAGCCATCGCTGTCGATCCGGCCCAGATCGCCGGTGCGCAGGTATTTGCCGTGGTAGAAGAGGTCTATGTTCTTGTCTTCCTCGACATAGGTATGGCCCGAAAAGACGCCGGGGTTCGAGACGCAGATCTCGCCAATCTCATCCGTCTCCGCGTCGATCGGCCCGTCGACGGTGCCCTTGATGATCCGCACGTCCGAATAGGGGAAGGCGATACCGATGGAGCCGACCTTCTTGATGCCGTCCGTCGGGTTGCAAGAGACAAGGCAGGTCGCCTCGGTCAGGCCATAGCCTTCGACCAGCGTGACGCCCGTGGCCTTCTCAAACCGGCGGAAGAGTTCCAGCGGCAGCGGGGCGGAGCCGGAGAAGGCGGTTTTCACCGTGCTGACATCCGCATCGATTGGGCGCTGCATCTTGGCCGAAATCGCCGTCGGCACGGTGATGATAAAGGTGATCTTCCACCGCTCGACCAGCTTCCAGAAGTTGTCAAAGACACCATCCCCGCGATAGCCCTGCGGCGTTGGAAAGACCACATGCGCGCCCGACGAGACGGCAGCCATCAGGATCACATGGCAGGCAAAGACGTGGAACAGCGGCAGCGGACACATGATATTGTCCTGCTCGCTAAACAACAGCCGATGCCCCAGCCAACCGTTGTAGATCAACCCCGAATACTTGTGCTGCGCCACCTTTGGCATCCCGGTCGTGCCGCCGGTGTGGAAATAGCAGGCAACGCGATCCTCTTGCACATCCTCGAAATTGAGTGAGGTGTTTTGCTTCGCGATCTCCGCGTTGAAGTTGAGGTATTTGGCTTGGTTGTTCGCCATCCCCTTGGGCCGCACCAGCGGGACGATCCAGCTTTTCGGCGGGGTGAGATAGCGCACCAGATCAACTTCGAGCACCGTGTGCACCTTGGGCGCAAGCCGCACCGCTTCGGCGGTCTTTTGTGCTACATCGGTTTTGGGGAAAGGCCGCAGGGTGACGACAACGGAAGCGCCCACTTCGCGCAGGATGGCACCGATCTGTTCGGCGTCGAGCAGCGGGTTGATCGGGTTCACGATCCCGGCAACGGCACCGCCCAGCAGGGTGATCGTCGTCTCGTTACAGTTCGGCAGCACATAGGCCACCACGTCTTTCTCGCCCACGCCAAGGCTGCGGAACAGGTTCGCGGCCTGCGTCACACGGCCATGCAACTCTTTCCAGCTCAGCGTTTCGGCCTTGTCTTTGGGGCCTGAGAATATCTGATAGCTGACGGCGTTGTGGCTGGGGAATTTCGCGGCCGTATTGCTCAGCATTCCATAAAGCGTCTTGGCCACGTCGCGGTCTTCCCACGGCATTTCCGCCGCGATGGCATTGCGGTCTTCGATCCCGGCGAATGTCATGGTGTCTCCTCCCCTGTGCCGGTGTTCCGGCTTATTCTCCTCGCGCCAGATTGCGGCGAAACGCGCCGTTTCGCAAGCAATCGGCGGCAACAAACGCAACGTCACACTAGGGTGACGTAACGCCGGGGTTGCACTGTTCAAGGGCGGCTCAGGCCGCGGCGGCGGCCCCATCGGTGAACTGAAGACGCGCCAGACGCGCATAAAGCCCGTCACTTGCGACCAATTCGGCATGGGTCCCGATGGCCGCGATGCGCCCGGCCTCCATCACCACGATGCGGTCGGCCTTTTTCACGGTGGCCAGACGGTGCGCCACGATCAGCGTCGTGCGATCCGCGCTCAGCCGGTCGACGGCGGCCTGCACCAGACCTTCGCTCTCGGAATCCAGCGCCGAGGTCGCCTCGTCCAACAGCAGCACCGGCGCGTCGCGCAGGATGGCGCGGGCGATGGCGATGCGTTGTTTCTGCCCGCCCGACAGCATCACGCCGCGTTCACCCAGATAACTGTCATAGCCATCGGGCAGCGCCGTGATGAAGTCATGCGCGGCGGCGGCGCGGGCGGCTTCCTCGACCTCTGCGTCACTGGCATCGGGGCGTCCGAAACGGATGTTCTCAGCCGCCGTGGCGGCAAAGATCACCGGGTCTTGCGGCACCAGCGCCACCGAACGGCGGAAGTGGTCCCGCGCCACGTCGCGCAGGTCGACCCCATCCAAGGTGATCCGCCCCGACTGCGGGTCATAAAAGCGCAGGATCATCTGGATGATCGTGGTCTTCCCCGCGCCCGAGGGGCCGACAAAGGCCACCGTCTCACCGGGGTTGATCTCAAGGTCGACGCCATCCAGTGCCGCCACATCGGGGCGCGCGGGATAGGTGAACTGCACGTTCTCAAAGGCGATCCGCCCCGCGACAGGCTGCGGCAGGCTGCTCTGGCTTGCGGGCGCCGGGTCTTGCACCGTGTCCTCGCTTTGCAACAGGTCGATCAACCGCTCCGTGGCCCCTGCGGCGCGCTGCAACTCGCCCCAGATCTCTGACAGAGCGGCGACCGCGCCCGCGACCATGACCGCATAGATCACGAATTGCACCAGCGCGCCCGCGCTCATCACATCGGCCCGCACGTCACGCGCGCCGATCCACAGCACGCCCACCACACCCGCGAAGACCAGAAAGATCACGATCATCGTCATCACGGCGCGGGTCTTGATCCGGCGCTGAGCGGCATCGAAAGAGGCTTCGGTCATCTGCGCGAATTGGCCCCGGCTTGCGGCCTCATGGGTAAAGGCCTGCACCGTTTGCACCGCGCCCAACGTCTCAGAAGCGTTGCCCGAACTTGCCGCGATCCAATCTTGGTTCTCGCGGCTCAGCACCCGCAGGCGGCGGCCCAGCGTCAGGATGGGGATCACCACGGCGGGCACGATCAGCAGCACCAGCCCGGTCAATTTGGCCGAGGTCAGCAGCATCAGCCCCAAGCCGCCCACGAAGATCAGCAGGTTGCGCAGCGCGATTGAAACCGAGGAGCCGATCACCGAGAGGATCAGCGTCGTGTCGGTGGTGATCCGGCTGAGCACTTCGCCGGTCATGATACGCTCATAAAAGGCCGGACTCATGCCCACGACACGGTCGAACACCGCGCGCCGGATATCGGCCACCACCCGTTCGCCCAGCCGTGTCACCAGCGCATAGCGCAGCCCGGTGCCAAGGGCGAGCAGCCCCGCGATCAAGAGCGCGGCGATGAAATAGAGGTCGAGCAATTCGCTCTCCCCCGTGCCGAAATTGTCGATCACCCGCCGCACCGCCAAGGGCAAAGTGAGCGAGATCATCGCGGTCAGCACCAGCGCCGCCCCGGCGGCGGCCATCAACCACCGATAGGGCGCCATGAAGGGCATCAGCGCCGCCAAAGCCCCGATCCGCCGCGACTTTTCGCGTTCGTCTTTGGCGCTTGGTGCGGGGGCTGGGGTGCGTGCCATGGGCTTTCCTTTGTCTTTCCACATCGGTCATGGCGCGGGGGCTGGGCGGGGTCAAGCAAGACCGCCCCGATGAGGACAATCTGCCGCCCCCGACAGACAGCGGCGGGCGCATCTATCCCGCGCGGCGGCGGTCACGAAAGCTTCGGGGAAAGAGTGGAGCGGGCGACGGGAATCGAACCCGTATCATCAGCTTGGAAGGCTGAGGTCTTACCATTACACAACGCCCGCGCTACGGCTCCTCTCCTATTTTATCGCTCCCTGAGCGTCAAGTGGAGCGATGCCCCTTTGGCAAGATCAATCACATGAGCCTGCTCTCGCCTGTGGCCGGTCATCAAGGTGGCAGCCCGGCCCAAGGGGCACTAGCTTAGCCTCACGGGATGAAAACGAGGCATTGGAATGGACGCCAGACCGGCCCAAGACCAAAAGCGCGAGGTCGTCATGACCCACGGTGTTCTCAGCGAGGACCCCGAGGATCTGTTTCACGGCACCGGGCTGCGGGTGGTGCGGGCCGTCCTGCACGAGGCGGTGCTGCGGCTGTGGAGCGATGATGCTTTCGGCATGGCCGGAAACGTGGCCTTTCGCGCGCTTCTGGCGATTTTTCCGTTTCTGATTTTCACCAGTTCGCTCACCGCCTTTGTCGGCGACCGGTCGATGGCCGATGACCTGATCCACTTCCTGATCGCCATCGTCCCCCCTGCCCTGATCGAGCCGATCGTGTCGGAGGTGGAAAAGGTCATGACCGTGCCGCGCGGCGATCTGCTGAGCGTGGGTATCCTGCTGACCGTTTGGTTCGCCGTGGGCGGAGTCGATGGGGTGCGCGTGGGGTTAAACCGCGCCTATGGGCTGCGCGAGACCCGGTCGGTCTTCACGATCTACGCGGTGCAGGTGGCCATGGTGCTGCTGGCGAGCCTGATCCTCGTGATCGTGGGGTACCTGTTGGTGCTGGCCCCCCGGGCCGGGTCTTGGCTGCATATGTTGATGCCGGGTTTCGATCCGCGTTCGGTCACCGTGGGGCTGGTCCGTTTTCCCGCCTCGGCGACGATCCTGCTGGTTGCGCTTTTTGCCGCCCATGTGATCCTGCCCGCACGGCGGACGCGGTTTAACAACATCTGGCCCGGGGTTGTGGCCACCGCCGCCGCTTGGACGGTGCTGGCGATGCTGTTTTCATCCTACCTGCGCAGCTTTGGCACCTATGCCAGCTATTACGCAGGTATGGCAGGGATTATCGCGGCGCTCTACTTCATGTATCTCGCGGCACTGGTGCTGATCTTTGGCGGAGAGTTGAACCGCGCGTTGCGCATCCGCAGACTGGCCCGGGCGATGAGCGATCAGCCCTGATCCCCTTCGCAGGGCGCGCCCGCAGCGCCCCAGACCGTCACATCATGCACCAGCGCATCAAGCGACCCTTTGGGCACCGACCGTCCCGCACCGGGGGCGAACCCCCAGTTCACGAAGGCCGAGTTTTGCAGGTGGTCGACCAATGAGGCGATGTCATGCCCGTCGTTGGTCTCAGGGTCGCGCAACTGGGTGCAGACCTCTGCCGAGGTCTTGCCGAGCCACGCCAATTCCACCGGAGGCAGCCGCCAAGCATCGTCGATATGCGGTGGGGCATGGGGCACCGTGTTCGCGGCGGCAGAGGTGACGTGGCAGGCGTCGCAAGGAATGCTCTCGGCCCCGATCCGGCTCTCGCCCGCGCGCACATTCATGCCGTGCACCGCCTCCGGCCCATAGCCCAATGCCTGCCACATCGGCTGCCCCTCATCGCCCACATGGCAGTTGGTGCAGCGCGGATGCGCGGTAACGGTAAAGATCCGCTCCCACGCGGCCAGCCCCTCCGCCCGGTCTGGCGCATCCTGCGCTACTGCGGGGGCGGCCAGCATCAGCGCGGCACAGGTCAGGAGGTACTCCATGCGAAATCCACGGATTTGGAGAGGGGGAGTTCACGGATACGCTGACCCGTGGCGGCAAAGATCGCATTGGCCAGCGCAGGCGCGGCAGGTGGCACGCCCGGCTCACCGATGCCGCGCAGCTTGCCGCCATTCTCTAGCCCACGCACCTCGATCTTGGGCGTCTGGTACAGCCGCAGCCCTTCGTAGAGGTGATAGTTATCCTGCTGCGGCACCCCGTCGCGATAGGTAAGCTCGCAGTTCATCGCATGGCCCAAACCCCAGATCACCGCGCCGGAGAGTTGCGCCTCGAAGTTCACCGGGTCCATCACGCGGCCCACTTCGGCGGCAACGAAAACGCGGTCGATCTTGAGGCCCGCATCGGTCTGGCTGACCTCGACCACCTCGGCCACCGGCACGCCGAAGGACAGGCAAAACGCCAGCCCCCGGCCCCGCCCCGGCCCAAGGTCCGCGCCCCAATCCGACATCTCGCCCACGGCCTCCAACACCCCGCGCGAGGGCGCATGGGTGCAAAGCCGCAACCGTTCCTCCAACGGATCGACACCTGCGGCATGGCACATCTCATCCATGAAGCTTTCGTGCAGAAACCCATTGCCCGACGCCCCGACCGACCGCCACGAACTGACCGGCACCATCGCCGGCACCCGGTGGCCGGTGACGCGGTAATCGGGAATCGCGAAGGGCTGATCCCACGCGCCCGCCACGATGGCGATGTCGGGGCCAAAAACCGGCTGGTTCAGCCGCGCCATCTGCGATTCCGCCGTCGAAGGTGCCGCGATGGCCAGATCATAGGCGGCGATCTGCCCGTCCGAGACCTTACCACGCGCCCGCGCCATAGCCAGCGGGCGGGGGAAGTCATGGGTGAAATCTTCCTCGCGCGACCAGACCATCTTGATCGGCGTGCCGGGCAGTTGCATCGCCACTTCGACGGCGCGCAGGGTATAGTCATCCTCAAGCCGCCGCCCGAAACTGCCGCCTGACATCAGCACATGGATATGCACATTCTCAGCGTCGATCCCGGTGAGCGCGGCCACATTGGCCTGCATGAAACGCGGGATTTGCGTGCCGGTCCAGATATCGACGCGGGCCTTCTCCAGCTTCACCACCACGCTCATCGGCTCCAGCGGGGCATGGGCCAGATAGGGGATGCGGTACTCGGCCTCCAACACCTCCCCATCGGCCAGTGCTGCGGTGACATCACCGTCATCGCGAAACCGGCTGTCCTGCCGGTCATCGGTGAAGGAGGCCGCCACGGCTTTGAATTGATCCGCCGTGTCGCCGATATAGGGCGACGGGCCCCAGTCACACTTCACCGCCTGCGCGGCCTGAAAAGCCCGCCACGTATTGTCAGCCACCACGGCGACACCGCCGGTGATGGGCAAGACCGCCTTCACGCCGCGCATCTTTTCGGCGCGGCCCGCGTCAAAGCCCATGATCGCCCCGCCCTGCGCCGGGTTGGTGCGGGTCGTGGCGTGAAGCATCCCCTCCATCACCATGTCGATGCCATAGGTCTGGGTGCCAGTGGATTTGGCCATGATATCGGTGCGCATCTGCGTCTTGCCAAGGTGCCGCCACGCGCCGGGGTCGCGCAGTGTGACCTCGGTCACCGGGTCGATCTCCGCCGCGGCGGCGGCGAGGTCTTGATAGGCCAGCCGCATGCCGTCGGGCAGCACCACCGCGCCCGCCTCGGTCTTGAGTTGGCTCCGCTCCAGCCCGGTTTGCGCCACGGCGGCGGCCAGCAGGGTTTCGCGGGCCACGGCCCCGGCCATGCGCAGCCGGTCGTACATATCCGGCACGGTCGAACTGCCGCCGGTCAATTGCAGGCCGAGCAGCTTTCCCGCCACATCCGAGGCGCCGCGCCCGGTCCGCGCCAGCAGCGTTTCCGAGGTCGCGGCAATCGGCATCGCCTCAACCCCGACCACGCCGTTGTAATAGACCGGCGAGGGCGGGCCGGGCGTGATCTGCACCGTATCGAGGTCGACATCCAATTCCTCGGCGATCATATGGGCTTGGATCGAATAGGCCCCCTGCCCCACATCGGCGCGCGGGGTGATCAGGGTGACGCCACTTGCATCAATCTTGACGTAGGGCGTGATCGCCGCCGCACCGGGCGGCAAGCCTTCGAGCAGCGGATTCTTCAGGTCACGTTTGTACAGATAGGTGCCAAAGGCCACGCCCCCGGCAATGGCGGCGGAGCCAACGATGAAACTGCGGCGGGTGATGGTGCGCAGGCGCGACATGTCAGCCCCCCCGCAGCCGCGCGGCGGCGCTGTGAACAGCGGCGCGAATGCGCGGATAGGTGCCGCAGCGGCAGAGGTTCCCGCTCATCGCGGCGTCGATCTGATCGTCGGTCGGCTCGGGGTTCAGCTCCAGAAAAGAGGCCGCCTGCATGATCTGCCCCGATTGGCAGTAACCGCATTGCGCGACCTGATGCTCCACCCATGCCGCCTGCACCACATGCAGCGCTTCGGGCGTGCCCAAGCCTTCGATGGTGGTGACATCGCCGTTCACATCCGCCGCCCGCAATTGACAAGACCGCACGGCCAGCCCATCGACATGCACCGTGCAGGCACCGCATTGCGCAATGCCGCAGCCATATTTCGGCCCGGTGATCCCCAACTCGTCGCGCAAAACCCAGAGCAGCGGCATGTCGTCTTCCACGTCAACCTCGTGGACCGTGCCGTTAACCGTCAATTCCATCGGTGATCCTTCCGCGCTGGTGCCCCCCAATGTAGCGGGCAGCGCCTATCGCGCAAGACCGCGCGAAGTGGGTCGCGCAGCGTCATCTTGGCGGGGCAGACATGGCGGCGGGTGCCGCCGCTTCGCCTATTCGAGGTCTTGCGCCGTCAGCGCGCGGTGAATTTCGCGGCGGACCAATTTGCGCACATTGCGGGTGATCCGCTCTCCCAAGGCACCCTGAAGCTCGGCGCGGACGATCTCGGTCACCATGTCGCGCAGTGCTTCCTCGTCGAGGAACTGATCCTCACCCGCGCCGCCCGCCTCCTGCGCGGGGGCGGCATAGTCGAATTCCGGCGCGGTGGCGGCAGGATCGGCCACACGCGGGCCACTGTCAGCAAAACGGCGCACCTGCTCTTCGAGCTGCGGTGTCGTGGGCTGCGGGCGGCTTGGGACGGGCGTCTCAGCCTCTACAGTCGCCGTATCGGCAATCGGGGCCTCTGGCGCGTCAAGCTCCGCATCGTCTTTCCACTCCATCGCCGGAGGTTCGGTGCCGGAATAGTCATTATCGCCGGGCGCGTCCGGATCCCAATCGTCAGAGATCTTGCCGATGGCCGTCTCAAGCGCCGCCAGTTTGTCACTGCGGCTGGCCCCGGTCGCCTTAGCCACCGCGTCGGAAACGGCGCGGGCCCGGGCCTCATCCGCGGTCTCAGACGCGGGGGTGCGATAGTCTTCGGCATGCAGATCGCTCGGATCGTCATGCAGCATGTCATAGTCCAAGGGCGAGACCTTGGCCGGATCAACGGCAGCGGCCTTTGGGCGATCCTCGCCATCGGACGTGGCGACCCTGAGCGCGGGGGTCAGCACCAAACGGTCGCTCGACGCCGCGGGAGCCTTCTCGGCAGGCGGGGTCGCGGGGTGACGGGCCGAGACGAATGGACGCTCTGCCTCATCGACACTGTCTTCCGCTTCGGTCTGCATGGCTTGGGTCAGGCTCAGCGGCTGCGGCGTGGCTTTGGGTGTTTCACCGACGCCCTCGTCAGAAGCGGGACGCGCCATGCCGCCCGAGGCTGTGCGCAGCGACAGGTGCGGGGTGAAATCCTCGGACGTGACGCTGTCCGATGTCGGCTCGCCCAATGCGGCGCCCCGCATGCTCTTGAACGCGGCCCCGGTGTCATTTGCAGAATCGGCAGCCTCCGGCTTGGAAACCGGCGTAGGATTGGACGTTTGCAGGGGACGCTTGTCTTCGGACACCAATCGGCGAATCGACGACAGGACGTCTTCCACCTCCGCGTTTGTGACGGGTTCGGACATATTTCTCTACCACTCTTGCCTCGCGGATAGCTTAACCGCGTGGGAGGATTCTCACAATGGGGCGGTGCAAAATGCCAAACGACCGTGCAAAATGTCAGTCTTTTTGCAGCGCGCGCAGCACCCGATCCAGCGCTTGGCCCTCTTTCGAGTATTTAGCAGGGGCGTCCTTAACAAGGTTGTAATAGGCCCCCGCGTCATAGATCTGCACCGGCAGTTTCAAGTCCTGCGCGGTCAGACGGCCCGTGGCCGCCAGCACGGAATAGGCCGCCACATAGAGGTTGGCGCGGGCCGACACGCGGGTCGATTCCGCATCCAGCAGCGATTGCTCTGCATCCAGCACGTCCAAGGTGGTGCGCGCGCCGAGTGTGGCTTCCTCGCGGACGCCGCGGAAGGCGATACGCGCCGCGCGGATCTGGCGGTCGGAAGCCTCCAACTGCGCCCGTGCCGAAGACAGTGAGGCATAGGCGTTGCCCACTTCCTGCTCGACATCTTGGCGCACCACATGCAGGTTCGCGCGCTGCGCGTCCCGCTGCGCCATCGCGCTGCGCACGGCCGAGGACAGCGCCCCGCCCTGATAAATGGTCTGTCCGACCTCGACCCCGACGCTGCCGCTGCGGGTATAGGCTTCGCTGTCAAAGGTCTCGTTCAGACCATATTGCCCGTTCAGCGTGATCCGCGGGCCCATGGCCGCCTCATTGGCTTCGACGCTGAGGTCGGCCGCCGCCACCTGATGCTGTGCGGCGATGATCGACGGGTGAGTGCGCACGGCCAAAGCCTTGGCCGAGGCGAGATTGCCGCCGACATTCGGCAGGCTCGGCGGTTGGCTAAGGTTGCCCGGGGCATGGCCCACGGCATTGCGATATTCCTCGACCGCGCGCAGCAGCACGCCTTCGGCGCCCGCCAGCCCGCTGCGGGCATTGGCAAGCTGCGCTTCGGCCAAGGCCACATCGGTGCGGGTAACTTCGCCCACGTCGAAACGATCCCGCGCGGCGCGCAGCTCTTGGGTCAGCAGCCGCAGGTTATTGTTGCGCAGCTCAACCGTTTCCGAGGCTTCGATCACGCCCATATAGGCCGCAACCGCGCGCAGCAGTACCTGCTGCTCTAGGTTGACCAAAGTCTGGCGGGTGGCCAGAACGGCCTCTTTCGCCGCCTCCACCCGATAGGCGCTCGCGCCGAAATCATAGAGCAGCAGTTCGCCAATCAGGCTGATCGACGCCTTGAGGCTTTCCGTCGACTGCGCCGGCAGAAGAGAGGAACTGCGCGTAGTGCCAAAGCTCTGCGTCAGCCCGGCGGCCCACCGCAACACGGGTTTCAGCGCCGATTTCGCCGCGGCCACATCCTCATCGGCGGCACGCAAAAGCGCGCGGTTCTGCTCCAGCAGACCGGAATGCTCATAGGCCCCCACCAGCGCATCGGCCAATGTCTCGGCGGTAGCCACACGCGGCAGGGCAGCGCCGCTGGCGAGGACAAGGCTCACCGGCACGGCGATGGCAAAACGTTTGAGGGATTTCGTGAAACTGTTCGCGCTCATGGCTCAATGCCCCTGAATGGCTTTTTTAGACCTTTGGACCGGCCCGTAGGCCGATCGGGGCGGGAGCCCCTCCCCTGAAAGCGAAGTGGCGCGCGGTATGATCGGCGCGCCATCCTGTCGCTTACAGCTGGAATTCTGCCTGACGTTCAAAGCCACGCAGCACCGGCGCACCGGCGTTGAATTCGGGCCGCCAAGACACCTGACCGCCGCGTTTATAGCCCACGCGCACCTCGCCCAGACCCCGATCCATAAAGAGACAAGCGATCCGCCCGCCCTCTTTCACCTGTTCCACCAGCGCTTCGGGCAGCTCACCCACCGCACCTTGGACGATGACAACATCATAGGGCCCATGCTGCGGCGCGCCTTCGGTCAGCGAGGCGACATGGACGATCACATTGTCTGCACCCGCCTGCGCCAGCGCCTCTTGCGCCTCGGCGGCCATGGCTTCGTCTTCCTCAACGGCGACGACGGCCTCGGCCATATGCGCGATCACGGCGCTGGAATAGCCCATGGCGCAGCCGATATCGAGCACGAGTTCCTCATTGGTGATGTCGAGGTGGTCGAGCATCTTGGCCAATGTCCGCGGGTCGAGCAGCACCCGGTCCTGCCCCAGATCGAGGTTTTCACCCAGATAGGCAGCCTCGCGCTGTGCCGCCGGCACGAAGTCTTCGCGCTGCACGGTCAGCATCGCGTCGATGATTGGAAACTTGGTCACATCCGAAGGACGAACCTGCGTATCTACCATGGTTACGCGGCGGGCGGCGAAATCACTCATCAGCTAAACTCATTCGTTCAGGGTGTCTGAAGAGTGATGTGCCACATTGCCGGGCCAGCGGCAACGCCCTGACCGCATTTTCGCGCGCATATGGGACTTGCGGCCCCCTTCGTGATCCGTTAGCAGTGCGCCAACCACCGGTCGGCGAGTTGGCGGAGTGGTTACGCAGCGGATTGCAAATCCGTGTACACCGGTTCGATTCCGGTACTCGCCTCCAATCCCCGACATAAGCGGCTACGCGATACCGCCGCCCCGGTGAAACCACTATGCGCGCGCTCCTCTTAAAAGCCGCCCAGGCCCCCTCGTCATCAACGGCGCGGCCATGTCTCACCCCCCACCACCTTTCCCCGCCGCCGCCAAAACCTCGCGCAACTCATCCTCATTCCGGTAGCCGATTAGAATACCCGCCGTCGCCTCGCCCATCGTGGCATCGCTGGCTGCGATCTTGGCGTCGGAGATGGTGGTGCGCTGAGCGGTGCGGCGCGTCCAGCGAAACAGCAGTCGCTCTAGCCGGGCGCGCTCAGGCGCATGGGCGGGGTCGGCCCCCAGATCGTCCAACTCGTCGGGGTCGCTTTCAAGATCGAACAGCATCGGGCGGAACCCTTCGGCAAAAACGTATTTCCACCGCCCGTCGAAGAGCATCGTCAGCTTGGCGTCCTTCACCTCGACCCCCAAGCGTTTGCGCACGTCGCGCTGCGCGTAGTCGTATTCCGAGACCACGCAATCGCGCAGCCGCTCGGCCTTGCCATGCAGCAGCGGCAAGAGGGATCGGCCTTCGATGATATGCGGCACGGCGGCGCCGCCGAAATAATCAAGAATGGTGGGCACCACGTCGATCGCCTCGACCAGTGCCGAGGATTTTGCCCCGCGGGTCGCATCGGCCTCGGGGCGGGGATCGACGACGATCATCGGGATGCGCGCGGAGGGGTCGTGAAAAAGCTCCTTCTCCCCCATCCAGTGGTCGCCAAGGTAATCGCCGTGATCCGAGGTGAAGACAATCATCGTATCATCCGCGACCCCCTCTTCGGTGAGAAACGCCATCAGCCGGCCGATCTGGTCGTCGAGCTGTTTGATCAGCCCCATATAGGCAGTCAGAACCCGGCCTCGGGTGGCATCATCGGAAAAGGCTTGAGAGACGCGCTCTTGCATGAATGCGCCATAGACGGGATGCGGATCGCGCTTTTCCGCCGCGCTGCGCACCGGGTCCAAATGGCTCTCGGGCCCGTAGAGATCATGGTAGGGCGCGGGGACGATATAGGGCCAATGCGGTTTGATATAGCTCAGGTGCAGGCACCACGGCTCATCGCCGGCCTCGCGGATGAAATCCATGGCGCGGCCCGTGATATAGGGCGTCTCGCTCTCCTCATCCGCGGCGCGGGCCGGTTTGTCGGCGTGGTCCAGAAACCAGCCGCTCAGGATATTGCCCTCTGCGTCCTCGGCACTGTTGGCGACGGAATGCCAGGGGTTCTCATCCTGCCAGCCGCGGTCCTTCATATGCGCGTCATAGGCGGGGTTGCGGGCGTAGGGCCCGCCAGCGGGGTGCAGCCCGTCGTCCCGCTCATAGGGTTCGAACCCGCATTCCGAAATCAGCACGCCAATCTCGCTTTCGGGCGACAGGCCAAGGCGGCGCAGCCCTTCGATATCGGCGGCCATATGGGTCTTGCCGCAAAGCGCCGTGCGCACACCCAAGGGGCGCAGGTGGTCGCCCAGCGTCATCTCCCCCACTTTCAGCGGGATGCCATTCCAAGTCGACCCATGCGAGCTGACATAGCGGCCCGTGTAGAACGACATGCGCGAGGGGCCGCAAATCGGCGATTGCACATAGGCGCGGTCAAAAAGCACCCCGCGCGCGGCCAACGCATCGATATGCGGCGTGTGCAGATGCGGATGGCCAGTGCAGGAGAGGTAATCCCAGCGAAGCTGGTCACACATGATGAAAAGAACGTTCTTGGGCATGGGCCGCTTTCCCTGTGATGGTCCTTCGCGCGCCCTGCCCGCGAAGCGTTTCGTCCTGCCGCGACTTGATTTTGGCCCGCCTGACAGTGCTTTGCAGTTTCCGGCCCAAATTTAACCAAATTTTTAGCATTCACGGCCCAACCTTCACCAGGACGATGGGAAAGGCAACTCAAGCCGCGCAAAGCGAGGATGCCAGAATGGACAGCACGCAAAGGATACTTGTCACCGGCACGGGCGGTTTCATCGGCTTTCACCTTGCCCGGCTGTTGCTGGCCGAAGGCGCGCGGGTGCAGGGCTATGATGGGATGACCGATTACTACGACGTCGCCCTGAAACAACGCCGCCATGCGATGCTGCTTCAGCATGAGCATTTCACCACCAAAGAAGCCCTGCTGGAAGACCGTGAGACCTTTGACGCGCTGGTCGATGACTTTGCCCCCGACATGATCGTGCACCTTGCCGCACATGCAGGCGTGCGCCACAGCATCGACCACCCCCGCGCCTTTCTGGAGGCGAATATCACTGGCACCTTCAACGTGATGGAGGCTGCTCGGCGGTTGGAGGTGAAACACCTGCTCATGGCCTCCTCCTCGTCAATCTACGGCGCCAATACCGATATGCCTTTCGCCGAGACCGGGGCCACCGACCGGCCCCTGTCGATCTACGCCGCCACGAAAAAGGCGAATGAGGGGATGGCCCATGCCTATGCCCATCTCTGGGGTCTGCCGACGACGATGTTTCGGTTCTTCACCGTCTACGGGCCTTGGGGGCGGCCCGACCTTGCGTTGAGCAAATTCGTCGACGCGATCCTCGACGGGCGCCCGATCGATATATACAATCACGGCGAGATGTACCGCGATTTCACCTGTGTCGACGATCTGGTGCGCGCCATTCGACTGCTGATGGATTGCGTCCCGCCGCAACCGGGCACGGCGCCACCGCCGCCGGACTGGGATTCGCTCTCCACCGCGGCCCCCTACCGCGTGGTGAATATCGGCAATTCCGAAAAGGTACGCCTGCTGGATTTCGTCGGGGCGATCGAAGCCGCGCTCGGCAAACGGGCGGTCCGCAATTACATGGGGATGCAGATGGGTGACGCCCCCGCCACATGGGCCGATGCGACGCTGCTACACCGGCTTACCGGCTATCGCCCGCAAACAGACATTCACGAAGGCATCGCGCGTTCCGTCGCTTGGTTTCGGGATTATCACGGCAGATAGCCGCAGCGCTTAGTGCTGGTGCTGCTGGCGGACGTAGTCCATCACCGCGCCCCTGACCGACATCTCGCCCTGCTCTCGTGCGGCATGGATGACCGCGCGCACGTCGTCGAGATTGCAACGCCGCAGCAGGCTTTTGACCGGCCCGATCGATGCCGGGCGCATCGACAGGGTCTTGAGCCCGATGGCCGCGAAACACAGCGCCTCGACCGGGCGGCCCGCATCCTCCCCGCAGAAAGACAGCGCAGTATCTGTTTCGGCGCAGCGTTCTACGATGCCCTCAAGGAAGGTCAGGAAAGAGACGTTCAGCGTGTCATAGCGCCGCCGCACCCGCTCATTCTCGCGGTCGGCGGCGAAGAAGAACTGCTTCAGATCATTGCCCCCGATCGACAGGAACTCGACCTCTTCAAAGAACTTCTTCGGCGCAAAGGCGAGGCTGGGGGTCTCCAACATGGCGCCGACCTCCAGCTTTTCGGGCAGGACATGGCCCAGAATACGCTCACGCTCCATCGCCTTGTCGACCTCGGCGCGGGCGGCGCGGAATTCCTCGAACTGGGCGATAAAGGGGAACATCACTGCTAGCGGGCGGCCCGCGGCGGCACGGATCAGGGCCTGCAACTGCATCCGCATGACACCGGGCTTGTCCAGCCCCACCCGGATCGCGCGCCAGCCCAAGGCCGGGTTCGGCTCATCATGGGGCTTCATATAGGGCAGCACCTTGTCCGACCCGATGTCGAGCGTGCGAAAGACCACGCGGCGGCCATGGGCGGCGTCGAGCACGCGGGCATAAAGCGCGGCAAGCTCGGTCCGGCGGGGCATCTGGTTGCGCACCAGAAACTGCAATTCGGTGCGGAAGAGCCCAACCCCTTCGGCCCCCGACCCTTCGAGCGAGGGCAGATCGGCCATCAGACCTGCGTTCATCTGTAGGCTGATGATCCGCCCGCATTTCGTCTCAGCCGGTTTATCGCGGATCGAAGCATAGCGTTCCTGCGCCGCCGCCTGCATCGCGATCTTGTCGCGAAAGGCCGTGGCCACGGTATCGTCCGGGCGCAGATGCACCACGCCCTGCTCACCATCGACCATGATGTGATCACCGTTCAGCGCGTCATTGGTCACGCGGCTGGCATGGACGATCAGCGGAATCGCCAGCGCCCGCGCGACGACAGCGGCGTGCGAGCCGACCGAGCCGCCCTCTAACACAATGCCACGCAGCGACCGCCCGTAATCCAGCAGTTCCGCCGGGCCGATGTTGCGCGCCACGAGGATCGGATCGACCGGCATCTCGGCCCCGGTATCGCTGCCCTGCCCCGTCAGATTGCGCAGCAAGCGGTTCGACAGATCATCCAGATCCGACAACCGCTCGCGCAGGTAGGCATCATTGACCTGCCCCAGACGGGCGCGGGCCATAGACTGCTCTTTCTCGACCGCGGCCTCAGCACTCAGCCCGCTTTGAATATCCTCCACCATGCGCCGCATCCAGCCTTTGGAATTGGCGAACATGCGGTAGGCTTCGAGCACCTTCTGCTGCTCTTTGTCGGCGGTAAGGCTTAACAATTGGTCAACGCTGAGCCGCAATTGCTCGACCGCTTCGGTCAGCCGCTCCGTCTCACGTTCCGGATCGTCGGCAATGGGGTTAGAGACCACCACCCGCGGCTCATGCAGCCAGACGTGCCCCTCGGCCACGCCCTCCTGCCCCACGGTGCCGCGCAGCAGCACCGGCTGGCTATGCCGGGCCGACATCGCAGCCCCCTCGCCGACAAAGGCGCCAAGCTCGGCCATTTCGGCCAGCACCATCGCCACGACCTCAAGCGCATAGACCTCATCGGCGGAGAACTCCCGCGCGACCTTGGACTGTACTACCAGCACGCCCAGCGTCTCACCCAGACGTTGCACCGGCACCCCGAGGAAGGAGGAATAAATCTCCTCCCCCGTCTCGGGCATGAAGCGGAAACCGGCGGCTTGGGGCGCATCGGGCGTGTTGATGACCGTGCGCCTTTTGGCGACCCGACCGACCAGACCTTCGCCCAGTTTCATGCGCGTTTCATGCACCGCCGCTTCGTTCAGCCCTTCGGTGGCGCAAAGCTCAAGCGTGTCTTCGTCGCGGAACAGATAGATCGAGCAGACTTCGCAGCCCATGGAATTGGCGATCAACTGGGTGATCTTATCCAGCCGCGCTTGGCCCGCCACATCGCTGGCCATCGCATCACGCAGCCGCCCCAGCAGCTTGCGGCTTTCTGTCTCAACCCGTTCGGCCATATGATCCGGTCCCTGTCCCTCTGGAGCAGGGTTTAGCGCACTCGCGCAAGGATAGAAATGCTATTCGCGCCATACCCTACATCCTCGGCCAGCATATCGGCGGGATGCTGCAGATTTACGCAAGGGGTCACCTTGCGCAAAACCCGTGTCATCGCAGATGTTTAGGCCGCTTTATCAAGCTCGAAAGCGTCGTGCAGAGCTTGCACGGCCAATTCCATATACTTGCGGTCGATCAACACGCTGATCTTGATCTCGGAGGTGGTGATCACCTTGATGTTGATCCCCTCGTCCGAGAGCACCTTGAACATCTTGGCGGCCACGCCAGTGTGGCTGCGCATGCCGATCCCCACCACGGAAACCTTGGCCACGGCCTTGTCGGCGATCAACTCCTGATAGTTAATGATCCCCTCTTCATGGGCCTTTTCCATCGCCTTTTCAGCGCGGATCACCTGATCGACGGGGCAGGACCACGTCATATCGGTGCGCCCCTCTTCCGAGATGTTCTGAACGATCATATCGACGTTCACGCCGCCCTCGCTGAGCGCGGTAAAGATCGTCGCGGCGATGCCGGGGCGGTCCGCCACGGACACCAAGGTCATCTTTGCCTCATCACGGGAAAACGCGACCCCGGCCACCACATTGCTTTCCATGATTTCCTCCTCATCGCAGACGAGCGTCCCGGCGTCGTCAGATTGTTCTTCGAAACTGCTCAGCACCCGCAGTTTAACCTTGTAGCGCATCGCCAGTTCGACCGAACGGGTCTGCAAAACCTTCGCCCCGAGAGAGGCCAGTTCCAGCATCTCTTCAAAGGAAATCTTGTCAAGTTTGCGGGCCTTGGATTCGACCCGCGGGTCGGTCGTGTAGACGCCGTCCACGTCGGTATAGATATCGCAACGCTCCGCGCCAAAGGCGGCGGCAAAGGCCACGGCGGTCGTGTCAGACCCGCCCCGGCCCAGCGTGGTGATCCGGCCCTGCGGGCTGATGCCCTGAAAACCTGCGACCACGGCCACCTTCATGCCTTCGCCGAACTTGGCGGTGATGTTGTCTGTGGGGATCTCTTCGATCCGGGCGGCGGAATGGGCATCGGTGGTGCGCACCGGCACCTGCCAGCCCTGCCAAGACCGCGCGGGCACGTCCATTTCCTGCAAAGTGAGCGCCATCAGCCCGGCGGTGACATTCTCCCCGCTCGACACGATGGCGTCATATTCGCGCGCATCATAGAGCGGCGAGGTCTCATTGACGAAACCCACCAGCTTGTTCGTCTCGCCCGACATGGCAGATACGATGACGATCACGTCATAGCCCTTGGCCACCTCGACGCCGACGCGCTTTGCCGCGCGGCGGATACGGTCCAAAGTGGCAACCGAAGTCCCACCGAATTTCATAACCAGAACAGGCATATTGTCCCCCGCGCAACAGTCCAGCGCGGTCTAAGCCCACGGCACGGCAAGGGCAAGCCTATTTAACATGACGTTATGTAGCGCCGCCTAGAACGGATGCGCGCGGCCATCCCAAGTCTCGAAACAACCCGTCTGGGCGATGTCCAGCGCGGCGATCCGCCCGGCGAGGCCTTGCGCCGAGTCTTCAACGCTGATCTCGCCCTGATCGCCACCCATATCGGTGCGCACCCAGCCGGGGTGGTAAATGCCCACCGCGATGCCCTCGGGCTTCAGGTCCACCGCCAGATTGCGCCCCAGATTGATCGCCGCCGCTTTGGAGGCGCGGTAGATATAGCTGCCCCCCGGCGCCCGCGTCTGCGAGCCCATCTGCGAGGCAATGATCGCGATTTTCGCCCCCTGCGCCGCCCGCAGGTTGGGCAGCAGGGATTGCACGGTGAGGAAAACCCCGGTCACATTGGTCGCAAAGCTCTGCGCCCAGAGGTCGGGGCCAAAGCCGGTATCCAAGTCATCGCCCTTGTCGAGATACACACCCGCATTGCAGATCAGCAGGTCCAGCGGACGGTCTTGCAGGCTTGCGGCGAAGGACGCGTGGCTTGCCGGGTCGGTCACGTCCAGCACGGCCTGCGCGCCTGCGCCGCGTGCGGTGCCGATCACCTCTTCGCCCGCGTCTTTATACTGGCGGGCCAGCGCCGCGCCGATGCCGCGGCTGGCGCCTGTGATAACGATGGTCATGGGCGATCCTTTATGAAAATGGGCCTTTAGGAAAGTTGGCGTTTGGGTTTGAACGGCAGCGGCATCAAGGGCACGCCCTCCGCCACCAAGGCCCGCGCCTGATCCAGCCGCGCCTCGCCATAGATCGGGCGTTCGGGGGTCCGCCCCGCATGCATGTCCCGCGCCTCGCGCACGAAATTCTTGCCGACGCAATCGGAGGTGGATTCGACCTTTTTGCGCAGGGCCGTCAGTGCCTTTTCCACATCACTTGCCGGATTGGACAGGGCCGGAGCCGGTGTCTCGGCAGGTTGCGGTTTTTCTGCCGCTTCCGGCGCAGCCGGAGCGCTGCCGCCCGAGGTGACCCGCGGGGCCATCAGCGATTTGCTCACCTCCGTCGAGCCGCAGACCGCGCAGCTCAGATGGCCCGCACGGGCGAGGCTGTCAAAGGCTGCCGCGGATTGGAACCAACTTTCGAAACCATGCCCGGCCTCGCATTTCAGTGCATAACGGATCATTCGCCCGGTCCTCAAACTCTCTGCTTTAAATGGGCTGCAGCGCGAAAGAGGTCAAGACAAGCGCGGGCGCGGCGCACATCGAAACGCCGCGCGGTCAGCCCGCCAAACCACCGCTGCGCGGATCGAAATCACGGATCAGCCGCGCCAGATCGGGGGCTTCCACCAGCCGCGCGGCCTTGCGACGCGAACACCACATCCGCTTGCGCTGTCCCTTCTCGGGGAAGTGTTTGGCCAGCGCCTTGACCTTTACCGGGTAGAGCATCGCCAGACAGGGCAAGGTCCCATCCGCGCCGGTTTTGGCATAGCTATAGACGCCCAGACATTGCCCCCGCGCCTGCCCCACGACGCCGCCTTCCTCCCAAGCCTCGACCAAGGCCGAGGCGGCGGGGGTCTTGCCCTCCATCGGCCAGCCCTTGGGAATGATCCAACGTTTGCTCCCGCGCGAAGTGATCAGCAGGATCTGCAACTTGCCCCGTTTACGACGCCAGCAGAGCGCCGCGAATTGAATGCGCAGCTCATCCTTCTGTCCGCCGTTCAAGGATATCGGAGCCTGTTTCACCATCCGTTGCAGCCGCGCCCCTTGGCAGGTTGTTTCCCCTTGACCCTAGCGCGGCGATCCCCGTCTGGCCATATCCCCTTGCCCCCTTTCATCGCATCAAAGATACTACCAAAATGATAAGATTTTCCGCTCTTCTGACAGTGCTTTGCAGCCTTGCCCTGCCCCTTCGGGCCGAGGCGCCCGTGACGGTCTTTGCCGCCGCCAGCCTGCGCGGCGCCTTGGAGGAGGTCACGGCGGATTTCCCCGCGCCGGTGGTGCTGTCTTACGGCGGGTCGGGCACGATGGCACGGCAAGTCGCCTCCGGAGCGCCCGCCGATGTGGTCTTGCTGGCCAATAGCGACTGGATGACATGGCTCGCGGACAAAGGCGTGGAGGGGGCAGAGACTGCGCAGATCATCGCCCGCAACCGGCTCGTGCTGATTGCCCCCGCCGACAGCGCCCCACTTGCCGATCCCGCCGAGCTGTCCGCCCGGCTTGGCGCGGAGGGGCGGCTTGCCATGGGACAACGCGACGCCGTTCCCGCAGGCAGCTATGCCCGTGCATGGCTCACCCATGCGGGGCTTTGGCAACGGCTGCAAAGCCGCTTGGCCGAGACCGACAATGTCCGCGCCGCACTGGCCTTGGTCGCGCGAGGCGATGCGCCGCTTGGCGTGGTCTATGCCAGCGACGCGAAGGCCGAGCCAGAGGTGCAAACCGTCTATGAGGTGCCCGCCGAGGCCCATGCCCCGATCACCTATCCCGCAGCGGCGTTGACGCCTGAGGGCAAGGCGCTGGTCGATTTCCTGACCACCGAGGCGGCGCAGGCGATCCTTGTGGACCACGGGTTCCTTCGGGCCGATCATGGATCTTGACGCCGCCGCTTGGGCCGCGCTGTTGCTGTCGCTGCGGGTGGCCAGCGTGGCGATGCTCTGCTCCCTGCCGCTGGCGCTTTGGGTGGCGTGGATCCTCGCCCGGAAGGAGTTTCGCGGCAAAGGCGTGGTAAGCGCGCTGGTCCATCTGCCGCTGGTGTTGCCGCCGGTGGTGACGGGGTACCTGCTGCTGCTCGGCTTTGGCCGCAACGCCCCTTTGGGCCGCCTGTTAGAGAGCCTCGGCATCGGTCTTGCCTTTCATTGGACGGGCGCGGTGCTGGCCGCGCTGATCATGGGGTTCCCGCTGATGGTTCGCGCCATGCGGCTGGCGATCGAGGCGGTCGACCCCCGGATCGAAGACGCCGCCGCCACCTTGGGCGCGCCGCGCCTGAGCGTATTTTGCCGCGTCACCCTGCCGCTGATCTTTCCCGGCATCCTCGCTGGGGCGGTGATGGGCTTTGCCAAGGCGATGGGTGAATTCGGCGCCACGATCACCTTTGTCGCCAATATCCCCGGCCAGACCCAAACCCTGCCAAGCGCGATCTGGACGGCATTGCAGGTGCCCGGCGGTGAGAATCGTGCGCTGGCCATGGCCGGGCTGGCCGGGTTTGTGGCGCTGGCCGCCGTGCTGCTCTCCGAAGCCTTGGCACGGCGGGTCGCGAAACGCATTTCGGGGGCGCGCTGATGCTTGAGGTCACGCTGCGCCATGGGTTCGACGGCTTCGATCTAGATCTGTCTTTCACCACCCAAGGCGGGATTACCGCGCTCTTTGGCCGCTCCGGCGCAGGCAAGACGACGGTGATCAATGCGCTTGCCGGATTGCTGCGCCCCGATGTCGGGCGCGTGGTGCTGGACGGTGAGGTGCTTTTGGATACGCAGCGCGGCATCTGGGTGCCGCCGCATCGCCGCAGGCTGGGCTATGTCTTTCAAGACGCGCGGCTTTTTCCCCATTTGGACGTGCGCGGCAACCTAACCTTCGGCGCGCGCTATGCGCCCCGCGGCAGCCAAGGCGCGGGTTTTGCCGATGTCGTGGCGCTTCTGGGGCTTGAGCCCCTGCTCGACCGTGCCCCGGCAACGCTTTCGGGCGGGGAGAAACAGCGCGTCGCCCTTGGCCGGGCGCTGCTGTGCCATCCGCGCATGTTGCTGATGGACGAACCGCTGGCCAGCCTCGATGGGCCGCGCAAGCAAGAGATTCTGCCCTATCTCGAACGGCTGCGCGACGGGGTGTTGGGCCTGCCGATCCTCTACGTCAGCCATGCGGTGGACGAGATCGCCCGCCTCGCCGATCGCTTGGTGCTGCTGCAGAACGGGCGGCTGAAGGCTCAAGGCGCGCTATTCGACGTGATGGCCGACCCGGCAGCCGTGCCGCTGCTGGGCGTGCGCGAAGCGGGCGCGGTGCTGGAGGCCGATGTCATCGCCCATGCCGAGGATGGGCTTTCGACCCTCGCCGTGCGGGCGGGGCAGTTGGAGCTTCCCGGCGTGCAAGCGCCGGTGGGCGCGCGGGTGCGGCTGCGGGTCTTGGCGCAGGATGTGATCCTGTCGCGCGCGCGGCCCGAGGGGCTGTCTTCGGTCAACATCCTGCCCGTGCGGGTCGAGGCCGTGCATCCCGGCGACGGACCGGGTGCGGCCATCGCACTCGACGCAGGCGGAGACCGCCTTTTGGCGCGGGTGACGGCGCGGGCGGTCCGCGACCTTGATCTGCGCGCGGGCATGGGCTGCTATGCCATCCTCAAAGCCACCACCGTGGCCCCGGGCAACATCGGGCGCTGATCACAGTTTGGGCGGCGTACTGCCCATTTTCTTGCGTAGGCGGGCGACCAGTTCCTCTTGCGGGATATCCGCCTCTATCGCCAGTTTGCGCAGGCCGAAATGCACATGGGCCATGTCTTGGTAATAGCTGGTATAGGCATAGTTCGTCGCAGCCCCAGCCACAGCGCCCAGCACCGGCACCGCCTGCGCGGCAAGCTTTTGCCCCAGCACCAGCGCCAGACGCGGGGCCACCCGGGCAATCACCGCATTCATCGCGCGGCCCGTGAGCGCCATGCGCACTGTGAGAAACCCCAGATCGGCGCTATCGTCATCTGCCAGCGGCCCGGCGGCGGTAAAGACATGCACGCAGTCGAATTGCACATTCTCCGCCGAGGGATCGAACCCATGTTCAGCCGCCACCCCTTGGATGACCCGCAACAGCAGCGTGGTGGTCACCGGCAGTTCGGCCAAGGCGGTCGGCAGCCCCCCGGCCCCGCCTGCGGCGCCCATCGCGGTCGAGACGGCTTGGTTCAGCCAGCCCTGTTGGTCTTTCACATAGCTGCGGCTGGAATGGGCGGCCTGCATGGCATGGCCTAGCGCCTTCATCGTCGCCCCTTCGAGGTTGCGGCGCACCGCCCCCGGCAGACGGTCGATCAACCCATCCGCGCTGCCGCCGATGAGGTTGAGCACATGGATGCCCACGCCACCCGCCTGTTTATACCGGCGGGCGATCTCATCCAGCCGGGCATCGACATCAATGGTGCTGGGCAGGTTGCTTTCGATCTGCATGGGCGTCCCTCTTTGAGCTTAGGCTCAATGTGGGTCGCGAGCGGGGTAAAATCAATCGTGCCAGCGGCGAACCTTGCCTGTCACCCCGGCCCAAGCCCCCTCGGTCAAGGCGCGGCCCAAGATGCGCGCGGGGTTCGTGGGCGGCGGCATCTCGACCCCTTGCAACAGGGCAAAGCCGAAGCGGTTGTAGTAGGGCGCGTCGCCCACCAGCATCACCCGCTCCCAGCCCAGCGGGGCCGCCTGCGCAAGCGAGGTTTCGATCAGCCCCGCGCCCAGCCCTTCGCCCTGCCTTGTCGGGTGTACCGCTACCGGCCCCAGCAAAAGCGCCTTCGCCGCGCCGATGCGCACGGGCCAATAGCGGATCGCCCCGGCCAGAATCCCACCGCTGTCGCGCGCCACATGGTTCAGCCCCGCGACCGGCGGCACGCCATCGCGCAGACGGTAAGACGACAGCGCCTCGCGCCCCGGCGCGAAACAGGTGTCATAGAGCGCTTCAACCTCCCAATGGTCGGCGGGCACCTCCGGGGTCATCTTGTAGGGCGTCTGATGCAAGGCCGGAGGCTTTCGGGAGCAATTGCGGGTGGCGCTGGACGTAGCATGAGGCTAGCCATGGGTGCAAACCATCAAGGAGTGTACATGTTCTATCGTCCCGAAGACGGCCATGGTCTGCCGCATAACCCTTTCAACGCCATCATTAGCCCCCGCCCCATCGGCTGGATTTCCACGCGCGATGGCGCGGGTCGAGACAACCTCGCGCCCTATTCCTTTTTCAACGCCGTCGCCTATGTGCCGCCGCAGGTGATGTTCGCCTCGACCAGCGCCAAGGAAGACGTGGACGGCACCAAGGATTCCGTGGCCAACATCCGGGAGACCGGGGTGTTCTGCGTGAACGTGGTGGAATATGCGGCGCGCGACGTGATGAACGTGAGTTCTGCCATGCTGCCTCATGGCGAGGATGAATTCGCCCGCGCCGGGATCGACAAGGCCGAATGCGAGCAGATCGCCTGCGCGCGGGTGGCGAATGCGCCCGCGAGCCTTGAGTGTAAGCTGACGCAGATCGTGCAACTGCCGGGCGAGGCGAATTTCGCGGTTTTCGGTGAGGTCGTGGGCGTGCATATGCGCGACGATTGCGTGGTTGACGGGCGGTTCGACGTGACCCGTTTCCAGCCGCTGTCGCGTTTGGGGTACCGCGATTACACGGTGGTGCGGGATGTGTTCGAGTTGAAGCGGCCTGATGATTGATGAGGGGCATCGCCTTCCCGCGGGTCGGCGATCTGACGACGCCAACTGCCACTTTATGTTTCAGCTGTGATGTGTGCTCGCAAGGTTGCGCCCAGCCTCACCAAATCGCCTACCCGGGGGGCGGGTAGGCGATGGCCCGGCGCCTTTGGCTTGTCCCGGGCCGGGTGGCAAACTTGACCGAGAAGTAGCTAACTAAGAAGGCTACAAAAAACCCGGCACCTTTCGGCGCCGGGTTTTCCATTCAGTGCCCGCCCAGAACCCCGGTGCGCACATCGTAATCAACCGCCAATTCGTAATCAGGGTCGTCATCGCTATCGACCATCAAATGCCCCGCCTTGTTCAGCAGACGGTGACAATCCCGGCTGAGGTGGCGCAGTTGCAGACGTTTGCCCGCGGCCTCGTATTTCGCGGCCATCGCTTCGATCGCCTGTAGGGCGGATTGATCCACCACCCGGCTGTCGGCGAAATCGACGATTACGACCTCGGGGTCGTTCTCCACGTCGAAAAGCTCGGCAAAGCCATCGGAAGAGCCGAAGAACAGCGGCCCGTGAATCTCATAGACCTTGGCGCCCTTCTCGGTCACCGATTCCCGCGTGGTCGCGTGGATGCGCCGGGCGTTGTTCCACGCATAGGCCAATGCCGAGACGATCACGCCGACGACCACCGCCACGGCGAGGTCTTCCATCACAGTCACCACGGTCACCAGAATGATGACGAAAGCGTCCATCAGCGGCACTTTGCGCAGGATGGTGAGCGAGTTCCACGCGAAGGTGCCGATCACCACCATGAACATCACGCCCACCAGAGCGGCCAGCGGAATAAGCTCGATCACCGAGGAGCCGACGAGGATGAAGAGCAACAAGAACACCGCCGCCGCGATCCCCGCGACACGGGTGCGACCGCCGGATTTCACGTTGATCATCGACTGACCGATCATCGCACAGCCGCCCATGCCGCCGAAGAAACCGGTGACCGTATTGGCCACACCTTGCGCGATACATTCTTGGCTCGCGCCGCCGCGCTCGCCGGTGAGATCCCCGACGAGGTTCAGGGTCAGCAGGCTTTCAATCAGACCGATGGCCGCGAGGATGACGGCGTAAGGCAGGATGATCTCAAAGGTCTCCCAAGTCAGCGGCACCATGGGGATATGCAAACTCGGCAAGCCACCTTGGATCGACGCCAAGTCACCCACCCGCGGCACGTCAAGGCCGAAACCGATCACCACGGCGGCAATCACGCCGATGCCCGCTAGCGGCGCGGGGATGACCTTGGTGATGCGCGGGGTGATCCAGATGATCGCCATGGTCGCCGCCACCAGCGCCAGCATGAGGTAGAGCGGCTGGCCTGAAAGCCATTCGCCACCGCCCATGCCGTGGCCGGTATCGACCATGGTGCCGGGCACTTTGAACTGGCTCATCTGGGCAAGGAAAATCACGATGGCAAGTCCGTTGACAAAGCCCAGCATCACCGGGTGCGGCACCAGACGGATGAACTTGCCCCACTGCATGACCCCTGCGAAGATCTGCAAAAGCCCCATCAGCACCACGGTGGCAAAGAGGTATTCAACCCCATGCTGCGCCACCAAGGCGACCATGACCACCGCCAGTGCGCCTGTGGCGCCCGAGATCATACCCGGCCGACCACCGATCAGCGCGGTGATGAGACCAACGAGGAAGGCAGCATAAAGCCCGACCAGCGGGTGCACCCCGGCGACGAAGGCGAAGGCCACCGCCTCGGGCACCAGCGCCAGCGCCACGGTCAGCCCCGACAGCAGTTCGATCCGCAGCCGCCCGATGGAAAAACCGTCATCCGGCATCCAACGCAGATCGGTCACATCGAGGTTCTTGGCGAAATTGTGCAGCGTGGCGCGCATGGGGGCGTCCTTTGACTTTCGGAAAACGGGTATAGCGCCCTGACCGCGGATGCGGGGCGCTTTTGGCTGCACCTAGAGGAATTTCGCCGCAAAGAAAAGCGTCTTGGCGATTGGGCCACGGGAGTTGCTGCAATGGAGAAACACTTTCGCCCCCTTGCCTGACGCAGTCGTGTCTTGCCTCTCGGCAAAAACACTTGATCCCCGTGGCATTCTATGAGGTTCTTTGACCCTTACCCGCAACCATCCAAGGCACAGGCTTACCCCTCATGACAGATACGAAAATCGCCGTGATCGGCGGCTCCGGCATTTACGACATCGACGGGCTTCAGGATGCCGATTGGGTCACCGTGGAGACGCCATGGGGCGCGCCCTCGGATCAAGTGCTGACCGGCACGCTGGATGGGGTCGCCATGGTCTTTCTGCCGCGCCATGGCCGCGGGCATGTGCATACGCCGACCTCCGTCCCCTACCGCGCGAATATCGACGCGCTCAAACGGCTCGGCTGCACGGATGTGATCAGCGTCTCAGCCTGCGGGTCGTTCCGCGAGGAGATGGCCCCGGGCGACTTCGTGATCGTCGACCAATTCATCGACCGCACCATGGCGCGCGAAAAGAGCTTCTTCGGCCCCGGCTGCGTGACCCATGTCTCGGTCGCCCATCCCACCTGTCCGCGCTTGGGGGACGCCTGCGAGACCGCAGCACGAGACGCGGGCATCAACGTGCACCGGGGCGGCACCTATCTGGCGATGGAGGGGCCGCAGTTCTCGACGCTCGCGGAATCCAAAATGTACCGCGACAGCTGGGGGGCGGATGTGATCGGCATGACCAATATGCCCGAGGCGAAACTCGCCCGCGAAGCCGAGCTTTGCTATGCCAGTGTCGCGATGATCACCGATTACGACAGCTGGCACCCGGACCACGGCGAGGTGGATGTGACGCAGATCATCGCCACGCTGATGGGCAACGCCGACAAGGGCCGCGCCATGGTCTCGCGCCTGCCCGCGCTTTTGGGTGCCGAGCGCGCGCCCTGCCCGCATGGTTGTGACCGGGCGCTGGAATTTGCGATCCTGACCCAGCCGGATGCGCGGGATCCGGAATTGCTGGCCAAGCTGGATGCGGTGGCGGGGCGGATGCTATGACCGCAGGCGGCGGCTTTGCTTGGCTGAGTGCGGAAGGTATTTAAGAAAGGATGAAGGGAGGGGGGTGGCGCCTCTTCTTGGATGTTGTGCGGCGGGCGCAGATGGGGGGTTCGCCCGGGCGGCGCGTTGCGCTAAGACGGGTCCGGTCAAACACGCGGAAGGGCGGCATGAAACAGGTTCAGGACTATATTCGCACGATCGTAGATTTCCCCCATGAGGGGATCATGTTTCGTGACGTGACAACGCTTTTTGCCGATCCGCGCGGGTTTCGCATGGCGATCGACCAGATGCTGCACCCCTATGCGGGGATTGCGATTGATAAGGTCGTGGGGCTGGAGGCGCGCGGTTTCATTCTTGGCGGGGCGATTGCGCATCAGCTGAGCGTGGGTTTCGTGCCGATCCGCAAGAAGGGCAAGCTACCCGGCACGGTGATCAGTCAGGACTATCAGCTTGAATATGGCGAGGCCATTGTCGAGCTGCATGACGATGCGATCAAACCGGGCGAGAAGGTTCTGGTTGTGGATGATCTTTTGGCCACCGGCGGCACGGCGGAGGCCGGGATCAAACTGATTGAGCGTTTGGGGGGCGAGATCGTTTCCTGCGCCTTTATCATCGATCTGCCGGAACTGGGCGGGCGCAAGCGTTTGGAAGCGCTTGGCAAAGAGGTGCATGCGCTCTGCGCTTTCGACGGGCTTTAAGCCTTTAGGACGGCGCCGGGGTTCATGATGCCTTGGGGGTCGAGCGCGGTTTTGATGGCGCGCATGGCGGTGAGTTTGGCGGGGTCGCCGTAGCGTTCGAGGTCGTCGACCTTGATGCGGCCCACCCCATGTTCCGCGCTGAACGAGCCGCCGAGGTCGTGGACGAGGTCGTGCACCAGACGTTTCACGGGGCCGCGCTTGTCTTCGTAGTCGGCGCGGCTTTTGCCCCTTGCGGGGAAGACGTTGTAGTGCAGGTTGCCGTCTCCGACATGGCCGAAGCAGTTGATGCGGAAGTCGCCGAGCGCTGAGAGCGCATCGGTGGCGCGGGTGATGAATTCGGGGATCGCGCCGAGGGGCACCGAGATGTCATGGCTGGAGACCGAGCCGATCAGGCGGTTGGCCTCGGGGATGGTTTCGCGGATGGTCCAGAAATCTTGGGCCTGCTGGGCGTTCTGGGCGATGAGTCCATCGGAGACGAGGCCCGCCTCTAGCGCCGCGGCGAAGAGGGCCTCTAGGGCGGCGTCGGTATCGATCTCCCCGGGGGTGCCGATGTCGATCAGGACGCACCATTCCGGGGTTTCGGCGAAGGGTTGGCGGATGTTGGGCAGGGTTTCGTTAAGGAAATCGAAACCTCTTCGGTGCATCAATTCGAAAGCGCTGATCATTTCGCCCAAGTGATCGCGCGCGAGGGAGAGGAGCGCCAATGCGGCACCGGGGCTCTCAACCACCATGAGCGCGGTGCCACTGCGGGCGGGGCGCGCGTAGAGCTTGAGGGCCGCGGCGGTGATCACGCCGAGGGTGCCTTCGGCGCCGATCAGCAGGTTGCGCAGATCGTAGCCGGTGTTGTTTTTGCGCAGGCGGGTCAGGCCGTGCCAGATTTGGCCGTCAGGCAGGACGGCTTCGAGGCCGAGGCAGAGGTCGCGGGCGTTGCCGTAGCGCAGCACGCCGGTGCCGCCTGCATTCGTCGAAAGCGTGCCGCCGATGCGCGCGGTGCCCTCGGCGGCGAGGGACAGGGGGAAGAGGCGGTTTGCCTCTTCGGCGGCGGTTTGAACATCGGCGAGGATCGTGCCTGCTTCGGCGACCAGTACATTCTCTTCGGGCAGGACGGCTCGGATGCGATTCATGCGTTCGAGGGAGAGGATCAGCGGTGCGGGGCCATCGCTGCTGATCTGGCCGCCGACAAGGCCGGTGCCGCCGCCATAGGGCACGACCGGCACGCGGGCGGCATGGGCGGCGCGGATCAGGGTGGCGACCTCCTCGGTGCTGCGCGGCAGGGCCAAGACGCCCCCCTGCCCCGCGTAGCGGCCGCGGGGTTCTTCGAGGTAGCGCTGCTCGGGGTCGCGCAGCACAACGTCTGGCAGTTGCGCGCGCAGGGTGTCGGTGAAGGCGGTGTCGGCGGGGTTCAATGTCATGGGCCTTTGATCCTGCGCGGGGCGCGCGGATGCAAGGGCAAAGCGCCGGACCGGCGGGGAGAATGCGGGGCGTGAGGCAGGGCGATCATGCCCCGGCGATGCTTGTGTTGTCAGCGAAGCGTTTCGCCTTGAGCCTTAGCCTACGTCCGTGCGGCCCCGCCGGTCTTTGCGGAGAGAAGCGTAGAGCACATGGGTCCGCCAGCGGCCATCGATTTGCAGATAGCTCTGCGCGACGCCCTCGTATTTGAAGCCCGCCTTTTCGAGCAGCCCGCGGGAGGCTTGGTTTTCCGGCAGGCAGGCGGCTTCGATGCGCGACAGGTCGAGGCGGGTGAAGGCCTGATGCACCGTCGCTTCGATCGCCTCGCGCATGTAGCCTTGGCGGGCAAAGGGTTCGCCCGTCCAATAGCCCAAGGTGCCGGATTGGGCCGGCCCGCGGCGGATGTTGTCGAGGGTGATCGCACCGACGAGGTTTTGGTCGCTGCGCCGGATCAGGAAGAGCGGCATGGCGTTGCCCGAGGAGACCGAGCGCTGCGCCCAGTAGACACGGTTTGTAAAAGCCTTGCGGGTCAAGTGATCCTCGGCCCATGTCGGCTCCCACGGGCGCAGGTAGTCGTTGCTGGCGCGGCGCAGGGCCGCCCAGGCGCGGAAATCGGCGTGGATCGGCGGGCGCAGGGTCAGCCGTTCCGTTTCAATCCGCAGTTTGCGTCGCCCCAGCATCAGGCGGCGCGTCTGTTGTGAAGGTCGTCCAGCGTCGGGGCGGCATCGACCGGACCGTAGAGCGCGAGAGCCGCAGGGGCTTGCGTGGCCATGCGTTCGGCGAAGTCGCGCACGTCGCCGGTGGTCACCGCGTCAATCTGGGCGACGGTTTCATCCAGCGGCGGCACACGGTCCCAGATCTGGATCAGACGGGCAAGTCGTTCGGCACGGTTTGAGGGGCTTTCCAGCCCCATGAGCAGCCCGGCCTTCATCTGCGCACGGGCGCGGGCGACTTCGGCAGGCGACATGTCAGAGGCGGCACGCTTCATCTCGTCGATGGTGATATTGGCCAGTTCGGGCAGTTGTTCGGCGCTAGTGCCGGCGTAGATTGTGGTCATGCCCGTGTCGGCATAGGCGCCCGCTTGGGCGAAGATCGTATAGCAAAGGCCGCGATTCTCACGAATCTCTTGGAACAGGCGCGAGGACATGCCGCCGCCCAAGGCCGAGGCATAGATCTGGGCGATGTAGATGTCGTCGGAGCGGTACCCGGGGCTCTCAAAGCCAAGCGCGAAATGGGCCTGTTCCAGCTGTTTGACCTGTCGATATTCGCCGCCGCCAAAACGGGCGCTGTCGATCTGGTAGAGCGTCTTGGCGGGCATGTCGCCAAAGAGGCTTTCGGCGAGTTTGACGATTCTGTCGTGGTCCACCGCACCGGCGGCCGAAAGGATCATCTGCTCCGGCCCGTAGTGATCGGCAATGAACCGTTGCAAGTCGTCACGCGAGAAGGCCGAGACCCGCTCGCTTGGCCCAAGGATCGTGCGGCCGATGGGCTGATCCGGGTAGGCTTGCTCTTGCAGCCAGTCGAAAATCACATCGTCGGGCGTGTCGAGCGCTTGGCCGATCTCTTGCAGGATCACGCCGCGTTCGACTTCGACTTCCGAAGGGTCCAGCACCGGATTGCGCAGGATGTCGGCGATCACGTCAAGGCCGAGCGCCACGTCGTTTTCCAGCACGCGGGCGTAATAGGCGGTGACTTCGCGCGAAGTGTAGGCGTTGATATAGCCGCCCACATCCTCAATCGCCTCGGCGATTTGCAGCGAAGAACGGGTCGCGGTGCCTTTGAACGCCATATGTTCGAGGAAATGCGCGATGCCGTTTTGCTGCGGGGTCTCGTGGCGCGCGCCTGCGTTGACCCAGACGCCGATGGCGGAGGAGGCAAGCCCCTCCATATGTTCGGTGACGATGCGAAAGCCGTTGGGCAATGTGGTCCGTTGTAGGCTCACGCGGAGAGGTTTCCTTTGATATGCGCTTTGAGCGCGTCGAGGTCGTTAGGCAGCCGGGTGAAACGTTCTTCCCGGTCGAAAAGGTCCGCCATGCGGGGCGGCAGGCCCGGGCGGATGCCAGTGGCGGCTTCGACCGCGTCGGGGAATTTGGCCGGATGGGCGGTGGCGAGGGTGACCATCGGCGTGGCCGGATCGCGCAGATCATCCGCAACCTTCACGCCCACGGCGGAATGCGGGCAAAGCAGCTCACCCGTGGTCCGGCGACGGTCAGCGATGGTGGCGGTGGTTTCCTCTTCGGAGACGCGGCCCGAGCGGTAGATGTCTTGCAGCGCTTGCATCGCCCCTTGAGAGACGTCGAAACCGCCCTGCCCCAATTCGTCCATCAACTGCGCCACGGCACCGGCGTCGCGGTCATAGGCGTCAAAGAGGGCGCGTTCGAAATTCGAGGAGACCTGAATGTCCATCGAAGGGCTGATTGACGGGGTCACGCTCCCCTTGTGATAGCCCTGGCCCGAGAGGCAGCGGTGCAGGATGTCGTTCTGGTTGGTGGCGACGACGAGATCGGCGATGGGCAGGCCCATGCGCTTGGCGATATAGCCCGCGAAAATGTCGCCGAAATTGCCGGTCGGCACAGTGAAGCTGATCTCACGCAGGGGCGCGCCGAGGCTGGTGGCGGCGGTGAAGTAATAGACCACCTGCGCCAGCACCCGGCCCCAGTTGATCGAGTTCACGCCCGCCAGCCGCACGGTATCGCGGAAGTCGAAATCGTTGAACATGTCCTTAAGGCGCGCTTGGCAATCGTCAAAATCGCCGTCGATGGCCAGCGCGTGCACGTTGGTTTCCGCAGGCGTGGTCATCTGGCGGCGCTGCACGTCAGACACGCGGCCATGGGGGTAGAGGATGAAGACGTCGACATTGTCGAGCCCCTTGAAGGCTTCGATCGCGGCGGAGCCGGTGTCACCCGAGGTGGCGCCCACGATGGTCACCCGCTCGCCCTTGCGGCCCAAGGCGGCTTGGAACATCTGGCCGATAAGCTGCATGGCGAAATCTTTGAACGCCAGTGTCGGCCCGTGGAACAGCTCAAGCAGGAAGTGGTTCGGGGCGAGTTGCACCATGGGCGCACGGGCGGCATGGCCGAAGCCCTCATAGGCGCGGGCGATGATGGCGCGGAATTCTTCGTCGGTGAAAGTGTCACCGATGAAGGGGCGCATGACGGTGAAGGCCACCTCTTCGTAGCTTTGGCCCTGCATGGCCGCGATCTGTTCCGCGCTCAGCGTCGGGATCGTTTCGGGGACGTAGAGGCCGCCGTCACGGGCAAGGCCGGTCAGCATCGCCTCTTCGAAGGACAGAACAGGGGCGGAGCCACGGGTAGAGATATAGCGCATAGGGTCAGTCGACTTTCGGCGTTGCAGGGGCGCGGCGGCGGCGCAGGAAAAGGACGGTCATCGCCAGCCAGATGGCGGCGAGGGAAAACCAGGTGATTGCATATTGCAAGTGATCGTTGGGGATGCGGGCGGTATCGACAGGCAGCGGGGTGATCTTTGGGTCCGGCCCGGCGCCTTCGCGCATGACGATCAAAAGCGGTTCGGTGTCGAGGGTTTTGGCCATGACCTCAACATCGCGGGCGAACCAGATGTTGCGATCCATGTCGGCCTCGGGCGTGAAACTGTCGACCTCCTGAGGCCATTGCAGATTGCCGGTCAGGGTGGCGGTGCCTGCGGGGGCGATGGCGTCTTTGTTCGATGTGGCGGTAAAGCCGAGGTCGATGAGCACGCGCCGCCCGCTTTCAAGCGCCATAGGCGCGATGACGCGGTAGCCCGCCCCTTTCTGCTTTTGGCTGACCAGCACATGCAGCGCCTGCGCCCCGATCTCTCCGCTGACGGTGACGGGCAGATAGGCGTCGACTTCCGGGTCAGGGTCGGCGGGCAAGGCGACGGGCGCGGCGGCGATGCGGTTGTTGATGTCGGCGATGATCGCCTCTTTCCACGCCAGCCGCTGCACCTGCCAGACCCCGAGTGCGACGAGGATGGCTGCCCCGCCAAGGCCGACGATGATGAAGAACAGGCTGCGCCGCATTCGAATCTCTCTGGCTGAAACGACAAACGCGCGAAGAGGGCTTCGCGCGTTTGGGTTTTACGGGTGTGGGGCGCGGATGCAACCCCGCCCTATGTTCAGGGCTGGCCCCACATGTAGACGGCGAAGAAGAGGAACAGCCAGACCACGTCGACGAAGTGCCAGTACCACGCGGCCGCCTCGAAGCCGACATGGCGTTCGGGGGTGAAGTGGCCGCGCATGGCGCGCAGCAGGCAGACGAAGAGGAAGATCGTGCCGATGATCACGTGGAAACCGTGGAAGCCGGTCGCCATGAAGAAGCTGGAGAAATACATGTCGCCGCCGAATGTCCAATCGTCATGGACCAGCAGTTCGTAGTATTCGTAAGCCTGCAACGCGGTGAAAAGCACGCCGAGGATCACCGCGATGGTCAGGCCCGAGACCAGGTCTTTGCGGTTGTTCTCATGGGCCAGCGCGTGGTGCGCCCATGTCACGGCGCAGCCCGACAGCAGCAGGACCAGCGTGTTGATCAGCGGCAGGTGGAAAGCGTCAACCGCGTGAATCTCGGGCTGGACGTATTCCGTGCCGACATATTCATACATCGGGTAAAGGGCCTGTTTGAAGAAGGACCAGAACCACGCGACGAAGAACATCACTTCGGACATGATGAAAAGGATGAAGCCATAGCGCAGGCCGATCCGCACCACACCGGTGTGATCGCCCACTTCGCTTTCCGAGACGACTTCGGCCCACCAGCCAAACATGACGTAGAGGGTGGCGACCAGACCGCCCAAGAAGACGAAGGGCGTCATCCCGTGCATCCACATGACGGCGCCCGCCAGCATGACAAATCCGCCTACCGACCCCAGCAGCGGCCAGGTCGAGGGGGGGAGAATATGGTAGTCGTGGTTTTTTGCATGGGCCATGGTTGCGGGTCCCTCACCTTTGTTCAATCAGGTCGTTAATTGGTTGTTGTGGCGCTGTCCTGATCAAGGGCGGCATAGCCCTCGGGCAGGTCAATTTCGTAGAATGTATAGGACAGAGTGATGGTATGTACAAACTTCCCATCACGGTCTTCGACCATTTCCGGGTCGACGAAGAAGCTCACCGGCATCTGCACGCGCTCGCCCGGGGCCAGCACTTGTTCGGTAAAGCAAAAGCAGTCGATCTTCTCGAAGAAAGCCCCGGCGGTATAGGGGGTGACGTTATAGCTCGCCTGCCCCGCCACCGGTTTGTCGGTCGGATTGTACGCCTCGTAGAAGGCCAGGCCGGTCTCGCCGATGCGGACTTCCATTTCGCGCACCACGGGTTTGAACTCCCACGGCATGCCGTCATTCAGGGAGCCGTCGAACCGCACCTTGACTGTCTGATCCAGCACATCGGCGCTGGCGGCAGAGACCTGCCCCGGCGTGCCGCCAAAGCCGGTGACCCGGCAGAACCAGTCGTAAAACGGCACCGACGCCCAGGCGAGCCCGCCCATGAGCACCACCACGCCGACGGTTTGCATCACTGTTTTCTGAGGACCTGAAAGCGCCATTACTGTGTCACCTCGCGTTGCTCCGGGGGGAGTTCGAAATCGGTCTGGGTGATCTTGACGTAGGTCAGCGCCATGATCAGCACCACAAAGGCGCCCAGCATCAGGCCCACGCCGATGTTGCGGCCACGGCGGCGGTCGTGCAGCTCATGCTCTGGTCGGATGCCCATTACCAGCCTCCCAAGCCAAAGGTGCGCAGGGCCGCTTCGCCCAGGATCGCGCCGAAGTGCAAGAAGAGATAGGCCAGCGACAGGCGGAAGAACTTGCGCTCTTCGGCATAGTCGTCACCCTCGGCCATGACCTCATCCCGCTTCCAGATGCGGTAGGCGCCCAAGAGGAAGGCCGCGTTCAGCACCAGCGCCACGGCGAAATAGAAGATACCGCCGATGGCCGTGAAGGCCGTGCCAATGGCCAGAGCGGCCAGAAGGACGGTGTAGACGAGGATATGCAGCCGCGTGGCCGGGCGGCCATGGGTCACGGTCAGCATCGGCACCTTGGCGTCGTCGTAGTCCGAGCGCATGAAGAGCGCCAGCGCCCAGAAATGCGGCGGTGTCCACATGAAGATCAGCGCGAACATCAGCCATGCCTCGACCGAGAAGCTGCCCGTGGCGGCGACCCAGCCGATCACCGGCGGGAAGGCCCCCGCGGCACCGCCGATGACGATGTTCTGCGGCGTCAGACGCTTGAGCCACATGGTATAGAAAACGGCGTAGAAAAGGATGGTGAAAAGCAGCATCCCGCCCGCCAGCAGGTTGGTTGCCAGCGCCAGCATCATCACCGACAGGCCCGAGAGCGCCACGCCAAGCGTCAGCGCCTCACCGGGTTGGACCCGGCCCGAGGGGATCGGGCGCCCGCGCGTGCGGCGCATCACCGCGTCGATATCGGCATCCCACCACATATTCAGCGCGCCCGAGGCACCGCCGCCGATGGCGATGAACAAGATCGCGCAAAAGCCGATGACGGGATTGACCGAAACCGGCGCGGCCAACAGCCCTACGAAGGCCGTGAAAACGACCAGCGACATGACGCGCGGCTTCAGCAGGGCGAAGTAATCCCCCAGCTGCGCGTCGTATTCACTTGTTGGCGTATTGGTGATGTCAGTCATCCCGAACCTTCCAAGGGTAAACACGGGGCACGGGCCTGCGCCCTGCCCCGTGGAACTGGCTTACTTAGAGGCGACGGTCAGCGGCTGTTCGATGCCAGCATATTCCGCCTTGGCGTTGCCAAGCCATTCCGCATAGGCCTCTTCCGAAACCACTTTGACGGTGATCGGCATATAGGCGTGGGCCTGACCGCAAAGCTCGGAACACTGGCCGAAGTAGACGCCTTCCTGCTCGGCAGTGAACCACAGTTCGGCCAGACGGCCCGGCACGCCATCCTGTTTCACGCCGAAGGCGGGGATGGTCCAAGAGTGGATCACGTCGCTGGCGGTGACCTGCACGACGATGGTCTTGCCCACGGGGATCACCACGGATGTGTCGGTGGCCAGCAGGAAGTCGTCGCGGCTATAGCCTTCGTCTTCGAGCTTGGCGACCATCGCGTCATTCAGCACGAACGGTGTTACGTCCTCATCGCCATCGCCCAGCGTCGCCGGAGCGCCGATCATGTAGCTGTCAAAGGCGATCTCTTCGTCGACATATTCATAGGTCCAGTACCACTGGTTGCCGATCGCCTTGATCGTGATGTCCGCCTCGGGGATTTCCTGCTGGCGGAACAGGATCGGCAGCGAATAGGCACCGATCAGCACGAGGATGAGAATCGGCCCGATGGTCCAAGCGATCTCGATCGGGGTGTGGTGGGTGAAGGACGAGGGGTTCGGGTTCCGCTTTTTGTTGTAGCGGATCATGACCCAGATGATCAGGCCGGTCACGAAGACGGTGATCGCCGCGATGATCACCAGAATCAGGTGATCCAAATCATGGATATCCCGCGCCAATTCGGTAACGGCGGGTTGAAAGCCTGTCTCGCCGTCAACAGGTCTGCCGATGACATCAAGCCCGTCAATGCGCAGGCTGTCCTGTGCCAATGCAGGCAGGGCGGCAAGGCTGGTCATAAGACCGGAAAGGGGGAGTAGATGTTTCATATGTCGTCCTGATCTTGTGACCATTAAGAAGCCGATAAGCACCCCAAACCGCTGCTGCGATCCGGTGCCGTTGTAATCCTGGGTGCTTACAATCATATTCTGCCTACAAGATAAAGTCACATGCTTGCGTCATAGAGCCGCGCGAGACAGTTTTGTGACAGCAAGCAAGGATACCCCCGATGAGCCGCGCGCATTTCACCCCCTTCGAGGCCGATCTGGACCGAGAAACCGCTCTGAGCGTGCTGCGCGAGGCCGTGGCCGGCGCCGATGACGGCGAATTATTCCTCGAACGGCGGCGCTCTGAGGCGCTGGTTTTCGACGACGGACGCCTCAAAACCGCCAGCTATGATGCCGCCGAGGGCTTTGGCCTGCGCGCCGTGCGCGGTGAGGTGGCAGGCTACGCCCATTCGACCGAACTGAGCGAGGCCGCCCTGCGCCGCGCGGCGGAAACGGCGCGGCTGGCGGTGGGCGATGGCGGCGGCACATGGGCGGATGCGCCTCAGGCCAGCAACACGCGTCTCTATACGGACGAAGACCCGATCGCGGGCCACGCCTTTCCGGTCAAGGTCGATACCCTGCGCGAGATCGACGCCTATGCCCGCAGCCTCGATTCCCGCGTGGTACAGGTGAGCGCCACGATTGCCGCCAGCATCCAAGAGGTCGAGATTCTCCGCCCCGAGGGGCATTCGGTGCGTGACGTGCGCCCGATGACGCGGGTCAATGTCTCGGTCATTGTCGAGCAGGATGGCCGCCGCGAGAGCGGCGGTGTCGGCGGCGGCGGGCGGATCGGGCTCGACGGTATGCTCGCCCCCGAAGACTGGCAGGCCAAAGTCCGCGAAGCCCTGCGCATCGCCTGCGTGAATCTTGAAGCCGTCCCTGCGCCCGCGGGCGTGATGGACGTGGTGCTTGGCCCCGGCTGGCCCGGAATTCTGCTGCACGAAGCCATCGGCCACGGGCTTGAGGGCGATTTCAACCGAAAGGGCTCCAGCGCCTTCGCCGGGCTGATGGGCCAACAGATCGCAGCCAAGGGCGTGACCGTGCTGGATGACGGCACGATCCCCGACCGGCGCGGCTCAATCTCAGTCGATGACGAAGGCACCCCCTCGGCGCGCAATGTGCTGATCGAAGATGGTGTGCTGGTCGGCTATATGCAGGACCGTCAGAACGGGCGGCTGATGGGCAGCGCCTCAACAGGCAACGGGCGGCGGCAGTCCTATGCGCATATCCCGATGCCGCGCATGACCAACACCTATATGCTGGGCGGCGAGGCGGCACCCGGCGATATCGTGGCTGATCTCAATGATGGGATCTATGCCGTGGGTTTCGGCGGCGGTCAGGTCGATATCACCAATGGTAAATTCGTCTTCTCCTGCACCGAGGCCTACCGCGTGCAGAACGGCAAGATCGGCGCGCCGGTCAAAGGCGCGACCCTAATCGGCGATGGGGCCACGGCCTTGCAAAAGATCCGCGCCATCGGCAACGACCCGACGCTCGACCCCGGCATGGGCAACTGTGGCAAACAGGGGCAGTGGGTGCCGGTGGGTGTGGGCCAGCCCACTCTGATGATCGGCGGGCTGACCGTCGGCGGGGCTGCGACCTGACGGTGGCACGCTGGGGTTGAATCAAATACGCGGGGAAATCTTCATAGGTTGTTAAGCACTAAATCCTATACCTGATTCTGCAACGGACGGAGTTTCGGGATGACTGACAAGGACCTACATCCTTCTTCCACTCACCCCCCACTCCTGTCTCTTATACACATCTCC
>NZ_JAGHRG010000012.1:0-209516 GCF_017743915.1 Sulfitobacter sp. R18_1
CAACGCGGTTCAACTCGCGCTCACTCATCGTCACCCATCCCATGTCCACTAATCCTCGCTACCGTATGCAAGGAGAGTGACACTTCTGCTTTGCCGATGGGTGACATTACTGCTTTGCGGCTACAGTCAAAAGCCTCGTAATCATGGTTATGTTACTGAAGTGCGCCGCCCGAGTTCCACCAGCCACACCCGCTTGCCGCTCATCCGTGCCGCCCTACGTCCTGAGCCAGCCGATAGCCGGAGGGGCCTGCCCCTCCGCCCCCATTTAGCCAAAGGAAATTGCCGTGGAAACGAATCTGACCATCAATGGCACGAAGCAGCGGCTGGATCTCGATCCCCGCACGACGCTGCTGGATGCGCTGCGCCACCATCTTCGACTGACCGGCAGCAAGAAGGGCTGCGATCACGGGCAATGCGGTGCCTGCACGGTCATGGTGAATGGCCGCCGGATCAACGCCTGCCTGACATTGGCCTGTATGCATGACGGTGATGAGGTGACCACCATCGAAGGCATCGGAGCGCCCGGCAACCTCAGCCCGCTGCAAGAAGCCTTTGTCAGCGAAGACGGGTTCCAATGCGGCTATTGCACGCCGGGGCAAATCTGCTCGGCCACCGCGATGCTGGAAGAGATCGCAGAGGGCTGGCCCAGCCATGTGACCGATGACCTGAGCGGCAAGCCTGCGCTGACGACGGAAGAGATCTCGGAACGGATGAGCGGCAACCTCTGCCGGTGTTCGGCCTATCCCAACATCGTCGAGGCGATCCGAAAAGCGGCGGGAGAAAGCGCATGAGACCATTCGACTATACCCGCGCCGAGAATACCGAAGCCGCCGCGCGGCAAGCGGCCAGCGGTGGCACCTTCATCGCCGGGGGCACCAACCTCCTCGATCTGATGAAGCTGGAGGTCATGACCCCCGAGGCGCTGATCGACATCAACCGGCTCGACCTTGGCGAGATCGAAGAGACCCAAGACGGCGGGCTGCGCATCGGGGCCTTGGTGACCAACAGCGATCTGGCCAATGACGCCCGTCTGCGCAAGGGCTGGCCGGTGCTGAGCCGTGCGTTGCTGGCCGGGGCCAGCGGGCAGTTGCGCAACAAGGCGACGACGGGCGGCAATCTGCTGCAACGCACGCGGTGCCTGTATTTTTATGACCGCGCCATGCCCTGCAACAAACGCGCGCCGGGCACGGGCTGTTCGGCGAAGGAGGGGTTCAACCGCATCCTTGCCGTCTTGGGCACCTCGGAGCATTGCATCGCCACCCATCCCAGCGACATGGCCGTGGCCATGCGGGCGCTCGGGGCCGAGGTGGAGACGCTGAAGGAGGATGGTAGCACGCGCCGGCTGACGCTTGATGAGCTTTACCTGCTGCCCGGAGAGCGGCCTGATCAAGAGACCGTTCTTGAGCCGGGCGAATTGATCACCGCCGTGGTGCTGCCCGCGCCTGTGACGGGCAACCAGACCTACCGCAAGGTGCGGGACCGGGCTTCTTATGCCTTTGCCCTCGTCTCGGTTGCCGGGATCGTCGAGATGGCAGACGGGCGGATCACCCGTGCCGATCTGGCCTTTGGCGGGCTGGCGCCGAAACCTTGGCGCAATGCCGAGGTCGAGGACCTGCTGACCGGCAACGCGCCTTCGGAAGACCTTTTCAACAAAGCCGCCGATCTGCTGCTGGCCGAGGCCAAAGGCTATGGCGCGAATGATTTCAAAATTCCCCTCGCCCGCCGCACGCTGGTGTCGGTGCTGAACGAACTTACCGCGGAGGCCCAGCAATGACCGAGCAATTCAAGATGGACGCACCCGCCACCGCCCGCAGGCTGGACGATATGGCGCAGGGGCTTGTCGGCGCGCCGCTGGACCGCCCCGAGGGGCCGCTGAAGGTGAGCGGCACGGCGACCTATGCCAATGAATGGCAGGTCGAGAACATGGTGCATGGCGTCATGGTCCGCGCGCCGGGCAACAGTGGCCGCGTGGCCTTGGCCAACCGCGACGCGGTGGCGCAAATGCCGGGGGTATTGGCCGTGATCCAAGACCCGCGCCTGCTGCGCAATCCGGCCCAAGGCACCGCGAACCAAGCACCCATACAGGGGCCGGAACAGGCTGCCTACCTCGGCCAGTTGATCGCGGTGGTCGTCGCCGAGGAATTCGAGCAGGCCCGCCATGCGGCGCAATCGCTGAAGGTGGCGTTGGAGAATGGCGAGGTCATGCCGGTCGATCCCGCCACCGCGGCGGTCGAGCCGCAGGAGGCGAAGACCTTGGATCAGGGCGATCTGGACGGCGCTATGGCTCAGGCCGCTTTCTCGGTCGATGTGACCTATACCACCCCGTCGCATTCCAGCACCCCAATGGAGCCGCATGCCTCCATCGCCTCATGGGACGGGGAAGACCTGACCCTGCGCGGCAGCTACCAGATGCTGAAATACAACCGCAATGAGCTGTCCGATGCCTTGGGCATCCACCCCGACCGAGTGCGCATCCTGTCGCCCTATGTCGGCGGCGGCTTCGGGTCGAAACTCGGCATCGCGCCCGAGGCCGTCGCGGCGGCGATTGCCGCGAAAGAGGTGGGCCGCCCGGTCTCTGTCGCGCTGCACCGCCAGCAGGTCTATGAGGCGACGATGCGCCGGTCCGAGACCACGCAGCGGGTGCGCCTTGCCGCCGATGCCGAAGGTCGGCTGACTGGGCTGGGCCATGACGCGCGGGTGTCCAACCTGCCCGGAGAGAGCTTTGCCGAGCCTGTTTTGCAGGCGTCGCATTTCCTCTATGCCGGGGCGAACCGCAAGATGTCGATGGATTTGGCGCGGGTGCATCGGCTTTGCGCAGGCTCCGTCCGCGCGCCGGGCGAGGCGGTAGGCGTCACCGTTTTCGAAGGCGCGATGGATGAACTGGCCGACAAGATCGGCATGGACCCTGTCGAGCTTCGCCGCCGCAACATTCCCGAGAAGGACCCCGAAAGCGGCAAGGAGTTCTCATCCCGCCGTTTCCTAGAGGCGCTCGACAGCGGGGCCGAGACATTCGGCTGGGCCGACCGCCCGGGCGTCAAGGAACGGCGCGAGGGGGAATGGCTAATCGGCTATGGCATGGCCTCTGCCGCGCGGGTGAACGTGTTGATGGAGAGCCAAGCCCGCGTGACGCTGATGCCCGATGGCCGCCTGCGGGTCGAAACGGATATGACCGATATCGGCACCGGCACCTATGCGATCTTGGGCCAAATCGCAGGCGATATGATGGGCCTGCCGCGCGATGCGGTCAATGTGGTCTTGGGCGATACCACCCTGCCCCCAGCTTCGGGTTCGGGCGGATCGTGGGGCGCGTCGTCGAGCGGCACCTCGGTCTATCTGGCCTGCGAGGCGATCCGCAAACAGCTTGCCGCGCGGCTGGAGGTGGAGGAAGGTGACCTCACGCTAAAAGACGGCATGGCGACCTTTGAAAACCAGACCCGCAGCCTGAGCGATATCCTGGACGGGGATGAGATTGCCAAAGTGGGTCACGTCCAGCCCGGCGATACTTCTGAGGCAGTGCGGCAGGCCACCTTCGGGGCCTATTTCGCCGAGGTCGCGGTGCATGCCGCCTCGGGCGAGACGCGGGTGCGGCGGATGCACGGCACTTTCGCCGCAGGGCGGATCCTGAATGCCAAGACGGCGCGCTCGCAATGTCTGGGCGGGATGACCTTTGGCATCGGCATCGCGCTGACCGAGGAACTGGCCTTTGACCCGCGCGACGGGCATGTGGCCAACCACAACCTTGCGGAATACCACATTCCGGTGAACGCCGACGTGCCACAGCTGACCGTCGATCTGCTGGAGGAACGTGACGATTGGGCCAACCCGCTGCAGGCGAAAGGGATCGGTGAGTTGGGCATCTGCGGCGCGGCGGCAGCGATCACCAATGCGATCTACAACGCCACCGGCGTCCGGGTGCGCGACTATCCCGCCACCTTGGACAAGGTGATTGCCGGGATGTGATGAGAGGGGGGCGGCCTGATAGCCGCCCCTTTCTTGCCGGTCTTGCGCTTGATGCCTACTGCGCCAGCCGCTGTTCCCAAGCCGCACGGAAGTCGGCATAGCGTTCCGCATAGGCTGAGGTGAGCGCGGGGTTGGGTGCGATGCTTTTGCGTATCTTCGGGGGGCGGATCACCTCGGCCTCCGCCGCCCCGCCACAGCCCAGCATCGCCAGCCGCGCCGCGCCGAGCGCCGCGCCCTGCGCACCGCTTTCTGGCACATCGAGGGTCAGCCCGGTGATGTCGGCGATCATCTGCAACCATGTCTCCGACTGGCTGCCGCCGCCCGCCACGCAGACCCGTTCGGGCAAGGAACCACAGTGGTCGAGGGCGCGACAGCAGTCGGCAAAGGCGAAGCCGACCCCCTCCATCACCGCCTGCACCATATCCGGCAACCCATGCCCGCGGCGCAGCCCGTGGAACGCCCCGGCGGCATCGGGGGCGTTATGCGGCGTCCGCTCGCCCGAGAGGTATGGCAGGAAGGTGATCGCGGAGGGCTGTTGCAGGCCTTGAACCATGCCCGCCAAGGCTGCGGGGCTTTGCCCCGTGATCTGGCCCAGCCATGCCAAAGCGTCGGTGGCCGATAGGATGACCCCCATCTGGTGCCAGGTTTTCGGCACCGCGTGGCAAAAACTATGCACCGCGCTTTCGGTGTTGCTGGCGAAACGGTCGGTCACGGTGAATAGCACGCCAGAGGTGCCGAGCGAGAGAAAGCCCTGCCCCGGCTGCACCAGCCCCAGCCCCACGGCGGTGGCGGCATTGTCCCCCGCGCCGCCCGCGACAGTGACGTTGCCGACACCCCACAGAGCGGCAAGCTCGGCCCGAAGCCCGCCCGCCCGCGCGCTGCCTTCGACCAGTCGCGGCATGTGATCGCGGCTAAGCTCCGTGGCGGCGAGCAGTTCATCCGACCAATCGCGTTTTTCCACGTCGAGCCAGAGCGTCCCCGCCGCGTCGGACATTTCTGAAACATGCTCGCCCGTCAGCCAAAGACCGACATAGTCCTTGGGCAGCAGGACCTTGCGGACCTGCGCGAAAATCTCGGGCTCATGCTTTTGCACCCACCGCAGCTTGGGCGCGGTGAAGCCTGCCATGACGATATTGCCACCCAGCCCCCGAAAATCGGCGCGCTCTTCCAGTTCCGCGCATTCGGCATGGGCGCGGCCATCGTTCCACAGGATCGCCGGGCGCAGGGGCTGGTCATTGGCATCCAGCAGCGTGGCGCCGTGCATCTGGCCCGAGACGGCAATGCCGCGCAGCGCCGCGAATGCATCCGGGGCCGCGGTGCGGACCTCGGCGATGGCGCTTTCGCAGGCGGTGATCCATGAATGGGGGTCTTGCTCGCTCCACATCGGGTGCGGGCGCTGAACCTCCAATGGGGCATGACCCTCGGCCAAGGGCCGTTGGCCTTCGTCGATCAAAAGCGCTTTGACGCCCGAGGTGCCAAGGTCCAACCCGAGATAGGTCATGCGGTACTCGTTACTTCACAAATGAGAGGGAGCCACCGGCAGGCTGCCGGTGGCCTTGGCCATTAGAACGGGCTGTCGGGATAGTAGAAATCCATCGCGTTCTCTTGCGTCACCAGCACCGAGCCGATCACGAAAGTGCCCGAGACCGGCGCGTTGGAGGTGAGGCCCACGGCGGTCAGCTCAATCGCGGTGGCGATCATCGAAGGCGGGTAGGTCACATTGGCCGGGATCATTTCATCGCCATCGGCGGTGCGCTTGATCATCTCTTTCATACCGGCCCCGCCGAGCACGAATTTCACGTCGTCACGCCCCGCCGCTTCGATCGCGGCCAGCACGCCAATCGCCATATCGTCGTCCGAGGCCCAGACCGCGTCGATATTGGGGTATTTCGAGAGGAAATCCTGCATCACGGTAAAGCTGTCGTCGCGGTTCCAGTTGCCATGCTCCATGTCGAGCACATTGATGCCGGAGCCTTCGATCGCCGCGTTGAACCCCTCGACACGCTCGTTGTCGATGGTGGTGGGGATGCCGCGCAGCACGACGATGTCGCCGCCATCGGGCATTTGCTGGGCCATGAACTCACCCGACACCTTGCCAAAGCCGCTGTTGTCGCCCGCAACGTAAAGGTCTTGGATGCCTTCCACGGAAAGGCCACGGTCCACCACGGTAACCCATGCACCGCTGTCGGCCACGGCTTGCACCGGCGGGGTCAGCGGGTCGGATTCAAAGGGCAGCACCACCAGCGCGTCGATGTTGCGCGTGGCGACCATGTCTTCGATGTCGTTCACCTGTTTGCCGGGGTCCGACGCGGTGGCGAGAACGAAGTCGAGATCGGAATAGACCTCTTCCAGACGTTCGACGGTTTCCTTGGCGTGGAAGTTCATGCCCCCCGCCCAGCCGTGGGTCGCCGCCGGGATCGACACGCCGATGACTTTGGTGTCTTGGGCAAAGGCGGCGGTGCCGACAGCCGTGGCCAGCGCGGTGGCAATGAATGTTTTGGTAAATGTCATATTTGCTCCTCCCATGAAGCGTTCAACTACGGCTTAAAGCGCCGTCTTCCTTTCGCGCTGTAGGATCACAGCGAGAATGATGATAATCCCTTGGATCGCGCCGTTGAGATAGGGCGACACGAAATCGGTGAGGTTGAGGATATTGCCGATCAGGCTGAGGATCAGCACGCCGATGACGGTGCCCCAGACCCGACCGAAACCACCCTTGAGCACAGTGCCGCCAATGATCACGGCGGCAATCGCCTCCAACTCCCACAGCACCCCGGTAGAGGCCGAGGCCGAGCCGAGGCGCGGCACATACATGATCGTCGCGATGCCCACCAAGATGCCCAATGCGGCATAGGAGATCAGACGGGTGCGATTGACGTTCACATTAGAATAATGCGCCACATGTTCGTTCGACCCGGTGGCGGCGCAGTGGCGGCCATAGACGCTGCGCGACATGATGATCTCACCAATGATGACCACCAGCGCGAAAACGATGATCGGCCAGCTGATCCCGAGGATGCCGTCGAAATACACGGGCCGGTAAAAGCTGCGCAGACCGAAATCGAGCGACAGGGTGCCGCCATCCGCCAGCCAGGTCACCAGCGAGCGGTAAATGCCCATCGAGCCGAGCGTGACGATGAAGGCCTCAATGCCGAGCGCGGTGATCAAAAAGCCGTTCAACAGCCCCGCCAGCAGCCCCGCGACGATGGCCGTGAACATCCCCAAAAGGATGATCGGCACGCCGACACCGAGGCTCGGTAAAGCGGCGTTCATCACCAAGATCATCAGCCCCGCGATAAAGGCCGCCATCGACCCTACCGACAGGTCGAGCCCGCCCGCGGTGATGACAAAAGTCATGCCCACCGCGATGATCCCGATAAAGGCCGAGCGGGCGAGGACGTTGGTGATATTCGCCGCACTCAGGAAGTTGGAGTTCAGTGCCGTGCCGATCAGCAGCAGAACGATCAGCGCGATGATCGGCCCAAGGACAGACATCGACGGCATCCGGAAGCTTTTGGTTTGAGGGGTGGTTACATCTGTCATCTTCGGTTTCCTTAGGCCGTCATCGGCATTTGTTCGGCGCTCAGCCCCATGGAGAGGCGGACAATCGCGTCTTCCGTGATCTCGCCCGCGTTCAGCGTGCCGCTGACCTTACCCAAACGCATGACCATCACGCGGTCGGCAAGACCGATGAGTTCGGGCATCTCGGAGGTGATCACAATAATGGCGTGGCCCTGATCGGCCAATTTGCGCAGGAAGGCATAGATTTGCTGCTTGGTGCCGATGTCGATGCCGCGGGTGGGTTCATCGACGATCAGGATGCGCGGCTCGGAGAGCATGATCTTGGCCAGCAGCAGTTTCTGCTGGTTGCCGCCCGACATATTGCCGACCCGCACATCACGGCTGCCCGCGCGAATGTCGAATTCGCCAATGGCCTCGGTCAGGGCGGTTTCCTCTGCGTTGCGGTCGATCAGGAAGCCGCCGAATTTATGCAGGTTTTGCAGGGTCAGGTTCTCACGCATGCCGCGTTCCAGCAGCAGACCGCGCAGCTTGCGGTCTTCGGTCAGATAGCACAGCCCGGCCTGTTGCGCGTCGCTTGGCCGCTTGAATTGCACCGGCTCCCCAAAGAGGGTGACACGCTCGGCACTTGCCGGGCGCAGCGCGGCCAGGCCCTCCATCACCTCGGTCCGGCCAGAGCCGATCAGCCCGCCCAGCCCGAGGATCTCCCCCTGTCGCAGCGAAAAGGACACATTGCTGGCAAAACCCGGCACGCTGAGGTTTTCGACTGACAGCACCTCTGGCGCGCCCGGTGCCACGCCGGGCTTGGCCGGATAGAGGTCCGATACATCCCGGCCCACCATGGCGGTGGCCATTTCGTCTTCGGTGATGTCCGCGCTTGGCCCCGATTGCACCACCGCGCCATCGCGCATGATGGTGACATGGTCCGAGATCTCGGCCACTTCGTCCAATTTATGCGAGGTGAACAAGACCGCCGTCCCCGCCGCGCGCAGGACCGCGACCTGTTTGAACAGCACATCGGTCTCGCGTTTGGTCAGCACCGCCGTCGGCTCGTCCATGATCAGCACCCGCGCATCGCGCGACAGGGCCTTAGCGATCTCGACCATTTGTTTGTCGGAATTCGACAGGCGCGAGACCAGCGCATCCGGAGAGACGTTGCAGGCCACCCGATCAAGATAGTCGCGCGTGCGCCGCCGCATCTCGGCCTTGTCGAGCAGCGGCCCGCGTTTCAACTCGCGGCCCAGAAAGATGTTCTGCTCAACGGTAAGCTGTTCGGCCAAGTTGAACTCTTGGTGGATCATCACGATCCCGGCCATCTCGCCCTCGTGCAGACTGTCGAAACGGACCGCCGCACCGTCAAGTTCGACAGCGCCTTTGGAGGGCAGTTGATAGCCCGCCATAATCTTCATCGTCGTCGATTTGCCCGCCCCGTTCTCACCGATCAGCGCATGAACGGTCCCCGGCTCTAGCGCGAGGGTCACGCCGTGCAGCACTTCGATCGAGCCGAAGCTCTTGCTCACGTCGCGCAGGGCAAGAACGGGGGTGGCACTCATAGCTTGGTCCACGCCGCATCATTGGCCGAGGAAGTGACACAAGCATTGATGAAACGCATCCCCGCCATGCCAGCCGTGATGTCCGGCAGCACGCCCATGGCGCTTTCGCGGCTCGCGCCGCCCTGCACCGCGCGGATCGCATCGGCGGCCTCGTTATAGATCGTGGCGAACCCTTCGAGATACCCTTCGGGGTGGCCGCCGGGAATGCGGCTTACCGATTGCGACGCCTCAGACGCCCCTGCCCCATTGCGGGTGATCAGGCGCTTCGGCTCTCTCAAGGGCGTGAACCACAGGTAATTGGGATCCTCTTGCGACCATTCCAAACCGCCCTTGTCGCCATAGATACGCAGCCTCAGCGCGTTCTCATTGCCCGGAGCCACTTGGCTTGACCACAGCATGCCGCGCGCGCCACCGGCGAAGCGCAGCATCATATGGGCGTTGTCATCCAGCTTGCGCCCCGCGCCCCAGCTTTGCAGATCCGCGGCAAGGCTTTCGACCTCTAGACCGCTGACAAAACAGGCGAGGTTATGGGCATGTGTGCCAATATCCCCCACAGAGCCGCCCGCGCCCGAGCGCGCAGGATCGGTGCGCCATTCGGCCTGTTTGACGCCTTCGTTCTCCATCGGCGCGGTCAGCCAGTCCTGCGGGTATTCCGCCTGCACGATGCGGATCTCGCCCAGATCGCCTGCCGCCACCATGGCCCGCGCTTGGCGGATCATCGGATAGCCGGTGTAATTATGGGTGAGGATGAAAAGCGCCTCGGCCTCCGCGACGCTGGCCGCCAACGCCTCCGCATCCTCCAGCGTGGAGGTCAGGGGCTTGTCGCAGATCACATGGATGCCCTTGGCCAGAAAGGCCTTTGCCGCAGCGGCATGAACGTGGTTGGGCGTGACAATCGAGACCGCCTCGATCCCGTCCTCGCGGGCGGCTTCGGCCTCGGCCATCTCTTCGAAACTGCCGTAGGAGCGCGGGATGCCCAAAGCCTCCGCACTGGCGGCGGATTTCTCGGGGGTCGAAGACAGCGCGCCTGCCACCAGATCAAACCGGTCGTCGATGCGCGAGGCGATGCGGTGCACCCCGCCAATAAAGGCGTCATTGCCGCCGCCCACCATGCCAAGTCGAATACGTGCCATCAGTCGATCCCCAGCATTTTGCGGTTTGCCGCCTCATCGGTGCCGCCATCGGCGAAATCGTCAAAGGCTTTGTCGGTCACGCGAATGATGTGATCTGAGACGAATTGCGCCCCCTCGCGCGCGCCGTCTTCGGGGTGTTTGAGGCAGCATTCCCATTCCACCACGGCCCAGCCATCGAAATCATTCGCCGCCATTTTGGAAAAGACAGCGCCGAAATCAACCTGCCCGTCGCCGAGCGACCGGAACCGCCCGGCGCGGTCCGTCCAGCTTTGATAGCCCGAATAGACCCCCTGACGGCCCGTCGGATTGAACTCCGCATCCTTGACGTGGAACATCTTGATCCGGTCTTTGTAGATGTCGATGTTATCGATGTAATCAAGACATTGCAGGACGTAGTGGCTGGGGTCATAGAGCATGTTAGCGCGCGCGTGATTGCCCGTACGCTCTAGAAACATCTCATAGGTGATGCCGTCATGCAGGTCTTCGCCGGGGTGGATCTCATAGCAGACATCGACACCGCAATCCTCGGCGTGGTTCAAGATCGGCAGCCAACGCGCGGCGAGTTCGTCAAAGGCCGTCTCGATCAGCCCCGCCGGGCGCTGCGGCCAAGGGTAGACATAGGGCCAAGCCAAAGCGCCCGAGAAGGTCGCATGCGCCCCGATCCCCATGTTCTTGGACGCCGAAAGCGCGAGTTTCACCTGCTCGACCGCCCATTCCTGCCGCGCCTTGGGATTGCCGCGCACTTCTTCGACGGCGAAGCCGTCAAAGGCCGTGTCATAGGCCGGATGCACGGCGACCAATTGGCCCTGAAGGTGGGTCGAAAGCTCGGTCACCTCCACGCCGTTTTCGACCGCCTTGCCCTTGAACTCGTCGCAGTAATCCTTGCTCGACGCGGCCTTGGCCAAGTCGATCAGCCGCGCGTCCCAACTGGGCACTTGCACGCCTTTGTAGCCACAATCGGCGGCCCATTTGGTGATGCTGTCCCAAGAGTTGAAGGGCGCCTCATCGCCCGCGAATTGCGCCAGAAACAGCGCCGGTCCCTTGATCGTCTTCATAATGTTCCTCCCTTTCCCCGGCTCAAACGAACCGGTTCACGATGTTCTCCAGAATTTCCTGCCGGCCCGAGCGGGGCTGCGGATTGATGCCGTCTTGGACGACCTGCGCGGCGATCGAGGCCAGATCCCCCTCCAGCATCGCCTTGGCCTTGGGCGTCTCCCACCCCCCGTAGCGCTCGGCGCGCATGGCCTCAATCGTGCCATCCTCCAGCATGGCTGCGGCGGCTTTGAAGCCCCGCGCGCAGACATCCATCGCGCCCGCGTGGGCCGCGACCAGATCGATGGGGTCAAGCGATTGCCGCCGCAGCTTGGCGTCGAAATTGGTGCCGCCGGTGGTGAAACCACCCGCCTTCAGCACCTCGTAATAGGCCAGCGCCACTTCGGGCACGTTGTTGGGGAATTGATCCGTGTCCCAGCCCGATTGATAGTCGTTGCGGTTCATGTCGATCGAGCCGAAAATCCCCAAGGACGCGGCCAGCGCCAGCTCATGTTCGAACGAATGGCCTGCAAGGATCGCATGGCCCTGTTCGATGTTCATCTGAACTTCGTTCTCCAGCCCAAACTCCTTGAGGAAACCATAGACCGTGGCGACATCGAAATCATACTGATGTTTGGTCGGCTCCTGCGGCTTGGGCTCCACCAGAATGGCGCCTTTGAAGCCGATCTTGTGTTTGTACTCTACCGCCATCTGCAAGAAGCGCCCGGCCTGCTGGCGTTCGCGTTTCAGGTCGGTGTTGAGCAGCGTCTCATAGCCCTCGCGCCCGCCCCAGAGGACGTAGTTCTGACCGCCCAGCTTATGGGTCGCGTCCATGCAGGCTTTGACCGTGGCGGCGGACCAAGCGAAAATCTCAGGGTCGGGGTTGGTGGCCGCGCCCGACATAAAGCGCCGGTGGCCAAAGAGGTTCGCCGTGCCCCAAAGCAGCTTGGTTTTGGAGGCTTCCATCTTGATGCCGAGATAATCAATGATCTCTTCGAAATTGCGCAGGCTTTCGGCGAATGTATCCCCCTCGGGGCGGATGTCGGCATCGTGCCAGCAGAAGAAGGGCGCGTTCAGCAGATCGAACATCTCGAAGGCCACATCGGCCTTGAGCTTTGCCAGATCCATCGTGTCACCGAACCACGGGCGATCAAACGTCTGCCCGCCAAAGGGATCGCCGCCCGGCCATGCGAAGGAATGCCAATAGGCTACGGCGAAACGCAGGTGATCCTCCATCCGTTTGCCCATGACGATCTCGTCAGGGTTGTAGTGGCGAAAGGCCAGATCGGCCCCCTCGGGATCATAGGTGAGGGGCTTTATATCTTTAAAGAAATCAGTCATCTATCTTGGCCTTCATCTTATCGGTCAATGTGTCGGCGGGCAGATTGTCCCGCACGTAAATCGTCGGCACGAGGTCCGGCATCGGCGGCAATTCCTTTTGGTCGATCAGCGCGCGCAACACGGTGAAGGCGCGGTTGATCTCGACATCCGGGCGCTGGTCAATCACCAGATCGATATGTCGATCAAGCAGCGCCTGACGCGAATGCGCGACCAGTTCATGCACCACGCAGAAGGGCCGCTCTCCCTGCCCCTCTTGCAGGGCGGCGATCAACCCGCTGTTGCCCGCGCCCACGTTGTAAAGTGCTGTCAGCTCCGTCTGGCCGAGCGCCTGACGCGTCTGCGCGTTCAGCACCTGCGCGTCGTCCTTCGTCATGATCGGATCCAGCAACTCAACCTGCGGGAAATCGGCCTGCAACACTTCGCGAAAGCCGGTCAGACGCTCTGCGTGGTCGCGCGCGTCAAGCGAGCCTGCGAAGGTCTGCACCCGTCCGCCCTGCCCGCCATGGGCAAGCCCCACCATGCGGCCCGCGGTGCGCCCGGCGGCGATGTTGTCGATCCCAATATAGGCGGCGCGGGCGGTCTGCGGCAGGTCGGAGACGAGGCCCACCACGGCCACCCCCTTGTCCCGCAGGGCGGCCAAAGGTGCCTCAAGCGCCGCGCTTTGCAAACCGACGATGGCGACACCGTCGAAATCCCGTTTCAGCAGGTCCGAAATGCTGTCTTGCAACCCTTCGACGGCGAAGGCCGCGACCTCGATCACCTCGGCGGTGACGCGTTCGGTGGCCTGATGGGCAGCGGTATGGTCGATGTGTTGACGGATGCGGTTGAAAAAGGCGTTGGAGCCGCGGGGGATCAGGAAAGCGAGCCGGTAGACCCGCCCGCGTGACAGGTTCGCCGCCGCGACGTTGCGCACATAGCCAAGCGCCGCGACCGCTTCGCGCACCTTGGCGATGGACTTTTCCGCCACGTTGCCGCGGTTGTTGATCACCCGGTCCGCGGTGGCATAGCTCACCCCGGCAGCGCGTGCGACATCGCTTAACGTCGGACTTGTCATGGCCCCTCCCCCGCGCGCTGGCCCTCCCAGCCTGCGCATCTCGGGGCCTATCTAGGGGATATTTTGATATACGTCAATCATTTTTGATAGACGTATATCATTTTTCGCGGATAGGGCGGGGCGGTGGCGAACGCAAACCGCCCCTAAGAGGTTAAATATTATAGAATTCTCGTATCGAAACCGCCCACAGACTTACTGCGCCGCGGTCTCGCTGGCTTGCAGCGGGCCGGGGTGAATACAAGCGACCTGATGCAGCGACTCGCCCGGTTGCGGCACCACCTGCGCGCAATCGCCCTGCGCCCGCGGGCAGCGGCCACGGAAGACACAGCCCGAGGGCGGGTTCATCGGCGAGGGCATGTCGCCGCTCATCGGCACGATCTGCTTGGCGCGCTCGGCGATCGGATCGGGGATCGGCACCGCCGAGAGCAGCGCCTGCGTGTAGGGATGCTGCGGGTCGTCGTAGAGCTGCGCCTTCGGCGCCTTCTCCATCACGCGGCCAAGGTAGAGCACCATGACCTCGTCCGAGATGTTCTTCACCACGCTGAGGTCATGGGCGATGAAGATCATCGCCAGCCCCAGATCGCGCTGCAACTCTTTCAGAAGTTCAATCACCTGCGCCTGGATCGAGACGTCGAGCGCCGAAACCGGCTCGTCGCAAATCAGGAGCTTCGGCTCCACGATCAGCGCGCGGGCGATGCCGATGCGCTGGCACTGGCCGCCGGAGAACTCATGCGGGTAGCGGTTGATCATCTGCGGCAGCAGGCCCACGCGCTCCATCATCTGCGCCACCCGGGTGCGACGCTCGCGGGCGGGCACGTCGGGACGGTGGGTCTTCAGCGGCTCGGCGATGATCTGGCCCAGCGTCATACGCGGGTTGAGCGAGGCGAGCGGGTCCTGAAACACCATCTGGATTTCGGACCGGTAGGGCTTCATCCGACGCGGGGAGAGCGACAGAAGATCGGTCTCGCCCTGCCACATGACCTGACCCTCGGCGGGCACCATCTGGATCAGCCCGCGCGCGAGGGTGGATTTGCCGCAGCCGGATTCACCCACGACGCCAAGGGTCTTGCCGGGCTCCAGATCAAAGCTGACGCCGTTGACCGCATGCAGGATGCGCGGCTTGGTCCAAGGCATGTCGCCGGCGCGGGTGATCGGAAATTTGACGTGCAGGTCGCGGACGGAAAGCAGCGGGCTCATGAGGTGACCTCCGCGATGGGACGGTGGCAGGCGCGGGCGCGGGCGCCGTCGAAGGGGGCCAAGGGCGGCATCGCGCGGCAATCGTCGCCGGCGTAATCGCAGCGCGGGCGGAAGGGACAGCCCGCGGGCGGGGCGGCCATGTTGGGCGGGTTTCCGGGGATTGCCTTCATGGTGGCGTCCTCGTCATCGACGCGCGGCACGGCGGCCAGAAGGCCGCGGGTGTAGGGATGCGTGGGCTCGGCGAAGAGCGGCTCGGTCGGGCCCTGCTCCATCACCCGGCCGCCGTACATGACCAGCACCCGCTCACAGAAGCCCGCCACGACGCCGAGGTCATGGGTGATGAGGATCGTGGCCATGCCGAAATCCTTCTGCAGATCGCCCAAGAGGTCCATGATCTGCGCTTGCACGGTGACGTCGAGCGCGGTGGTCGGCTCGTCCGCAATCAAGAGGTCCGGTTTGCACAGCAGCGACATGGCGATCATCACCCGCTGGCGCATCCCGCCGGAGAATTCATGCGGGAAGAGGCGGATACGCTCCTTGGCCGCCGGGATTTTCACTGCGTCCAGCATCCGCACCGATTCCGCCAGCGCGTCGCGCTTCGACAGGCCTTGGTGCAGCGTCAGCACCTCGGCCATCTGCTCGGAAATCCGCATGTAGGGATTGAGCGAGGTCATCGGGTCTTGGAAGATCATCGCGATGCGCTCGGCCCGGATCTTGTTCAGAACTTTCGGCTTGGCGCCGAGGATCTCCTGCCCGTCGAAGCGGATCGACCCGCCGGTGCGCCCGTTCGGCGCCAGAAGGCCCATGATCGAAAAGGCGGTCTGCGACTTGCCCGAGCCGCTTTCGCCAACGATGCCGAGGGTCTCGCCCCGGTCGATGGCGAGCGACAGGTCGTTGACCGCGTGAACGGGGCCGTCGTCGCCCTCGAAGGTGACGTCGAGCTTGTCGATTTCCAGCAGAGACATCAGCGATCCTTGGGGTCGAGGGCGTCACGCAATCCGTCGCCGATAAAGAACAGGCCAAAGAGCGTGAGACAGAAAAACAGCAGCGGGAACCCCAACTGCCAAGTGGTGCCATAGGCGATGGTCCCCGCCCCTTCGGAGATCAGCGCCCCGAGGGAGGTGAGCGGCTCTTGAATGCCAAGGCCAAGGAACGAAATGAAGCTTTCCGTCAGGATCATCAGCGGGACCAGCAGCGTGGCGTAAACCGCGATCACGCCCAGCAGATTGGGCACAATATGGCGCAGGATGATGACCGGGGCCGAGACGCCGGTGGCGCGGGCAGCCTCGACAAACTCGCGGCCCTTGATGGTCAGCGTCTGGCCCCGCACGATGCGGGCCATCTCCATCCATGAAATCAGCCCGACGCCCGCAAAAAGAATGGTGATCGAACGGCCATACATCACCAAGAGCAGGATCAGCACGAACATGTAAGGCACGGCCATGAAGATATCGACGAGCCGCATCATGATGCTGTCGGTGCGCCCGCCGAAGTAGCCCGCGACCGCGCCGTAAAGCGTGCCGACCACACAGGCGATCAACGCGCCGACAAGGCCCACCGCGAGGCTGATCTGCGTGCCTTGCACGGTGCGGGCGAACAGATCGCGCCCCAGATCGTCGGTGCCGAAGTAGTGGCCGCTCTCAATCGACGGTCCGCCTAGCTCAACAATCTGGCCCATGACGTTGTAGTCGAGTTCTTCGTTCGACCATTGCGCAAGGCTGTTGCCGAAAAGCGCAAAGACCACGACGAAGCCGAGGATCACCAGACCCATCAGCGCCGCCTTGTTGCGAAAGAACCGCCGCCGCGCATCGGCCCAAGGCGAGCGGCCCTTGCCTGCGATCTCACTGGCCTCGACCCGTTGTTCGGATGTCATCACCATGTCAGTACCGGATCTTGGGGTCGATCCACCCGTAGAGGATATCGACCACGAGGTTAAAGAAGATGGTCAGCGCGCCCACGAGGATCGTCACCCCCATCATCACCGCGTAATCGCGGTTGAGCGCTGAATCGACGAAAGCCTTGCCGATGCCGCCGGTGGAGAAATAGATATCCACCACCACAGAGCCGGTGATCATCGCCACGAAAGCGGGGCCCAGATAGGAAATCACCGGCAACATCGCGGGTTTCAGCGCATGGCGCAGGATCACCCGGCGTTCGGGCAGCCCCTTGGCACGGGCGGTGCGGATGTGGTTTGAGGTCAGCACCTCAAGCATCGACGAGCGGGTGATCCGCGCGATGGAGGCCATGAAGGACGTCGACAGGGCAATCACCGGCATGATCCAATATTCCGGCCCCTGCCAGCCACCACCGGGCAACCAGCCGAGCCAGAGCGTGAATACCAGCACCAAGATCGGCGCCATGACGAAATTCGGCAGCACCTGCGCCCCGATGGAAACCCCAACCGCGACATAATCGAGCAGCGAGTTGTGCCGCACCGCTGCGGCCACGCCAAGGCCAACGCCGACGATCACCGCCACGGCAAAGGACAACAGCCCATAGGTCAGCGTAATCGGGAAACCTTGGGCGATGATCTCATTCACCGAACGGTCTTTGTAAACAAAGCTCGGCCCGAAATCGAACTCGGTCACGATGCCCCAAACATAGCTGCCGATCTGCTTCCACAGCGGATCATCCAGCCCGTATTTCGCATTGAGGTTCGCCAGCACCTGCGGCGGCAATTCACGCTCTGATGTGAAGGGCCCGCCGGGGGCGGAATGCATCAGCAGAAAGGAGATGACGATCAGCACAAGCAGCGTCGGAACAGCGATGGCAAGGCGCTTGAGGATGTAACTGAGCAAGAGGCGCGCGCTCCGGATACGGGGGGGGTGAGGGGGGAGCAAAATGGAATCGGGCAGCCCGTGCCTTAACCGCCGGGCTGCCCGAATGTCGAGAGGTTACTCCGCGGTACGATAGAGGTCTTTGCCGTACCACGTGTTGTTGACGTTATTCTCGGGCAGACCTTCGATGTCTTCCGCGATCATGTCGACGTTGGCGTAGTGGTAGATCGGGATAATCGGCATTTCCTCGGCCAAGATACGCTCCGCATCTTTGTAAAGCGGCTGCGGGTCTTCGGCGGTTTTGCTGTCTTTCATGAGCTTGTCATAAGCGTCATTGTAGAACTCGCCGTTGTTGTGGCCCGAATATGAGGTCAGCAGATCGAGGTAGGTCGAGGCCTCGTTGTAGTCGCCGCACCATGCATAGCGCGCCATGTCGTAGTCTTGGCGCTGCATGCGGTCGGTGTGCACCTTCCACTCGTAGTTATCCAACGTCAGGTTCACGCCGATCTGCTTGAGCATCTGCGAGGCCGCGATGGCGATCTTTTTGTGATCTTCCGATGTGTTGTACTGCAGCGTCAGGTCGAGCGGGTTGTCGGGGCCATATCCCGCCTCGGCCAACAGTTCTTTGGCTTTTTCCACGCGCTGCGCCTGATCCATATTGTCGGCCCAATCAAGCTCGGGACGCTCGAAATCGGCAATCGCCCAGTGGGTCCAGTTGTAGGACGGCTTTTGGCCGCCTTGCAGGATACGCTCGACAATGATGTCGCGGTCGATGGCATAGGCCAAGGCTTTGCGTACATTGACGTTTTTTAGCGCCTCGGGGCCCTTTTCGCCTACGTTCAGCATGTAGATATAGGAGCAGTTATAGGGGGTTGAGACCGCCTGTTCGGGGTATTCTTTCTTCAGTCGCGGGTATTGACCGGCGGGGATATCCACGCGGTCCAACTCACCAGCCAGATAGCGGGTCAGCGCTTGGTTCACGTCATTGATCGTCAGCGCGGTGATCTTCTCCATCACCACGTTGTCGGCGTCCCAATAGGTGTCGTTCTTCTCCATCACGACACGTTCGCCCAACTGATGCTCGACCAGTTTATAAGCGCCGTTGCCGATGAGCGTGCCCGCATCGGTCCAATCGTCGCCATGCTCTTCCACCACGCTTTGCAGCACGGGGAAGGTCGACCCATGCACCAGCATCTGCGGGAAATAGGGCAGCGGCGTGGTAATCTTGACCTCAAGCGTGTGGTCGTCGACGGCTTGGATGCCCAATTCCTCGGGCGACTTGTCCCCGGCGATGATCTCAGGCGCGTTTTCGACCTGCATCAACTCCATGTACCATGCGTATTCCGACGCGGTCGCCGGGTCCGCCAAACGGCGCCAAGAATAGACGAAATCATTGGCCGTGACCGGATCGCCATTGGACCACTTGGCGTCTTTGCGCAGGTTGAACGTGTAGGTCTTGCCGTCTTCGGAGACCTCATGATCCAGCGCCACACCGGGGACCAGTTCGCCATTGCCGTCTTCGTTATAAAGCCCTTCGAAGAGGTTGCGCAGCACGTCCGAACCTTCGACATCGGTGTTGATCTGCGGGTCCATCGACTTGATCGCGTCGAGCAGCCAGAAGGTATAGCTTTGATCTTCGGCAAGGTTCACACCCTCGGGGACATCGGCGGCTTGGGCCTGAAACGCAAGGCTGAGCGCCAATGCGGAGGATGCAAGTGTGGTGCGTAGCTTCATGGTGACTCTCCGTTGTTTGAAAGTTCGTGTTCTGATTGAAAAGCAATCAATCGAAAACGGAGAGCACATGCAAGACGTTGCCTCGCGTCAGCCAAACACGGCGGCTTCGCGCCGAGGCGGCGCGAGGTTGTAAAGATTGGCCCCGCCTCCGGTCTGCCCGAGGGTCGGGGGTTCAACGTGACAAAACGCGCGCCTAGCCGCGCGCGCCCCATGTGTCGGACAAACGGTAGCCGCCCGGCCAAGGGTCATCGGGGTCGAGCATATGTTGATGGATGCCCGTGACCCAGCCCCGGCCCGACAGTTCTGGCTGGATGGCCGTATGTTCGCCCACCCGCGTCTCGCCCAAGATGCGCCCCGTAAAGGTCGACCCGATCAGCGACACGGTGGTCAGACTGTCCTCCAGCCCCATTTCCCCCCGCGCGTGCAGCAGGGCCATCCGCGCGCAAAGGGCGGTGCCAGTGGGCGAACGGTCCACTTTGCCGGGCTGGATCGCGACCGCCGCCCCGGCGCGCAGGCCGGTCTGATCGCGGGTCACCGGACCGGCGAACAGGCAGAAAGAGAAATGCTGCCAATCAGGGTTCTCAGGGTGGTCGAACCGCATCGCCGCATTGGCCGCATTGGTGATCCGCACGCCGAGCCGCGCGATGTCATGGGCCTCATGCGCCTCTAGCGAAAACCCCATGGCGGCGGCATCGACGACCACGAAACTGTCGCCGCCATAGGCGGTATCGACAGTGAGCGTGCCCAGACCTTCGACCTCAAGCGGCACATCCAGACGCGCCGCGAAACTCGGCAGGTTCTGTACGAAAATACGCTCCGCCTTGCCATTGCGACATTCGGCGCGGACCTTCACCAGCCCGCCCGGCGCTTCGAGGGTTAGCTCCGTCACAGGCTCCGTCATCGGCAGGATGCCCCCGTCGAGCAGCACGGTCGAGACGCAGATCGAATTGGAACCGGACATCGGCGGCGTGTCCTCCGGCTCCATGATGATGAAGGCCGCATCGGCGCGGGGGTCTTTCGGCGGGACCAGAAGGTTCACATGGCGAAACACCCCGCCGCGCGGCTCGTTCAACACGAAGTTGCGCAGGGTCTCATCCCGCGCGATCCAGCGGCTCTGCTCCCACAGCGTCTCCCCCGGCGGCGGGGCGATACCGCCCACGATCACATCGCCCACCTCACCCTCGGCATGGGCCGAGATCACATGCACCGTCTTGCTGCTACGCATCCTTCGTCTCCTCCTCGGTCAGCCATCTCGGCAGTGCCTCTCCCGCCTGCCCCGTCACGGCGGCCTCCACACAATCGGCGATACTGCCAAAGCGCACGGCCCGGCCCGACAGACCGGGGGCGTAATGGGCGTATTTGCCCGAGTTGGTCATCAGCACCTTGGCCGAGGGCGGGAAGACCGGCTCGGAAATCGAGCACCAGCAGATGTCGGGCACCACCTGCACGCCCGCGGCCTCAAGTCGCGCCACGGTGCCGTCATCGCGCGCCGCTTGCAGCGTGTCTTGTCCGAGCGTCACGATGACAGCCGTGTCGGCATGGCGCTTGCGCCCGGCGAGGGCGGTGTCGAGCGCGCGGCATTCGGCGTGCGAGAAATGCGGGCTGCCAAAAGCCACGAGGTCAACCGTCGCGGCCCCGGCGTTGAACTGCCGCCAAACGCGGCGCAGGTCATCGGATGTGAGACGAACCGTATCGGCCTCCGCGACAGGGGGCAGATCGGCCTCGGGTGTGATCCCGGCCACATGCAGCATCGGGGCTGCGGAAGTAGTGCCAAAGGCCGCGCAGAGCGCTTTGAGGTCATCCTCATTCGGGGCGGCCCCCTCCAACCCGCGCAGGACCGGGATCCGGTCCGGGGCGGCCTGCCCCGCGAGCCAGCCCAGCATCGGCCAGATCGCCTCGTCATACTGCGCGGGCAGGGCCACTTCGATCACCCGGCGCGGGGCGCGGTGTTCCCCCAGGTAGACCCCTGAGAGCGGCGCGCGCGCCGTGAGCGCGATGCACAGGTCGAGAAAATCGGGATGTTTCACCGTCCGCGCGCCAAGCACGCTATTGGCATAGATCACCGCGTTGGATTCTGACCACGCGATGAACTCGCCGCGTTCGGGCGGGGCAGGCAATTGGTAGGGCGCACAGGTGAAACTGGGCCGCGCGCCCATGGTGACATAGGCGTCGGCCAAACGGCTGGCGGGCAGGCCGAAGTCCGGCGGCACGCCTTGATCGCGCCAATTGCCGTGATCGACCGAGATCGCATTCATCGTCGTCGGCACGCGCACCTGTGATCCCATATCGGCCATGGTCTGGGCAAAGAGCAGGTTGGCGGGGCTGGCGTAGATGCAGCCGTCGATATGCACGCGCGTCACGTCGACCAGCCGCTCGGCCCCCTGCCCCCGCGCCATGGTGCAGGTGATCTCCATCGCCAGTTGCACGGCCTTGCCTTCGGCCCCGTCCAGCATCGCTTGATCCTCGGCAGTGAGATGCAGGGCGCGGGCGGGCCTGTCCGACAGGGGCAGATCCCAGTCATCGGTGCTGAGCATCTCAGGCGTGATCCGCGCGCTGCGGGATTTGGCGAGCAGGTCGTAATCCTCGGCCCCGAGGCGCAGCACCGCGAGCGGCTTGTCGAACATCTTGCCCGCGATCAACGCGCCCAGGGTCAGGATGTCTTCGGCCTCGCGAAACACGAGGGCAGCAGGGGCATGACCGTTCAACGCCAGTTCCAGCAGCACGCCACTGCCGGTGCAGGAGCCGCGGCTGGTGGGCATGAGCAGGATCTTCCCCGCCAGCGACTGACCGCAAAGCGGGTGATGCGCGTCGATGACCTTGCCCGTGGCCGGATCGACGCCGCCCCAGAAACTCAGCCCCTCAGAGGAAGCCAGCACCGCGCCTTGGGCTGCGGCGGGAACGATGATATGCGCCATGGGGAGCCCCTCCAATTCAGGTGACGACAAAGCCGTGCGCGAAGGGGTCACGCTCGTCGATGAAAATGGTGTTAAAGCCCGTCACCCGCGCCCAACCTGCGATGGAGGGGATGATCGCAGGCTTGCCCGCCACCTCCGCCGCTGCTTCGACGCGGCCTTTGAACATGGAACCGATGATGGATTCATGCACGAAATCATCGCCGACATTCAGCTTGCCCTTGGCCGCCAGCTGCGCCATCCGCGCCGAAGTGCCGGTGCCGCAGGGCGAGCGGTCGATCGCCTTGTCACCGTAGAAAACCGCGTTGCGGGCGTGCGCCTCTCCCGCGCGGGGGGCGCCGGTCCAGAGGATATGGCTCAGCCCGTTGATCGCGGGATGTTCGGGGTGGGTGAACTCATATTTCGCATTGAGCGCGGCACGGAGTTTCGGGCTAAGGCCGACCAGTTCGGAGACCGAGAAATCCGCCATATCGCGGAAGTTCTTCTGCGGCTCGACGATGGCATAGAAGTTCCCGCCATAGGCCACATCGACCACCACTTCGCCCAAACCCTCGACCTCTGCCGTCAGCCCTTCGGCGTGGAGGAAGGCGGGCACGTTGGTCAGGCGCACCTCTTCGACGAAACGCCCCTCTTGCCGGTAGGTCACATCGACCCGTCCGGCAGGGGTTTCAAGGCGCAATTGGCCGGGGGTGGCGGGGGTAACGAGCCCGTTCTCAAGCGCGATGGTGACGGTGCCGATGGTGCCATGGCCGCACATCGGCAGGCAGCCCGAGGTCTCGATGAACAGCACCGCGATGTCACAATCATCGCGCGTCGGCGGGTAAAGGATCGCGCCTGACATCTGGTCGTGTCCACGCGGCTCGAACATCAGACCGGTGCGGATCCAGTCGTATTCCGCCAGAAAATGCGCGCGCTTTTCCAGCATGTTCGCGCCCTTCAACAGCGGCGCGCCGCCGGTGACGAGCCGTACCGGATTGCCGCAGGTATGGCCGTCGATACAGGGAAATGTGTGTTGCGTCATGTCAGCCTCTAGAAACGGGCGGGAGAGAAGGGGGTCAGGTCGATGCCGGGGTCTTGACCGGTCATCAGATCCGCGATGATGGCGGCGGTGCCTGCCGATTGGGTGAGGCCCAGATGCCCGTGGCCAAAGGCGCAGAACACATCCGGGCGGCTTGGCAGCGCGCCGATGGCGGGCAGGCTGTCGGGCAGTGAGGGGCGGAAACCCATCCACTGCGTGCCGCCCGAGGTGTCGAGCCCCGGCAAAAAGCGCTTGGCCTTTTTCAGCATCGCGTCGGCCCGGGCAAAGTTCGGCGGCAGGTCGAGCCCGCCAAGTTCCACCGCCCCGCCGACGCGCAGCCCATGGCCCACCTTGCTGATGACAAAGCCATGGCCGCCGAAAGTGATCTGGCGCTTCAGGTCGAAGGCACCACTGGGCAGGGTCGTGTTATAGCCGCGCTCGGTCTCCAGCGGGATTTTCGCGCCAGCGGTCCGCGCGAGGTGATGCGAATGCGCGCCTGCGGCCAGCACCACGCGGCCCGGCATCAGGCCAGCGGCGGTCTCAACCCCGCCCGCGAGGAGACGTTCGGCGCGGGTGATGGTGATCTCCCCGCCCCCGGCCCGGAAGCGCTCGGCCATCGCCAGAACATAGTCGCGCGGATCCGAGATCGACTGCCATTCCGGGGTGAAGGTCGCATGGGTGAAGCCGGGCGCAAGACCGGGCTGATAGGCCGCAATCTCATCGCCCTTGAGATGGGTGAAAGCGATCCCCGCCTCTTCGCGGGCCTGCCATCCGGGGAGGGAGGCGCGGAACTCGGCCTCGCTCTCATAGACCTGCAACTGCCCGTCATGGCGCAGCATATGGGCCAGACCGCTCAGCTCCAGATGCGGGTCGAGCGCGGCTTGCGAGAGCTTCATCAGCGCCGTCTGCGCCACGGTCGAGGCCCGCACTTGCGCGGGCCAGCTTGCTTTCCAGAAACGCCACATCCACGGGGCGATCCGCCCGGCATAGCGCGGCGGCACCGACAGCGGACCCAGAGGATCAAGCAGCCATTTCGGCGCTTGCCGGATCATCCGGGGCGAGGCGAGCGGCAGGATCTCGGTAAAGGCAAAGGCGCCCGCATTGCCCGCCGAAGCGCCCGCCGCCGGGCCTTCACGGTCGATCACCCGCACGGGCAGCCCGCGCGCCTGAAGCGCCAGCGCGATGGACAGGCCCACCACGCCCGCGCCGACGACCGTCACCGGGGTTTGGTTCATTACCGCACGCTCGACAGGAATTGACGGGTCTCTTCTTGCTGCGGATCGCCAAAGATTTGATCCGGCGCGCCAATCTCGGCCATGACGCCCTTGTGAAAGAAGGCCACACGGTCCGACACATCGCGTGCGAAACTCATCTCATGGGTGACACAGATCATCGTCATCCCTTCATCTGCCAGCAATTTGAGCGTGTCCAGCACCTCGCCCACCAGTTGCGGGTCGAGGGCCGAGGTCACCTCGTCAAAGAGAATGTAATCGGGCGACATCGCCAATGCACGCGCAATCGCCATCCGCTGCTGCTGCCCGCCCGACAGGCGGCTGGGGTAAACATCAAGCTTATCGGCCAGACCGACATGCGAAAGCTGCTGCACCGCGATCTCTTCGGCCTCCTTGCGGGCGATGCCCTTCACTTTGCGCGGGGCGAGCGTCACGTTTTCCAACACCGTCAGATGCGGAAATGCGTTGAACTGCTGGAACACGATGCCGATCTTGCGGCGCAGCTTGTTCAAGTCGGTGTCGCGGGCGTGAACCTCGGTCCCGTCGACGACGATGCGGCCACTGTCGATCGGCTCCAACCCGTTGATGCAGGTCAAAAGCGTCGATTTGCCCGAACCCGAGCCGCCGATCACCGAGACGACCTCGCCTTTTTGCACGGTTAGGTCGATGCCCTTGAGCACCTGAAGCGCACCAAAGGATTTGTGGACGTTTTCAATCTCAATCATTTTCTTGCCACCTTTTTTCCAAGCGGCTGCCAAGCCGGGCAATGGGGAAACTGAGCGCGAAGTAGATCGCGCCGGTCACGAGCAGGATGAACATCGGCTCTTGCAGGCGTGTCACCAGAATTTGCGAAGACCGCAGCAATTCGATGATGCCGAGCCACATCACCAGCGCGCTGTCTTTCATCACGCCAAGCGTGAGGCCGATCCAACTGGGCAGACCAACCCGCAGCGCCATGGGAAAGACGATCTGCGTGAGGTCTTGGCCCCATGTCATGCCAAGCGAACGCGCCGCACGGCGGGTGACCGAAGGCACCGCCTCAATCGCGCCGCGCACGATCTCGGTGCAATAAGCCGAGGTATAAAGCGCCAACACGATGCAGGAGGTCACGAAGGGCGAAATCCCCCAGCCCGCGATTGCCTGAAAAGCGTTGGCGAGGATCAATTGGATCAGCAGCGGGACCGAGCGGAAGATATCCAGCACGAAGGTCAGCGGCAGCGCCGCCCATGGGCTGATCTGGCTGCGCAGCACCCCGAAGAACACCCCCAGCAGCGTGCCGCCCACCACCGCGAAGGCGGTGACCGAAAGCGTCACCCCTGCGCCTTTGAGCATGAACAACAGGTCGTTGAAGGTCAGAGCCGTATCAAACATCTATTCTCTTCCTTCAGTAGCGAAACAGGCGGGCCGCAAGCAGCCGTGCGCCAAGCATCACGGTCTTGGCGATCACGTAGTAGATCACCGCCGCCAATGCGAAGAATTCAAAGGTTCGGAAGCTGCGCGCGTTGAGGTCTTGCGTCACCCCGGCGAGATCCGAATTCAGCCCCACCGTGACACCCAGAGAGGTCATCAAGATCGCCCAGATCATCTGGTTCGTCGTCGGCAGGAACGAGATGCGGAACATCTGCGGCAGGATGATCAAGCGAAACGCCTTGGCCTGCCCCATGCCCAGTGACCGCCCGGCGCGCAGCTGGGTGCCCGGAATGGCGCGCATCGCGCCGCGGAACGTCTCGCAAAGGTAGCCCGCGTTGTTGAAGGCGATCCCGGCCAGCAGCGCGGCGTAGGGGCTGAGATAAATCCCGAAAGACCCAAGCCCGAAATGCGCCATGTAAATCTGAAACAGCGCCGGCGTATTGCGCGCCACTTCGACCCATGCGGTCGCAGGCGCCCGCAACCAAGCCGATTTGGCATCCCGGCCCACGGCCAGCAGCACGGCGATGGCAATGCCGATGAGCATCGACAGGATCGATATTTGCAGCGTGACCAGCGCGCCTTCCAGCATCTCTGGTAAGGCGCGAAAGGCCTGTCGCCATTGAAAGGTGTAGTTGCCCATCTCTTGCTCCGATCAGCGGTTATCGGCAGTGGGGGCCGCGACGGGCGGCCCCCGCATCCATCAGCGATAGGCTTTGGCGATGGTCAGGTCAGGCGCGTCGCCGCCGACCCATTTGTCAAAGAGTTCCTGATAGCGGCCCGAGCGCACCTGCTGGTTCACGAAGAGGTCGAGATAGTTCAGCAGACCGTATTCCTGACGCAGGCCGATCAGACCGACATAATCCACGTCAAACGGCGCATCACCCGCGATGGTCAGACCGTCGAACTTGCCGCTCGCCACGATGGAGGAGGCCACGGTGGAGGTCACGACCGTCGCGTCGATCTGGCCTTGGGCCAGCGACAGGAAGACGTCCGCTTGGCTCTGGTAGGAACGGAAGCTGCCCTCGTCCCATGCGTCGACCTGCTCTTCCAGCGCGATGGCTTCGAAAGTGCCCGCGACGGAGCCTACGGTCTTGCCCTTGAGGCTTTCAAAGCTGTCGACGCCCGCATCTTCGCGGGTCAGCACGACGTTGGTGAAGGCGAAATAGGGCACTGAGAAACCAACGGTCTTAGCGCGCTCCAGCGTGTCGGAGGTGGAGGCAACACCCACATCCGCGCGGCCCGAGACGAGGGCGGGAATACGGTCGGGGAAGGGCGTCTCCACGATCTCGGCTTCGACGCCAAGGGCCGCGGCCAGATCGTTGCAATAGTCCACGTCGAAACCGACGGGCGTATTGCTGTCATCGCGCGAGCCCATGGGCGGGAAGTCCAGCACCACGGCGCAGCGCAGCGTGCCCGAAGAAATGATGTCGTCCAGTTTGTCGGCCTGAACGGCGGTGCCGATCACGGTCGCAGCCACGAGGCTCCCGGCGAGTTGCGTGAATTTCATAGGTATCTCCCTCTTGGGTTGGTCGCCCCCGACTCTCTCTGGACGGGGTGCGGGGTGGTATGAAGGAACAATGTCTTCATTAAAAATACAATATGTATTTTTAACTTTTACCGGCATGTCGACATATTTTTGATACATTCCGGTCTGGCCAGCATGGTCGCGAAAGAGCAGCCGGTTGGGCTGCTCCCCCACGGCGTAACAAATGCGAAAAGCCGGGCGCGCGGCCCGGCTTTTACGATCTCAGATTATTCCGCCGCGTCTTCCGGCAGCAGCGCCTCGGGCAGGTTCTGATAGGACACGGGCCGCAAGAAACGGCGGATCGACAGGGTACCCACGCTGGTCGCGCCGAAGTTGGTGCTGGCCGGATATGGCCCGCCATGCACCATGGATTCCACCACCTCGACACCTGTCGGGAAACCGTTGGCCAACAGGCGACCCGCCTTGCGTTCCAGCACCGGCATGAGGTCGCGCGCGGCGTCGACATCCGCGTCATCCATATGCAGGGTGATGGTCAATTGCCCGTCCAGCTCGAGTGCCAGCGCGCGCATCTCTTCCAGCGAAGAGACCCGCACCACCAATCCGAGAGGGCCAAAGACCTCTTCATGCAGCGCCGGATTGGCCTTGAACGCGTCGCCCGTGGTTTCGAAGAGCGCGGGCGCGGCGGTGCGGCCTTCGCTGTCGGCCAGATGCACTTGGCGCAGGCTTGGCGCGGATTTGAACTTGTCCCGCCCTGCGCAATAGGCTTCGGCGATACCGTCTGTCAGCATGACCTGCGGGGCCACGTCTTGCAGCGCTGCGGCCGCGTTCTGCACGAAGGCGTCGGCGCCCGGCCCGTCGATCACCACGGCGATGCCGGGATTGGTGCAGAACTGGCCCGCGCCCATGGTCAGCGATGCCGCCCAGCCCTTGCCAAGTTCCTCGGCCCGTGCCGCCATCGCGGCGGGCAGCATGAACATCGGGTTGACCGAGCCCAACTCGCCAAAGAAGGGGATCGGCTCTGGCCGCGCGGCGCAGAGATCGAAGAGCGCCCGGCCCCCGGCGAGCGAGCCGGTGAAGCCCACGGCCTTGATCCGCGGATGCTGCACCACGGCCTGCCCCACGGCGCGGTTGCCACCTTGGATCAGCGAGAAGACCCCGCGCGGCATGCCGCAGCTTTCCACCGCCGCATGGATCGCTTCGGCCACGATCTCTCCGGTGCCCGGATGGGCGGAGTGGCCTTTCACCACGACCGGACAGCCCGCCGCCAGCGCCGCTGCGGTGTCACCGCCCGCCACGGAGAAGGCCAGCGGAAAGTTCGACGCGCCAAAGACGGCCACGGGGCCGATGGGGCGTTGCACCATGGTGATCGCGGGCCGCGGGGCGGGCTGGCGCTCGGGCATGGCGGCATCGAAGCGGCGGTCGAGGTAGTCGCCCTTTTCGATATGCGCCGCGAACAGGCGGAGTTGGCCCACGGTCCGGCCCCGCTCCCCTTCGAGCCGCGCTTCGGGCAGACCGCTTTCTTGGCTGCCGATCTCGGTGATCTCGGCCCCGCGGGCGTCGATCTCATCTGCGATGGCGTTGAGGAATTTGGCACGGGTCGCGCGGCTGGAATAGCCATAGTCCCAAAACGCTGCTTCGGCGGCTTCGCAGGCTTGGTCGACCAGTTCCACCGTGCCGACCGAGAAGTCATGCGCAGGCCCATGGGCCGGGCTAGAGCTAAAGCTATCATCCGTGGCGATCCATTCGCCAGCGATCAGGTGTTTGCCATGGGGGGTAAAGGCCATCGTCTATCCTTTCATGTGGGCCGCGGCCCGGTGTCAGCTTGCGTCTCTCCACATCTGCATACATGATGTATGCATGATTGCAACCCAAGCCCTGCGAGGATCCAGATGGCCGACACAACCCTCTCTCACGATGACCTGACCGCGATGGTCATTCGGATTTTCCAAGGCGCGGGCCTGTCGCCCCTGAATGCCGCCGCCCTCGCGCGGGTGATTGTCGCGGGCGAAGGCGATGCCTGCAAATCCCACGGCATCTACCGGATCGAAGGCTGCCTGCACACGATCAAGGCGGGCAAGGTGGTCCCCGACGCGGTGCCACAGGTGCATCATGACGACAGCGCCGTGGTGCGCGTGAACGCGGGCGGCGGGTTCTCCAACGCGGCCTTTGAAGCAGGCGCGCCGGTGCTGGCCGAGCGTTGCCGCACCACCGGAATCGCCGCCATGGTGATCAACGATTGCACCCATTTCGCCGCGCTCTGGCCCGAGATCGAGGCGCTGTCCGAGATGGGCCTCGCGGCCATGGCCATGTGCCCCAGCTATGCCAGCGTCGCCCCTTCGGGCGGAACCGACCCCTTGATGGGGACCAACCCTTTCGCCTTTGGCTGGCCCCGGGAAGGGAGCGACCCTTATGTTTTCGACTTCGCCACCAGCGTCGCCGCGCGGGGGGAGATCGAATTGCACCGCCGCGCGGGCACGCCCCTGCCCGAAGGCTGGGCCATCGCCCCCGATGGCAGCCCGACGACCGACCCCGAAGCCGCCCTCGCCGGGGCTATGCTGCCCTTCGGCGGTCACAAGGGATCGGCCATCTCGACCATGATCGAATTGCTCGCCGGGGTGATGATCGGTGACCTGACCAGCCCTGAAGCGCGCGAGGCCTTGGGCTCGCTCACCCTCGCGCCCGCCCATGGCGAATTGATCATCGCCTTCGACCCCAAGACGTTTGCCGCAGGCCGCCCCGGCGATCCCTTCGCCCGAGCGGAAACCCTCTTTGATGCGATCACCGGCCAAGGCGCGCGGCTGCCCTCGCAGCGCCGGTTCAAGGCGCGTGCCGAGACGCGGGCCGAGGGGATTCCCCTGACGGATGCCGAGATGCGCAGCCTCGAGCGTTTGCTGGCCGAAGGCCTCGACGCCGTTTGATCTTTTTCGCGCTCCGACCCGCGGTCGGGGCGCGGCCACCTCAAGGCGATTGTCACAAAAAAGCGGCGATCCTACGGAATTCAAGGCAAAATTTTGTGCAGACCCAATCCGGCGGCGCAGCAATCGGCGGTTTTCCGCGCCGCTCTGCGGCATTCCGCTGAAAGTTGCAAAATGAAGTTTCCAGCGGTCGCGAAAAGATTAGATAGGGGAAAAATTGCACACTCTTAACGTGTCTTCCGAGGTATTGTTTTGCCGAATTTCCGACCCACACGACCCAACGAACTGCGGACCGAAAACCTAGAGCGACGTCAGTTTCTGACCCTCTCTGCCGCGTCCTTTGCCGCCGCCCTGATGCCGCGGCACAGCCGTGCGCAGGAGGTGCCCGCCGCCTCCTTCAGCTTCGACCAACTGGTCGAGGATATGCGCCAGTTGGCGCAAACGTCCTATGCCGCCCCGAAGCCTGTCGAAGGCTTCCTTGCCGGACTGGATTATGACGCCTACCAACGCATCCGGTTCCGGCCCGAGCAGGCCCGCTGGCAGGAAAAGGGCGTGGCCTTCAGGCTGCACGCTTTCCACCCCGGCTGGCTGTTCAAGGAAGCGGTGAAGATCAACGAGGTCCGGGGCGACGCGGTGGAACCGATGGGCTTTACCACCGCCGATTTCGAGTATGACGACGAAGAACTCGTCAAGTCGATCCCGCCCAATGCCGAGATGCCGGGCGTCGCCGGTTTCCGCCTGCACACCCCGCTCAACCGGGCCGATATTTTCGATGAATTGATCGTCTTCCAAGGGGCGAGCTATTTCCGCGCCTTGGGCAAGGACACGCTCTATGGGCTGAGCGCGCGGGGATTGGCCGTGAACACTGGCTTGCCCGAAGGTGAGGAATTCCCCCGCTTCAGCGAGGTTTGGCTGCGCCGCCCCGAACCGGGTGACGATAGCGCCACGATCTATGCCGCACTCGACAGCCCCTCGGTGACCGGGGCCTATCAATTCGTGATCACACCGGGCGAAGACACCACCGTCGAAGTCACCATGCGGCTCTTCCTGCGCGAAGACATCAAACAGCTTGGCATCGCGCCGCTGACTTCGATGTTTTTGCACAATGGCGCGGATAAGGGGAATTTTGACGATTTCCGCCCCGCGGCGCATGACAGCGAAGTCTTGGTGCTGAACACAGGCGAGGATACCACCCTCTGCCGCCCGCTGAACAATCCGCCGCGTTTGGCAAGTTCCTATTTCGGAGCGCAGAGCCCGCGGTCTTTCGGGCTGGCGCAGCGCAACCGGGACTTTGAGCATTACCTCGACGCGCAGGCCCATTACGAACGCCGCCCTACGCTGATGATCGAACCCATGGGCGATTGGGGCAAAGGCACGCTGCGGCTGGTTGAGATACCTTCGGATCTGGAAGGCAATGACAATATCGTGGCCTATTGGATCCCCGAAGGGGAGACCCGCGCGGGCGATGAACTGGCCTACGGCTACCGCATGCACTGGGGGATGACCCCGCCGGGCGCAACACCGCAGACCCTTGGCCGCGTGGTACGGCTGCGCTCGGGCCATGGCGGGGTGGCGGGTGTTGAGGCGGACACCGAGACCCGCAAATTCGTCATCGACTTCGCCGGTGGGCAGCTCAGCGATATGCCGAGCGACGCCGAGCTTGAACCCGTCACCAGCGCACAAAACGGCGAGATCGTGGAGGCGATCCTAAGCCGGGTGGATGGCAGGGACGAATGGCGGCTGGTGCTGGAACTGCGCGCCGAGCCTGATGCCATCGTCGAAATCAAGGCAGTTCTATCGGGATATGACCGCAATCTGACAGAGACATGGGTGTACCAATGGATCAACGCATGACCCTTCAAAACGCGACGATCCCCACTTCCGCAATGGCTGGCGAGGCCGAGAACTGGATGCCGCCTGCCGCCCCGCTTGCGATGCCACGGCAGAGCTTGGAACGGCGCGGCCATCTGGCCGGGCTGGCCGACTTTGCGCGGGCATTTCTGCTGCGGCGTAAGGCCTGAGCACCATGACACCCCAGCACAGGCAGATCGCGGCGGATGGCCCGACCCGTTTTGCACGGGCGGTCGCCCTGCTGTTGTCGCTCGGCTCCGCAGCCCTTGCCGCGACCCTTTTGGCCGAGGCTGCGGCGCGGGATGGGTTCAGCGGCTGGGACGGCCTCCGCGCCCTGCTCGTTTTCGCCACCACCGCTTGGTTGGCTTGGGGCGCGTCACTGGCGCTCATCGGGCTTTTCGGCGGCAGATCAACACCGCCCCGCCCCGCGCTTGAGGCACCCCAGCCGCGCACGGTGATCGCGGTGCCCATCTGCAACGAAGACCCGCTCACCACCTTCGCCCGCATCGCCGCGATTGACCGCTCTGTCGCCCGGGCCGGGGTTACGGCGGATTTCGTCGTTCTGTCGGACACCCGCGATGACGCGCTGGCCGGGAAAGAGCAATTCGCCTTCGCCCGCCTGCTGCGCGAAACCGAGGGCCAAGGCCGCATCTTCTACCGCAGGCGGCAGGACAACGCGGGCCGCAAGGCGGGCAATATCGAAGAGTTCATTCGCAGCTACGGCGGGGCCTATGACTTTGCCGTGATCCTTGACGCCGACAGTCTGATGGAGGGCGAGACGATCCGCGCCATGATCGCGCGGATGCAGGCCGATCCGCAGCTAGGGCTCTTGCAAACCCTGCCCAAGATCATCGGCGCGCGGTCTTTCTTTGGCCGCGCCTTGCAGTTCGCCTCGTGGTTCCACGGGCCAATCTTCACCCGTGGCCTTGCCCGCATGCAGGGAGCGACGGGGCCGTTTTGGGGCCATAACGCAATCATCCGCGTCCGCGCCTTTGCCGAAAGCTGTGGCCTGCCCGAACTCTCCGGCCCGCCCCCCTTGGGTGGGCATATCCTGAGCCACGATTATGTCGAGGCGGCCTTGCTCGCCCGCGCCGGTTGGAAGGTCGAGGTGGATGAGACCTTGGGCGGCTCCTTTGAGGAGGGCCCCGAAAACGTCCTCTCCTTCGCGCGGCGCGAGCGGCGCTGGTGCCAAGGCAACCTGCAACATGCGCGGCTGATCTTTGCGCCCGGCTTGGCGGGGTGGAGCCGCTTTGTCTTTTTGCAGAACGTAACCGCCTATGTGGTCTCGCTTCTCTGGGCGGCTTTTCTCATCACCTCGGCGATCAGCACGCTCTACGCGCCGCCGCCGGAGTATTTCCCCGGCCCCTATCAGCTTTTCCCCGTCTTCCCCGATACCAGCGCGCGCGAGATCACGTTGCTGGCCTTGGGCGTGCTGGGGCTGTTGGTGGTGCCAAAGCTGCTGATCCTGATCCATGCGCTTCTGACCGACCGCGCGCGCGACTTTGGCCGCGCTTTGCGGATGGCGCTGTCGGTGCTGACCGAGATCGTGCTGACCACGCTTCTGGCCCCTTTGATGCTGCTCTACCACAGCCGCGCGGTGATGCAGGTCCTCTCGGGCCAAGACGGCGGCTGGCCCGCCAACCAACGGAACGAGGGCCAATTGAGCTTGGCCGATGGCTGGGCGGCTGGCCGGTGGATCGTGTTCATTGGCGCGGTGATCCTCGCGGCGGTGCAATGGATCGCGCCCGATCTGACCGTCTGGCTGCTGCCCGTGGCGGTCCCGATGTTGCTGGCGCCGCTGCTCATCGCCTGGACCTCCCGCCCCCTGCCCCGCGGGCTTTTCGCCGTGCCCGAGGATGCCGCGCCGCGCGATGTTGTCGCGGAATACGACAGTATCTGCGATGTCTGGCGGCTGACGTGGAATGACGAGCATCTCATGCCAGAACCCAAAGCGGCGGAACTGACCCATGCCACCGCCTAACACCGGGCTATCGCCCGCCGCTCGGGCTGCCGGCGCGGTTCCCAAATCCGCCCGCGATCCGCGCATCGACCTGTTTCGCGGGCTGGCGCTGGTGATGATTTTCATCAACCACGTCCCGGGCAACCCCTATGAGGCGCTGACCATCCGCAACCTCGGTTTCGCCGACGCGGCGGAGGCGTTCTTCCTCATGTCCGGCATCGCTGCAGGCTTGGCCTATACGCCCCGTTTCATCGCGCGAGGCAGGGTTCGCCACGGCCTCTGGCGCGCCATCGCGCCCCTGTGGAAACGGGCGTGGTCGCTTTATGTGGTGCAACTTCTGCTCTCAGCAGTGGCCTTGGGCATCTTCGCCGCCGCCTTCCAGATCACGACAGAGGCCGGGTTCCTGACCAAGATCAACATGCGCCAGGTCTTTCAAAACCCGACCCAGAGCGTGATCGGCATTCCGCTTTTGACGCATCAGTTCGGCTATGTGAACATCCTGCCCGCCTATTCCGTTTTGCTGGTCTGCGCCCCGGCGGCGATTATGCTGGGGCTGCGCTGGCCGCGCCTGCTTCTCGCGCTGTCGCTGGTGCTTTGGCTGTTGACCGGTGTCTTCCGGCTGAACCTGCCGAACTACCCCAACCCGGGCGGCTGGTTCTTTAACCCCTTCGCATGGCAGGCGATCTTTGTCTGCGGAATGCTGGTGGGCTTAAGCCAGCGGCAGGGCTACCGTTTTTTCCCGAACTCGCAGGCGCTGTTCTGGCTGTCCGTCGCTGTCCTGCTCAGCGTCCTCGCATGGCGCTATGTGCCGGGTTTGGGCCGTTTCCTGAACCTGCAAATGCATCATTTGAGAGAGGCCGGGGTGCCCTTCAACATCACTTCGCACGACAAGACCTATCTCTCCGCCCCGCGGTTCGTTCACATTCTGGCCCTGGGATATTTCCTGTCACAGTTGCAGACCGTCACCCGCCTTTCGGCCCATGCCGTGGCCAGCCCCGTCCGGCTGATCGGTCGGCATGGGCTGCTGGTCTTTGCCAGCGGCACCGTTCTGGCGCTGATCTGTCAGGTTGCGATGATGGCGCGTCCAGAGGCGCAGTGGATGCCGTGGGTTCTGCCTGTTGTCGGAACGGCGGCGCTCTATGGCATCGCTTGGATTGCAGAGACCTCGCGGCAGGTGCTTGCCGCACCTGCCGACCCCAAACCCGCACCCGCCTCACTTAAAGCACAAACCGCCGAAGCCACCCCTTAGCCTTTACGAACGCCGGTCGTCGCCGCGCCCCCATTTGCGCCACGCAAGCCATGCAAGTCCCAGCCCGCCCGCGATCAGCGCCATGTGCCGCGGGCGAATGCCGCGCCCGGTGGCGGTGTTTTCGCCCGGATGGTAGCGCGGGTCCAGCAAGCGGGTGTTGGCGAGGAAGCCACCGACAACAGTCTCGCTGCCCCGGAACACCGCCCGCAGGCCACGGCCCTTCTTGCGGTTGAGGGCTTCAATGGTCCCGATCATCGACTTCTTCTCTGCCATCACCTCGGCCACACGTTCGGGCGGCAGCCCGAGGTGTTCGGCAATCAGGCGGGTTCTGAACCCTTCGATCACCTTCGCTGGGTGTTCGATCGCGACATCGCATTCGGTATCAAACCCCATGGAGCGGTTGTTGAGGTTGCTGGAGCCGAGGCGCAAAAGATGATCGTCGATAATCATGATCTTCGCATGAACATAGATCGGCTCCCCCTCCTCGGTGACGGGGAAATAGATGCGAAAGCGGTTTTGGTGATCCGCGTGTTTCAGCTCTTCGACGAGCCGCTCACGCAGGACATGCATGGCGTCATCTTCCAACTGGGATTCCGCATCGCGCGGGTTGATGATGACGATCTCCGGCCCGTCCTCTTCGGCCAACCGCGCTTTGAGCGCGTCGCAAACCGAGGCGGCGGCGAAATACTGCGATTCAATATAGATATAGTCACGCGCCGATTGGATCCCCGCGATATAGAGGCGTTCGATCTCATTGATCAGCGGCTCTTCGTCGAAAGGCGGCTCGGTCCGGGCGATGCCCACCTCGACCCCTTCGGCATCAATCGGCAGGTCTGCGGGCCATTCGGACACGGGCGCGTCTTCGGGGCGGGCGATCTCATCCCCCGTGGCGCGGAACCAACGCCGACGCGAAAGCTCACCCAAGGCGGCAGCGGCGGGGCCGGACATGGCCGAGGTTGCGTCATGCCAAGGGTCGGAGGGCGTGCCGTCCTTACGCAGGCGGCGCGGGTCGTGCGGCAGATGGTCGGGCGTGTCCCACCGGTCTTCGGTCGCGTCGATCCCGCCGCAAAAGGCCAGAGCATCGTCGGCCACGACAATCTTCTGGTGGTGGCAGGCGCCGAAGGGGTGATGGCCGTCCAAGGCGAAATGAATCCGGTCGCCACCGAATAGGCTCAGCGCCAGTGAGGGCACCAATCGCCCCGGCGCGGCCAGCACGGCGCCATTCCATTTGAGCAGATAGACATGCAGGTCCGGTGTCCGCTCCACCACCGCCTCGACAAAGGCGCCAAGCTGGTTGGGATAGCCGTCCGGCGCATTGCCGTCTTCGTCACTTTCGCCCGGCAGCATCTCAAGCTCGAAATCGAAATCCCAGCCGATCAGCATCAACTGCTGCCGCGCCCCGAGGAAAATCTCGCGCAGGACCCGGAAGTAATCCGCCGCATCGACGATGAGGCCAAACCGCTCGGCCCGGGCGACGCGCCATGTGGTCTTGTCATTGAACAGGCTTTGGCTGTTCGCCCCTTGGATCGACTCCGCGTGGTTCGCCTTTGCCATATCCAAATCGCCCTGCACGTTTTCGCCCCTTTCCACTCAATCCTACATGACTAAACGCCCATTGTAGCGCGAAGTTGCATCGATGCGTAAATATCGGGCAGGCTCAGACCGGTTGCGCCTCAGACAGCTCAGCCTGAAGCCGGGCTTCTTCGGCGGCTTTGGGCGTGGTGAACCGCGCCAGCAGGAAATAGGCGACGGGGGTGAGATAAAGGGTCGAGAGCGTGGCCATGCCCAGCCCCCCGACGATCACCCAGCCAAGCGCCTCGCGCGCCTCGGCCCCCGCGCCCGCCGAAAGGATCAACGGCACGCCGCCCAAGACGGTCGAGGTCATCGTCATCATCACCGGACGCAGCCGGATGGTGGAGGCGCCAAAGATCGCCGCGTGGATATCCGCCCCCTGATCGCGCAATTGGTTGGCAAATTCGACGATCAAAATCCCGTTCTTGGCCATGATCCCGATCAACATGACCAGCCCGATCTGACTGTAGACATTGAGGCTTTGCCCCGTCATCAGCAGCGCGAAGATCGCGCAGGCCAGCCCCAAGGGCACCGTGGCCATCACTACGATGGCAGAGATGAAGCTTTCGAACTGCGCGGCGAGGACAAGGAAAACCACGAGGATCGCAAAGCCGAAGGTCACGAAAAGCCCCGAACTGGTTTGATCCAACGCGGCGGCTTCGGCCAGCGGCACGATCAGGTTTTCATCCTCCAACACCTCTTGTCCGACCGCGCGCACCTGTTCCAACGCATCGCCCAATGACAGGCCCGGCGTCAGCCCGGCGGAAATCTCGACAGAGCGGTTCTGCCCTTCCCGGTCCAACTCGGGTGCGACGGCGCGCTCTTCGAGGGACACGAAACTGGCCAGCGAAATCATCTGCCCGTTGCCCGATTGGACAAAGACGTTCTCAAGGTCGCGCGGGTCGTTCACCGGGTCCGAGGTCGACAGCATCTGCACGCCATAGCTGGTGTCGTCGATAAAGACCGATGCCACCTCGCGCCCGTCGAGCATGGCCTGCAAAGCCTGCCCCAGCCCGGTGATATTGACGCCGAGATCAGCGGCCAGCGTCCGGTCGATCTGCACGAAAAGCTGCGGCTGCGTGCGTTCATACTCCAGCCGCACCTGCCCCATCGCGGGGTTCGTGCTCAGCCGGTCGACCATCGCCTGTGCGACTTGGGACAGTTGCTCGTAATTGTTGCCGGTGATGGCGAATGACAGCCCCCGCCCCGCGCCGCGAATGCCGAGGGAGTTCGGCTGAATTGCAAAGGCCCGCACGCCCACGATGCCGCGCAGCTTGCCATTGATCTCGCCCACGATCTCATCTTGGCTACGGGCGCGATCCTCCCATCCGGCGAGCGTGAACACCATGAAACCCCGGTTATCCGCGCCAAATCCGGTGATGGAGAAGATGTTCGTCACCTCTCCGGCCTCTTGCAGCGGGGTGATCAGGTCTTCGATCTCGCGCATCTTGCTTTGGGTATAATCAAGCGAGACGCCCTGCGGGGCCGAGACGCTGAGCAGCGCCACGGCGCGATCTTCGCGCGGGGTCAGCTCTTGCCGGATCTCGCCCGAAACCAGCACTGCCGTCAGCGCGACGAAGGCCGCGATCAGCACCACAACATAGGGCATCGCAAGCGCCCATCTAAGCGTCGCCGCATAGGCCCGGTACAGCAGATTGCCGAGCCACACGACAGGGCCGTGCGGGTTCTCGGCCGCGGGTTTGGTCAAAAGGCGGCTCGCTAAGACCGGACAAAGGCTGAGCGCCACGACCGAGGACAGCATCACCGCGATGGCGAGGGTAAAGCCAAACTCCCGAAACAGCCCTCCTGCCTGACCGGGCAGGAACGACAGCGGGATAAAGACCGCCGCCAGCGTGGCCGTGGTAGTGACGACCGCAAAGAAGACCTGCGAGGTGCCCAGCACCGCCGCCGCGCGCGGCCCCATGCCCGCTGCCCGTTGGCGCACGATATTCTCCAGCACCACAATCGCGTCATCCACGACCATCCCAGTGGCCAAAACCAGCGCCAGCAGGGTCAGGATATTGATCGAAAAGCCCACCAGATAGATCGCCGCCAATGTGCCGATCAGCGCCACGGGTAGGGTCAGCGCCGGGATCAGCGTGGCGCGGAAATCGCGCAGGAAGACAAAGATCACCGCCACCACGATGCCCACGGCAAAGGCCAGCGTCGAGAGCACCTCGCGGATCGAGCCTGAGATAAAGGTCGCATCGTCCGAGGTCACGAAAATGCGCACGTCCTCGGGCAGGGTCTCGTTCAACTCCCCCACCACGGCACGCACATCGCGCGAGATCTCAAGCGTGTTCGACGTGGCTTGCCGGATGATGCCAATGCCGAGGCCCAATTGCCCATTGGCGCGCAGGATCGTCTCCCCTTCGGCGGGGCCGAGCGTGACGCTGGCGACATCGCCGAGCCGGACGTTCTGCTTGATCTCCATCGCCTCGAACGCCTGTGTGGTGACGACGCTGGCCGTGGTGCGCACGTTGATCGACTGACGGTCGCCCACCAGATCGCCCGCGGGCGCGTCATAGGCCACATCGGCCAGGGCGCGCTGGATATCGCCTAGGGTCAGGCCCCGGCTGGCCAGTTCCAACTGGTCGATATCGACGCGGAAAAACGGCTCACGGTCGCCGTAGACCTGCAAATCCGCCACCCCGTTGACCGAGATCAGCCGGTCTTCGACCCGGTCCTGCACCAGTTTGGTCAACTCCTCCGGCGAGCGGCCCATGGAGGTCACGGCGATGCGCATCACCGGCTGGGCATTGGCATCGGCCTTGACGATCTGCGGCTGGTCGGCCCCTTCGGGCAATTGGTTCACGATCCGCGCCACTGCATCGCGCACATCGGTCGCGGCCACGTCGATATCGGTGCTGTCGTTGAACTCCAAGGTGACCCGGCTGCGCCCGAAGCGCGAGTTCGATGAGATCGCCCGCACGCCCGAGACCCGGCCCACGGCCCCTTCGATCCGCCCCGTGAGTTCCTGATCGACGGATTCCGGGGAGGCGCCCGAGAAGGTCGTGGTGACCGTGACCACGGGCCGGTCGACATTGGGCAGTTCCCGCACCTCCGCACCGAAAAGCGCGGCGATGCCTGCCAGCACGATCAGCGCGTTCAGCACGAAAGCAAGGATCGGGCGGCGCACAAAAAGCGCGGTGCCCGAGGCGGTGCTCGCAGGCGGCGTGGCGTCTTCGGTCGGGGCGGCGCTCATAGGGTTGTCTTCTCAGCCGGGGCGGCATCTGACTGCACGCTGCCCGCGCGGTTGACCTCACGCACCTCGCCGCCCTCGCGCAGGGTTTGCACCCCTTCGGTCACCACCACATCGTCGGCGGTTAGATCATCCGACAGGACGAGCACCGAATTGCTGTTGCGCTGTGCGATCTCGACCGCGACTTGGTGCGCCTTGCCTTCCCGTACCGTCCAGACAAAAGGCCCGTCCGAGGACCACTGCACCGCCAGCGGCGGGATCGCCAGATAGGGGTCGCCGACAAAGGTCAAGCTGACCGAAAAGGCCATGCCCGCGCGCAGCTGGTCGCCTTCGTTCGGCACCCGGCCCTGCACCAGAAGCGTGCGGCTGGCGCGGTCGATCACGCTGTCGATGGCGCTGACTTCGCCCGTCAACGTCAGGTCACGCATTCCAAGCGGGGTGACCGTGATTTCTTTGCCAAGGTCCAGCTTGCCCACCACCCGCTCAGGCACGCGGAAATCGATCAGGATCTCGCTGCGGTCGGTGATGGTGGCCAGTTGATCCTGCGCATTGACGCGGTCGCCTTCTTCGATATCGGTGATCCCCACCCAACCCGAGATCGGCGCAACGATACGGCGTTGCGACAGATCGAACTGCGCTTGGCTGAGCGCAAGCTCGGCGCTTTGCAGGGCCAGTTCCGTCTCGCGCAGGCGCACTTCGCTGACCGCGCCGGTGTTTTGCAACCGCTCCACGCGGTCTTGCTCGGTCTGGGCGTTTTCAAGCTGCAATTCGGCTTGCTTCAGGGCGATCTGCTCGGCCTCATTCTCCAACAGGGCCACGACGGTGCCCGCCTCGATCAACTGCCCGGCGGGCAGGTTCAGGTCGGTGATGACCCCCACGGCGTTGGAACGCAGCGTGACGGAGCGGCGCGCGCGCCCGTCGCCAATGGCGGTGATCCGATCGGCCAAAGTCTCTTCGCTGACCGCGGCGGTGACGACCAGCGAGGGTCCGCCGCCGCCCCAACCCCAGCCAGAGGCCTGTGGCGCCTCCGCGACCTCCTCGATCCCCAGCAGATCAAGCAAGCCGGTCTCCGCCACATAGGGGCGGGAGGCGGGGACATAGGTTAACATCGCGTAAAGACCCGCAACGAGAACCAGCAGAAATACGAAAAATTGGCGCAGGGCTTTCACGGGGGATGCGCTTTCAAAATATGTTACGAGGCGCATAATTGAGCATCGGCCCCAAAAAGGCACCTCAATTCTGCTTGTTCAATGGCTGGGCATTCCCCGAAGGGGCCGCTGGCTGCTAGCACTATGGCGCGGAAGCCTGCCCGGTGGAAGGGCAATGGGGTTGATTACTAGAAATTCCGTTTCCGCCGCACATATTCAGGCCCAAGCCGGATCAAAGACCAAGGGGACATCATGCGCGCGACGGTTCTACCACTGGCGACACTGCTACTGGGCTTTTCGCTTTTGCAGATGAGCAACGGGTTGCAGGGCACGCTTCTGGCCGTGCGCGCGGGGCTCGAAGGGTTCGGCGGGGCGACAACCGGCCTTATCATGTCGGGCTTTTTCGCGGGGCTGAGCGTGGGTTCCTTCGTGGCACCGCGGCTGATCAGCGGGGTGGGCCATATCCGCACCTTTGCAGCACTCGCCTCTGTCGCCTCTGCGGCGGCGCTGATGCATTTGGCTTTCATCGACCCTTGGGTCTGGATCGCGGTGCGCTGCCTCACCGGTTTTGCCTTTGCCGGGTTGATCATCGTGACGGAAAGCTGGCTCAACGCTTCGGTCAGTTCTGCGCAGCGGGGCAAATTGCTCGCGGTCTACGGTATGGTCGGCATGGCCTCAGGTGCGGCGGGGCAGTTCCTGCTGAACCTCGGGGATCCAGCTGAGTTCATCCTTTTCGTGCTCGTCTCCATCGTGATGTCCCTGTCGCTGGTGCCGATCTCGCTTAGCCGTGTGGAGGGGCCGCGCTCGGAAGGCGCGCAGGAGCCGCCATCGCTGCGCCGACTGTGGGGGCTGTCGCCCTACGGCGCGGTCAGCGCAGGGCTGGTCGGGGCCTCTATCGGGACGTTCTACGGGCTGGCACCACTCTTCGCGCAAGAGATGGGCTATACCCAATCGCGCATCGCCCTGCTGATCGCGGCCTTCACCATCGGGGGGCTAATGCTGCAATTCCCGTTGGGCTGGGTTTCCGACCGGATGAGCCGCCGGGGCTTGGGCGTCGGACTGGCTGCGGCGGGCGGTGCTTTGATGATGCTGACCCTGCCGATCCCCGCCCCTTCGGGGTCGATGCTGCTGGTGCTGGGCTTTGCCATTGGCGGGCTGGTTCTGCCCGCGCAATCCATCGTCATCGCCCATGTCAACGACCGCGCCCCCGGCTCGGCGGTGGTGGCCGTGTCGGGCGGGCTGGTGCTGATGCAGGGGATTGGCGCCGCGATCGGGCCGCTGCTGGCGGGGGTGCTGCTGGATACACTGGGGCCGCGGGGCCTGCCACTGGCGCTTGGCGGTTTTCAGTTGACCATCGTGGCATGGGGGCTGCTGCGCATGACCCTGCGCAGCGATCCCGAAACCCAAGAACGCCACGCGGCACCGCCGCTGACCCCCAACTTTGTCGAAGGCGAGCTGAGCCGCGAGGAATAGCGCGGCTTAGCTCTGGGGCCAGCTCTCTGGCACGTTGCTGCGCAGCTCTTCCAGCCACGGCGTGGCGACAGAATCCGACGGCGCGCGCCAGTCCCCGCGCGGCGACAATGCCCCCCCGGCGCTGACCTTGGGCCCATTCGGCAGAGCCGAGCGCTTGAACTGGCTGGTGGCAAAGAAGTGATGCAGGAATTTTTCGAGCCAGTGGCGGATCGTCTCCAGATCATAGGCGTTACGTTTGCCCTGCGGAAAGCCCTCAGGCCAGCGCCCCGCCTCGACATCATGCCAAGCGTGCCACGCCAGAAAGGCCACCTTTGACGGGGCGAGCCCGTAGCGCATGGTGTGGAAGAGGAAGAAGTCGTTCAACTCATAGGGGCCGATCATCGACTCGGTGCTTTGGATCTCTTCATCTTCGCCCGCGGGCACCAGTTCGGGCGAAATCTCGGTGTCAAGAATGGCTTGCAGAACCTTGTCCGTCTCAGAGTCGAACTGGCCCGAACGGGTGGACCAACGGATGAGATATTGGATCAGCGTTTTCGGGACGCCGGTGTTCACCGCATAGTGGCTCATCTGGTCGCCAACGCCATAGGTGCACCAGCCAAGCGCCAATTCGCTCAGATCGCCGGTGCCGATGACAAAGCCCTGCCGCTGGTTGGCGAGCCGGAAAAGGTAGTCGGTGCGCAGACCGGCTTGGACGTTTTCAAAGGTGATGTCATAGACCGGCTCCCCGTCCGAGAAGGGGTGATTCATATCCTCAAGCATCTGGCGCGCGGCGGGGCGAATGTCGATCTCATCCGCGGTGATGCCCATGGCCTGCATTAATTTCCACGCGTTGGATTTGGTACCCTCGGAGGTGGCGAAGCCGGGCATGGTAAAGCCGAGGATCCGGTCGCGCGGAATACCCATACGGTCACAGGCTTTTGCCGCCACGATCAGGGCATGGGTCGAATCCAGCCCGCCGGAAATGCCGATGACCATGGTCTTGCCCTTGGTCGCCTCAAAGCGGCGGCGCAGCCCTTCGACCTGAATGTTGAACGCCTCATAGCAGTCTTGGTCGAGATGGCTTTCGCGGTTCGGCACATAGGGGAAACGACGCACGGGGCGGATCAGTCCGGCGTTTTCGTGATGCGGCTGATGGGCAAAGGTCACCCGGCGGAATTCCGGCGCGCGGTGCCGCGCGGCGTCATGGAAACTGCCCGTCCGCATCCGCTCAGACTGGATACGCCCGCAATCCACATCGGCGATGGTCAGCTCCGGCTCCAGCGGGAAACGGGTGGATTCGGCCAGAAGATCGCCCAACTCATGGATCATCCCCTGCCCGTCCCACGCCAGATCGGTCGTGCTCTCCCCCGGCCCGGCGGCGGAGTACACATAGGCCGCGAAGGCGCGCATGGATTGCGACCGGCACAGCAGGTGACGGTCAGAGGATTTGCCGATCACGATGTTGGACGCCGAGAGATTGGCGAGGATCAAGGCGCCCCCGAGAGCCGCATCCGCCGAGGGCGGCGCCGGCGTCCAGAGGTCTTCGCAAATCTCGGCATGGAAAATCAAACCGGGCAGGTCCGTCGCCTCGAAAATCAGGTCATCGCCAAAGGGCACACGGCGGCCTGCGACGGTGATCTCTCCGCCGGTGTCACGGCCATGGGCAAACCAGCGTTTCTCATAGAACTCGCGGTAATTGGGCAGGTAGGACTTCGGCACCACGCCGAGCACTTGCCCGCGTGAAATGGCGATGGCGCAATTGTAAAGTCGCCCCTCACGGCGCAGTGGCGCGCCGAGTAAGATCACGGGGGTCATCTCGGCGCTGGCCTCGATCAGGTCGCCAAGCGCCTCTTCCACCGCCGTCAGCAGCGCATCCTGCATGTGCAGATCGTCGATGGCGTAGGACGAGAGTGACAGTTCGGGGCAAACCAGCAAATCCACCCGCGCCGCATCGGCCCGGCGCATTTCGTCCAACAGGCTGTCGCGGTTGAAGGCCACATCGGCGGGCCGCACATGCGGTGTGCAGGTCGCCACCCGGACAAAGCCATGACGGTGGTAGGCGGTAAAGGCGGCGGCTTGGCTCTTGCTCACGTCAGGCTCTCCTCCAACATATCCAAAATCGTTTCAAGGCATCGCTGCCGGATCGCATCCCGGCCAATGGCGCCAAAGGACTCGGCCCGATGAACCGTGTTACACCCCTCGCGTGCAAGCGCAAAATGCACAAGCCCCTCTTCATCCTCGGCGCTGCCCGGCCCGGCGAACCCGGTGGTCGAAACGGCGATCTGCGCGCCGGAACGGTGCTGCGCGCCTTCGGCCATGGCAATCGCCACGGGGCGCGAAACCGCGCCGCAGCGGTCCAAAAGCGCCCGGTCGACGCCTAACAGCTCATGCTTGGATTGATCCGTATAGGTGACGAAACCCCGCTCGAAGGCGTGGGAGCACCCTTCGATATCCGTGAGCAACGCGGCGACCAGCCCGCCAGTACAGCTTTCCGCTGTGGCGATGTGAATGTCGCGGTCGCAAAGCACTTCCAAAACGGATTTCGCGCGATCTGCGATGTCGGGCTGCGCTAGGGGGTCACTGTTCTGCATCTTCGCTCCGCAAATTGGTGCCTTGTTAAGCAAAACCCCCGGCAGACCGCTGTGGTTCCTTAAGTTGACCCGCCGCAAACCGCCTGCTTAACATTGCAAGAAACCGAAACGCACCTCTGCATATGGGACCGAAGCGATGATTGATTTCTACACATGGACCACCCCCAACGGCCGCAAAGTCTCGATCCTGCTCGAAGAATTGGGGATCGACTACAATGTGCATGCCATCAACATCGGCAAGGACGAGCAGCACGCGCCCGAGTTTCTAAAGATCAGCCCCAACAACAAAATCCCCGCCATCGTGGACCATGACACTGGGGTAAGCCTGATGGAATCCGGCGCGATCATGGTCTACCTCGCCGAGAAACATGGCCGCTTCCTGCCCGAGGGGCAGGCCGCCCGGGCCGAGGTGATGCAATGGTTGATGTGGCAGATGGGCGGCTTTGGCCCCATGGCCGGGCAGGCGCATCACTTCTTGCATTTCAACCCCGGCAAGGCCGCCTATGCCGAAGAGCGTTTCGGGGCCGAGGTCAAACGGCTTTACGGGGTGCTCAACAAACAGCTTGAAGGGCGGGACCACATCTGCGGCGAATATTCCATCGCGGATATGGCCTGTTGGCCTTGGGTCTCGCGCTATGAGTGGCAGCAGATCGACCTTGCCGACTATCCCAATGTGCGTGCGTGGTATCAGCGCCTCCGCGCGCGGGACGCGGTGCAAAAGGGCTACCATGTGCCCAAGGTGATGGGCGAGATTCCCGAGGGCTGACATCCGCCCCCTGCCGCGGCTGCAACGTAGGCGGGAACCAAGAGACAAGTTGAACGGTTGCACTCCCGAAGGCAGTGCTGCCACGCGCGCAGGCTGCCCGTTTCACGAATGGGGGGCAGTATCGTGACGCTTGATCTCAAAGGTGTATCCTTGCGCGGCTGTCGGGCACTGCCATGAACAGTGCGCCGCGTTTCGACCCTTCCCCGCCCCAGTCGCAAAGGGATATCCTTTCGCAATCTGCCCGAAAGGCCCTGCGCCACGCGGCGCGGGCCGAAGAGGCGGGCACCGCCCCGATCAGCGGCTCTATCGACATTCTGCGCGACGCGGGGCTGATGCTAGAAGACGGCGCCACAACCCCTTTGCGCACCGCCCATGCGCTGATGCAGATCGGTGCCGCCAACCTCAGCGTCGGCCGCTTATGGGAGGGCCACGTCAACGCGCTGCGCCTGATCCGCCTATACGGCAGTGCGGCGCAGGCGGAGCGGGCGAAGCAGGTGATCCGGCAGGGCGGGCTTCTGGGCGTCTGGGGGGCCGATGGCGGCAATCCGGCGCGTTTCGAGAAGGGTGTTTTGAAGGGTGAGAAGATCTTTGCCTCCGGCCTAGGCACTGTCACCCATGCGCTCGTCTCGCTTAATTCCGGCCCTGAGGTGCAGCTTGCGCTGATCGATGTGACCGACCCCGCCCGCGGCGATGCCTCGCAATGGGACATGCTGGGGATGCGGGCAACGGCCTCGGGGACGTATGATTTTTCTGGCCTGCCTCTTGAGGATGACGCGCTTATCGGCGCCCCCGGCGACTATCTGAAAGAGCCGCATTTCGTCGGCGGCGTTTGGCGGATCGCAGCGCTTCAGGCGGGCGCGGCGGCAGGGTTGATCGATGCGGCGGCCAGTACCCTGCGGGGCATGGACCGGCTTGAGGCCGAGGCCCAGTTGAGCCGCCTGATGCAGGTGCTGATGCGGGTCTGGGCTGGTATGGCATTGGTCGAACGCGCCGCTCTCGCCAACGCGGATGACCACGAGGAAGAGACCCTCGTCAACACCTCCATCGCCGCGCGGATTTATACTGAGGAAGTCGCCCTCGACGCGATCAAAGCAGTGGAACAGAGCCTTGGGTTGCGCCATTTCACCGGAACTTCCGAGACGGGTCGCATGGCGCGCGATCTTTCGGTCTATTTGCGCCAAGCCGCGCGCGACGCCTTCCTGCAACGGGCCGCTCGCCATGCGCTTTCGAGTGACCAGACGGTTTGGGGTGTCTTTGGATGAGCCATAACGCCCCCCTCGCCGAGGCTCTGTCGGGCCGCGAAAAGATCGTGGTTCTGGCGCCGCATCCGGACGACGAAACACTCGGCTGCGGCGGTCTTTTGGCCCGCGCTTTCGCAGGGGCCGGGGCGCATGTCATCTGCCTGACCGATGGCGGCGCCAGCCACCCCGGTTCCCGCGCATGGTCCCCGGCCCGATTGGCCGAGACGCGGCGCGCGGAACTGGCAGGGGCGCTCGATCTCCTTGGTGGCGGCGCGGCGGATTTGACATGGCTCGGCCATCCCGACAGCCGATTGCACGAGGTGGCAGCCGACGCCATCCTGACTGAGCTGATGCAGGTGATCGACGCGCAAGCGGCACGCCACATCTTCGTCCCGGCAAGCGAGGACAAACATTGCGACCACCAAACCACCGCGTCACTGGCCGACGGCCTGCGCGCGCAGCGCCCCAATCTGCATTTTCATAGCTATCCGGTGTGGAGCCGTTTCGATGATCCGAACTTTGCCGAGAACACAGCAGGCTACGCCCCCCTCACCCTCGACACCGCCGCCTACCGCGACGCCAAGAGCGCCGCGATCCGCGCGCATCGCAGCCAGCTTGGCCAAGTCGTGCAAGACGATCCCGACGGGTTCATTCTGCCCGAGGCGATGATCGACCTCTTCGCGCAGCAAGACGAAATCTTCTGGAGGATGCCGTGATGGGTGTGGGGTTAGATCATCTCCAAGGTCTCTATGCCGAGACGAGCGATCCTTGGGGGTTCGAACATAGCGCCTATGAGCAGGCCAAATTCGCGGCGACGCGGGCGGCGCTTTCACAGGATGGCTACCGCTCGGCCTTTGAACTCGGCTGCGGCAATGGTCAACTGGCACGCCACCTGATCGACATCTGCGCACGCTATACCGGGATGGATGCAGTCGCCAGCGCCCTGACCGCCGCGCGCAAAACGGTGCCGGAGGGGCGCTTCGTCCAAGGGTTCTATCCCGGCCCCCTGCCCGAGGGGGACTTCGATCTGCTGATCCTCTCCGAAGTGCTCTATTTTCTGGATCACGCGGGGCTGGAACAACTGGCCACTGACATCGCCACCCGTTGGCCGCAGGCCGAGATCATCTGCGTGACTTGGCGCGGTGACACCGGCAATCCGTTGCAAGGGGAGGAGGCGCTGAACGGCTTTGCCAAGGCGCTCGACACCCATGCCTTCACCTGCGTCAGCGAGACCGAGAACTACCGCATCGACCGCGCCTTTCCGGAGGGTGACAGATGAGTTTCGAGCGCTGGAAAGACACCGCGATCATCATCCCCGCCCGGAACGAGGCACAGCGGATCGGCGATTGCCTCACCGCCCTCGCCCCCCAGTGCAACGACCGTGTTCGCGTGATCCTTGTGGTGAACAACACCGATGACGATACCGCCAAGATCGCCAAGGCGGCGGCAGCGCGGCTTGGCATCGACCTCACCGTGCTCGATCTCACCTTCCCCCCCGGCATGGGGGTCGGCGCGGCGCGGCGGCAGGGCTGCGCAGTGGCCTTGGAACAGATGCCTCATCTGCGCCAGATCCTGACCACCGATGCCGATTGCCGCGTCAGCCCCGATTGGGTCGCGCGCAGCATTCACCACCTCCAACGCTTTGATGCCCTCTGCGGTAGGGTCACGCTGAACCCCGAAGAGGCTGCCGGTTTGGCGCAGCAAGACCCCATGTTTGAGGCCCATGAAATGGCCTACCGCCGCTTGGTGCTCACGCTCTACGCGCGGCACGCCCCGAACTGCGCCGATTTGCAAGGCAGCCACGGCGAAGCGCCGGGGGCCAGCCTAGGATTTACCCGCGATGCCTATGAGGCCGTCGGCGGTTTCGCCCCGATCCCCTGCGGCGAAGACCGGGCGATCATCCGCGCCCTGCGGGCCGCGGGCCGCCGGGTGCATCACGCGGATGATGTCTGGGTCGAAGCCTCTTGCAGGCTTGTCGGGCGCGCGGCGGGCGGCATGGCCGATACGCTGCGCAACCGGCTGAGCGGGGCGGGCTATCTGGCCGATGACTGTTTGCCGGATGCGGGCTGCTTGCTGGAGAAACTGCGCCGGGGGGGTTTGGGCTGCTGGCCGGTGCAGGTGCCAGAGGCTGAACGCATTCCGGTCGATGAACTGCCCGCGCATATCGCGCTGCTGCGGGGCTTTTTGGAGAAGTCCGCGGCCCGTGAGACAGCCGCCCCCCTCGCACCGGAGGCCGCAGATCTCCACCCCCGCGAGAACTTTCCCGCCCGCCGGGCAAAAGCATCGGAACCCCTCGCCGCGGGGGTGGTTGAACTCTCATAGGGTCGGGCAATCACCGCCGGCTCTAGAGCGGCCCTCTCGGCCCGCCACATATTAGCAACAAATCCTCCCGATTATATTCCGGGGGCGCTGTGGAGAAAGATCATGACAGACAAAGAACTTGGCAAAGGCGGCGAACCCCGCCAGCAAACCACGGACCGCGAAAAGACGATGACGACCGCGCAGGGCGGCCCGATCGCGGATGATCAGAACTCACTCAAGGCAGGTCCGCGCGGCCCGGTCTTGATGGAAGACCACGTATTCCGCGAGAAGATGTTCCACTTCGACCACGAGCGCATTCCAGAGCGTGTCGTTCACGCCCGCGGCTACGGCGTGCATGGGCATTTCGAGCTAAAGGAAGCGATCCCCGAACTGTCCTGCGCCGATATCTTCCAGCGCGTCGGCGAAAAGACCCCGACGTTCACTCGTTTCTCCACCGTGGCAGGCAACAAGGGCTCTTTCGATCTGGCCCGCGACGTGCGCGGTTTCGCGACGAAGTTCTACACGCAAGAGGGCAACTGGGACCTCGTCGGCAACAACATCCCCGTGTTTTTTATCCAAGACGCGATCAAGTTCCCCGATCTCATCCACTCCGTCAAACCCGCCCCTGACCGTGGCTTTCCGCAGGCACAGTCGGCGCATGACAACTTCTGGGATTTCGTCTCGCTCTCGCCCGAGGCGATCCATATGACGCTGTGGCAGATGTCCGACCGTGCGATCCCGCGCTCCTTCCGCTTTATGGAAGGCTTCGGCGTGCATACCTTCCGGCTGGTCAATGCCGAGGGCAAATCGCATTACGTCAAGTTCCACTGGAAGCCCAAGCAGGGTCTGCAATCGGTTGTTTGGAACGAAGCGCTCAAGATCAACGGCGCGGACCCGGATTTTCACCGCCGCGACATGTGGGATGCGATCGACGCGGGCGACTATCCGCAGTGGGATTTGGGCATTCAGGTCTTCGACGATGAATTCGCCGACAACTTCGAGTTCGACATCCTTGATGCCACCAAGATCATCCCCGAAGAGCAGGTGCCGGTGCGCATCATCGGGACGCTGACGCTGGATGCCAATGTCGATAACTTCTTCGCCGAGACCGAGCAGGTGGCCTTTTGCACCCAGAACATCGTGCGCGGGATCGACCACACGAATGACCCGCTGCTTCAGGGGCGGAACTTCTCCTACCTCGACACGCAGCTTAAGCGTCTCGGCGGGCCGAACTTCACCCATATTCCGATCAACGCGCCGAAATGCCCGTTCCACCACTTCCAGCAAGACGGGCATATGGCGATGCACAACCCCAAGGGCCGCGTGAACTATGAGCCCAACAGCTGGGGCGAGGATGGTGGTCCGCGCGAGAACCCCGAGATTGGCTTCCAGAGCTACCCGGCAGAGGTCGAAGGCACGAAACAGCGCGTGCGGTCCGAGACATTCGCTGACCACTACAGCCAAGCGCGGCAGTTCTACATCAGCCAGACCGAGATCGAGCAGCAGCACATCGCGGCGGCCTATACCTTCGAGCTGTCGAAATGTCAGGAAGAGCGCATTCGACTGCGGATGCTCTCGCATCTGATGAACGTGCATGACGATCTGGCGAAACAGGTGGCCGAAGGCTTGGGCGTGACCGAGATGCCGGACCCCGCCAAACCCGCGCGGGAGCCGATCACCGGTCTGCCGCCGTCGGATGCGCTCAGCATTCTGAAGAACGCGCCGAACAGCTTTGCGGGCCGCAAGTTGGGTCTGTTCCTGACAGAAGGCGCGGATGCCTCGGTGGTGGAAGCCTTGGAAAAAGCCTTTGCCGACGAGGGCGCGATGGTGGCCATCGTGACACCGCATATCCAAGGGGTGAGCCTTTCGGACGGCAGCACCCGCGAAGCGGATGAGAAGATCGACGGCGGCCCGTCGGTGGTCTTTGACGCGGTGGCCTTAGTCTTCGGGAATGAGAAAGCCGATAAGATCGCCAAGAACAAACCGGCGCAGGATTTCATCTCGGACGCCTTTGCGCATAACAAGTTCATCGCTTGGACCACTACCGCCGATCCGCTGCTCAACGCCGCCGGGGTCGAGAAGGACGAGGGGACGATGGAGGTCTCTGCCGATAATGCGGACGCGTTCCTTCAAACCTGCCGGAAACTTCGGTTCTGGCAGCGCGAAGAAAAGCTGAACTGGGAATAAGAAAACACCGGGCCGGGGCAGAAATGCTCCGGCCCTTTTTCTAGCGCCGATGCACCTGTGATGAGGGTGAAATCGCGTTCGCCGTGTCCTGAAGGCGCGGCAGAATCTCGGCCCTGATCCGCTCCCGCGTCCAGGTATGCGCCGAGACCGAACATTGCACCGCCGCAAAGGCCCGACCATCGGGGCCGGTAATCGGACAGGCCACCCCGATCTCGGACAAAATCATCTGATCGCTGGAGATCGCATAGCCCTGCTGCACGGCCTCACCGATGCTGTTGCGGATCGTGGCGCGGTCCATCGTGGTGCGCGCGGTAAAGGGTTTGAGCGGCCAAGTCTCGATCGCGTCTTCCCGGTCTTCGGGCGAGAAGGTCGAGATGATCGCCCGCCCCGCTGACGTCGAAAGCGCAGGCAGCCGCCGTCCGATCACCGTCGCCGCGAAATAGGTTCGCTGGCAGGGCAATCGGCTGACGTAGATGATGTGATCGGTCGAAAGCTCAGCAAGGTTCACCGTCTCCCCGATCTCTTGGCTAAGGTCGATCAGCTTGGGAATCGCCTGCCCCACCAATTGATCCGACCAGTAATAGGCATAGGCCAGCTCTAACCAAGCATGAGACGGGCGGTAGCGCCGCGTGGCTGGGTCCTTTTCCAACATCCCCTCGATATGCAGCGTATTCGCCAGCCGCTGAACCGCGCTTTTATCCAATCCGCTGCGCGCGGCCAGCTCGACCAGCGACAATTCCGTATGCGATTCATCGAAGGCGCGGAGCAGCCGCAGCCCCTTGGCAAGCGACCCGACGTAAAGGGTATTTTGCTTCTTTTCCAATCACCTACCCCGAAATCTGGCCCAATTGTTCAAACCGGGGCTTGACGTATGTCGATCTGATTGCGTTTATTAATCGTATTGCGATACCAAGTATTATTATATGATACGAGACGCAAGTCAAAAAGATACGGAACCGAATTCGTTAACCAGCAGGGGAGTTGACCATGAAATCCACGGTCCTGAAATCAACCATCACCGGGCTTGTCCTGGCCGCCGCCACGGGCGCGGCTTGGGCGGACAAAGCCAATGACACGCTGAATGTCGCCTTCACCAAAGAGCTTGAGAACGTCGACAGCTACTTCAACTCGTCCCGCGAAGGCGTGGTGCTGCAACGCGCGGTTTGGGATGGTCTGATCTACCGCGATCCGGTCACCAACGAATACATGGGCAACCTCGCCACCGAATGGGAATGGATCGACGACACGACCATCGAATTCAAACTGCGCGAAGGCGTGAAATTCCACGACGGGTCGGACTTCACCGCCGATGACGTGGTCTTTACCGTGAACTACGTCGCCGATGAGGCCAATGGCGTGAAAACGCAGCGCAACGTGAACTGGATGAAATCGGCTGAGAAGGTCGACGACTACACCGTGCGCATCATGCTGAAAGAGAAGTTCCCGGCGGCGATTGAATTCCTCTCCGGCCCCGTTTCGATGTATCCCAGCGACTATTACGAAGAAGCCGGCCCCGAAGGCATGGGCCTGAAACCCGTCGGCACCGGCCCTTACAAGGTGACCGAGGTCGTCCCCGGCCAGCACTTCAAACTGGAAGCCTATGAGGGCTACCACGACAGCCCCAAGGGCAAGCCCAGCATCAAGAACATCGACATCCGCACCATCCCGGATGTGAACACGCAGATGGCGGAACTGTTCAGCGGCTCGCTTGATCTGATCTGGCAGGTGCCGTCGGACCAAGCCGAGAAACTGGCCGAGCGGGATGAGTTCCAAGTCTCCAACGAATCCACCATGCGTGTAGGCTATCTGACGCTGGATGCGGCGGGCCGCTCCGAGGACAGCCCCTTCACCGAAGTGCGCGTGCGCAAGGCTGTGAACTATGCGATCAACCGTCAGGAACTGGTCGACGCGCTGCTTAAAGGCAAATCCAAAGTCGTCTACACCCCTTGCTTCCCCAGCCAGTTCGGCTGCGACGAAGACGCGGCGGTCGAGTATGAATACAACCCCGAGAAGGCCAAGGAATTGCTGGCTGAAGCGGGCTACGAAGACGGTCTGACCATCGACTTCTACGCCTACCGCGACCGTGAATATGCCGAAGCGATCTCAAGCTACCTGAACGCTGTGGGCATCGATACCAACTTCAAGATGTTGCAGTATTCCGCCCTGCGCGAGCAGAACATGAAGGGCGAAACCGCCGTGTCGTTCCAGACATGGGGCAGCTATTCGATCAACGACGCCTCCGCCATGGTCAGCCAGTTCTTCAAACATGGCTCGCTCGACTACGCGATGGACGACGAGACGCTGGAATACCTCAACATCGCCGACAGCTCGACCGACCCCGAGGTCCGTAAAGAGAACTACTCCAAAGCGATCGAACGCATCACCGAGGAAGCCTATTGGGCGCCGATGTTCTCCTACAACACCAACTACGTGACCACCAATGAGGTGGAATACACACCCACAGCCGACGAAGTCCTGCGCTTCACCACTGCCAGCTGGAAGTAAACCAATCGGCAGGGGCGCCGTGACCGGTGCCCCTGCCCTTCTCCCCTTCCGCACCCAACCCAGACCCACGCGGCAGGCCCTCGCCTGCGGCGCAGCCTCAAGGTAGTTGCACCCGTGCTTCAATTCATTCTCAAACGATTGGGACTGGCCCTTCTCGTGGCCTTCACCGTGTCGTTTATCAGCTTTAGCCTGCTGTTCCTGTCGGGCGACCCCGCCGCAGCACTTGCCGGTGAAACCGCCAGTGGCGAAGATATCGAGGCCCTGCGCCGTCTCTATGGTTTTGACCGGCCCATGCTGGTGCAATATGGCGAATGGCTGTTTTCGGCCCTTCAGGGCGATTTCGGCGAGAGCTACTATTTCCGCCTGCCCGTCGCCTCGCTCATCGCCGACCGATTGAGCGTGACCATGACGCTCGGCGTCTGCGGGATCACCTTCGCGTTGCTGACCGCCGTGCCCTTGGGCGTGGTCGCCGCGATCCGCCCCAATTCGATCATCGACCGTGTGGCACTCTTCATCTCGGTTGCCGGTCAGGCGATGCCGAGCTTCTGGTTCGGCCTCATCCTGATCGTGGTCTTCGCCATCCAACTGGGCTGGCTGCCGCCTTCGGGCACCGACACATGGCGCCATTTCATCCTGCCGACGGTGGTGCTGGGCTATTACGCTATGCCCGCCATCATGCGCCTGACGCGCGCGGGCATGCTGGACGTGCTGAACTCCGACTACATCCGCACCGCGCGGGCCAAGGGCGCGAACGAGCGCCGGGTGCTGTTCCGCCACGCGCTGCGCAATGCGATCATCCCGGTGGTCAGCCTCGCCGCCGTGCAGATGGGCTTCATGCTGGGCGGCTCCATCGTGGTCGAGTCGATCTTCGCGCTGCATGGCGCGGGCTATCTGGCGTGGGAGAGCATCGCGCGCAACGACCTGCCCACCGTGCAGGCGCTGATCCTGATCTTCTCGATGTTCTACATTGTTTTCACCTTCCTCGCAGACGTGCTGAACGCATGGCTCGACCCCCGCATGAGGAGCAGCTGACATGGCCACGGCAAGCACACATGACAGCCTTTTGGACGAAATCACCGGCCCGACCCCCGGCCAGATGCTGCGCAAGCGCATCTTCGGGCACCAAGGTCTGCTGATCGGGGCGGTCGTTCTGATCATCCTCACGATCATCGCGATCCTCGCGCCCTGGATTGCACCACATGATCCCTATGCCCAAAGCCTGATGACCCGGATGGAGCCCCCCGTTTTCATGGGCGGCGCATGGGAGCATCCCTTGGGCACCGACCATCTGGGCCGCGATTACCTGTCGCGCCTCATCTACGGTGCGCGGATTTCGCTGCTGATCGGGGCCGTGGCGGCGCTAATCTCGGGCCTGATCGGCACCGCCATGGGCGTGGCTGCTGGCTATTTCGGCGGCAAGGTCGACGCGGTCGTGACCTTCCTCATCAACGTGCGTCTCGCGATGCCGGTGGTTCTGGTGGCCCTTGCGGTCGTCGCGATCCTTGGCGGGTCACTTCAAGTGGTGATCATGGTGCTGGGCCTGCTTCTTTGGGACCGTTTCGCAGTGGTCATGCGCGCCTCGACCATGCAGGTGCGGCGACGCGAATATGTTGCCGCGGCGCAGGTGATCGGCGCCTCCACCCCGCGCATCCTTTTGTCCGAGATCATGCCCAACATCGCCAACAACCTGATCGTCGTCGTAACGCTAGAGATGGCCCATGCGATCCTTCTGGAAGCCGCACTGTCGTTCCTCGGCCTTGGGGTGCAACCCCCGACGCCGAGCTGGGGGCTGATGGTCTCCGAAGGTAAGAACATGATGTTGTTCGAGCCGTGGCTCGTGCTGATCCCGGGCGCCGTGCTCTTCGTGCTGGTGCTGGCGATCAACCTGATGGGTGACGGTCTGCGCGACGTCACCGCCCCCGAAAACCGGAGCTGACCCATGACAGAACCACTTCTGAGCGTCCGCAACCTGCGGCTCGACATTCCCACGGGCGGCGGCACCCTGCATGCGGTGCGCGGGATCGACTTCGACCTCAACCGTGGCGAGACCCTGTGCATCGTCGGCGAAAGCGGCTCGGGCAAATCGCTCACCTCGCTGGCGCTGATGGGGCTCTTGGGCAAATCCATCAAGCGAAACGCGGATCGGATGACCTTTGATGGCACCGAGTTGACCACCGCCAGCCAAGGCCAGATGCGCAAACTGCGCGGCGCGCGGATGGCGATGATCTTTCAAGAGCCGATGACCTCGCTGAACCCCGCCTATACGATCGGCGACCAATTGGCCGAGGCGCTGCTCTTGCACCGCAAGGTCAGCCGCCAACAGGCACGGGACCGGGCGATTGAACTCTTGGAGAAAGTCGGCATCACCGCCGCCGAGAGCCGCTTGTCGCAGTACCCGCACCAGCTCTCGGGCGGGTTGCGCCAGCGCGTGATGATCGCCATGGCGCTGATGTGCGAGCCGGAACTGATCATCGCGGACGAGCCGACCACCGCGCTCGACGTGACCATTCAGGCGCAGATCCTGCGGCTGTTGCACGATCTGGGCCGCGAGATGAACATGGCCGTGATCCTGATCACCCATGACCTCGGCGTTGTGGCCCGCGTGGCCGACAAGGTCGCTGTGATGTACGCGGGCGAGTTGGTCGAAACCGGCCCGGTGGGCGATATCTTTAACGCGCCCTCGCATCCCTACACCCGCGGGTTGCTGCGCTGCATTCCCCTGCCCGGTAAAACGGATCGCGGTGCGAAACTTGGCACCATTCCGGGCATCGTGCCCTCGCTGGTGGGCGAAGTCGAAGGCTGCGTCTTCCGTACCCGCTGCCCCCATGCGGTCGCCGAATGCCGTGGCGACATCCCCAAGCGCGAGGACGGCAACCACGCCTTCCGCTGCATTTTCCCCGATGGCAAACGCCAGTCCGAGAAGGAGCTGACCGTATGAAGGACAGCGTAAACACACCCCCGGTGCTGGAGCTTTCCGGCGTCAGCAAGACCTACCGGGTGAAACAGGGCATGTTCGGCAAGGTCAAACCGCTCACGGCGGTGAATGACGTGTCGCTGCAATTGGGCAAGGGCGAGGTGCTGGGCCTCGTCGGTGAATCCGGCTGCGGCAAATCCACCCTTGCAAAGATCCTCTTGGGGCTGGAGGAGCCGACCGCCGGTCACGTCAAGATCGACGGCGAAGAGATCACGCAGCAGGGCCGTCTGGCGCTGGCGCGGCGGATCCAGCCGATCTTTCAAGACCCCTATTCCTCGCTCAACCCGCGCAAGAGCATCTATGACGTGATCTCTCTGCCGCTGCGGGTGCACAACATCGGTGACGAGGAAAGCCGCAAGAAAAAGGTCAAAGAGATCCTCGACGTTGTGGGCCTGCCGCAACGGGTGATCAACACCTACCCCAGCCAGATGTCGGGCGGCCAGCGCCAGCGTGTGGCCATCGCCCGGGCGCTCATCATGAAACCCGAGGTGGTGATCTGCGACGAGCCGACCTCGGCGCTGGATGTGTCGGTGCAGAGCCAGATCCTCAACCTGCTGGGCGAGCTGCGCGAGGAGTTCGGCCTTACCTATCTCTTCATCAGCCATGATTTGGCGGTGGTCGAACACCTCGCCACCCGCGTGGCGGTGATGTATCTGGGCGAGATCGTCGAGCAGAACTCGGTCGCCGGGCTCTTTGACGCGCCGCGTCACCCTTACACCAAGGCGCTTTTGAAATCCGTGCTGACGCCCGAGCCCGGTTTGGGCGTGCCGGACACGCAGCTTGGCATGGCCTACCCGAACCCGATCGCGCCGCCGCCCGGTTGCCATTTCCACCCGCGCTGCCCGCGCGCCACGGATCTGTGCAAGCAAAAAGCACCGCGTCACACCCCGATCCCGCAGGGGCATGTCGCCTGCCATCTGCACGATCCGGAAACCCCCATGTACGAACAAGAGTAATCCCATGTCATCGAACCTGTCGCACAGCAGTCAAACCCGCAAAACCGTCATCGAAACCGAACATGGCGTCGTCGCCGCCCAGCATCGGTTGGCAGCAATCGCGGGGGCCGAGGTGCTTGCGGCAGGGGGAGACGCGGTGGATGCGGCTGTGGCCACCTCTTTCGTCATCGGCGTGTTGGAACCTTGGATGAGCGGCCCCGCGGGCGGCGGGGCGATGATGCTTTGGCGTGCGGAAGAAGGCCAAGCCCATGCGCTCAACCACGGCATGCGCAGCCCCGGCGCACTCGACCCGGCGAATTATCCGCTGAGCGGGCGAGGCAAGGCGGGCGATCTCTTCCCGTGGGAGCATGTCGAGGGGGACCGCAACGTCCAAGGCGCCACCGCCATCGCCGTGCCCGGCGTGGTCGACGGGCTGGGCCAAGCGCATGAACGTTTCGGCAAGATGCCTTGGGCCGATCTGCTTGCCCCGGCGGTGGAACATGCCCGCAAGGGTCTGTTGGTGGATTGGTATGCCGCGTTGGTCATCGCCTCTTGCACACGCGCCCTTGCGCAGGATGTGGATGCGGCGGACCTCTTTCTGGAAGACGGGCAGTGGCCCACGATCAGCGGTTGGACCGCGCTGGCCGAAAAGCGGCTGGACCAGTCGCGCATGGCCGACAGCCTTGACCAGATCGCGCGGCACGGGGCGCGCGCGCTTTATGATGGAGACCTTGGGGCCGCGATGGCGCGGGATGTGCAGGACAAGGGCGGCTGCCTCAGCCACGACGACCTGCAAGCCTACCGCGCCGAGTTCAGCGCGCCGCTCGACTTCGCCTACCGCGATGCCCGCTTCCATGTGGTGCCGGGGCTGACCGCCGGGCCAACCTTCCGCGATACTTTTACCTCTCTCTCGACCGAAGACCTCGGGAGCGCCCCCGGCCCAGACAGCTATGCCGCCATGGCCGAGGCCCTCAAAGGCGCCTATGCCCGCCGTCTGGGCTCCATGGGCGACACCGGCGAAAGCCCCGAGGCACCGGGCTGCACCACGCATTTCTCGGTCGTCGACCGCCACGGGAATATGGTGGCGCAGACCCAGACGCTCTTGTCGATCTTCGGCTCGCGCGTCGTCTCGCCCTCCACCGGCTTTTTGATGAACAACGGCATCATGTGGTTCGACCCGGTTCAGGGCCGCCCGAACTCGCTCGGGCCGAACAAGCGCTGCCTGATGAATGTCTGCCCCGTGATCGGCGAGCAGGGCGACAAACGCTTCGCCTTCGGCGCCTCCGGCGGGCGCAAGATTTTGGGCGCGGTGGCGCAACTGTCCTCCTTCATCACCGATTTCGACATGTCGCTCGAAGACAGCTTCCACGCGCCGCGCATTGACGCCTCGGACGCCAACCAGCTCATCGCCGATGAAAGCCTGCCGCGCGATGTGCTCGACCGGCTGCGCGAGAACAACGCGGTCGCCGAGACCAAACGCACGATCTTTCCCTACGCTTTCGCCTGCCCCGCAGGCGTGATGCGCGCGGGCGGGCAGAATTCCGGCTGCACCGAGATCATGTCGCCTTGGGGCGACGCCATTTCCGAAGATATGACAAAGGACATTCAAGCATGACCCGCGATCAAGCGATCGAAGCGATCTCGACCTATTTCGATGAGGGGACATTCCAAGCCGAACTGGCCAACCTCGTCTCCTACGAGACCGAGAGCCAGAACCCCGACCAAGCCCCCGAATTGAAACGCTATCTGGTCGAGACGATGGAGCCGCGGCTGACGGCGATGGGCTTTGCCTGTAGCTTTCATGACAATCCTGACCCGCGCGGCGGCCCCTTTCTGGTGGGCGAGCGCCGTGAGGGGGACGACCTGCCGACCGTGCTGACCTATGGCCACGGCGACGTGATCCGCGCCCAGACCGACCAGTGGCGCGAGGGGCTGTATCCTTTCAAACTGGTCGAAGAAGGTGACAAACTTTATGGCCGCGGCACCGCCGACAACAAGGGCCAGCACCTGATCAACATCGCCGCCATCGAAGCCGTTCTGAAAACCCGCGGCAAGCTGGGTTTCAACTGCCGCATCGTGATCGAGATGAGCGAGGAGACCGGCAGCGCGGGCCTGCCCGAGTTCTTTGCCGAACACCGCGAGGAACTGACCGCCGACGTGCTCATCGCCTCGGACGGGCCGCGGCTGCAACCTGAAGTGCCGACCATGTTCATGGGCTCGCGCGGGGGCGTGTCGTTCGATCTGATCGTCGACAAACGCGAAGGCGCGCATCACTCCGGCAACTGGGGCGGCTTGCTGGCCGATCCTGCAATGATCTTGGCGCAGGCCCTATCGACCATCACCGACAAACGCGGGCAAATCCAGATCCCCGCGTGGCGGCCCGACAGCCTGACCCCCTCGGTCCGCGCGGCGTTGAAAGATCTGCCGATCGAAAGCGATGATGGCCCCGCCATCGACAGCGACTGGGGCGAAGAAGACCTGACCCCGGTCGAGCGCGCCTATGGCTGGAACAGCTTTGCCATTCTCGCGATGAAAAGCGGCGTCCCCGAAGCGCCGGTCAACGCGATCTCGGCCCATGCGACGGCCACCTGCCAATTGCGCTATGTCGTCGGCACCGACCCCGAAGACATCCTGCCCGCCCTGCGCCGGCACCTTGATAAACAGGGGTTCGAGGATGTGCGGATCGAACCGCATGACCGCGGCTTCTTCCGCGCGACGCGGCTGGATGCGGATCACCCTTGGGTGAAGTTCGTAGCCGACTCTCTGACGAAAAGCGCCGGGAAAGCGCCGCATATCCTGCCCAACCTCGCAGGCTCGCTGCCCAATGACAGTTTCAGCGATATCTTGGGCCTGCCCACCGTCTGGGTGCCGCATTCCTACCGCAGCTGTTCGCAGCACGCGCCGGATGAACATGTGCTAAAACCCGTCTGCCGCGATGCGCTGCGGGTGATGGCGGGCGTGTTCTGGGACTTGGGCGAGGGTAACACGCCGCCGCGCGCCGCGTAAAACTGCCGGGCGGGGGCCGTGGCCCCTGCCCGCTACATTGCCGCGCGGATGCAGGCTTCGAGGGTTTCCGCCTCAAGCACGCAAGGGTTCGCACGCATGGAGGAAGAGGCCGCCGCCTCGCGGGCCGTCTCGCCCAGATCCGCATCTTCGGGGATCCAATGCTTCAACCGCTCCAACCCCCAATCATCCAGCATGGCGGTCAGCGCGTCAAAAGTGCCTTCCTCAGGCAGGTCGAACCCGTCGGAGAGCCACATCTGCACCTCCGAAAACCGGTCGGAGGCCCCCATCGCATCCCTGTTGGCCGCCAGAACCGGCCCGAGCAAACGCCCGCAAATCAGCCCATGCGGCGCGCCGAAACGCCCGCCGATCACACCCGCCAACCCATGCACGGCCCCGAGGCCCGCATTGGCCAGTGCCAAACCACCCGATAGGCTGACATAGGCCAGCGCATTCCGCGCGGCCTGTTCCTCGCCCTCGGCCAGACGCTTGAGCGCGGCAATGCCCTGCGGGATCGCGGCGCGGCAGAGCGCATCGGTCAGCGGGTTGGCTTTGCTGGACAGATAGGGCTCGATCACCTGCACCAAAGCGTCGAGGCCGGAGCCCAAAGTCACCCCGCGCGGCGCGCCATCGGTCAGCGCCGGATCGACCAAGGCCAGACGCGGCAGCATACGGTCGTCGCGCAGGCTGACTTTTCGCTCGGCGTCTGGCACGGCGATGACGGCATTTTTTGTCACCTCGGCTCCGGTGCCTGCGGTGGTGGGGATCGCGATCATCGGCAGGGGATCGGCCTGCAAGGGCTTGCCTGCGCCCACGACTTCGAGATGCTCCATCACGTCGCACTCCGACGGGATCAGCGCCGCTGCCGCCTTGGCAAGGTCGATCACCGCGCCGCCGCCCACGCCCAGCACCACCTGCGCCCCGCGCCCCGCCGCCACAGCGGCGCGCACGTCGTCGACCGATGGCTCGCCGCTGCCGCGCAACTGGGTCACCTCGCAGCCCGCCGCCGCCAAATCGCGCGCCAGTTCATCGACCCAAGCGACCGAGCCGCCGCGCAGCAAAAGCACCTGCCGCCCATAGGCGCGCGCGGCTGAGGCCGCTTCACCCGCGACACCGCGACCAAAGCGGATGCGCCCGGCGGTGGCGAAACCGAAAGGGGACATCCTCTGCATCAGAACTGCAACGTCGCCTGAACAGCCCGCTGCCAAGCGCCGTATTTCTCTTCGCGCGCGGCCTCGTTCATCTGGGTTTCAAACCGCCGATCAAGCGCCCATTCGCGAGCGAAACCCTCCATATCGGGGTAGATGCCCGCCCGCTGCCCGGCGAGCCACGCGGCCCCAAGCGCGGTAGTCTCCAGCACATCGGGGCGGTCCACCGAGGCGCCGATCACGTCCGAGAGGAACTGCATCGCCCAGTCACTGGCGCTCATCCCGCCGTCGACGCGCAGGGTCGCAATCTCGCCCGGCTGGCCTTGGGCGGCCCAATCGGCCTGCATCGCTTCCAAGAGGTCACGGGTCTGGTAGCCCACGCTTTCGAGCGCCGCCCGCGCGAGTTCCGCAGGGCCGGAGTTGCGCGTGAGCCCGTAGATCGCGCCGCGGCATTCGGCGTTCCAGTAAGGTGCTCCGAGGCCCACGAAAGCAGGCACCAGCACCACATTCTGATGCGGATCGGCCTGCTCGGCCAGAGCCTGCGTCTCGCCCGCCTCGCGGATCATCTTCAGCCCGTCGCGCAGCCATTGCACCACGGCCCCGGCAACGAAGATCGAGCCTTCGAGCGCATAGGTCGGCTTGCCGTCGAGTTGGTAGGCGATGGTGGTGAGCAACCGGTTGGTCGAGGTCACCGCCGTCTCGCCCGTGTTCAGCAGGGCAAAACAGCCGGTGCCATAGGTCGATTTCATCATGCCGGGCTGGAAACAGGCCTGCCCGATGGTTGCCGCTTGTTGGTCGCCCGCGACACCGAGGATTGGAATCTCGCGCCCAAAGAGGTCAGGCCGGGTGGTGCCGAAATCGGCGGCGCAGTCCTGCACCTCGGGCAGCATTTCGAGCGGCACGTCGAACATCTTGCAGATGGTCGTGCTCCAGCGGCCTTTGTGGATGTCATAGAGCATGGTGCGGGCGGCATTGGTGGCATCGGTCACATGGCGCGCGCCGCCGGTGAGCTTCCAGATCAGATAGCTGTCGACGGTGCCGAAAAGCAACTCGCCCGCCCGCGCCCGTTCGCGCGCGCCTTCAACATTGTCGAGGATCCATTTCAGCTTGGTGCCTGAGAAATAGGGATCGGCCAACAGGCCGGTGCGTTCGGTGATGATCTTGTCGTCGCCGCTTTCGCGCAGCGCGCGGCAGAAATCAGCGGTGCGGCGGTCTTGCCAGACGATGGCGTTATGGACGGGTTTGCCGGTCTTGGCGTCCCAGACCAGCGTCGTCTCGCGTTGGTTGGTGATGCCGATGGCCGTGATGTCATCGGGGCGCAGACCGGCCTTTTCGATCACCGCGCGGCAGGTGCCAGCGGTCGTCGACCACAGGTCGCCCGGATCATGCTCAACCCAGCCGGAGCGGGGGAAATGCTGCGGAAATTCTTCTTGGGCCGTGGCCGTCACCGACATGTTGCCGTCAAAGATGATCGCCCGTGAGGAAGTGGTTCCCTGATCAATGGCGAGGATATGGGTCATGGCGCGGCCCCCGGATGTTGGATGAAACGAAAAAGGGGCCGGAACGCTGCTGCGTCCCGGCCCCCGAAAGTTTGGCTTACTGCCAGGACTTGATCAACTCTTCGTAGCTGATGGTCTCGGGCTCGGGGTCTTCATTGTCGAGCTTGGCAACGGGCGAACCTTCCTGCTCAAGCCAGTAGGAGGCTTCACGCTCCTCGTTCATTTTCGGACCCAGATCACCTTGGACGCCTGCGCGCTCAAGACGTTCCATGACCTTTTCCTGCTCGGCACAAAGGCTGTCGAGCGCTTCCTGAGGTGTTTTCGCACCCGACATCGCGTCGCCGATGTTCTGCCACCACAGCTGCGCCAGCTTGGGGTAATCCGGCACGTTCGTCCCAGTGGGCGACCATGCGGTGCGCGCGGGCGAACGGTAGAATTCCACCAGACCGCCGAGTTTCGGCGCGCGCTCGGTGAAGCTGTCGTGCTGGATGGTGGACTCGCGGATGAAGGTCAGACCGGCATGGGCCTTTTCCACGTCCACGGTTTTCGAGGTCACGAACTGCGCATAGAGCCATGCGGCCTTGGCGCGGTCGACGGGCGTGCTTTCCATCAGCGTCCAGCTGCCCACGTCTTGATAACCAACCTTCTGGCCTTCTTTCCAGTAGGCGCCATGCGGGCTGGGGGCCATGCGCCACTTGGGCGTGCCGTCTTCGTTCAGCACGGCCTTGGCGCTGTCGTTCACCATGTCGGCGGTGAAGGCGGTGTACCAGAACATCTGCTGGGCGATGGCACCCTGCGCAGGCACCGGACCGGCTTCGCCGAAGGTCATGCCAGCGGCTGCGGGGGGCGTGTACTTCTCAAGCCATTCGATGGACTTGGTGATCGCATAGACCGCCGCCGCATCGTTGGTGGCACCACCGCGGGTCACACAGGAACCGACGGGCTGCGAGTTCTCGTTGACGCGGATGCCCCATTCGTCGACCGGCAGGCCGTTGGGCTCACCCACGTCGCCGCCGCCCGCCATGGACAGCCACGCATCGGTATAGCGCCAGCCAAGGCTCGGGTCTTTCTTGCCGTAGTCCATGTTGCCATAGACTTCGACGCCGTCGATCGTGCGGCCGGTGAAGAATTCGGCGATGTCTTCGTAAGCGGACCAGTTGACCGGCACGCCCAGGTCATAGCCGTATTTCTCTTTAAATTCGGCCATCAACTCAGGATCGGTGAACCAGTCCTGACGGAACCAGTAAAGGTTCGCGAACTGCTGGTCGGGCAGCTGATACAGCTCGCCATCGGGCGAGGTGGTGAAATCAAGGCCGATGTAGTCATCGAGATCGAGACCGGGGTTGGTCACGTCCTTGCCTTCGTTCGCCATCCAGTCGGTCAAGCTGCGCGCCTGCTTGTAGCGCCAGTGCGTGCCGATCAGGTCACTGTCGTTGATATAGGCGTCATAGATGTTCTCGCCCGACTGCATCTGCGTTTGCAGTTTCTCAACCACGTCACCTTCGCCGATCAGGTCGTGAGTGATGTTGATGCCGGTGATCGCGGTGAAGGCCGGGGCCAGCACGTTGGCTTCGTATTCATGGGTGGTGATCGTCTCGGACACGACTTTGATGTCCATGCCTTTGAACGGCTCGGCAGCGTCGATGAAGAATTGCATCTCCGCTTCCTGCTCTTCGCGGCTCAGCGCGGAGCGTTCGATTTCCTCGTCGAGGAACTTCTTCGCGGCTTCCATATCCGCGAATGCTGGTCCGGCGAGCAGACCGAGCGTGACCGCCAAAGCGGTAGTCGATTTCATGACAGATCGTTTCATTATGTCCTCCCTAGACATTTGGTCGTGTCGTATGGCGGCCCCGGTTGCCCGGGGTCCGCCGTGATAGCGCCTAGACCCAGCGAAATACGGCTGCGGCATAGGCAAGGCAGACCAGCAGCGCATAGGGCTGCGGACCCGCCTCGAAACCCAGCCAGATCAAATTGATAAAGGCCGAGCCGAGAAGCGTGATGAACAGACGGTCACCACGGGTTGTCTCAATCCTGAGGATGCCCACACGGGGCGTCTCAGGGAATTTGATCGCGAGGATCGTGAAGGTCACGAGTAACAGCGCGATGACACCGAAGAAGATCGCGGTGGGCATGGTCCAAGCCATCCAAGACATGGGCGGTCTCCTCTCTTATACCCGCCCGAGGGCAAAGCCCTTGGCGATGTAGTTGCGGACGAAATAGATCACCAGCGCCCCCGGCACGATGGTCAGCACACCCGCCGCGGCCAAGACCCCCCAGTCGAGGCCCGAGGCCGAAACGGTGCGGGTCATGGTAGCGGCGATGGGTTTGGCATCGACCGAGGTCAGCGTGCGCGACAGCAGCAGTTCCACCCATGAGAACATGAAGCAGAAGAAGGCCGCGACCCCGATGCCGCTGGCAATCAGCGGGGTGAAGATGCGGATAAAGAAACGCGGGAAGGAATAGCCATCAAGATAGGCCGTCTCGTCGATCTCTTTCGGCACGCCGCGCATGAAACCTTCGAGGATCCAAACCGCGAGCGGCACGTTGAACAGGCAGTGTGCCAGCGCCACCGCGATATGCGTGTCAAAGAGATTGACCGAGGAGTAGAGCTGAAAGAACGGCAGCGCGAAAACGGCAGGCGGCGACATCCGGTTCGTCAGCAGCCAGAAGAACAGGTGTTTGTCGCCCAGAAACGTATAGCGCGAGAAGGCATAGGCCGCCGGCAGCGCCACAGCGAGCGAGATCACCGTGTTCATCACCACATAAATCAGACTGTTCACATAGCCCATGTACCAGCTCGGATCGGTGAGGATCTTGGCATAGTTCGCCAGCGTCAGGTCCCGCGGATAGAGCGAGAAGGACCCGAGGATTTCGGCGTTGGTCTTGAGGCTCATGTTGATGAGCCAATAGATCGGCAGCATCAGGAACAGCAGGTAGAGCGTCATCACCACCACCGAGCCCTTGGGCCGGAAGCGGCTGCGCCGGGTGCGTTTGGCAGCGGTCACGTCACCCGGAATGGGCGCGGCGCCGGGGGCTTGCACGGTTGTGTCGGTCATCACACACCATCCCTTTTGTCGAGGTTGACCATCACGGTGTAGAACACCCATGAAATCAACAGGATCACGAGGAAATACATCAGGCTGAACGCCGCTGCGGGGCCGAGGTCAAACTGGCCGATGGCCATTTTCACCAAGTCGATGGACAGGAAGGTCGTGGCATTGCCCGGCCCGCCGCCGGTCACGACGAACGGCTCTGTATAGATCATGAAGCTGTCCATGAAGCGCAGCAGAATGGCGATCATCAGCACGCCGGCCATCTTGGGCAGTTCGATGTAGCGGAACACGGCCCAACGGCTGGCTTGGTCGATCTTGGCCGCCTGATAGTAAGCGTCCGGAATGGATTGCAGACCGGCATAGGCCAAGAGGGCCACCAGAGAGGTCCAGTGCCAGACATCCATGACCACAACCGTGATCCACGCCGAGGTGATATCTTGGGTGTAGTTATAGGTGATGCCCAGCTTGTCGAGCGTATAGCCCAAAAGGCCAATGTCGACGCGGCCAAAGATCTGCCAGATGGTGCCGACCACGTTCCACGGAATCAACAGCGGCAGGGACATCAGGACAAGGCAGAAACTGGCCCAGAACCCGTTCTTGGGCATGTTCAGCGCGACGAAAATGCCAAGCGGGATCTCGATCGCCAGAATGACGCCCGAGAAGATCAACTGACGGCCTAGCGCGTCCCACATCCGGTCGCTGTCGAGCATGTCGGAAAACCACTCCAGCCCGGCCCAGAAAAACTCGTTCCGGCCGAAGGTGTCTTGCACCGAGTAGTTGACCACGGTCATCAGCGGGATCACGGCCGAGAAGGCCACGAGGATCAGCACCGGCAGGACAAGGAACCATGCCTTTTGGTTGACGGTCTTGTTCATGCGGCCTCTCCCTCTGCGCTGATGCGCCAATCGTCGTCATAGACGTTGATGCCCGCCGGATCGAAACTGATCGCGGTGTTTTCGCTCGGCACTGTCGCGCCCTCCTCGGCGATGGCGCTGACCTGCTGGCCTGCCACGTCGAGACGGATGATCTTGTGACGGCCCACATCCTCGACACGGGTCACCTTGGCCGGAAGGCCCAGACCTTCGCCATTGATCCGAACGAATTCAGGCCGGACGCCCAGTTGCGTTTTCTGGCCCTTGGGGGCGTAGGTCTTGTTCAAATTGACACTCGTGCCCGCGACTTGTGCCGCATTGCCCGCGATCTGTGCGTCAAAGAGGTTCATCCCCGGCGAGCCGATGAAATAGCCCACGAAAGTATGCGCGGGCCGCTCGAAAAGCTCTTGCGGCGTGCCGATCTGCACGACGCGGCCATCGTACATGACCACCACCTTATCGGCGAAGGTCAGCGCCTCGGTCTGGTCATGGGTGACGTAGATCATCGTGTGGCCGAATTCGTGGTGCAGCGATTTGAGCTGCGTGCGCAGTTCCCACTTCATATGGGGGTCGATCACCGTGAGCGGCTCGTCGAACAAGAGCGCGTTCACGTCCTCGCGCACCATGCCCCGGCCCAGCGAAATCTTCTGTTTGGCATCCGCCGTAAGGCCCCGCGCCTTGCGGTTCAGCTCGTCTTCCATGCCGATCATCTTGGCGATCTGCTGGACCCGGGACGCGACATAGGAGGCATCCGCGCCACGGTTGCGCAGCGGGAAGGCCAGATTGTCATGCACGGTCATCGTGTCGTAAACGACCGGGAACTGGAAGACCTGCGCGATGTTGCGCTCAGCGGTCGGCGCATGGGTAACGTCTACATCATTGAATAGGATGCGCCCCTGCGAAGGCTGCAAAAGCCCCGAGATGATGTTGAGCAGTGTGGATTTGCCACAGCCCGAGGCGCCCAAAAGCGCATAGGCTTCGCCGTCGATCCAATCGTGGTTCAATTCCTTGAGGGCGAAATCATCCTCACCGCTGGGATTGGGCAGATAGGAATGGGCGAGGTTATCAAGCGTGATCTTGGCCATTATGCCGCCTCCGCATAGGGCGCGGCCGAGACGAGCGCCCCGTTCGCGTCAAACAGGTAGATATGCGCCGGGTCCAGATAGACCGGCAGCGGCTGGCCGGGCTGCAAATGCTGAATGCCATGCACCAGACCGACCCATTTCGCACCGTGGTAATCGAGGTGGATAAAGGTCTCCGACCCCGTGATCTCGGTCACGTTCAGCACGGCGTCAAAGCCGATGGCCTCGGGCGCCTGCGCGCTCAGCGTGAGGTGGTTGGGGCGGAAACCGGCGGTATATTCGCCGTCACGCAAGCTCGCCATCGTGGCGGGCGCCGCCATCTCACCGCCGTCGAAACGCAGTGTGTCGCCCGATTTGGTCATGCTAAGGAAGTTCATCGGCGGGTCAGAGAACACCCGCGCCGTGGTCGCATTCTCGGGCCGGCGGTAGACACTCGGCGTCGGGCCGAATTGCGTAACGCGGCCTTCCCAGAGCGTCGCGGTATTGCCGCCCAGAAGCAGCGCCTCTTCAGGCTCGGTCGTCGCATAGACAAAGATCGACCCGGCGCGCTCAAAGATACGCGGGATTTCGGCACGAAGTTCTTCGCGCAGCTTGTAGTCGAGGTTGGCCAGCGGCTCATCCAAGAGCACCAGCCCGGCATTCTTGACCAGCGCCCGCGCCAAGGCGCAGCGCTGCTGCTGGCCGCCCGAAAGCTCCAGCGGTTTGCGGTCAAGCATCGGGGTGAGCTGCATCAGCTCGGCGGTTTCGCGCACGGCACGATCGATCTCATCCTTCGACTTGCCCATCAGCTTCATCGGAGAGGCGATGTTGTCGTAAACCGTCATCGAGGGGTAGTTGATGAACTGCTGATAGACCATGGCGACCTTGCGGTCCTGCACCCGCATGCCGGTCACGTCTTCGCCGTTCCAGATCACCTGCCCCGTACCCGGCACATCGAGCCCCGCCATCAGCCGCATCAGCGACGTCTTGCCCGAGGATGTTGGCCCCAAAAGCACGTTCATCGTGCCTTTTTCCAAGGTCAGGTCGGTCGGGTAGATATGCGTTTGGCCGCCTACCGTCTTCGACACGTTCTTCAGGATCAAACTCACGTTCGACCTCCCCTCATTCCGCCGCAGAGGCGGCTTGTTTCGCCGCGCGCATCTGCATCCATTCATCGAGACGCGCGATCTGCGTCTCGTCCATTCGCAGGCCCAGCTTGCTGCGGCGCCAGACGACGTCCTCTGCGCTGAGGGCATATTCCTTGTTCATCAGCCAAGCGACCTCGCGCGCGGTGAGGGTGGCCCCGAAATGCTCGCCCATATCCGCCAGCGTCTTGGCCTCGCCCGCCATCGCCCAAGCATCCGTACCATAGGCGCGGATCAGCCGTGCAGCCCAGCTTTCATCCAGAAAGTCATAATCCGCTTTCAGCCGCGCGATCAACTGCGCCACGCCGTCCACCGGGAAATTACCGCCGGGCAGGGCGACGCCTGCGGTCCAATGGCCTGACAGCCCGTCGAAATGCGGCGCGATCAGCTCCAGCGCGTCTTCGGCCAGTTTGCGGTAGGTTGTGATCTTGCCGCCAAAGACATTGAGGATCGGCGCGCCGCCGGTCTTGTCGACCTTGAGCGTATAGTCCCGCGTCGCCGCCGTGGCGCTGCTGGCCCCGTCGTCATAAAGCGGACGCACGCCGGAATAGGTCCAGACGATATCTTTGCGGGTGATGTCCTGCTTGAGATAGCCGTTCACAAAGTCGATCAGGTAGTCCTGCTCTTCGGGCGTGCATTCCGGGGTGACCGTCGGATCAGGGTGATCGGCATCCGTGGTGCCGATTAGCGTGAAATCCTGCTCATAGGGGATCGTGAAGATGATCCGCCCATCGGTGCCTTGGAAGAAATAGCATTTGTCATGATCGTAGAGCCGCTTGGTCACGATATGGCTGCCGCGCACCAGCCGCACCCCTTCGGAGGAGTTCAGCCGCGCGGTGTTGTGGATAATGTCGCCGACCCACGGGCCACCCGCGTTGACCAGCATCTTGGCGTGGATCACTTCGCGCTGGCCATCCGCGCCATGCTCTACGGTGACCGCCCAGCCATCGGCGCTGCGGTCGGCAGAGACGACTTTGGTCCGGGTCATGATACGCGCGCCGCGCAGTTCCGCGTCGCGGGCGTTCAGCACAACAAGGCGGGAGTCTTCGATCCAGCAGTCGGAATACTCAAACGCCTTCTCGAACCGGTCCTCCAGCGGTGCCCCTTCGGGCGTACCGCGCAAGGACAGGCTGCGTGTGGCGGGCAGGATTTTACGCCCGCCGAGGTTGTCATAGAGGAACAGGCCCAGACGGATCAGCCATGCCGGGCGGCGGCCCCGCATCCACGGCATGAACAACCGCAGCAGTTTAGAGGTCGGCGTGTCGCCCTCGAACCGCATGTCGCGGTGATAGGGCAGCACGAAACGCATCGGCCAAGAGATATGCGGCATCGCCTTCAGCAGCACCTCGCGCTCGGTCAGCGCGTGGCGCACAAGGCCGATCTCGAAATACTCAAGGTAACGCAGCCCGCCGTGGAAAAGCTTGGTCGAGGCCGAAGAGGTCGCCGAGGCCAGATCGTTCATCTCGGCCAAGGTCACGCTCAGACCCCGGCCTGCCGCGTCGCGCGCGATCCCGGCGCCGTTAATGCCACCACCGATGACGAATAGATCGACCGAGGCAGCGGCCATATGGCTATCGGGCTGTTGGTTCACGATCCGGCCCTCCCCCAGCTCAGACTGTCCAATTTGGGGCAGTGTTACGAAACGACTCTCATCTGCACAAGAATTATTTTCGTTTATGTTCGTTTCACCAGCATAGCGAACATGTTAAACGTGTCTTGCTGCGCGATTGCTTGCGTTAGCCAAAACACTGGAGATAATGCGCCAACAGCAGGCAGGAGCGACGCCCATTTCACAGACATTCCGCCATCCCGACATCCTTGAAATCGCCCGGCGCGAAGGCAAAGTCACCGTCGATGGGCTGGCCGAACATTTCGGCGTGACCCATCAGACCATCCGCCGTGACCTTACGGAACTGGCCGACAGCGGTAAGCTTGAGCGGGTCCATGGCGGCGCGGTGCTGCCCTCGGGGGCCAGTAACATCGGCTATGCCGAGCGGCGCAATCTGCATGAAGAGGCCAAGAATCGCATCGCCCGCGCCTGTGCCGAACATATCCCCGACGGCTGTTCGGTCTTTCTAAATATCGGGACCAGTACCGAGGCCGTGGCCCGCGCCCTGCTTCACCACCGGGATTTGATGGTGGTGACGAACAACATGAACGTGGCCAATATTCTGGTCGACAACCCCGAATGCCGCATCGTGCTGACCGGCGGCGCACTGCGCCGGATGGACGGCGGACTGGTCGGAAACTTGACGATCGAGACGATCCGCCAATTCAAATTCGACATCGCGGTGATCGGCTGTTCGGCAATGGATGCGGATGGCGATCTGCTCGACTTCGACATCGAAGAAGTGGGCGTCAGCCAATGTATCATCGCGCAGTCGCGCAAGACGTTTTTGGTGACCGATCATTCCAAATTCAAACGCTCTGCCCCCGCGCGGATCGCCTCGGCGCGGGAGGTGGATATGTTCTTTACCGATCTGGCGCTGCCTGCGGGCCTTGCCGAGAAATGCAGCGGTTGGGAGACCGCAGTGGTCTATGCGCCAGAAGAATGACCCCCGCCGCTAGGCGTCTGTCCATTCCCGCGCGCGGGGCTTGACCACGAGCGTCGGCTTGCAGGCTTTCAAAGCGTCGACGAAATGCTGGCTCCAGAGGTTCACATCCGTGGCCCGCACCTGCGCCATGCAGCTGGCATGGCGGCGCTTGCGCTCTTCCAGCGGCAAGGCGAGCGCGGTCTTGAGCGCTTCGCTGATGTCTTCGATATCATAGGGATTGACCTGAACCGCATCCGTCAGGTCCTCGGCAGCGCCGGCCATATGCGACAGGATCAGCACACCGGGGTCTTCGGGGTCTTGCGCGGCGACATATTCCTTGGCCACAAGGTTCATCCCATCGGCGAAGGGCGTCACGATCCCGACCCGCGCACGGCGATAGAGGCGGGCCAAAAGGTTGCGATCAAGGTTGCGGTGGATATAGCGCAGCGGGGTCCAGTCGATCTCTCCATGCTCCCCGTTCACGCGGCCGACAAGCTCTTCCAACTCGTAGCGCAACTCGCGATAGGCGGCGACTTCCTCTCGGCTGGGCGGGGCGATTTGGACCATGCTCACCCGGCGTTCCCGCTCATCCCGGGTTTCGAGATAGCGGCCAAAGGCGCGGAAGCGGTTGGGCAGACCTTTGGAGTAATCGAGCCGGTCGACGCCGATCACGATGTCGCCTGCCATATCGTCGGCCAGACGGTCCTGCGCGCTGCCGCCCTGCGCGGCCTTCACAAAGGTCTCCACGTCGATGCCGATGGGGAAAGACCGCAGCGCCACCGCGCGGGAGCCGCATTTGATCGTGCCATCCATCAGGAATTCGGAATCGGTTTCGGCCCGGAACATCTCAAGACAGCGGGCCACGTCGGCGCGGGTTTGCAGGCCGACGAGGTCATAATCCGCCAGCCAATGCGCCAGATTGGCCTCCCGCGGGAGGGCGCCCATATCGCCCAAGGCGGGAAAGGGAATATGCAGGAAAAACCCGATCTTGCCGGTGAAACCCAGCTTGCGCAGCTCTGTGGCGAGGGGGAAGAAATGATAGTCGTGAACCCAGATCATATCGTCGGGCTCGGCCACCTCCATCACCTGCCGGGCAAGGCGGGCGTTGACGGCGCAATAGCCCCGCTCGAACCCGCGGTCGAGCTTGACCAGATCGCCGCGGCGGTGGCAGACGGGCCAAAGCACCGAGTTCGAGAAGCCGAGGTAAAAATTCTTGTAATCTTCGGGGGTTAGGCTAAAGCTCAGCCGGGTGTAATTGCCCTGATCGCCATATTCGCTGAGACTGTTGGCGGGGGTTTCCGTGGTTTCGGGGTGCGACCCGATCCAGATGCCGCCGATCTTGCGCAGGGTTTCATGCAGCGCATAAACCAGCCCACCGGAAGGGGCGGCCTCCGATGGGATGCGATTTGAGATTACAATTAATCTGCCAGCCATTTTATGCCTCGGGAACAATCATTTTCGGTCGCCGAGCCTGATTAGGCGGAACGCCGACCACCACTAACGGTTTAATGGTTTAGGTCGGTAAAGGTTCCCAGCTTGAGCGCCTTTGGTCAAATCTTTTGCAGGTGCAGCATGGCCATAGGCGGGAATTATTTTCTCAGCGCCCAAGAAAGAACCACGCGACCCCCACAGGTAGCAGCGACATGAGGACCATCGACAGGATGACCACCCGCCCGTCGCGCATCAGATAGCCCGCCGCGAAGATGGCGATCATCGCCGACGCGATGGAGCCGGAGGTGGGCACGACTTCCATGAAGGGCATGAACATCGACAGGGCCATCACCATGAACAGGGGCAGGTAAATCCACGGGCGGTGCAGGATGAAGGTCGAGCGCTCATGCAGATAGCGGTCCACGAAATCCACCGGGCGGCGCAGCCATCGCACCCCCTCGCGGAGTTTCTTCGCCGCGATGTCGCGGCGCATGACGAAACCGGGCAGCCAGAGGCTGTCGCGGCCAAAGATCATCTGCACCACCAGAAACAGCACCACCAAACCGATGAAAGCCGTGATCCCCGGAATGCCGCTGGCGGGCGAGGTTGAGATCAGGCTGAAGGCAAGAATAGTCGAGGCAAAGGAATGTTTTCCCAGACAATCGATGATCTCTTCCACAGTAATTTGCCGATCCGCGCCGCCGGAAAGATGCTCCATCTCATCTAGGACGCCGCTGAGGGTTGGCCGACCTGTATCGCTCATGAAATTCTGGTCCTTCTAACGTCGGGCGATAGCGCTACTCATGTTAACAATGCGTGAGCGCCGTGAAAGTTCGCCCGAATTGTCGATTCAAGTTCACGTCTTCGCGCGCAGAAAGGCCAGCAGCCCCCGTTCGGCTTGGGTCATATCGTCGATATCGGGCGGGTCCGGCAAGTCTTGCGGGGTCTGGGAAAGTTCGATCACCTGCGGGTGGATATAGCTGTTGCGCGCGATGGTGGGCGTGTTGTGCAACCGTTCAGCGGCGGCTTCGGCCATGGCTTTGATGCTGGGCTTATCCTCCTTCAGCGCCACGTCGAAGGCGGCGACGGACCCGGCCCAAGTGCGAAAGGTCTTGGCCGAGAAGCCTTCGGTGCCAGCGGCCTCGGCAATGTAGTCGTTCAGCGCGGTTGAGGTCAGACTGCGCGGCTGCCCCTCTTCGTCGAGCCATGTCAGCAGGTCCGCGCCGGGCAGATCGCGAATTTTCTCAAGCGCGCGCATCAGGGTGCGGTTGGCGATCTGGCGGCGAACCCGTTTGCCGCCCTTTGCCATGAAAGACGCCTGCAACTTCCCATCGCGCAGGACCAGATGCCGCCGTTTCAGGGTCAGCGTGCCATAGGTGCGGTTGGTTTCAGCATAGACCTGATTGCCGACGCGCAGCGACAGCCGGTCGATCATCGCCACGGCAGCGGCCAGCGCGAAATCACGTTCGCCCAACTCCTCCTTGAGATCACGGCGCACGCGGCGGCGGATGCGCGGCAGGGTCTCGGCAAACTCGGGCAGGCTTGCGTATTTCTCCTGCGCCTGCGCCTCGGACCAGAGCGGATGGTAACGGTATTGCTTGCGCCCCCGTGCATCGAACCCCGTCGCCTGAAGGTGACCGTTGTCATAGGGGCTGATCCAAACCCGCTCATAGGCCGGGGGCACCGCCAGTTTCACCAGCCGCGCCCGCTCGGCCTTGTCCTTGATACAGCGGCCATCGGGCGCGTGATAGGAAAACCCCCGCCCGCAGCGCCGCCGAGCGATGCCGGGTTTGCTGTCGGGGTAGTACCTGAGCGTCGACGGTGCGGTCATCTGGGGTTCCGATTGCGATAGGCGGGGTGGCGTCTGGGGCCTGCCCCCGTTTTGATCAACGCGGGCGCATCGGCTGGGTTCCCGCGGCGCACATCGCGCATCTCTGCGCAGTTGCAGCATAAATCCGTTGATTTCGCTGCGCTGGCGCATAGGTTTCTGGGGGAACGCCCGTGCAACGAAACGGATAGACCGGCCCCTATGGATAGCACCACCCTGTCGCCCCGCAATCTGCCGCCCGTGATCCCGGTCGAGCGCCATGCGTTCTTCCTTGATCTCGACGGCACGCTCGCCCCCATTGTCGACAACCCCGAAGACGCCTGTCTGCCGGAGGCGACGCGCCATCTTTTGACCCGTCTCGTCGCAAAGACCGATGGGGCGGTGGCGGTGATCTCTGGCCGGGCCATGGCGGATGTGGACCGTATCTTGGGCGCGCTGCGCCTGCCGGTCTCGGGGTCGCATGGGATGGAGCTGCGGCTTAGCACCGCGGAGGATCACGCGCCGGGGCAGAGCGCGGGAATCCCCACCCCGGTCATCGACCGGGTCGAGGAATTCGCCGTGCTGCATGGGGTAACATCCGAGCGCAAGCCCGGCGCGATCGCGCTGCATTACCGCAAGGCCCCGGAGCAAGAAGACGCCTGTCGCGGCTTCGTCGATACGCTGGTCGGCGAAGACTCCAGCCTGCGCGGTTTGCATGGCAAGATGGTCAGCGAGGTCGCCTTGAAAGGTGTCGACAAGGGCGGCGCGGTGGCGCGGTTCATGGCCTCCCCCGCCTTTGCAGACCGCCTGCCCGTGATGGTCGGCGATGACGTGACGGATGAAGACGGCTTTCGCGCGGCGCAGGCCATGGGTGGCTTTGGCATCAAGATCGGCCAAGGGCCGACCGAAGCCCAACATCGCATCGAAGACGTGGCCGGTTTTGCCGATTGGCTGGAAGAGATTTTGCGCTGATCCGGCCCGCCCGGCAGTCGTATCAAGAATAGAAAAGAGGGACTTATGGATCTGGGTGTCATCGGGAATTGCGCGGTTGCGGCGCTGGTCAGCCGCGAAGGGGCGATCAACTGGTTCTGCCTGCCGCGTTTCGACGGCGATCCGGTCTTTCACAGCCTGATGGGCCATGGCGCGGGCGAAGAGGGCGACGGGGAATTTGCCGTCGAACTCGAAGACATGACCGAGAGCGAGCAGAGCTACCTGCCCAATACCGCGATCCTGCGCACCGTGTTGCGCAGCCCGAAAGGCGCGGTCGAGATTGTCGACTTCTGCCCCCGTTTCACCGCCTATGGCCGCAGCTTTCGCCCGCAGATGCTGGTGCGGCAGGTGCGGCGTATCGAAGGTTCCCCCCGTGTGCGGATGCGCATGAAGCCGCGCTTTCAATGGGGGGAAGTGGCCCCAACCCTCACCCGTGGCTCCAATCATGTGCGCTTCGTCGGGCCTGAGCAGAACATGCGCCTGACCACCGACGCGCCGATTGATCATGTGCTCGACGGGCGGATGATCAACCTCGAAGGTGAGATGACCTTCATCCTCGGCCCCGATGAGACCCTGTCGGACAGCCCTGAGCAGATCGGCACCACCTTCCGCACCAAGACGACCCGCTATTGGCAGCGCTGGACGCAGCGTTTGGCGATCCCTTTCGAGTGGCAGGAGGCCGTCATCCGCGCCGCGATCACATTGAAACTTTGCAGCTATGAGGCCACGGGCGGGGTGATCGCCGCGATCACCACCTCCCTGCCTGAGGCGCCGGATTCGGGGCGCAACTGGGATTACCGCTATTGCTGGGTGCGCGATGCCTTCTTCACCGTGCGCGCCCTCAACAGTCTCGCCGCCACCCGCACGTTGGAGCATTATTTTCAATGGCTGATGAACGCCGTGGCCGATGCCGAGGGCGGGCATATCCAACCGGTGCTGGGGCTGGGGCTTGAGACGGCGCTGACCGAGCGCATCTCGCCTAGCTTACAGGGGTTCCGTGGCATGGGGCCGGTGCGGATCGGCAATCAGGCGCATGAGCATTTCCAGCATGACACCTATGGCAATATCATCCTCGGTGCCGCCCCGGCGTTCTTCGACCACCGCCTGCCGACGAACACCGGGCGCACCGCCTATGAGCAGTTGGAGCCGCTCGGCGAACAGGCATGGGAGCTGCACGACCAGCCCGACGCGGGCATCTGGGAATTGCGCAGCCGCGCGCGGATTCACACCTCGTCGTCGTTGATGTGTTGGGCCGCCTGCGACCGTCTGGCCAAGATTGCGCGGCATCTGGAATTGGACGACCGCGCCACCCGCTGGGCCGAGCGGGCCGAGGTGATCCGCGACAAGATCCTCGACAACGCATGGTCCGAGGAACGCGGCGCCTTTGTCGAAAGCTTTGGCGGCAGCACCCTCGACGCGAGCGTTTTGCTGATGGGCGAGGTCGGCTTTCTGCCGCCGAAAGACCCGCGATTCATCGCGACGGTCGAACGTCTATCCGAAGTGCTGGGCCGCGGCCCTTTCATGCTGCGCTACGAAGAGGCCGACGATTTCGGCGTGCCGGAGGTGGGCTTCAACGTCTGCGCCTTCTGGCGGATCGACGCACTGGCACGGATTGGCCGCGAAGAGGAAGCGCGCAAACTGTTCGAAGAGTTGCTGGAGGCCCGCAACCACCTTGGCCTGATGTCCGAAGACACTGCCTTTGCCACTGGTGAGGGCTGGGGCAACTTCCCCCAGACCTACTCAATGGTCGGCATCATCAACGGTGCCATGCGCCTGTCGCGCCGGTGGGAGGCCGAGCTTTAACGCGCAAGCAGCAGCCGCAGCCCCAAAAGCCCCAGCACAGCCGAGGCAATGCGGTCGAAATAGACCTTCGCGCGCAGGTAGCCTTGGCTGACGGCAGGGCGGCTCATGCCGAAGGCCAATGCGGTGTAGAAGGCCAGTTCGATGATCAGGTGATTGGCGACGATCAAGAGGTTCTCGCTCAGCCGCATCCCCTCGGGGAAGATGACGACCAGCACCGCGGCGGCGAAAAGCACCGATTTGGGGTTCAGGATGTTGATCATCAGCCCCTGCCGAAACGCATGGCGGGCGGGTGTCACCGTGCTTGTCACCGGTGCCCGCGCCCCGCGCCACATGCCGTAAGCCACATAGAGCAGGTAGGCCGCACCCACGGTTTTCACGATGGCATAGGCCCATGGGAAGGCGAGGAAGACGGCCTCCAACCCCAAGAGCGCGGCAAGGGTCCAGAACGACGCCACAAGGCCGAGGCCAGCCCCCACGGCAACGCCCGCCTGCCGCCCCGAACTCAGCGTCGTTTTCAACGCGATCAGAAAGGCCGGGCCGCGGCTGAGGATTGACGCGATGAGCGCGATGTTGAAGGCGATGAGATGCGAAAGTTCCATGGCAGCGGTCCCCTGTGACTGCGCCCAGCTAGGCGCGACGCGAACCCGTGGTCAACTGCGATGCAGGCGCCGGGGGCCGCTCTGTGCGTGATCCGCCCCGCGCCCGCTCAGAAAACGGGCACCTCAGACGAAGGACCGCACCGTGGCGATGGCCCCGTCAAGCGCCTTGCCATCCACATCCTGCAGCGCCGCCTCGCGCAGCCGTGCGATCCAGTCCGCCGCGTCGTCACGCCCGCGCAGCAGATCGGCGGCGCCCATCACGCGGTCGAACTTGCCCAGGCCCCGCGCGTGGGTGTCGGAATAGCCCTTGATCAGGCGGCGGCATTTCACCAGTTCCACGGCGAGGGCGTAGTCAGTCTCCACCTCCGCAAGGCAGCGGCGCAGCCAGTCCTCCAGATGCGCGACCTCCAGCGCATGGCGATGGGTGCGCAGCCGGTAGCCCTTCAGGCCGCCGAGGAAATGCAGCATCAGGAAGGCAGGCAGCCGGTCGGTGCGCAACCGGCGGCCCTTGTCGAACCAGCGGTTCAGTCGGGACATCCACCTCTCGCTCGCCTCCACCTTGGCGCCGAGCCGCGCGGGCATGAGCCCGGCGATCTCTTCCGCGCGGGGGTGGAAATACTCGGTCAGTTGCAGCAGGTTCTCGTCGCCCGCGCGCATCTCTTGGCGGATGTGCGACAGACGCGGGGCGCGGGTCTTGAGGTCCGCCACGCGAATGATGTCGTCATAGGCCATGGCATTGGCGATGTATTTCGCCGCCGCCGCCGAAAGCGCCCAGTCGTGTGCGGCATCATCGCGGGCCAAAACGGTATCGAGCCGGTCGAGATACAGCGCGCCATAGGCGCAGTCCTGAAAGTTCACCACCTTGGCGAGCCCGGCAAGCGCGAGGTCCCGCACAGGTTCGGGCAGGCGGTCGGCCCGGTCCACCAGCGCGGCCCATTCGGCCTGCAACTTCTCCGGCCCGACAAGGCTGAACGGTTTGATCTCTTCCTCGGGCGCCTGCGGTGTCTCGGGCAGCTTGCCCTGTGCCGCGTCAAAGCCCACAGCGAAGGCGCGCAGCGAGGGTTCGACCCCCTTGCCGCCGGCACGGATCGCATTCTCATAGGCCTCACGTGGAAACGGCAGCGCGCCGGAGCCTGCAAGCGCGCCAAAGAGCGAGGCCGAGATGACCGAACCCGCGCCGACGGCCAGCCCTTCCATATCTTCAAGCACCAGCTTATGCGCCGCGATCTCGGCCGCCGCGCGGACCTCATCGGCATCCGCGATGCCGTCGCCGGGTGCCATCTTCTCGCTCACCGCGAGCGCGCGGTGGGTCGAGCCGATCAGCGTCGTGCGGTCCGGCGTCACGAAACCGCGCATCACGGCGCGGCCCACTTCCATCATCTCGGCGGCGATCAGCACGTCCACGTCGCCCGCCGCCGGGGCCAGCGCGAAGACGGGGTCCAGCGCGCTCTTGGGGGCCATTTCGACGTAGTAGATGGTGGCCCCGGTACGCTGCGCCACGCCGGCGACCGAGGTCGCCTGACAGACGTAGCCCTCCGCCCGGGCCATCGCCTCGATCCAGCCGGTGAGCACGCCGCCCCCCTGCCCGCCCACGGCCATGACGGCAAGCTTGATGATCTTCTCGACCCGCGCGTCGGGGGTCTTTTGCGGCAGCACCATGTTCATGTGGCCACTCCTTCGTTGCGCAGTCGTTTCGCATCGCGTCGGTCTTGCAACCAGCGAATGATTTGGCCGGTCTTCTCGGCCCGCCAACGCTCGAACTTCGTCGGGTTGTGCACCACGTCGGCCTGATAGAAGGACGGGCAGAGCACGGCGGTATCCGCCACTTCGCCGCAGTTGCCGCAGCCGACGCAGGTCTGGTCGATATGCGCCACCGGGTCGTCGCGCAGCGGATCGTCGAGCCGTTTCAGCGACAGCGACGGACAGCCCGAGAGGCGGATACAGGCGTGATCGCCGGTGCAGACATCCGCATCGACGCCAAAGCGCGGCACCTCCATGCGGCGGCCGTCCCTAATCGCCTGATTGCGTTTCGGCTTCTCGCGGCGCTGCTTGTTGAGCATGCATTCCGAGGAGGCCACGATCACCTTCGGCCCCTTGTAATCGGTGGTCAGCGCCTCGCGCAGCACCTCGCGCAGCTTGCCCACGTCATAGGTCCGGTCGATCTGGCGCACCCATTCCACGCCGACGCCTTTCAGCGCCTTGGAAATCGGGTTGTTCGTGCTTTTCGTGTCGTTATGCGCGCGCGAGGACATCACGTCCTGCCCGCCGGTGGCGGCGGAATAGTAGTTGTCGACGATCACCGCGACGCTGTCGGACTTGTTGAACACCATGTTGCCGATCGAGGTCGACAGACCATTGTGCCAGAAACCCCCGTCGCCCAAGATCGAGATCACCCGCTTGTCGCCGCCGCCATCAAATGCCGCGTTGGAGGCGGGGCCGAGGCCATAGCCCATGGTCGAGCCGCCGATCTCGAAGGGCGGCAGGCAGCCGAAGAGATGGCAGCCGATGTCGCCGGTGATCTGGTGCTTGCCCAACTCCTGCTCGGTCAGTTTCATCGCGGCGAAGATCGGGCGTTCGGGGCAGCCGGTGCAGAAGCCCGGCGGGCGGATCGGCACGGTCTGTGTGAGATCCGGGATCGCGGGCGCCTCGGCGTTAGGCGCGCGCACCGCACCGGGCAGCATCTCCGGCGCGGCGATCTTGAGGAAGGCCGTCAGACCATCCAGCAGCACCTGCCCGGTGTATTCCCCGGCCATCGGCAGCACGTCCTTGCCGTGCAGCTTCACCCGGCGGTCGAGCTTGTAGAGGTAGGAGCCAAGTTGTTGCTCGATGTGGTCGGGCTGCCCTTCCTCGACCACCAGCACATGCTCCTTGCCCGCGCAGAAGTCGTCGAACTCATCGCGCAAGAGCGGATAGGTGACGTTGAGCACGTAAAGCGGCACCTCGGTCTGGCCGTGGATGTCGGCGAGCCCCAGCCGCTGCAATGCCCGGATGACAGAATTATACATGCCGCCCTGCACCACGATGCCCAGAGGCGCCTTCTCGGGGCCGAAAAATTCGTTGAGCTTGTTGTCGCGGATGAATTTCTCGGCCGCCGGCCAGCGGTTCTCGATCTTGTCCTTCTCGTGCAGGTAGGACATCGGCGGCAGCACCACGCGGTTGAAATCCGACTGCGGGTTCGCCGCAGCCTCGGCCACGGTGAGCGGCGGGCGCTGGTTGTCGCGGGTCTCGAAACTCCCCGTGACGTGGCAGGACCGGATGCGCACCATCAGCATGACCGGCGTGTTGCTGGCCTCGGACAGCTCGAACCCGTCCTTCACCGCCTTGGTGATCGAGGGCAGGTTCGGACGCGGGTCCAGCATCCAGAACTGAGATTTCATGGCAAAGCCGTGGCTGCGCTCCTGCATGATCGAGGAGCCTTCGCCGTAGTCCTCGCCCACGATCACCAGCGCGCCGCCGGTGACCCCCGAGGAGCTGAGGTTCGCCAGCGCGTCCGAGGCCACGTTGACCCCCACCGGCCCCTTGAAGGTCACCGCCCCCCGGATCGGATAGTGAACGGACGCCGCCAGCATCGCCGCCGCCGCGGCCTCGGAAGCGTTGGCCTCAAACCGTACGCCCAGCTCGCCCATCAGTTCCTCGGCGTCGGCCAGCACGTCCATCAGGTGGCTGATCGGCGCGCCCTGATAGCCGCCGACATAGCCCACGCCGTTCTCCAAAAGCGCCTTGGTGATCGCAAGGATGCCCTCGCCGGTGAAGACGTCGCCGTCTCCCTTGCGCAGATGTTCCACCTCTGCCTTGAACGAACGTTCGGCCATCGGTCCCTCTCAGAAATCGTGTTTTCGAATGTTCCGCAGCATGGTCTGCAAGGTGGCCACGAAGGCTGCCTTCTCCTCGGGGCCGATGCCCTTGAACATCGCCTCATAGGCCTGCGCCATATGCGGCCAGAGACGCGCATAGGCCTCGCGCCCCTGATCGGTCAGGTAGACCCGCGTGGCACGGCTGTCGTTGGTATCGGTCTCGCGCCGGACCAGCCCGTCGCGCACCAGCGCGTCAAGCGCGCGGCTCAGCGTCGATTGCTGCACCACCGCGTAAACCGCCAACTCGCGGATCAGGATGCCGTCGGTCACCGACAGCACCGCGAGCGAGCGCATCTGCGGCGTGGTCAGGCCGAGTGCCGCCATCTCCGCCGACAGGGCGGCATTGTACCGCCCCATGATCCGGTTCATCAGATAGGGCGCGAAATTATCAAGCCCCATCCGATCCAGCGGCGCGTTCTCGGCCTTGGAAGGTGGTGTATCTGTCACCGATCAGCCCTTCGGCACCAGTGCCAGCGCCCGAATGGGGCTGCCGGTGCCGTTCTTGATCTTCAACGGCGCGGCGATCAGGATCGCCCCCTTGGGTGGCAGTTTGTCGAGGTTGGCCAGTGACGCCAGACCAAAACAGTTGTTCTTATGCAGCAGGTTATGCGCCGGATAGGGCGGCTCCATCCCGCCCGCTTGCCCCGCATCGGTGCCGATGCACTGGGTGCCCCAGCCGACGATCTTCTTCTCCATCAGGTACTGGATCGCATCCGGGGTCGGTCCGGGGCTGTGCGGCCCGGCCTCATCAGCGTTAAGAAACCGCGCCTCGTCATCGACGCGCGCGTCCCAATCGGTGCGCATGACAACCCATTCGCCTTCGCCGATCTCGCCATACTCGGCTTCCCATTCCTTGATGCTCTTTGCATCGAGCAAGAAATCCGGGTCTTTCTGCGCCTGCTGAGAGCAGTCGATCACATTGACCGGGGCGACCAGACGCTGCACGTCGAGCGTATCAGTGAACCCGTCGTCGTAATCCTTGCCAGTGATCCAATGGTGCGGCGCGTCGAAATGCGTGCCCGAATGTTCACCCAGCACCATCCAGTTCCAAGCAAAGAAGGGGCCGTCCTCGTCATATTCGCTGATCTTGTGAATCTCGACCTTCGGCGTCGGCTTGGCGAAATCGGCAGGCAGTTGCAGGATCGGCGTATCCGGCCCCAAAACGCCCGAGCAATCCACGACCTCAACCCCGCCCGAAGCCAGCATCGCGCCGAAATCGCGCATTAAATCCGTAGCACTCATTTCAATTAATCTCCCTCAAATGGCGCACCCACTCCCGATGCGTTGTCCCTGCAAAGATGCTAGTCACATTTATATGCGTTTGCAATTATCTTCTTCGAATGGCCTGCCACGAACGCAAAAGGCCCGCCGCAAATGCGACGGGCCTGCCCAGCCGGGGAGTGGTGGCTAAGGAGATTAAGCGGCGTATTTGGCGACCGCCCCGCCCTGCTGGCTCCAATCGGCATACCATGTGCGGAAAAGCTTATACTGCGCCTCGGCATAGCCGCGCTGGCTGTCGGTCAGCGCGTCGGTCTCATTAAAATGCAAGGCATATTCCGCATGGCCTTCGAGCACCATCAGATGCTTATAATAAAGCACGAGGTCCGGCCCCTCGTCGAAGGAGGACAAAACACCAAGGGCCGCATCAAGCTCCTGCGCCCGCTGGCGCGCTTCGGCATCGCCCGCTGCCGCAGCTTGGCTGAGGGCAACCAGATGCAACACTTCGCGCGGCAGCACATTGCCGATCCCGGTGATCGCGCCAGTTGCGCCGCAATTGACAAAACCGTGGAAGACGGTGGTATCCACACCGATCATCAGCGTGACCTCATCATCCCGGCTGGTGATATTCTCGGCCGCATAGCGCAGATCATCCGCGCCGCCGAACTCCTTGAAGCCGACAAGGTTGGAATGCTCGGCCCGCAGCGCAAAGAAGAGATCGGCCCGGGTGGCGAAACCGTAATAGGGGCTGTTGTAGATCACGGCGGGAAGCTCAGGCGCCGCCGAGAGAACCTTTTTGAAGTGATCCTTCTGCGCGGCGACCGATGTGCCGCGCGACAGGATACGGGGGATCAACATCAGCCCCTTGGCGCCGACCTTCTGCGCATGGGCCGCATGTTCGGCGGCCAACTTCGTATTCACGGCCCCCGTGCCCACAACCACCGGCACGCCCGCTTCGACCAGACGTTCGACCCCTTCCATCCGCTCTGCATCGGTCAGCAGCGGCCAATCACCCATGGACCCACAGTAAACCACCGCGCTCATCCCATCGGCGATCAGCTTTTTGCCCATACGCACCAAAGCGTCGAAGTCAGGTTTCCGGTCTTCGGTGCAGGGGGTCATCAGGGCCGGGATGCAGCCGGAAAAAATCGAAGGGGTCATATATCTCTCCATCATAGAAACCGGCCGCGATACCGCCGGGCTTGGCTGCATCTTAACTATTGTATTTTATTTGTCGACATAAAATCTGCACAGCCACTATGGCGGCCCAATAAAGGCGCATTTACCTACAGTTACAGGTCGATATGCTGCCGCCGATCCCGCGAAATCAGCGCCTGAATCTGCCGCACGATCTGATCCGCATGGGTCGCGGCCAAAGAATCCGCACGACCAATATCCCGCGCCTCAATCGCCGCGATCAAGTCCTCATGTTCCTGCACATACTCACTGGGAAGCTGATCGTCGAAAGACTGGTAATACATCCGCAGCAAACGGCGCCCCTCATCCAACAGCCGCAGGCAAAGCGATTCGTAATAAGGGTTGCGCCCCGCCCGGGCGATCTCGGCATGGAACTCCCGGTTCGTGGCGATCATCGACAGCGCGTCCTGCGCCGACACGGCCTTGGCGAACTCCACCTGCCGCGCGCGAATATTGGCCATATCCGCCGGCGTATGAAACTGCGCCGCAAGACGCGTGGTGACACGGTACATCAATGTCATCGCGTCAAAGAAGGTGTGCAGGTTCATGAAGTCGATATTCGACACGACCGTCGAACGGTTGGGCAGCGTGGTCACCAACCCCTCGCTTGCCAACCGCACCAAAGCCTCGCGGATCGGCGTGCGCGACATCGACAGCCGCTCGGAAAGTCGAATCTCGTCGATTGGACTGCCGGGCAAGAGGGTCAGATCGAGTATCTCATCGCGCAGGATGGAATAGACAAATTGCGCCCCGGACCCGCGCTTGCGTTCCGCCGTTTTAGGTTTGCTGGTCATGCGGGGATGCCGCCCTTTCGATGTTCATGGCTCCCCCTCGATAAAGCAACAAATCCCCCGCCCTACAATAGCGCTATCACCCCCAGAGCGCGCCACCCCCCTCATTTCATCCTTTCTCAAATACCTTCCGCACTCTCCCCAAGCGCCACCCCGCGCCAACCGCGCACCCAACCGCCGCAACAAATCGCCCAAAAATCAGGCATCACCGCCGATATATCAGGCACTATTCCCGCTAGAATACTGACCCCAAATGGCTTTTTCAAAAACTGCAATCGCCGGATTGACAGCAAGAAAGTTGCAACCGCATACTCGACCAATCTGATATTGGTTCAAGAAAGCGGTCCATTGCCCAGCCCCGACACCGGTCCCGACAAGGTTTTGCTCGAAGTGCGCGACTTCAGCCTGCGCTTTCGCGGCGCGCCGAGCGACCAGATCAACCATGTGAATTTCACCGTCCACCCAGGCAAGACGCTCTGCGTCGTCGGGGAAAGCGGTTGCGGGAAAAGCGTGACCTCGCTGGCGATGATGGGGCTGCTGCCGGCCGGTGCGGCGACCATCCGCTCGGGCGAGATGGTTTTCGAAGGTCAGAAGCTCGACCTCGCCGACCACACTGCCATGCGCAAGCTGCGCGGCAGTCGGATGACGATGATTTTTCAAGAGCCAATGACCTCGCTCAACCCCGCCTTCCGCATTGGCGACCAGATCACCGAAGCCGTGCTCGCCCATAGCGACGCCAGCAAGTCCGAGGCTGAGGACAAGGCGCTGGCGATCCTCAAGCGGGTCGGCATTCCGGCGGCAGAGAAGCGGATGCGCGACTACCCGCATCAACTCTCCGGCGGCATGCGCCAGCGGGTGATGATCGCCATGGCCTTGGTCAACGACCCCGCGCTCTTGATCGCGGATGAGCCGACGACCGCCCTCGACGTGACCATTCAGGCGCAGATCCTCGAATTGATCCGCGACCTTCAGGCCGAGACCGATATGGGCACGATCATGATCACCCATGACCTTGGCGTAGTGGCCGAAATCGCGGATACCGTCGCCGTCATGTACGCAGGCACGATCGTCGAAACTGGCCCTGCGGAACGCATCTTTAACGACCCGCAGCATCCCTACACGATCGGCCTCATGTCCTCGATCCCGCAGCTCAGCGGTCCGCGCGGACGCTTGGCGACCGTGCCGGGCATGGTGCCCACGACGCAGAACATGCCCCAAGGCTGCCGTTTTGCCACGCGCTGCCCCTTCGCTCAGCCCATCTGCGCGCAGGAGCCGCCGCTTGCGCCGCTGGAGGGGGGCCATGCCGTGGCCTGCCATTTCGCCCCGCTGGAGACACATCTGGAGCAGAGCGTATGAGTGACACGATCCTGACAGCGCGCGGGCTGAAGAAACATTTCAAAACCTCGGGCGGCGGATTGGCCAAAGGGGCCACGGTCAAGGCGGTCGATGACGTTTCCTTTGACGTGAGCCGGGGCGAGACTTTTGCCATCGTCGGCGAATCCGGTTGCGGCAAATCCACCCTCGCGCGGCTCCTGATGCGCTTGCTGACGCCGACCGAGGGCGATGTGCAGTTCGACGGCGCGGATGTGCGCAGCCTTTCGGGGCGTGATCTGACCGCCCTGCGCCGGGACATGCAGTTCATCTTTCAAGACCCTTTCTCATCGCTCAATCCGCGTATGAGCGTCGGCAAGCTGGTCGGTGAGCCGCTTGAGACCCATTTCCCCCAGATGTCAGCCACCGAGCGGCGCGGCAAAGTGGCCGAACTGCTGGCCAAGGTCGGGCTGCGCCCCGAACATGCCGAACGCTACCCGCATGAATTCTCGGGCGGTCAGCGTCAGCGGATCGGGATCGCGCGGGCGCTGGCCTCGGCCCCGAAACTGGTGATCGGGGATGAGCCGGTCTCGGCCCTCGACGTTTCGGTGCAGGCGCAGGTGATCAACCTGCTTGGCGATCTACGCGATGAGTTGGGGCTCACATTGGTCATCATTGCCCACGACCTCGCAGTGATCCGCCATATGAGCGACCGCGTGGCGGTGATGTATCTGGGGCAAATCGTCGAACAGGGCGATGTCGACACGGTCTATAACCACCCGCGCCACCCTTATACCCGCGCGCTCTTATCGGCCATTCCGGTGGCCGCCCATGGTGCACGCACGCCGCAAACCGCGCTTGAGGGCGAGATGCCAAGCCCGGCCAATCCGCCTTCGGGCTGCCGTTTCCACACCCGTTGCCCCTATGCCAAAGAGCGCTGCGCGAGTGAGCCGCCTGCCTTGCGCGAAACCGATGCAGGCGACGGCCATATCGCCGCCTGCCATTACTTCGAAGAGATCGCCGCCGCCACGCCGGACCTCGGCCTTGCCGATGCGCCCGAACGCGCCCCCGGGGCCGCCGCGCGCTTTGCGCTTTACCAAGACGCCATGCGGGACCGGACCACGCTCCGCCCCCGCCAAAACCAAGAATAACAGGCTGAACCCAGACTCATTGAAACGACAGGAGAGTTCGACATGACACTGACCAAAATGACACTTGCCGCTGCATTGCTGGGGGCCACGACCCTCGGCGCGCAGGCGGCTGACCTGCGCATCGCGCTGCAATCCGATGCCGATGTGCTGGACCCCGACCAGTCGCGCACCTTCGTGGGCCGCATCGTCTACGCGTCGCTTTGCGACAAGCTGGTGGACATCACCCCGGACCTCGAAATCATCCCGCAGCTGGCGACCGAATGGTCTTTTTCCGAAGACGGCAAACAGCTGACCATGAAACTGCGCGACGATGCGGTCTTCCACGATGGCACGCCCTTTGATGCCGAGGCCGTGGCCGCCAACATCGACCGCAGCCAGAACATGGAAACTTCGCGCCGCAAGTCCGAGCTTTCCTCCATCACCGGCGTCGAAGTGCTGGGCAGCCATGAGATCCGCTTTGATCTGGCCGATGCCGATGCCACGCTGATGGCGCAATTCGCCGACCGCGCAGGCATGATGGTCTCTCCCACCGCTGCTGAGGCCGCGGGCGATGACTTTGGCCTGAACCCGGTCTGCTCCGGCCCCTACCAGTTCAAAGAGCGTGTGGCCCAAGACCGGATCGTGCTTGAGAAATTTGCCGACTATTACGACGCCGAGGAATACCACTTCGACACCGTCACCTATCTGCCGATCCCCGACACCACCGTGCGTCTGGCGAACCTGCAATCGGGTGACATCGACATGCTGGAGCGTCTGGCCGCGACCGACCTCGCGCAGGCCGAAGGTGACGACAGCATCAACGTGGAAAGCGCCGTGTCGCTTGGCTATCAGGGCATCACGATCAACGTGGCCAATGGCGAAAAGGGCGACAACCCTTGGGGCAACGACAAACGTCTGCGTCAGGCGCTGAGCTATGCGATCGACCGCGAAGCGATCAATCAGGTCGTCTTCAACGGTGCCTTCGCCGCGGGCAACCAGCCCTTCCCGCCAAACTCGCCTTGGTACAGCACCGACTATCCCGTGCCTGAACGTGACGTGGAAAAGGCCAAGGAACTGCTGGCCGAAGCGGGCTTTGCCGATGGCATCGACCTTGAGGTGCAGGTGCCCAACACCACGATCCCGCTGCAGCTGATGCAGGTCGTGCAATCCATGGCAGCCGAGGCGGGGATCAACATCTCGATCACCTCCAAGGAATTCGCGACGCTGCTGGCCGATCAATCGGCGGGTGACTATCAGGCCAGCCAGATCGGCTGGTCGGGCCGTGTGGACCCCGATGGCAACATCCACCAGTTCATGACCTCCGATGGCGGCATCAACGATTCCAAGTTCTCGAACCCGGAAGTGGATGAGCTGCTGAACAAGGCGCGCAAATCCAACGATCAAGACGTGCGTCGCGAGAGCTATACCGCTGCCCGCGCGATCCTGAACGAAGAGATGCCGATCGTGTACCTCTACCACCAGACATGGATCTGGGCGCTGGATTCCGACATCACCGGTTTCACCCCCTATCCTGACGGCATGATCCGCCTTGCGGGCATGAAAAAAGAAGAAGGCTAACCCTTCTGCATCCGCACCGCCGGGCCGGTCCCGGCGGTGCCCCTCCCCTGAGCGAGACGTTTCAAAATGCTGTCCTTCATCCTGCGCCGTCTGGTGATCGCGATCCCGACGATCATCCTGATCTCGGTCTTTGTCTTCACCTTGCAAAAGCTGCTGCCGGGCGACCCGGTGCTGGCCATGGCCGGCGAAGAACGCGACCCGCAGGTGCTGGAATTCCTGCGCGAGAAATACCGCCTGAATGACCCAATCCCGGTGCAATATTTCACTTGGATCGGCAACGCGCTGACGGGGGACTTGGGCATTTCGCTGCGCACCAACCAGCCGGTGCTTGAGCTGATCGGGGAAAAGCTGCCCGTCACGATCCAACTGGCGACGATGGCGATGATCTTTGCCCTGTTGATCGGCGTGCCTGCGGGCATCTTCTCTGCCGTCAAGAAGGGCACCGTGACCGATTATGTGGCCAATGTCGTGGCGCTGTCGGGCCTGTCGATCCCGAACTTTTGGCTGGGCATCATGCTGATCCTGCTGGTCTCGGTGAAATGGAAACTGCTGCCCGCCTCGGGCTATGTGCCGCTGAGCGAAGACCCCATCCGCTCCATCACCGTGATGATCATGCCCGCCTTCGTGCTGGGCACGGCGCTGGCCGCGACGCTGATGCGCCACACCCGGTCGGCCATGCTGAGCGTGCTGAGCAGTGACTACGTCCGCACCGCCCGCGCCAAGGGTCTGGTCGAGCGCCGGGTGATCCTGAAACACGCCTTTCGCAACGCGCTGACGCCGATCGTCACCCTGACCGCCCTGCTCTTTGGTGAGCTGATCGCGGGTGCGGTGCTGACCGAACAGATTTTCACCATCCCCGGCTTTGGCAAGCTGGTGGTCGATGCCGTGTTCAACCGCGATTACGCCGTGGTCCAAGGCATCGTGCTCGTCACCGCCGTCGGCTTCATCTTCATGAACCTGCTCGCCGATGTCGCCTATGTGCTGCTGAACCCCCGCCTGAGGAAGCAATAATGGCTCAACCTGCCACACCCATCACCATCGACGCCGAAAGCGCCGCCGATCCGGTCCTCTCTGCCCGTCCCGAAAACCGGGTTTGGAAGAAGTTCCGCACCCATCGCAGCGCCATGCTGGGCGGCGTGCTGGTGGTCTTCTTCTGCGCCATCGCACTCTTGGCCCCATTGCTGCCGATCCCCGACCCCGCCGCCACCGATTGGGGCGCGGTGCGCAAGGGGCCTTCGGCGGCGCATTGGATGGGCACCGATGAGTTGGGCCGCGATGTGCTGAGCCGTCTGGTTTGGGGCGCGCAGGCCTCCTTGTTGGCCGGGGTTGTCTCGGTCGCCATCGCGCTTGGGCTTGGCGTGCCTTTGGGCATCGTTGCGGGCTATTTCGGAGGTTGGACCGACGCGGTGATCTCGCGTTGCACCGAAGCATTGCTCGCAGCACCCTTCCTGATCCTCGCCATCGCGCTTGCGGCCTTCCTCGGGCCGAGCCTGACAAATGCGATGATCGCCATCGGCATCTCGGCCACGCCGATCTTCATCCGCCTGACCCGCGGTCAGGTGCTGAGCGTCGCCGCCGAGGATTACGTCGAAAGCGCCCGCGCCATTGGTCTGAGCACGCCGCGCATCCTGCGCCGCTATATCTTCCCCAATGTGCTGCCGCCCGTGTTGGTGCAGGCCACGCTGACCGTCGCCACTGCCATCATCGCCGAGGCGTCGCTCTCCTTCCTTGGTCTTGGCCAGCAGCCGCCCGCGCCCTCTTGGGGGTCGATGCTGAACACGGCGAAGAACTTTCTCAATCAGGCGCCGTGGATGGCGCTTTGGCCCGGCATCGCGATCTTCATGGTTGTGCTTGGCTTCAACCTTCTGGGCGACGGGCTGCGCGACGCGCTCGACCCACGCGAACACTGACCGGAGACGACATGACCCCCTTCACCACCCGCCCCGAGATCCGCGGCTCCTTTGGTGTCACCACTTCGACCCATTGGATCGCCTCGACCGTGGGGTTCGGCATCCTTGAAAAAGGCGGCAACGCCTTTGACGCCGCTGTCGCCGCGGGCTTTGTCCTGCAAGTGGTCGAGCCGCATTTGAACGGCCCGGCGGGCGACCTGCCGATCATCTTTCACGATGCGGCAAAACAGGCGACCAAGGTCGTCTGCGCTCAAGGGGTCAGCCCCGCCGCCGCCAAGCTGGAGCATTTCGAGGCTCTGGGTCTCAAGCTGATCCCCGGTTCGGGTCTTCTCTCCACCGTGGTGCCCGGTGCCTTTGACGGCTGGATGCTGATGCTGCGCGACCATGGCACGATGGGTCTGCGCGAGGTGATGCAACCGGCGATCGACTATGCCCGCGACGGGCATCCGGTGCTGCCGCGCGTGTCGAACACCATCAAGGGGCTGGCCGAATATTTCGCCGCCGAATGGCCCAGCTCCGCCGCGGTCTGGACGCCCGGCGGCGCGGCGCCTGAGCCGAACGCCAACTTCAAGAACCCCGATCTGGCCGCGACCTATGAGCGTTTGGTCAGCGAGGCCGAAGCCACAAGCGAAGACCGCAGCGCGCAGATCGAAGCGGCGCGCAAAATCTGGTCCGAAGGTTTCGTGGCAGATGCGATTTTCGACTATCTCGAAGATGCCTGCGTGCATGACGTGTCCGAGCTAAAGAACAGCGCCCTTCTGGCGCGCGAGGACATGGCCAAATGGCAGGCCAGCTATGAGGACACGCTGACCTACGAATACCACGGCTGGACGGTGCATAAGACCCACGCTTGGTCGCAGGGGCCGGTGTTCTTGCAGACCCTCGCGATCCTCAAACATTTCGATCTTGCCGCGATGGATCCGATGGGCGCTTCCTTTACCCATACGGTGATCGAGGCGATGAAACTCGCCTATGCCGACCGCGAGGCCTATTACGGCGACCCCGAGCAGAGCATCATCCCGATGGAAGAGCTGCTCTCTGATGCCTATAACGCGGAACGCGCGAAGCTGGTGAACGGCAAGGCATCGCTTGAACAGCGCCCCGGCGTGATCGCGGGGCTGGAGCATCTGGCCGAGCGCTATATCGAACGCGCGGCCCGTGATTTCGGCGTTCAGAACGCCGCCCCGCAAGAGCCGACGATGGCGCATTTGACCGAGAAACGCGGCGATACCGTGCATCTCGATGTGATCGACCGCTGGGGCAATATGGTCTCGGCCACGCCCTCGGGCGGGTGGTTGCAGAGCAATCCGGTGGTGCCGGGGCTTGGTTTTCCGTTGAACTCCCGCGCGCAGATGTTCTGGCTTGAGCGGGGTTTGCCCACCTCCCTCGCCCCCGGACGGCGTCCGCGCACCACGCTGACCCCCTCTTTCGCCGAACATGCCGATGGGCGGCAGTTGGTCTTTGGCACGCCGGGCGGCGACCAGCAGGACCAATGGCAGCTGATCTGGTTCCTGCGTTTCGTGCACCACGGCCTTGACCTGCAAGAGGGGATGGACGCGCCGCTGTTCCACACGCTGCATTTCCAAAGCAGTTTCTTCCCCCGCCAAGCCCTACCCGGTGAGATGATGATCGAACCCAATGTCGGCCCCGCGGTCATCGACGCGCTGCGCGCACGAGGGCATATCGTCACCGTGGCCGAGCCGTGGTCGGTGGGGCGGATGACCGCCGCGCTGCGCAATCCCGATGGCAGCCTTCAGGCCGCCGCGACCCCCCGCCTGATGCAGGCCTATGCCGTAGGACGTTAACCCATGACCTATTCCATCATCGCCCGTGACCCCGAAAGCCATGAGATCGGCATCGCCGTGGCGAGCCGCTTTTTCGCCTGCGGGGCCGCCGTGCCCTATATCGGGCGGCGCGTCGCCGTGGCCACGCAGGCTTTCGTTAACCCGCTTTGGGGGACCGAAGGCCGGCGCATGCTGGAAAGCGGCGACCCCGCCGAAGCGCTGCTGAAGGAATTTGCCGCGCGCGATGCTGGGCGCGATATCCGGCAGTGCCACATGCTCGATGCCCAAGGAAACTTCGCCGCGCATACCGGTGCGGGCTGTGTCGATTGGGCCGGGCACCGAGTGGGGACCATTCACTCCGTCGCGGGCAATATGCTGACCGGGCCGGAGGTGGTGGAGGCCACGTTCGAGACCTACGCCGCGCGCCATGATCTGCCGATGGCCGAACGTCTGCTCGCCGCCATGCGCGCGGGCGAAGAGGCGGGCGGCGACATGCGCGGGCGTCAAGCCGCGGGGCTGGTGATCCACCGCGGGCAGGACCATGCCTATCTCGACCTGCGCGTCGATGACCACGGCGATCCGCTGAGCGAACTTGACCGCCTGCTCGACGTCGCCGGAGAGCGCTATCTGCATGTGGCCGAAGCGATGCCGAGCCTCGACAATTTTTCGGGCACATCGGACCGCGCGCCGATTGATGCGGCGATCACCCGCGCCGAAGAGGCCCGCAAGGCGGCGGGCAAGCCCAGCCGGTCGCTGGCGACAGATTTAGAGACAAAGAAAGATTAACCATATGAACGCGCTCGATTTCAGCCAGCTTCTGCCCCTTCTCGCCATTGCGGTTTCCGCCGGGGTCTTTGGCGGCATCCTTGCAGGGCTGCTTGGTGTGGGCGGCGGCATCGTCATCGTGCCCGCGCTTTATCTTGCGCTGTCGACGGCGGGAATGGATCCGGCGATCACCATGCAGGTCGCGGTGGGTACGTCCCTGGCGACCATCGTCTTTACCTCGCTATCGTCGGGCTATGGTCACTTCAAACGCGGCGCGATTGATATGGACCTGTTGAAACTCTGGGCGCCATCGCTGCTGGTCGGCGTCGTAATCGGCGCGCTTCTGGGGGGCTATGTCTCGGGGCTGATCCTTGTCGGCGTCTTTGCCACCGTGGCCGCCATCGTCGCCCTCGACATGATCTTTCGCAAGACCAAGGACGACCCCACCCCGCGCGGCTTTGCCAAGCCGATTTGGGCGGTCTTGGGCGTCGTCACCGGCGGGCTGTCGGCGATGATGGGCATCGGGGGCGGCACCATTGGCGTGCCGTTGTTGAACTTTCTGGGCTACGACATCCGCCGCGCCGTGGGCACCTCTGCCGCGATCGGTTTCATCATCGGCCTGCCCGGTGCAGTGGTCTATGCGCTCACCGGCCTCGGTGCCGAGGGGCTGCCGCCCTTCTCGCTCGGCTATGTGAACCTTGCCGCGGCGGCGATCATCATTCCGCTCACCTCCAGCTTTGCCCATGTGGGTGTGAAACTAGCCCATAGCATCCCGCGCCGGGCGCTTCGGTTTGCCTTTGGAATTTTCCTAATGGTAACCTCTCTGCGTATGTTCATTGATTTATTTGAAGCGTTTTCCATCTCATGACACAGCCCCCCCAGTCCGCCCCAAGTGAAGATGAATTGGCCGAGCGGCTGCGCGGAGCGATCCGCCAAGGGGACATCCTGAACGACGGGCGGATGCCGCCCGAACGGGCGCTGGCCGAGCATTTCGGCGTGAGCCGGGCGCGGCTGCGGCTGGCACTTGGCCTGTTGCAAGAGGACGGCACGATCTACCGCCGCCACGGCCAAGGCACATTCGCCACACCGCCCCCCGCGACCAATGCCGACAGCCTGCGCCACCTTGCGCGGCAGGTCACGCCAAGCGACGTTATGGAAGTGCGGCTAGAGGTCGAGCCTGCCCTTGCCGCCCTCGCCGCTGACCGCGCCCGCCCGCAAGAGATCGAGCGGTTGGACCAGTTGATGCGCGCCACTCTAAACCTTAGCGACCCGGACGCCTATGAGGCGGCGGATGACATGTTCCACTACAAGATTGCTGAGATGGCGCGGAATCCGCTGTTCCTCACGGTCTACGAATCCATCCGCGCGGTGCGCCGCGAAGTGGCATGGACCTCGCGCCGCCGGACCTATCACGCCCCCGAAACGCTACAGGTTCTGGGCGAGCAGCATATGACCCTGAACGACGCCATCGCCCGGCGCGATACGCTCGGCGCCGCCGCCGCGATGGAGCAGCATTTGCTGACCGTTTCCAAAACCCTGCTGCGCGACCGGGTGCGCAAGATCGAACTCGATCTCTGAAGCCCCTGTTTCGACTGGTTAAACCGCGCCCTGGCCTTCCCCGCTCTGCGGTGGGAGATGTTACAGCTTTGTGACAATTTTGTCCGCCGACGCGCCGGAACAGCTTGCAAACGAAACTGTTCGATGTTCGTATCTGCGCATTATTGTATTTCGCGCCAGATGCGCGGATTCTCAGGGAGGAGAACGCAATGTCTCATAAATACCTATTCGCCGCAGGTCTCACCGCGGCCTTCACACTGACGGGCAGCCTTGCCTTCGCGCAAGAGGATTGCGATCGCGGCGCCTTGGACAAGATGTTCTGCGACGCCGATGGCGATCTGGTCGCCGATGCGCCGACCGATCCCGATATGCTGAAAGACCCCTCAACGCTGGTTTTCGCCTACACGCCCGTCGAAGACCCGGCGATCTACGAAGACATCTGGACCCCCTTCATCGAGCATCTTGAAGACGTGACCGGCAAGGACGTGCAGTTCTTTGCCGTGCAGTCGAACTCCGCCGAGGTCGAGGCGATGCGCTCAGGCCGCCTGCATATCGCCGGTTTCTCCACCGGTCCCACGCCCTTTGCCGTGAACCTCGCGGGCGTCGAGCCCTTTGCCATCATGGGTGCCGAGGACGGCCAGTTCGGCTACAAGCTGCAGGTCTACACACAGGCCGACAGCGACATCAAAGAGATGAAGGATCTGGCCGGCAAGCGCATCGCGCATACCTCGCCCACCTCGAACTCCGGCAACCAAGCGCCCCGCGCGCTCTTCCCCGATCTGGGCGTCGTGCCGGACGAAGACTACGAAGTGACCTATTCGGGCAGCCACGACCAATCCATGCTGGGCGTTGTCGCGGGCGACTATGACGCGGCCCCGGTGGCCTCTGAAGTGGTCGACCGTATGGCCGAGCGCGGTCTCTATGACCCCGAGGAGGTGCGCATCGTCTGGGAAAGCGACCCCTTCCCGACAACCTCCTACGGTGTCGCGCATGACCTCGCGCCCGAGCTGAAGGAAAAGATCAAGGAAGCCTTCTTCTCCTTCGATTTCGAAGGCACCGCACTGGGTGAGGAATTCGCGGGCGTGAGCAAGTTCGTCCCGATCACCTACAAGGACCAGTGGGCGGTGATCCGTCAGATCCAGAAGGCGAACGGCGTCGAGTACACGCCGCAGGGCCTCGCGGCTGAATAATCGTTCAACACCGGGGGCCGACCAAGCGGTCGGCCCCACGTTTAAGGTACATTAAATGCTGAAAATCTCCGACCTCGTGAAACGCTATGGCAGCGGTGATCCGGTGCTGAAGAACCTCGATTTGACGATCGAGGGCGAAAGCGTCGTGTCTATCATCGGTTCCTCCGGCGCGGGCAAATCGACGCTGCTGCGCTGCATCAACCGACTGGTGGAGCCGACCTCGGGGTCGATCATGCTCAACGGCACCGAACTGACCAACCTGCGGGGCCGCAACCTGCGCGCCGCACGGCGCAAGATCGGCATGGTGTTTCAAGGCTTTAACCTCGTCGACCGCCTCACGGTGATGGAGAACGTCCAGTCCGGTCGCTTGGGCTACATCTCGACATGGTCCGCCGTGACCCGCCGCTATGCCAAGGCCGACATCCGCCGCGCCTATGAGCTGATGGAGCGCGTCGGCATCGCGCAATATGCCAACACCCGCGCCGACCAGCTCTCGGGCGGCGAACGCCAGCGCGTCGGCGTGGTCCGCGCCCTGATGCAAGACCCCGACATCCTGCTGGCCGACGAGCCGACCGCCTCGCTCGACCCCAAAACGTCAGAGCAGATCATGGGCCTGCTGCGCGACCTCGCCGGTGAGCTGAAACTGCCGGTGCTGATCAACATCCACAACGTGACCGAGGCCAAGGAATACACCGACCGTATCGTCGGCATGCGCTATGGCCGGATCATTTTCGACGATGAACCGGGCAAGCTCGACCAAGCCGCGATGGACCAGATTTACGCCGGCAGCCCCCATGCGGACCGCGCCAAAGATGGGGCCGCGGCATGAGCGCGCCACGGGACAGTTGGAAAAAACCACCCTTCATCGCCAACCCGGTGCTGCGGTGGGCGGTGATCTTGGGCGCGGTGGCCTATTTCGGTTGGGTCGGTCTGACCATGCCGATTGACTGGAACCGCGTCGCCGAAGGGCTGGGCCGTGCCGGGCGCATTTTTGGCGGGGCTTTTCCGCCCAGTTTCGAACGCTCGGGCCTCTTGATCGACGGCTTTCTTGAGAGCCTCAAGATCGCCATCCTCGCCACCGCGGGCGGGGTGTTTTTGTCGATCCCCATCGCCTTCATGTCGGCGCGCAACGTGGCGCCCAAGCCGATCTTCTATCTGGGCCGCGCCATCATCATCGTGGCGCGCAGCTTTCACCCGGTGATCGTGGCGATCCTCTTCGTCAAGGCCGTGGGCTTCGGCCCCTTCGCAGGCGTGCTGACGCTGATCGTCTATTCCATCGGCTTCGTCGCCAAGATGCTGGCCGAACGGATCGAGGAGATCGACTTCGGTCAGGTCGAAGCCATGCGCGCCGCCGGTGCGCCCTATTTCTCGACCCTGATCTACGCGATCTTTCCCCAGATCATGCCGCGCCAGATCGGCCTCACGATCTATCAGCTCGACAGCAACCTGCGCGCCTCGGCGGTGGTGGGCATCGTCGGCGCGGGCGGCATCGGGGCGACGCTCGCCAATGCCTTTGGCCGCTACGACTATGACTTCGCGCTGGCGATCACCATGGTCATCGTCGGTGTCATCCTTGTCTCCGAAGCCGTCAGCGGCGTGATCAGAAAGCGCATCCAATGACGACGATTGCAGAGAAATTCGGCCGCGACGACTGGACCCGTTTCACCCTGCGCCAACGCCTCACGCGCTACGGCGTGCTTCTGGGTTGCGCCCTCGCCATCGCTTGGGCCCTGACTTCGATAGAGGTCATCTGGGCCTGGGTCTGGGGCGCGCCCGAGCAGATCGGCGACCTTTTTGGCCGCATGTATCCGCCCGACCCCAGCAACCTCGAAACCATCCTCAAAGTGCTTTGGGACACGGTGAACATCGCCACTTTCGCCACCACCTTTGCGGTGCTGCTGTCGCTGCCGGTGGCCTATATCGCGGCGCAGAACACCACGCCCAACCGGGCCACCCTCTGGCTCGGGCGGCTGATCCTCGTGACCTCGCGGTCGGTGAACACGATCATCTGGGCGCTTCTCTTCGTGGCCATCTTCGGCCCCGGCGTGGTGGCGGGCATTTTGGCGATCATGTTCCGCTCCATCGGCTTCATCGGCAAGCTTCTGGGCGAAGCGATCGAGGAGATCGACCGCCGTCCTGTCGAGGCATTGGAGGCCACCGGCGCCTCGCGGTTCAAGGTCATCGCCTATGCCATCGTGCCGCAGGTCATGCCGACCTTCTGGGCTGTCTCGATCCTGCGGTGGGACATCAACCTGCGTGAATCCACCGTTCTGGGCCTCGTCGGCGCGGGCGGCATCGGGATCATCCTGCAAGGGGCCATCGACACCTTCAACTGGCCCGAGGTCGCCACGATCCTCATCGCGATCATCGTGTTGGTGATCATCGGTGAGGTGATCTCGGCCTTCCTGCGCCGCCGCATCCTGTGAACGTCGCCATAGACCCCGCGCAGGCGCTGGCCGAATACCAGCGCCTGCGCCCCCGACTGCCCGCCTGCGACAAGCTCGGCCATGGGGTGGAGGCCGCCCGTTTCCTTGATATTGTCGCGCACTATGAGTTGATCCTATTTGACGCCTACGGCGTGCTGAACGTCGGCGAAACCGCGATCAAGGGGGCCGCGCAGACCATTGCCGCGCTGCGCGAGATGCGCAAATCGGTCATGGTCGTCAGCAACTCCGCCGCCTATCCCAAGGCGCATATGATGGACCGCTATGCGCGGCTTGGCTTTGATTTCTCAGCCGACGAGGTGGTCACCAGCCGCGAGGCGCTGCTGCACCGCGTCGCCGAAGAGCCCGCGCGCCGCTGGGGCGTGATGCTGAACCCCGATAAGGACATGGGAGAGATCGCCGATCTCGGCGCGACCGTTCTGGCGGATGATCCGGCTGTCTATGACCGGGCCGAAGGTTTCCTCCTCGTCGGGGCGGATGGGTGGACAGAGGCGCGGCAGGCCCTGTTGCAGGCCAGTCTGAAACGCCAGCCCCGGCCCGTGTTCGTCGGCAACCCCGATCTCGTCGCCCCGCGTGAGGATGGCCTCTCGCTCGAACCCGGCTGGTTCGCGCATCGTCTGATCGACGTGACCGGCGTGGCGGTGCATTTCTGTGGCAAGCCCTTTCCCGATATCTTCGACTTGGCCCTCGCCCGGGCAAAGCCCGTCGATCCGGCGCGCGTGCTGATGGTCGGCGACACGCTGCACACCGACATCCTCGGCGGGGCGCAGGCGGGTTTCGCCACGGCGCTGGTCACCGGCCACGGCTCCCTCTTGGGGTTAGAGGTTGCTGCGGCGATCCAAGGCTCGGGCATCGCGCCCGATCATATCGTCACGGAAATTTAACGGCGCTTTGCTGTGGATTCATTGTCCACAAAGCGCCCACCCCCATTGCCATTCTGAACATCCGCCGCTAGCAGTTTTCGTGACCTTGTTAATAAGATCGCTGGAGGATACAAAATGTTCAAAATCACCAAGCCCACGGCAATTTTCGCCACTTTGGCCGCGCTCACCGGAGGAGCCCTGAGCGCCGAGACCGAAGTCAAGATCGGCTACGCCCTCGCCCCCGACAGCCACTACGGCGTCGCGGCGCAGAAGTGGCAAGAGGTCGTCGAGGCCGAAACCGACGGCAAGTTCAGCTTCCGCCATTTCCCCTCCTCCGGTCTGGGCGGTGAGCGCGAGGTCGTCGAAGGCCTGCAACTGGGCACCGTCGAGGCGACCATCGTCTCCACCGGCACGCTGAGCAACTTCGTCCCCGCCACCGGTGTGACCGACATCCCCTTCCTGTTCCGCAGCCTCGACCACGCGCGCCGCGTGCTTGACGGGCCGATCGGTCAGGACATCTTGGCCGAGTTCGACGGCGCGGGCATGGTGGCCTTGGCCTGGGGCGAACAGGGTTTCCGCCACATCACCAACAACCGCAACGCCATCGAGACGCCCGAAGACATCGCGGGCATGAAGCTGCGCACCATGGAAAACCCGGTCCACCTCGAAGCCTTCAACGCCGCTGGCGCCGCCCCCACCCCGATGGCCTGGCCCGAGGTGATCAGCTCGCTCCAGCAGGGCACCATCGACGGGCAGGAAAACCCGCTGTCGGTGATCGTCTCCGTCAAGCTCGACGAGGTGCAGAAGTACCTGACACTCTCGGGCCACGTCTATTCGCCCGCCATGCTGCTGGTCTCCAAACCCTTCTGGGAAGGTCTGTCGGATGAGGACAAAGCTGCCTTCGAGAAGGGCGCGACCGAGGCTGTCTCCGCCATGCGCGCCTTCGTCGATGACGTGGAGCAAAGCGGCGTCGAGACGCTGAAGGAGCGCGGCATGGAAGTGAACGAACTGAGCGAAGACCAGAGGGCCGCTTTCCGCGCCTCCATCGAGAGCGCCTATGAGGGGTACTACGAGACCTACGGCAAAGAGCTGATCGACCAGATCGCCGCGACCGAGTAAGCGCCGCGACGTAAAGACGGACGGCCGGGAGCAGTGCTTCCGGCCGTTTTGCACGGGAGGGAAACCATGCGCAGATTGGAACAGCTATTCGTCAGGGTGAACGCCGCCGTGGTGATCGCCTGTTTGACGGGGATGGTCTTGGTCGTGGGGGCCAATGTCGCCCTGCGGTTCAGCACCAACCATTCGCTGTCGTGGTCCGATGAATCCGCCCGTTACCTGATGATTTGGATGGCCTTTCTGGGGGCTGGCCTTGCCCTGCGGCAGGGCGGCCATGTGGCCATTACCAATCTGCATGACGTGATGAACACCCGAATGCAGCGCATCCTGCGCGGGGTCATCGTTTTGATTTTGCTGTTCTTCTTTGCTTTCATGGTCAAGGTCGGCTGGGACTACATGCAGCGCGCACAGTATCAAATGACCCCGGCGATGCGCCTGTCGTTTCGCTATGTCTATGCCGCCATGCCAGTCGGCTTCACGCTGCTGATCGTACATCTGTTGCTGATCGCGCGGCCCTTCATCATGGCGGGCCGTTATCACCAGCCCGAAGGTCAGACCGAGAACATGCCGGGAGCCGCCAATGGCTGAGATCCTCTTCATCTCGCTTTTCGTGCTTATGGTGCTGGGGCTGCCCGTCGCCTTTGCCATGGCCATTTCCGTCTTCGCCGCCATCGGTCTGGGCAGTTCCTATCCGCAGATCGTCGTTGTCAAAGAGATGTTTTCCGGCCTCGACAGCTTTCCGCTTTTGGCTGTGCCCTTCTTCATCCTCGCCGCCGAGATCATGACCGGCGGCGCGATCACCCACACGCTTTTGCGCTTTGCCGCGCAGTTCGTGGGCCATCTGCGCGGGGGGTTGGGCTATGCCAATGTGATTTCTTCGACCATGTTCGCGGGCATTTCCGGCTCGGCCTTGGCCGATGCGGCGGGACCGGGGGCGATGATGATCCGAATGATGGAAAAAGGTGGCTATGACCGCTCCTACGCCGGGGCGCTGACGATTTCCTCGGCGGTGGTGGGGCCGATCATTCCGCCGTCGATCGTGATGATCATCTATGCGCTTCAGGATCAGGAAGTCTCGGTCGGGTCGCTGTTTATGGCCGGTGTCATTCCGGGGCTTTTGCTGGCCTGTGGCAGTCTTGCCGCCAACGGTTGGGTCAGTTGGAAACGCGACTATCGCAGCGCAGATGCGCGCCCCGAGCGGGCGCAGATGTGGCACAATACCTTTATGGCGCTGCCGGCACTTGGGCTGATCGTGCTGATCGTCGGCGGCATCCGGGGCGGTATTTTCACGCCCACCGAAGCGTCGGTCATCGCGGTGTTCTATGCCCTCTTCTGCGGGTTTTTCGTCTACCGCGCGCTGCGCTTGCGTGACCTGCCGGGGCTGATCCTGCGCGCCGCGCTGATTTCGTCCGCCGTTTTGTTGATCCTTGGCGCTGCGCGGGCCTTTGCGTGGGTTCTGGTGATCGAAGGCGTGCCGCAATTTCTGGCCGAGACGATCATCGCATGGGAGCTGTCGCCGATCCTGTTCCTCTTGGCGGTTAACGTGCTGCTGCTTCTCTTTGGCCTGTTCATGGACCCGCTGCCGGGCGTGATGATCTTGGTGCCGATCTTGGCGCCGATCAGCCATGCGCTTGGCATCGCGCCGGATCATTTTGCGATTGTGGTGATCGTGAACCTGACGCTCGGCCTGACGACGCCGCCGGTGGGGAGCCTGATTTTCGTGGTGTCTTCGGCGGTGAACCTGCGCCCTGCGGCGCTGATCCGTGAGATGCCGCCGTTCTTTCTGGCGAATTTTGTCGTGTTGATGCTGCTGACCTTTGTGCCGGCGATTTCGACATGGCTGCCGAAGGTCAGCGGTTTTTAACAGGTTACCGCCCGGCATCAGACCGGGCGGCGTTGCCGTTCGCGTTTCCCTACTCGGTCTGAATCCAAACCGCCTTGGTATCCAAATACGCCTGCAGGTGCTCCACGCCGCCTTCCTTGCCATAGCCCGACATCTTGAGCCCGCCGAACGGCACCGCCGGGTCGATTGCGTGGTACATGTTCACCCAGACCGAGCCCGCCTTCAGCCGCTTCACCGTGCGGTGCGCCGTGCTTAGATCGCGGGTAAAGATGCCCGCCGCCAGCCCGTAGGGCGTGGCATTGGCCCGCGCGATCACCTCTTCCATCGTGTCGAAAGGCAGGACCGAGATCACGGGGCCGAAAATCTCTTCCCGCGCGATGGTCATGTCGTCGGTCACATCGGCAAAGATCACCGGCTCAAGAAAGTTGCCGCCTTCATAGTCCGCGCCCTCGGGCCGTGCGCCGCCGGTGACCAGCCGCGCGCCTTCGGCTTTGCCCGCAGCGATATAGCCCTCGACCTTTTCAGCCTGCACGCGGTTAATCAGCGGGCCGAGGTCCGTGCCCTCATCCAGCCCATGCCCGATCTTCAGCCCCCGTGCGAAGGCGGCCAGTTTCTCGATGAACTCATCCTGAATTTCGCGCGCCACGAACAGCCGCGAGCCTGCGATGCAGATCTGCCCCGAATGCGCGTAGACCGCCATCGCCGCGACAGGCACCGCCTTGTCGATGTCAGCATCCTTGCAGATGATCAGCGGAGATTTCCCGCCCAACTCCAACGTGATCCGCTTGAGGTTCTCAACGCCTGCACGGGCGATGGTCTTGCCCGTGGCGGTCGAACCGGTGAAGACCACTTTGTTCACGTCCTCATGTTCGGCCAGACGCGCGCCTGCTTCGCGGCCCGTGCCGGTGACCACGTTGACCACCCCATCGGGCACGCCTGCCTCTTGCATCAACTTCGCGATCATCAAGGGCGTCAGCGGCGCGTCTTCGGAGGGCTTCAATACCACGGTGCAGCCGGTGGCCAGCGCCGGGGCGATCTTCCAGATCGAGGCGGCGGTCGGGGCGTTCCAAGGGATGATCGCGCCTACCACGCCGACCGGCTCGCGGGTGGTGAAGGACAGCATCGATTGCGAGATCGAGTTTTCGATCACGTCGCCATGCAGCGCTACCGCTTGGCCGGCGTAGAAGCGCAGCATCCCGATCACCCGCCGCTTGTTCCCGAGCGTCCGTGCCAGCGGCAACCCCATGTCGGCGGTGTCGGAGATGCAGAGCTTCTCCCAATCCCGCTCCATCACATCGGCGATGCGCAACAGCACCTCCTGCCGGTCGTAGGGGGTGAAGGTGGACCAGACCCCCTCGAAGGCCCGGCGCGCGGCATCCACGGCCAGATCGACATCCCGCGCCCCGCCGCGCGGCACTTCCGCCAGCTTGCGGCCAGAGGCGGGATCGGTCACCTCGATCACTGCGCCGGAGTAGGCGGGCACGTCCTGACCATCGATGAACATCGGGCAGAACTGCCCGTGGTAAAGCGTTTCGGCAATCTGGTGGGGGTCGCGGGTCAAAGTCATTTCAGCCTCATTCCATTAATGCGCCATTCCTATCAATCGAATTGTCGGTTTCAAATATACAAAGCCCTGTTTGGGCAAGAAAATCCCGGCCTGTCGCGTTGCACCGTGCCGGGTGGATCGCTAGAACTTTCCCCAAGGGAACCGCGCGCAGGGGTGGCGGTGGCAAGCGAAGGAAAATCCATGAAAATCGGTATGATCGGTGTCGGCCTGATGGGCCACGGAATTGCCCGCAACGTGATGCGGCGCGGGGGTTTTGCGCTTGGCTATTTCGACCATCCCGGCAACCAGCCGACGGATGAGTTGGACGGTCTGGGGGCCACGGCCTTTGACAGCCTGCGCGATCTGGCCGCCGCGTCCGATGTGATTATCCTTTGTGTCACCGGCTCGCCGCAGGTCGAAGGTATCCTGACTGGCGAAGGCGGCGTCATCGCGGGGCTGAAGCCCGGCGCGGTTGTGGTCGATTGCTCCACCTCCCTGCCGGCCTCGACGGTAAAAATGGCCGAGGCGGTCAAGGCGGCGGGGGGCGATTTTGTCGATGCGCCAATGACCCGCACCGCGCAATTCGCCCATGAGGGGAAGCTGAACCTGCTGGTCGGGGGGGACGCTGCGGTGGTCGAAAAGGTCTCTCCCGTCCTCGCTGCCTTCACCGAGGAGGTCAAACATGTGGGCGAAGTCAGCGCGGGCCATCGGCTGAAACTGCTGCACAACTATGTCTCGGTCGGCTTCATGTCTCTGCTGGCCGAGGCGGCTGCGCAATCGGCGGATGCGGGGATCGATCCGCAGAGCTTCGTGGATGTCTTGGCGGGCGGCGGCGGTGCCAGTGTCGCGCTGGACCGGCTGTCACCCTTCATCACCAGCGGCGACCGTGAAGCGCTGCCCTTCGCGATCAGCAATGCGCTGAAGGATTTCGACTATTACCGCCAGATGTCCGCCCAAGCGGGCGCGCAGGTCGAGATTGCCGATGGCGTCTATCGCGCCCTTTCCAAAGTCGTCGAAAAGGGCGCGGGCGATGCCTATGTCCCTGAATTGGTGCAGCATTTCCGAAAGGGTTAAGCCCGAGGGGTCAGAGCGTCAGCGTCCCGATGCTCGACCCGCCGCAGACGAAAAGCGTCTGGCCGGTGACGAAACTGCTGGCCGGATCGCAAAAGAAGAGGAAGGCGTTGGTCACATCCCCCACCTGCCCCAACCGCCCCATGGGGATGCGTTTGGCCAGCGCCGCTTCGCGGTCGCTTTCTTTCGGGATGATGCCCCAGAAGTTATCCGTCTGCACCGGGCCGGGGGCCACCACATTGACGGTGACGCCATGCGGCGCAAGCTCCAGCGCCCATGTGCGCGCCATGCCGATCATCCCTGCTTTCGAGGCTGAATAGGCGGTGCGGGTCGGCGCGCCCAAGGCGGCACGAGATGCGTTGAACATCACCCGGCCAAAGCCGCGTTCCTTCATGGCGGGCAGGAAGGCTTGCAGAAGCGTCAGGGCCGAACCGAGGTGCAGTTGGGCAAGGCCGGTGATGTCTTCGGGCTTGGCCTCCTCAACCAGATTGGGCCAGATCAGCCCCGCGTTATGCACCAGATGGGTCACCTCATGGCGTGCGGCGATGTCGGCGGCAACGGCGGCGACGGAGGCGGGGTCGAGCAGGTCGGCTTCGATATGCTCGCAGCCCTCCGCCTCCCACTCCGGCTTGCCTCGGGCGATCGAGATCACGCGATAGCCGCGCTCCAGCAGGCGCTGCGCCAGATCGGCGCCGATGCCCTTGCTGCCCCCGGTGATGACGGCGGTGTATTCGGTCATGGCCTCTCTCCCGGTATCAGTGCCAGCACCCGCAAGGGGCTGCCGGTGCCGCCTTTGATCTTGAGCGGCGGTGCGATCAGCATGGCCCCGGTGGGCGGCAGTTGGTCGAGGTTGCACAGGCATTGCAGCCCGTATTTGCCTGCCCCATGCAGCAGGTAATGCGCCGGGAAGGGCGGGTCGTAATGCATCCCCTGCCCCGCGTCGGTGCCGACCGTTTCCGTGCCAAAGCCGCGAATGCCGCGCTCTAGCAGCAGTTCGATGGCGGCGGGTGTGGGGCCGGGCGAATGGGCGCCATCCTCGCGCATATTGAGGTAATCCGCGCCGCTGCGTTTCGACCAATCGGTGCGCATCAGCACCCAAACGTCGGGGGGGATCGGCCCGTGCTGGGCCTCCCAATCGCGGATGATCTCGGGCGTCAGCTCAAAGTCGTCGTTCTGCGCCGCCCCCGCCGAGCAGTCGATCACCACGACCGGGCCGATGAAGGCTTCGGGCGGGATTTCATCCACCGCGCCATGGGCCACGTCCTTGCCAGAGACCCAGTGAATGGGCGCGTCGAAATGGGTGCCGGTGTGTTCGTTTAGCGTGAGGTTATGCCACTTCCACGCCGGGCCGCGGTGATCATAGGCCGAGACCTCCTCCATCCGGAACCGCGCGCATTGGCCGAACTCTGGCGGCAGGACGATGACCGGGAAGTCCGGGTCGAGCCTATGGGTCAGATCAACGACCTTTGCTGCACCGCTTGCCAGTGCTTCGGCCAGTGTCGTGATTGCATTGCTCATGCGCCGCCCCCTCGCGTTTCGCGTTCCATCAAGGCCGGATTGTCCAGCCAGCGGGCCAGCGCGTCCTGAGCCACGTCACCGCAGGCGACCTCTTCCAACCCGTCGACCAGCCCGCGCACCACTGTCCGCGCCAGCGCGCGGGGGGCGACTTTGGGCGGCGGCAGAGGTTGGTGCCATTCGTCATCGACGGGGCCGGTGTAGACATTCATCACCCGCAGCCCCGATCCGGCAAACTCCGCCCGCATCGTCTGGCTGAGCGACCGCGCCGCCGCTTGGGAGGCATCGAACCCACCGAAACCCGCCTCGGGCGCCAAGGCCCCGACCGAGAGGAGATTGACCCAAGCCACCGCCGCATTAACCCCATCTGCCGTGCGCGCGGCCATCGCGGGGCCAAAGCCCTGCGCCAATCGCATCAGGCCCAGCACATTGGTCTCCATCCCCTCGCGGGCAAAGACCGTGTCACTGCCCAGCACCCCGCCGGGGCGGATGAATTGGGCTGTGTTGATCAGGATGTCGACCTTGCCACCGATCTCTGCCGCGAGGCGCGAGACGGAGGCCCCATCGGTGACATCAAGCGGGATCAGGCTGACGCTCTCCATCCCCTCGAAGGCCGCGCGGCCTTCCCACCGACGCCAATGTTCCGGCTCGCCCACGAATACTTCCGCCGCACCTGCCCTCAGGAGCGCTTGGGCCAGCGGCAGGGCCAAGGGCGAGCGGGCATCGGTGATCAACACCCGCCGGTGTTTCGGATCGCTCGACATTTCGCGCAGCATTGGATCGTCTTGCATCAATTCGCTTCCCTCTCGCGGCAGGGCCACCATGACCCCCTGCCCGGCCCGGTCCAGTTTCAACGCCAGCCGCACCGCATCACCGCGCCCGACTTCGCAATGCAGATGGCACACCGCCACCGGCCCCGCGGCCAGTTGCACCGTGCCGATGCGCCAGGGCAGCCGCTCACGAAAATACGGGTCGGGCGAGACGCGGATCGTGGTTTCGGCCAAAACCTCGCCCGCGCGGTCCGTCTCGCGCCAGTCCAACGCGACGGACAGGCATTTGCAGCAGGCATCGCGCGGGGGGTATTGCACCGCTCCGCAATCGGCGCAGTGTTGCAAAGCGAAGGTGCCCCGCCCTGCGGCAATGGCAAGGCCGAGGGCCGCGCGCGAGCGCTGCGCGGGCGGCAGCGTCGGCACCCTGCTGCGCTTTTGCGGGTTCTTCTTTCGGGGCGGCGTCAAGGGTTCGGTCATGCCCCGCCCCCTTCGATGATCGCCGCGGCAGAGCAGACGCCCCGGTCATAGTTGATCATGCCAAAGCCCGAGACCAAGGCCCGCCGGGCGTTGGTCACTTGTGTGCCCTCGGCCAGCCCGGTCACCTGCCGGATCGCCTCGACCAGCCCCAGATAGCCGCCCGCGGCCCCGGCTTGGCCGACCGACAACTGCCCGCCCGAGGTGTTGTGGGGGAAATCGCCGTGGATCGTCAGATCTCGCCGCCGCGCAAAGGCGGCCCCCTCCCCCTTGGCGCAGAACCCGAGGTCTTCGAATTGCATCACCGAGATCACCGGGTAGTCGTCATAGGTTTGCAGCAGATCGACCCCCTCAGGCCCATGGCCCGCCATCTCGTAGAGCTCACCGATATCCACGCCCCAGCCGCCGCGCAGTTGCATCGGGTCTTCGGGGTAGGCGTTGTGCCGCTCGATGGTGCCGCTGATCCGCGCGAAGGGCAGGTCGCGGCGCAGGGCCTCGTCCTCGCGCATGACCAAAAACGCCTCGGCCCCGGCGCAAGGCATGACGCAGTCGAACAACGCGATGGGGTCTGAGATCATGCGCGCATCAAGGTATTGGTCGAGGGTCAGCGGCGTTTTCATCAGCGCATCGGGATAGCAGAGCGCATTGGCTCGTTGCGCCACGGCGATTTGGCCAAAGTCCTCTCGCGTGGCGCCGTGTTCCTGCATGTAGCGGTCCATCAGCAGGGCAAAACTCGCGTTCGGGCCGCCGAAACCATAGGGAAAGGTCGCATCCATCGAGAAACGCGAAAAGCCGCTAAGCAGAGTGCGAAAGCTGTCGATCCGGTTCGCGTCCCCCGCCACGCAGGCCACCACGTCGACATCGCCCGCCTGCACCGCCCGCGCCGCGCGGCGCAGCGCGATGACCCCACTGGCCCCGCCCGTCGGCACGGTATCAAGCCAACGCGGGCTGAGCCCCAAATGCTGGGTCAGCCCGACCGGCGTGTCCGGCGCGAGCGAGAAGCTGGAGACCGAGAAACCGTCCAGCGCGCCCGGCGCGATCCCGGCCTTGCCCAGCATCACGCGCAGCGCGCGGGCGATCCACCAATGGGCGGTCTCATTGCTATAGCGCGCATAGGGCACCGAGGTAGGCGCCGCGAGGACGACGCCGTCATAGCCCCAGCGCCTCATGCCGCCGTCCGTTTCTTCATCCCGCGCAGGTCTTGCGTGGCGGGATCGTCCAGCAGATCGGCGGCCAGCGTTTTCAGCACCCCGCGTTGCAGTTTCTGCGTCGCCGTCAGCGGCAGCGCCTCGACAAAGGCGATGAAACCGGGGGCTTTGTAATAGGCAAGTTGGGTCAGGCACCATTCGGTGATTTCACGGGCCAAGACGGCAGGGTCAGCACCGGCGTCCTTCGGCACGATACAGGCGAAAACCTCATCCCCGCGCACCGCGTCAGGCACGGCGGCCACGGCGGCGCTGGCCACGGCAGGGTGGCGCATCAGGGTCGATTCCACCTCGACCGCCGCGATGTTTTCGCCCGAGCGGCGGATCACGTTTTTCTTCCGGTCGACGAAATACATCGCGCCATCGGGGGCACGGCGCACGATGTCGCCGGTGTGGAACCAACCGCCCGCCCAAGCCTTATCCGTGGCTTCGGCGTTCTTGAAATAGCCCGCAAAGAACCCGCGCCGCGGGTCGGCACCGGCGCGGCGCACCAGCAATTCGCCTTGATCGGCCTCTTGCCCGGCATCGTCGAGCAGCCGAACCTCCAGCCCCCCTTCGGGCGCGCCGAGGCAGCTTTCGCCCACGCGGCGCGGTTCGCGGTTAGCGCAGATCACCGCCCCCGCGCCGGTTTCGGTCATGGCCCAAGCCTCGACCAACGGAAAACCGAAACGCGCCTCGAAGGCGGCGTGCAGTTTCGGGTCCACCCCCGCGCCGAAGCCAAAGCGCACGGCATGGTCGCGGTCGGCTTCGCTTGCTTCCGCCCCCATGAGCATCGACGGCATGACGCCAAGGTAGTGCAGACAGGTCGCCCCCGAGGCCCGGACCGAGGCCCACCAACTGCGGGGGTGGAAGCGGTCGAGCGCGGTCAGGCAGCCGCCCACTGCGATCATCGCCATGAAGGAATAGGCCATCGCGTTCATGTGGAAGATCGGCAGCGGCGTGATCATCCGCTCGCCGTCTTGCGAGAGGGCGCAAAGCCCGCCGGTGTCGGCGTACCAGCGTCCGGCATCTAGGAAATAGGTGTTGGTCAGAATGCAGCCTTTGGGCTGGCCGGTGGTGCCCGAGGTGTAGAGCAATGCGGCCTCGGCCTCCTCTCCCCCGCCTCGCCGTGCCGCGATGGTCTCAAGCGTTGCGGGTGCGGGCAAGGAATCCTCCGGCGCGATCACCGGCATGTCGCGTCCCGCTTGCCGTGCCGCGGCGCGCAGGTCGTCGCCGCGCGCGGGTATCGCCACGGCCAAGACCGGCTCGGCATGGTCGATCATATAGCTCAACTCCGCCGCACGCAGATCGGGGTTCACCGGCACGACCGACAGGCCCAGACCGTTCAGCGCGAGCCACCAGAGGAAGAAGGCCGGGCGGTTCTCCATCAGCAGCATGACACGTTGGCCGGGCAGATAACCCGCCGCCGAGATGCGCTTGCGCAGGGTCGCAACCTCGCGCGCGGCTTCGGCATAAGTCACCTCCCCCGCCGCGATGCCGTAGATGTGCGCCGTTTCCGGGAGGACATTCAGGAAACCCCGTTCGGGGTGCCGCGCGGCGGTGTCTTCAAAGGCCGCGAAGACCGTCTTAGTCTCTGCCCCGATCATGGCAGCAACTGGATGTTGCGGAAGGCCGCGTCGCAATTCACGATATCGACCCGTTTGTTGGCGATGCGGAGACGCCCCTCGACCAGCGCCAACTCATGCCGCGCGGTGACGGCGAGCAACTGCTGCTCATCCAGCCGCGTCTCGACGTAGTGTATGAAGGTGGTCGTGACAAAACGCCCTGCCTCCGTATCCATTTCATCTACGAAGGGCCGCTGGATCACATGGTGACACCGGCTTTTGGGTTTCTGGCTAAAGGTGCGCGCCCCGTTCAGACGTTCGACGCGCAGCTTGAGCATGAACATATCCTCATACATCAACGAGGTCTCGTTGATCGGGTCTTTCTGTTGATAGTCCAACGGCATCCAATAATGCCCATCCGGCAGCCAGAGGTCGAGCCATTCGGTATAGCGCCCCTCGTCCAACATGCGCACTTCGTCATAGATGAAGTCGATGAGGCTTTCGCGCGTCACACTCATTCCGCCGCCTCCGTCTTTTGGCCCATGGTCATGAACTTGACCCATGCGTGGAATTGGTTGCGCATCTGGCGTTCGGTGGTGCCGTTTTCGACCGCTTCGACCTCGAAGTCTTCGTCCTCTTCGATCAGGCGCTGGATGTTCACCCATTCCAGCCCGTCGACCGTCAGCCCTTCCTGCGCGCGCTCGTACATCTCCAGATCGTCATGGCCGACGATGGAGGTGGGCGCGTTGATCATGCGGTTGTACATCGCGGTGCGGGCGGTCAGCTCATCGGGTGCGTCGACAAGGCGGTAGATGTAGCTTTCCACCACGGTCCGGTCGGCGGCGATGGGGATGAAAACCCGCAATTGCTGGATCGGCCCCTTGATCATGATGTTGGGGAAATAGACCGTGTTGTGGCGGTTCTCATCGAGGATCGCCTTGGCTTTCTCCTCTCCGTAGCTGTCGCAGAGCGCTTCGAAATAACCGGGGATGGCGGAATAATCCGAGTGGATAGAGTGGTTTACGCCAGTGTGCCCATGCCCGTTGGGCCATGTGCGGATGCCCATCCCTTCGAAGAAATCGTAAGGCGACATGAAGGGGGCGATGATCTCCATCGCGGGGGGTTTGGGCGCGTCCTCGGGCAGGCCCAACTCTTCGTAGAGCTTCACCGCTGTCCCGGCAGAGCTTTCATGCGCCACCATCGGGTGGCAGGTGTCGGTCTGGTTTTCGACCAGCATCTTCCAGTTGCAATGGTGCATATAGCGCAGCGGCGGGCCGACCACTTCGAGCCGCCCGGCGGGGGAGCGGTCAACCATATTGTCGAGCGAGGACAGGCTTTCGCCAAAGAACTCTTCAAAGCTCATACCCTCTTCGGCCAGCCGCGCAAAGATGAAGCCGCGGTAGTTTTTTACATCGCCGACGCTGCGCATCCCCTTGCCGCTGTCGGTACCTTCCAGCCCGGTGTTCTGGTAGCCCTTCTTGAGCGGGATCGCCAAAAGGCAGCCATCGGTCTTGAAGCTCCATGCGTGATAGGGACAGCGGAAGAATTTGCCGGTGTTGCCTTGCCGGTCGATCACGATCTTGGTGCCTTTGTGGGGGCAGCGGTTCAGCAGGACATGGATGTCCCCCGTCGAATGGCGCACCTGAATGACGGGCTGGGTGCCGATATGGGTGCTGAAATAATCGCCCTTGTTCGGGGTCTGGCTTTCATGGCCGACAAAGACCCAAGCATTGGCGAAGAGATGCGTCATCTCCTGCTGGAACACCTCTGGGTCGGTGTAGATATCGCGGTGCACCTGATGTGGCTGCACGAGGGCGGCCAAGGCCGCCGGGCTGTCGTAACGTCCCATGAGTTCCTCCCTCAGATGTCGAGCACAAGGCGCGGAGATTTCGCGCGGCTGACGCAGATTTGCATGACATTGCCCGCCGCGCGCTCGGCCTCGGACAGGACCACGTCGCGGTGATCGGGGGTGCCGCTGAGCACATCGCATTGGCAGATGCCGCAATCGCCGCGCTGGCAGTCGTACATGACATCGACACCGCCCGCCTCCAGCACGTCGATGATCGACTGGCCGGGGGGGATGGTGAAAACCTCTCCGCTTGAGGCGACTTCGACCTCGAAGGCACTGTCGCCCTCTTGCTCCTGTGGCGCGTCGAAGAGTTCGAAGTGGATGCGCTTGGCGGCGATGCCCGTGCCTTCGGCTTTGGTCTTGGCCGCGTCGATCAACCCTTTGGGGCCGCAGACATAGAGATGCGCATGGGCCCCGAGGCTGTCGATCACCGCGCCGAGATCCAGCGCCGTGGCGTCATCATCGCAATGCAGATGCAGCGCATCGCCGAAATTGTCGCGCAGGGCATCGCGGTAGGCCATGACGGGCGCGCTGCGGCCCGTATAGTGAAAGGTGAAGTCCTGCGCCGCGGCCTTGAGCGTCGCCGCCATCGAGATCATCGGCGTGATGCCAATCCCCCCCGCCAGCAGCACGGCGGGCGCGTCCGGGGACAGGGGGAAATCGTTCTTCGGCGCCGCGCAGGTAATCTCTGCCCCCGGTTTCAGCCCGTGCATATGGGTCGAGCCGCCCTTGCCCTCGGGTTCACGCTGGACAGCGATGCGGTAGCTTTCGGGGCCCTCGGGGATCGGATCGAAGGTGATCAGGGAATAGGCGCGGCTGTCGCCATCGGGCAGATCGAAAAGCACATGCGCCCCGGCATCCCAGTTCGGCAACGGGCTGCTGTCGGCGGCTGCAATCTCGAATTCGCTGATGCGATCGGTCAGCGCTGTGACCCTGCGCACGATGGCGTTGATCTTCGACATGTGATGTCCTCCCCTGCCAAACAATATGATTTTTCATATAGTTTCGGTCAAGGGTTTTCTTGCCAAGCGCGAATTTGCCCGCCATTTAGGGAGGCCGAGGCGCAAGGAGCCCTCTTTCCATCAAAGGGTTAACTGGTGTGACGCAGCAAAAGACCGATGCAACCGCCCAAAAGGAGACGGGTCAGGAGGGGGGATTCGTCTCGGATTACCTGCTGTATCTCTTGGCGGCGGCCAGCGATGTGGCAAGCGCGCAGTTCCACGCGCAGGTGCGCAAGGCGGGGCTGCGGGTGCCGGAATGGCGCGTGTTGGCCTGCCTGTCGGACACCGATGGCGCGATGATCACGCAGCTCGCGCGCCGGGCGCTGGCCGAACAATCCCGCCTCACACGGATCATCGCCCAGATGGAGGAACGCGGCCTGCTGCTTCGCCGCAGCGACCCCGCCGATGGCCGCCGCGTGCGGGTATATCTGACCGACGCGGGCCGCGCGCTGGCCGCCGAACTGGTGCCGCAAGCGCGCCGCCATGAGGCGGCCTTGATGGAAATGCTGAAGGGCAATGAGGGGGCGCAGTTGAAGCCCGCGCTGAAATCGCTGCTCGCCGCTTTGGATGACACGGGCGATCTTCGCGGCTGATCAGCGCCCTTGCCCCGGGCGCAAAAAATGGTTCCAATCGTGCTGTAAATGTGAATACATGAAAAAGCATATACTTGGCGATACGGGTTTGGGAGAACCCCGCCAAGGCATATCGAACGGTATGGGGAGGAGCCCAAAATGACCAAATTCACCAAGTTTCTCACGACGAGTGCGCTTGCGCTCTGCACCGCGACCGGCGCTTTCGCCGCCGAGACGCTGACCATTTCCACATGGCTGCCGCCAAGCCACCCGGTCAACACCGGCATGTTCACCCAGCTGACCGACATGATGGCCGAGGCCAGCGATGGGCTAATCGAGACTGAGTTGAAAAACGGCCTCGCCCCGCCGCCCGCGCAGATGGACCTGCTGCTGGACGGGGCCGCCGATATCGCCATTCTGTTCCACGGCTACACGCCCGGTCGTTTCGTCGGGACGAAACTGGTCGAAATCCCCGGCTACGAAGGCAATGCCGAGGCCGCATCGGTCGCCCATTGGCGCGTGCATGAGGCGATGCTGTCTGAATTGGACGAGCACCGCGGCGTGAAGGTGATCGCGCTCACAACCCACGGCCCGGGGCAAATCCACTCCAACAAAGAGGTGAACACCCTCGACGATCTGCAAGGGCTGAAAACCCGCCTCGGCGGTGGTGTCTCGGCGGATGTGGGGGCGGAGCTTGGCCTCGTCGGCATTCAGGTGCCCGCGCCCAAGGTTTACGAGACCCTCGATTCCGGTGCCGCTGACGCGGTGGCGATGAACATGGGCGAGCGGATCAGCTTCAAGCTGAACGAAGTCGCCAAGAACGTCTATGAAATGCCCGGCGGTTTTTACCGTGGTTCCTTCTCGGTCATCATGAGCCAAGAGACCTTTGACAGCTTGCCCGAAGACGTACAGCAAAAGCTCGACAGCGAAGTTTTTGGCGAGACGGCGAGCCGTATGATGGGTGCCGTCTGGGATCAAAGCGACGTGGACGCGCGTGAGGCGACCGAAGCCGCAGGCGACAACAAGATCGTCACCGCCTCTGAAGAGGATCAAGCCCGCTTTGCCGAGATGGCCGCCAAAGTGCGCGACAAGGTGATCGCAGAGCTCGACGAGGCCGGTGTCGATGGGCAGGCCGCCTATGAGATGATGCGTGAGGAAATGGCGAACGCCAGCCAGTAACCCCCACCGCCAAAGGGGCCGGTCGCAGCAGCGGTCGGCCCCCAGCCAGGGAACCGCCATGCGCTCTTTGATCCGCCTCACCACCGCCCTCTCGGCCCTGCCGATGACGATGGCCTCTCTCGCGCTTTTCGCGCTGATGGTGCTGACCTTTGCCGATGTCATCATGCGGTCGGTCTTCAACGCGCCCATCGAAGCTGCAACCGAGCTGATCCGCATCGGCATCGCGCTGATCGTTTTCTCTGCTCTGCCGGTCCTGTCGGGCCGCGAAGGGCATATCGCCGCCGATCTCTTGGACCGCCCCTTTGAAAACTGGGGGCTGCAACGCTGGCGCGACGGGCTGGTGACGCTGGGCTGCGGGGTGATGCTGTGGTTTCCGGCGGGGCGGGTCGTCGACCTCGCCTACCGCGCGCTTAGCTATGGCGACGTGACCGAATATCTTGAAATCCCTACCTTCTACATCGGCATGTTCATCGCGGTGATGACCTATCTCACCGCTGTCGTGCTGATCCTGCGCGGGCTTCTGCGCCTCTTTGCGCCGCAACTTCTGGACCCTGCCACATGATCGCCTCTGCCATCGGCTTTGCCGCCGTTTTCGTCCTCGTCTTGCTGCGCTTGCCGATTGCCTTTGCCATGGGCCTCGTCGGGATGATCGGGCTGGTCTATGAGACCAGCTACCGCGCGTCGATCTCCATGGTGTCGCGGCTGATCATCGACACCAGCCAAGACTACGGGCTGTCGGTGATCCCGCTCTTCATCTTGATGGGGCTTTTCGTCAACAAAGGCGGGATCAGCCGCGAGCTTTACCAAGTGTCCAACGCCTTTTTGGGCCACTTCCGGGGTGGTCTGGCCATGGCCACCATCGTCGCTTGCGGAGGCTTCGCGGCGATCTGCGGCTCATCGCTCGCCACCGCCGCCACGATGTCCAAAGTCGCCATGCCGGAGATGCGCAAATACGGCTATTCCGACAGCCTCTCGACCGCCTCCATCGCCGCCGGGGGCACGCTCGGCATCCTGATCCCGCCCTCGGTGATCCTCGTGATCTATGGCTTGCTGACCGAGACCTCGATCGGCGCGCTGTTCATCGCGGGCATCGTGCCGGGGGCGCTTGGCATCCTGCTCTATCTCTGCGCGGTGCGCTTTTCCGTCGCCATGAACCCCGAGGCCGGCCCCGCTGGCCCCCGTGCGACTTGGGGCGAGCGGCTGCGCGCGCTCAATCACGTCTGGTCGGTGCTGGCGCTTTTCGCGTTGGTCATCGGCGGGCTCTATGGGGTCTTGGACTTCTGGCCGATCCACCTCGCCTTCTCCCCGACCGAGGCCGCAGGCATGGGGGCGGCGGGGGCCTTCCTCATCGCTTGGGCGCGCGGGGGGCTGAGTTGGCGCGGCCTGCGTGAAGTGCTGGAGGAGACGACGCTCACCTCCGCCTCGCTCTTCTCGGTGCTGATCGGGGCGTGGATCTTCTCCAACTTCGTGAACCTCGCGGGGCTGCCCGAAGGGCTGCTGGCCACCGTCACCGCGCTCGACCTCGGGCCTTGGGTGGTGATGGGGCTGATCCTTCTGATCTACATCGCGCTCGGCTGCATTTTCGAGAGCATGTCGATGCTGCTGCTGACGGTTCCGATCTTCTTCCCGCTGGTCACAAGCCTTGGCTTCGATCCGGTGTGGTTCGGCATCATCGTCGTTGTGGTGACCGAGATCAGCCTGATCACCCCGCCTGTGGGCCTCAATGTCTTTGTCCTCAAAGGCGTGGTCGGCGATGTTTCCACCGGTACGATCTTTCGCGGCGTCACCCCGTTCTGGCTTGTCGATATCCTGCGGCTGATCCTGCTGCTCGTCTTCCCCGCGCTGGTGCTGTTCCTGCCGGGTCAGATGTAGCCCCCTGCCCTCTCAGCCTCATCGCGCCGCGCCTGTTTGCACTTCGGCAGGCGCGGCGCGATAGTGCGGCCAAATCACCAAGGATGAGGCCAGCATGAACATCGACCTACTCAAAGACCTTTGCGAAACCCCCGGCGTTCCGGGGCGCGAACACCGCGTGCGCGATCTGATCACCCGTGAGATCGAAGGGCTGTTCGACCATGTGGAGACCGACGCGATGGGCTCCCTCCTCTGCCGCCGGGATGCGACGGCGGGCGATGGCAAGGCGCCCAAGATCATGCTGCTCTGCCATATGGACGAGATCGGCTTTCTGGTCAGCCATGTGTCGAAAGACGGGTTCCTCTACCTCCAGCCCGTCGGCGGTTTCGATCCGCGCAACCTCTTCTCGCGCCGGGTGCTGGTCTGCACCGATCAGGGCGATCTGAAGGGCGTGATGAACCCCGGCGGCAAGCCCATTCACATCTCCTCCCCCGAAGACCGCAAGAAGATCCCCGAAGTATCCGAATTTTTCGTCGACCTCGGGCTGGGCGAGAAGGCCAAGGAGATCGTCAAGGTCGGTGACTTCGTCGTCATGGACGAGCCTTTCCTTGAGATGGGCGAGCAGTTCGTCTCCAAAGCGCTCGACAACCGCGTGGCTTGCTGGCTGGGAATCGAGGCGATCCGCAAGCTGGCCGACAAGGGGCGCGGCGCGGAGATTCATGTGGCCTTCACCTGTCAGGAAGAAGTCGGTCTGCGCGGCGCGCGCACGGCGGCCTATAAGGTGCAGCCCGACATCGGCCTTGGCATCGACACGACGCTGGCCTGTGACACACCCGGCGTGCCTGAGCATCTCTCGACCACGCGGCTCGGCAAAGGCTTTGGCCTGCACGTCCGCGACAGCAGCTTCATCGCCGATGTGGACCTCGTGCGCGACATCGAAAAGCTGGCCGAGACCCGCGACATCCCCTTTCAACGCACCATGCTCGCCGCAGGTGGACAAGACGGCGCTGCGGCGCAGCAAGCCGCCGCTGGCGCGCGGGCCGTGGGGATCGTGGTCGGCACCCGCTACATCCACACGGTGACCGAGATGGTGTCGAAAGGTGACCTGCAAGCCGCACTCGACATCCTCGTGGCCTATCTTGAGGGTTTTGACGGCAAGGCAGCCTAAAGCCCCCTGCCCCCCTGCGCATCACGCGTGGTCAGGGGGGCTTGCATCCTCGGGGGCTTGCGGCAGCCAAACGGTAAAGGCCGCGCCCCCTTCCGCCCGATTGCGGACCATGATGATCCCCCTGGCCCGCTGGATCAGCGTCTGAGAGATCGACAGGCCCAAGCCCGTCCCCTCCCCCGGTTTGGTGGTAAAGAAGGGATCGAAAAGCGAGCCGAGCAGCGCCTCAGGCACCCCCGGGCCGCTGTCATGCACGGACAACGCCACACCGGCCACGCCGTCGCGGCTCTCAGGGCTGAGGTACAATGCCAACCGCCCTGCCCCTTGCATCGCCTGCACCGCATTGACCACAAGGTTCACCACGACCTGCTGAATTTCACCGGAGTCCGCACGCACTGGCGGCACCTCGTCCAGATCGCAATGCACCTCGATGCCGCCCCGGCTGATGAGGTGATCGACCAGCACGAGACAGTCCTGTACCAAGGGCCGCAGCGCAATATTATGTTCACAATCAGAAAACTCGGATGGCGCGGCGAACTTGAGCAACTTGCCCACGATGACCTCGATCCGTGACAGCTGCCGGTCGATTAAGCCGAGTTCCGTGGCCACCGGTTCTGCATCCGCGCCAAGCGTCTCCCGGATGACATCGACATTGCCCATGATGACCGCGACGGGGTTGTTGATTTCATGCGCCACCCCCGCGGTGATTTCCCCGATGGAGGCGAGCTTCTCGCTCATCACCAATTGGCGAAAGGTCTGCTCCAGCTTCTCGTTCGCCTCGCGCAGTTCAGCAGTGCGCTGATCGACACGCTGGTTCAAGGCGTCATTCCAGCTGCGCAACTGCCGGTCGCGTTCCTGCACCTGCTCCAGCAACCAATCGAGGTGATGCGCCACCGCCCCGATCTCATCCCGTGCGGGGACCGCGCTGATCCGCGCCGAGAGTTCCCCCTTGCCGACCCGGTGCATGACTTTTGTCATCCGTTCAAGCGGCGAGAAGATACCACGCGCCAGCCAAAGGAACACCGGCGCCGACAGCGCCAGCACGGCAAAGAACGCCGCCAACATCCACCAGAAGGCCTCCCGCTTCGCCTGTGCAAAGGGTGCTTCGAGGAAGCCGACGTAAAGCATCCCCACCCGCTCGCCAAAACTATCCGTGATCGGCTGGTAGCCAGAGATGTACCAATCGTTCACCACGAAGGCCCGGTCGAGCCAAGTGCGCCCATCAATCAACACGGCCTCCCGCACCTCTGCCGAGACGCGCGTGCCGAGGGCGCGCACATCTTCGAAAAGGCGCACATTGGTCGAGATGCGCAGGTCATCTAGGAAAAGCGTCGCCGTGCCCTGCCTGTCCCCACCGGTCACCGCGTTGAGATAGACGAGGTCATTGATCGTATCGATAAAGTTGAGGTTGCGGTTCAACAGCATCCCGCCGACCAAGACCCCCTGCGCGCCGTCCAAATCAACCGGGCTTGCGGCGTGAACTACCATGCCGCGGTCTTCGATCTTTCGGTCCGTGGGCACGGCGGCGGGCGTATCGATCACCGGCACCTGCGCGCGGAGCGCGAGGGCGTCGTTCAACTTTGTCAGCCGTGCGTTGCTGAATACATCGATCTCCGCGCCGCTTTGACCCCGCGCGGCGCGGGCGATCACCGGCCAGTCCTCTCCGTCTTCGATGGCGGCCTCAATGGGGAGAAACTGTAGAAAGTCCAAACCGAGCCGGTCCTGTATCTCGGCAAAGAGAGTCGCCTGCTCTGCCGCCGGGCTATCAAGCTGCCGGGCGAATTCGACGGACCCCGCGACGGCGTCCAACTCATTCCCCGTCTGCGCCAACAACCGCGCGAGATACTGGTTGGCGATCCTCAGCTCGCTTTCAACATTCGCGATGAGGACTTCGTCATAATCCGCCGTCCAGCGTGACATGCCCAGAACCAACAGAAGCGGCATCAGCACAATGAGCGGTGTGAGCGCGAGGATAAGCAGGCGGAGGCGGACAGAGGTCATGGGTTTTCCCGGAGAGCTTCACCTAAGTTAGCCGGTGAGCCGAGTAGGGTGAAGCATATGGAGGGATTTTGCCCGATAGAAGGCCCGATTTCTTAAATTGCCAGGCGCAAGTCAACCTAAGCCACTGTAAAACCTATCATTTTCAAATTGTCAGCTGACAATTTCGCCGGTTTGACAGGGCTGAGACCATCGGACCGAGGGAAAACGCGCCATTTCGAGCCATTTGGGTCAAACGCCTCAGATAAGCTCCGGGGCTACGGATCGTCGCGGCTTTCTCAAGCAAGCAAAGCACCGTCACCGCAGCGCTCTCCGCGCCCATGTCTCGTTTTGCCTCATTTAACACAGGCGGGTCAATCCCCAGCATCGGCGCAATCCGGTCTGCGACCCGGACAAGGTCTCCCCAGTTACGCATCGCGTCCGGGAAAAAGCTCCGAGCCTCTGTGCAGGCATCTACGACATCTGCGAATGATACGCCTTCTTCGTTCTCTGAGTAATCAGGTTCGGCTTTGTCAGCCGTACGCGGGTTCTTATTGCCCTTGCCGCGCTCTTCAGAGTCAAAATAGGATTTATCTGAATCCTGTATGTGCCGATCATTTTCACCGTCGTTGGCGCTCATTTGATCCGTTAGCGGGGCAGGGGGGACGGGTGCTGTTTGGCCCACAGGTTCTTCTCCACGGGCATTTTCAAGTGCCACTCGGATCGCCGTCTCAAGCTGAGACAACGCCATTTCATCTGGTTTGCGCCGCAGAACCCGGCCCGCCTCATCAGCCAATCCCTCGCCGTAACCCTCCCTGATCAGCGCATGTCGGAGGACCAGAACGCGGTCCCTTAGCGCCTGCAAGCGCTCCTGCTCTGCCTCGGCGGCCTGAGCTGCCGTCTCGATCACTCCCGCCTGAACGACAAGGGGGGCAAGATCAAACCCAAAGGCCAGCGCAATTGCACCCCCTTGGTTTCGTGCAAAACGCTTCCGGTTAGGGCTATCATGTCGCGCAATCAGGCCCACGCGGACCAACTGCGCCAGATGCCGCCTCAGAGTGCTCTCCGGCATACCGTTAAGTCGTTCAGAGAGCCGGGCGTTTGAGGCAAATACTATGCCCGCGGCACCATCCGGAATATGCCGGCTTGGCAGGAAACTCAGCAAAGCCTTCAATACGGTAAGAGTGCGGTGCGACAGCTCAAAAGCCTCTGCCGCGGTTGTCAGCCGGTCGAGCAAAGCCCATTTGTCCGGCCCCTCGCATTCCACTTGGGTAGCCGATTTCGGCCGCCCGAACGCAGTTCGGAACGTGTTTTTCATCTAAAATCACGAAAGACAACAAAATACCGGCCCTATCCCATCGGGTAGAGTTGACATCGATAAATCTTTGGGGCTATCTCGAAGGTGCAAAGTTTGAGAAGGGCCTTCCGGGATTTATCCTGGGGGGCTTTTCTTTTGTGGTCTTGGATGTGCCTCCTGTTGCTACTTCCTCAATGTCTCACGCGCGGGTCTTCTGCCAGCGGTCGTGAATCTCCTGCAAAAGCTCTTCTGCATGGGCATCGAGCCATTTATCAAAACCCTCTGCCGCGCGGGCGGGCACGGTGACCGTGATACCACGCTTGCCGCTGCGAATGTCCGCGAGCGCCTTGCCTTCCCGGTTCCGCAGCGTGCGGGGCTTGGCCGATGGGGCAGGGGAGACGGCAGACTTTTCAGGGGTCGCTGAGGCCTCTGCGAAAATCGCCTCAAACCGCTCATCCGAGGTGAACCCGTCCCAATCGGGCCGCGCCATTCGTTTTTCTGCCCGTTCTTTCGCGCCCGGTTGTTCAAACAATTTGACCAGTGCCATCCAGCGATCACGCCCGATGGATGGCGCCGACCCGATCTGACGCAGAAAGGGCAGATCGAACGCATGGCCGACCTTGAGCATCCGGCTGACCATTGGCAGGTCGATCGAAAGCGCATCCGCAATTGTCTGCCGGTCATGCCCCCCCGCATCGAGCTGAGCCGCAAAACTCGCTTTCTCGATGAAAGAGAGATCCTGGCGAGCCGTGTTCTCTTGGCCCTGCGCCATTACCAAAGCGTGGTCATCCAATTGACGCACCATCGCTTTGACCGGCATCCCAAGCGCTTTCAGAGCCTGAAGTCGCCGCCGCCCGTAGACAATCTCGAACCTTCCCGGGGTTTCCGGATGCGGCCGAACCAGAACCGGGACCTGCTGGCCATAGGTCTTCAGACTATCGTGAAGCTGTTTCTGAGCCTGCGTATCAGTCCCTAAGCGGTCTTCGACGCCGGCCATATCAATCAGGCTGCCGTCCAATTCTTGAACTGCATTCTCTTGCATCCGGTTCAACGACGACTGAAGCGCCCCAACCGCTCCGCGGGGCATAAGGCTAGGCTTGCTCCGGCTCTTACTTGGCTCTACCGCTGGCGTTTTAGGCGGCTCCGTCTTCGGAGATTTCGCCGGAGCAGATGATAGAATACCTTTACGTGCCATTACCGACCCCATGCTTTCTGGATCATGCTTTCGATCTCATCATTCACAAGATTGAGTGAATCCACCGCGCGGTCATAGGTCGTCCGATGAAACTGCGACCTGTCCACCTCATAGATGGTCTGATGAGTGAGCCCCGCATCGGAAATCGCGGTGGATTTCAGCATCGGGGCGACCATGACTTCCTCGTCAAAGAGTTGCCGCAAAAAGGATAGAACCTGCTGCTGTGGCCCGTCATTCGGCTCATAGCGATTAATGAGGAAGCGCAGGAAGTCGAACTCCATGCTTGCCCCCGCGTTAGAGACGACATCGAGCAGATCGGCGCTCATCTGAAGGAATTGCGACATGGATGCAACGTCTAGCATGTTCGGGACCACTGTGATCAGCACACCCGTCGAGGCGCAGAGTGCGGACATGGTCAGATAGCCCAATTGCGGTGGACAATCGAAGATCACCACATCGTAATTCTGCTCTACATCCTGCAAGGATGTCGCCAAACGCGCGAAAAACGGCGGCTGCGTGTTGTTAAGTAGTGCCTGAGGCGTTTCATGCTCAAACTCCTGTAGCATCAACCCGCCTGGGGCCAAATCAATGCCCGTAAAGAAGGTGTTTTGGATCACATCGGCTAAGGGGACGGGATCATCATAGCGGATCGCATCGTAGATGGTGCCGGAGTTCAGGAAATCATACTCAGGCCGATAGCCAAACAGCGTTGTTAGAGACGCTTGCGGGTCGATATCGACACAAAGCACACGGTAGCCTTTGAGGGCCAACCGCTGTGCGGCGTGGATCGCGCTTGTGGTTTTGCCAGATCCGCCCTTGAAGTTCAAAAAGGACAATACTTGCAGTTTATCCCCGTCACGACGGCCGCGTTTATAGGCGCCGCGGGTTTTAGCGGTGGATTCCAATGTCCGCCGGATCGACAGTAGATCGTCCGCACTGTAGTGCCGCCGCCCGCCGGGGCTGGTCTGGACATCGACGATCTTATTGTCGAAATGGAGTTTGCGAAGGAAGCTCGTGGAAATGCCAAGCAATTCAGCCGCTTCCCCGGCGGAGAACCGGCGCAACTCCTTGCGCGCGTCGGGCGCAAAGACCTTCAGCATGTGACTTTCCAACGCCTCGGAAAGCGTTTCCGCATTACGGCGGATCCGTGTATTGATGTGTACAGTGTCCGTCACATCTGCCCTCGCTCTCAGTAACGCTATTATTCGGTAGCGCTTTTGTTTCCGTTACTTAATGCGATTGGAGCGAAGCTTGCAATAGATTCTTGCGGAAGGAGAGGGCAAGGCGGCATTAATTATCTGGGCCAGAGGCAAAGATAGAATGCCTCATTCTGCGTAAGAGATTGTAAATAAACAGTAAAACTATTCTTGCGGCTAGAGGCACATGCCAGCCACGAGTTGGCCCCACGGGCGAGTTCGCTTGCCCTTGTTAGAGCCACATCCTTCCTTTTGCGGGAATCACAGGCGGGTCAAGTTGACCTTCTGTCCTTCTGAGCGACGTAAAATCAAACCCAGCCTGTCTCCCCGGGTATTTTCACGCCCACAGGCTCTGGCGTCCGAAGGATAGTCCTGACACTCTGCGCGGGCGATGGGGCCGCGCGCTCCTATTCGGGGGAGGCCTCCGCGAGATGGTCGATATTTGGAGCGGTATCACGCAGGCCTTTTGGCTTGTCTTTACCTTCGATACCGAGCTGGTGGAGATCGCCGGCCGGTCTCTTCGTGTCACCCTCTCTGCCTTGGCTGTTGCCTGCCTGATCGCGCTGCCCCTCGCCGCTTTGGTCGCCGTCAAACGGTTCCGTGCAAGGCGGTTGGTCATTGCGATATTGAACGCGCTCATGGGGCTGCCGCCGGTCGTGGTGGGGCTGATCGTCTATGTGGTTCTCTCCCGCTCCGGGCCGCTTGGGGTGTTCGGGCTGCTTTTCACCCCCACGGCGATGATCATCGCGCAGGTGATCATTATCGTGCCGCTCATCGCTTCCATCGCGCATCAGTCGATCCGTGAGCTTTGGCAGGAATATCATGACCTTCTAATCTCGATGAATGTCACGCAGGGCCAGAAGATACGAACTCTGCTCTGGGACTCGCGCCGCGCATTGCTGACTGCGGCACTTGCGGGGTTTGGCCGCGCGATTGGCGAGGTTGGAGCGATCATGATCGTCGGGGGCAATATCGACCATGCAACGCGCGTGCTGACCACGGCCATTGCGCTCGAGACCGGGAAGGGGGAGTTCGCCTTGGCGCTCGCCCTTGGGTTTGTGTTGATCGGGCTGGCGGTGGCGGTGAACCTCGCCATCCATTGGCTAGGCCGGACGGAGCGGGAGGGCCGGTGGTGACGCAGCTTTTTCCGATGCAAGCCAAAGCGATCGAAAGCCGCAGGCGGGGGCAGCGGCTGGTGGGGCCGATCGATCTGACGCTGGACGGTCAGGGCGCTACGGTTGTGATGGGGCCGAACGGCGCGGGGAAGACCACACTGTTGCAACTGCTGCACGGCACGGCTCGGCTCTCGGCTGGAGAGATCAAGTGGGCTTGCTCGACCGAGGAGGCGCGGCATCACCAAGCATTTGTCTTTCAGCGCCCGGTCATGCTGCGGCGGACGGTGCTTGAGAACCTCATCTACCACTTGCGCCTGCGCGGCGTGTCAAAAGCCGAGGCGCGGAAAGAAGCAGAGGAATGGGCCAACCGCGTCGGGTTAGAGCCGCTTTTGGGCCGCGCGGCCCCGGTGCTCTCGGGCGGTGAGCAGCAAAAGTTGGCCCTTGCCCGTGCGCTGATCTCCAAACCCAAATTGCTGTTTCTGGATGAGCCCTGTGCCGCATTGGACGGGCGTGCGACGCGAGAAATCGAGGCGATTTTGCAATCGGCGAAATCGACCGGCACGCGGCTGATCCTATCGACACATGACCTTGGCCAAGCGCGCCGTTTGGCCGATGACGTTTTGTTCCTGCTGGGGGGCCGTCTGCATGAGGCCGGTCCCGCAGATGAGTTTTTCAACCGACCTGAGACCGCAGAGGCTCAGGCATTTCTAAGAGGAGATATCGTAGAATGAAACATTGGATGATCGGCGCAATTTCCGCGCTGGCGATGAGCAGTGCCGCGCAGGCCGCGGATGTGATGAAGATGGCGGTGACCACCTCGTTCAACAACTCGGGCCTCGCCGACGTGCTCCTTCCCGAGATTGCGGCGGACCTTGATCTGGACGTGCAACTGCTGGTCGTCGGCACCGGCCAAGCGATCAAACTGGGCGAGGCGGGCGACGTGGATGCGATCCTCGTCCATTCGCGCAAGGCGGAAGAAGCCTTTGTCGAAGGCGGCTTTGGCAGCCACCGGACCGAGATCATGTATAACGATTTCGTCTTCATCGGGCCGAAAGACGATCCGGCGGGCATCGAAGGGTCAGAGGCGGCCACGGCTGCCCTGGGCGCAATTGCCGAGGCGGAGTCTGCCTTCGTGAGCCGGGGGGACGACAGCGGCACCCATAAGAAGGAACTGTCCCTCTGGGCCGAAGCGGGCCTTGACCCGGCGACATTCGGGGATTGGTACAACGCTGTTGGCGCGGGCATGGGCGCCGCGCTCAACACCGCGTCGGGGATGCCCGCCTATGTCATGTCGGACCGCGCGAGCTGGCTGAACTTCGGCAACAAGGGCGATCTGGTGCTGCTCTATGCGGGTGATCCGGTTCTGTTTAACCAATATGCCTATCTGCCGGTTAATCCCGAAATGCATGGCCATGTGAAAAACGATCTGGCCTTGAAGCTGGAGGATTGGCTGACGTCAGATCGCGCGAAAACCCTGATCAATGACTACAAAATCAACGGTGAGACGCTCTTTGTCTTCAACGCGGCAGAGGCTGAATAGCCTTTGTTAGAGACCATCCGCGCCCGCCGGGGCGCGGGTGGTTCATTCGGGCAGGTCGCCGTGGATCGCGAATTGCTCGAGGCCTGCGTCCTGCGGCTGGATCATGCGAAAGCTTTCGCGCACGCCTGCGTCGGTCAGTTCGCGCGCCACGGTGAGCAGGCAATTGGGCGCGTGGTCGGCGCAGAGGTCGACCATCTGCGCCAGTTCCTCTTTCGCCACGGGGCGCGCGGCATCGACCGAGGGCGCGCCGTAGTAGGTCACGAAATGCTGCGCCAGTAGGGCCGCGAGCGCCTCGACCTCGGCCTCTTCGATCTGGGTGATGGCGACGAAGGTGACGCGGCCGAAGGTCTCGAGCCCCAGCCAGCCATTGGCGAAGGCTTGGCGTGCCTTGCCGGTCAGGTCGCCTTCGGTCCAATCCGAGAATTCGAACCCGCCCGAGATACACCATTCGCCAGTGCGGGCGGGGGAGGCAAAGACGTTGCGGTCGCTTTCGTCGAAATGGATCGCGCGGGCGAGTTTGAGGGTCATGGGGCGGGCTCCAATAGGGTGGTGAGCGGGATGAGACGCGTGGTCTCTTCGTCGCGCAGTAACATGCCGAAGTCCTCGTCGACACCGATGAATGTACCGCTTTGGCCCTGCACGGACACCTGTGTGTCGAGGTCGAAGACCAACCCGCGCCATTCGGCGTGCAGTGCTTTCGGGCCGAGGTCCTCCCACCGGTTGATCCAATGCAAGCTGTGCCGCGCCCAGGATTCCACAAGCGCGGGGGGCTGGACCTCGGCGCAGCCTTCGGCATAGAGCGCGGTCTGGTCGGGGGTGAGGCCGGTCCGGGTCATCTCGGGATCGTCGGCGGGGTAGAGTGGCAGAGTGAAGCCCACGACAAGCCAGTCGGGCACCGCCTGAGCGTCAACCGTGGACGCGACCATGCGAAAGCGGCCACAGGAAGCACCGTTGACGCGGATGCCGCCGTCCCAGTCCAGCTGAACCGCCACCTCGGGCGGCGACAGCGCGCCGAGTGCATTTTGGAAACCCACCCCGCAGAGCGGCAACATCGCCACGGCGCGCGCCAGCGGCACCTCGGGGGCGAAGACCAGCGCGGCCTCGATCTCCGTCTCGCCCAGCCGATAGCAAATCAGCCCCGCGTCGCAGCCTTCGGCCGCGCGGGCGCAGGCGGCGGCGAGGGCATCGCCCGTCACCGCCTCGCCCGACATCAACGGGGGAAAGGACAGGTCTTCGCTCATGCCGCGCCGCTGTCGACCAATGTCTTGGCGATGGCGTGGAAAGCCGCGGCCTGCTTGCTGTCGGGCTGGCTCACGGTGATCGGCGCGCCACCGTCGGAGGCGAGGCGGATCTGCAGGTCGAGCGGCACTTCGGCGAGCAGCGGCACGCCCCATTTCTCCGCTTCCGAGGCGACACCGCCGTGGCCGAAGACATGCTCTTCGTGACCGCAGTTGGAGCAGACATGGGTCGACATGTTCTCGATCATGCCGAGGATCGGTACCTTCAGCTGGTTGAACATGTCGATGCCCTTGCGCGCGTCGATCAGGGCCACGTCCTGCGGGGTAGAGACGATCACCGCGCCGTCGACTTGCGCCTTTTGCGCCAGCGTCATCTGCACGTCACCGGTGCCCGGCGGCAGGTCCACGATCAGCACGTCGAGCGCGCCCCATTGCACCTGCGTCATCATCTGCTGCAGCGCGCCCATCAGCATCGGCCCGCGCCAGACCACGGCCTGATCCTCGTTGGTCATGAGCCCAATCGACATCATGGTGACGCCGTGGTTGCGCATCGGCAGGATGGTCTTGCCATCGGGTGAGGCCGGACGCCCCGAGACGCCGAGCATCCGGGGCTGGCTGGGGCCGTAGACATCCGCGTCCAACAAGCCCACGCGGCGGCCCTGGGCCGCGAGCGCGCAGGCGAGGTTCGCCGAAACGGTGGATTTGCCGACGCCACCCTTGCCCGAGGCCACGGCGATGATCCGGTCCACGCCGGGGATCTTCTGCGGGCCTGCGGGCTCGGCCTTGCGCTGCGGCTTGAGGTCCGGGGGCGGGGCCTTCTCGCTGTGGCCGGTCAGCACGATGGAGACCTTCGAGACCCCCTCGACCTGAGCCAGCGCGGCTTCGGCCTGCGCCTTGGCTTCCTCGTAGGCTTTGGCCTGCGCGGGCGGGATTTCCATCACGAAACGCACCGCGCCCGCGGCGTCCACGTTAAGCGCGCGCATCACGCCGCTGGCCACGATATCGGTGCCCGTGGCCGGATCGGTCACGGTCTTCAAGGCGGTCAGGACCGCGTCTCTGCTGGCAGTCACGTCGCTTAAGCCTCGCCCTTGTCCGCACCGGCGATGGTGCCGTCGATGGTATGTTCGAGGCCCAGTTCGGGGATCGAGATCACGGCCTTGACCGGGAAAGTCTTACCAGCGGTGTCATGCTCGCGCATGGCCTTTTCGATGGCCTGTTGCGAGGTCACGCCGACCTGCTTGAGAAACTTGCGCATCGACATGTTGAAGTCTTCGCTCATGGGTGGCTCCTGTGTTGGGGGCGGCCTAGTGGTCGCGCCGTTTGGAGAGGTAATCGTCGGTGGTGCGGGGGCGGGGCCGCTCGGCGCCCGTCATCGGATTGTTTGTGCTGTGATACTGCGCGTTGATGCGGCAGTCATCGCACATCTGGATCATTCGCAGCTTGGCCTCGTCGGCGAACATCGCATGGCTGCGCAGCTTGTCGGTGATCCGCTCGACGGTGGATTTCACGCCGAACAGGCTGCCGCATTCCACGCAGGCAAAGGGTTCTTCCTCGTTCATCACGCGCTGGCTCAGCGCCGCTTCGGTGAGATCGAGGCGCGGCGCGAGGGTGATGGCATCCTCGGGGCAGACATTGGCGCAGAGGCCGCATTGCAGGCAGGCGTCTTCCTGAAAGCGCAGCTGCGGCAGGTCCGGGTTGTCGCCCAAGGCCCCCGAGGGGCAGAGCGAGACGCAGGAGAGGCAGAGCGTGCAGGCGTCTTTGTCAACGAGCACGGCGCCGTAAGGAGCACCGGCGGGCAGGTCCAGCACCTCCGCCTCGGGGTTCAGCGCGCGCGCCGATTGGCGGGCGATCTGGCGCCGGCTGCCCATGGGGCGCACGGGCTGGTCGACCGGGGCAGGGGCCGCGCCGTCGTAGAGGATGTCGGTCAGCGCCTCTGGGTCGGGCGTGTCGATCAGAGACATCCGCGCCTCGCCCGCGATGGCGCGGGCCAGCGCGGTCTGGGTCTCGATGGCATCCCGGTCGGCCTTGGGGCCGAGGAGGAGCGAGACATGGGCGAAACCGGCGGCAAGGGCGGCGAGCGCCTCAGCATGGCCGAAGGCGCCGAGCGCGTCGAGTTCCATCGGCACCACGTCCGCAGGCAGCCCGCGCCCGTGCCGCGCGGCGAGGCGGATCATCTCGGCCCCGTGGGCGTCGTGGACCAGCAGGCGCGGCGCGTCACCGCCCGCGTCGAGATAGGCGCGCGCGAGGGTCTGGACCCGGCGCATGGTGAAATCGACAGGCGGGGCGTCATAGCTGATCGCGCCCGAGGGGCAGGCCGAGGAACAGGCGCCGCAGCCCGCGCAGATCATCGGGTCGACGGTGACGTGATCGCCGTCGGGGGTGATCGCGCCGGTGGGGCAGAGGTCGAGGCAGGCAGTGCAGCCTGTTTGCCCGGCGCGGGAATGGGCGCATAGCAGCGGCTCGGTCCGGACGTAGAGCGGTTGCTCGAAGGTGCCGGTGAGATGCGAGGCGGCGAGCACGGCTGCGGCCACGGCGGGCGGGTGGCCCGGATCGGCGCGCAGGTAGCCTTCGCGTTTCTCATGCGCGGGGAAAAGCGGCGTCTCGCCGCGCAGGTCGAGGATGATGTCGCACTGGCTGCGCGCGCCGTCGCGTGGCTCCGTCCAGGTCAGCGGGCCACGGCCCCGCGGATCGACCTGCCGCAGCGCGTCGATCACCACCTCGAACTGACCAAGTGCGCCCTTGGCGCGACGCAGCTTGCCGGAGATCAGGTCGAAATCGCGGACCTCGGGCAGGTTGTCCTCGGCCTCGGTCACCGCGTCGTCCATCAACAGCGTGACGCTGAGGTGGTCCTTGAGTTGCGCCGCCGCTTCCAGAGCCGCCGGGCCCCGCCCGACGATCAGGCACAGCCCTTCCGAGGCGACGTCGATGGTTTTTTCAGCCGGAACGCCCAACAGCGCTTCCATCGCGAGGGCGGACATTTTGGGTAGGTTGTCCCGGGGGTCATCGGACCATCCGGCCCGGTCGCGCAGGTCCAAGAGGGGGGCAGGGGGCAGGCCCAATTCCTCGGCCAATTCGGTAAAGACCCGCTCTTCTTGGGTGCAGCATAAAATCGCATCGCCCGCGGTGAGCGCCTTGGCCGCGCGGTCGATCTGGGTGGTGCAAAGGGCCGAACAGGGGGGGGAGACCGCTAAACCGCTGCGCTCGGCCAATGCATCGGAATCGATACGCTGCGACCCTGCGCAATCGCATGTTATCAATGTCTTGGCCATGAATTTTCCCTTATCTCGCCCGTCAATCCGCGGCCTCTCCGGCGGCGGCTGAGGCCCCAAGCTAGACGGGATTTGCCACCCCCTACAACCGAAATTCGCCCCGCGACCGCGTTGCGACAGGGGCGATCGGCGGGGCGGCGCGGCTGCTTGCGGCTCGGGTGATTCGATATCGGCGATTCGTCGGTTTTCCGATCAAAATACTCAAGTTAGACAAATAGGCCGAGGCGCCATTGACGGGCAGAACCGGCGGGCCATCTTGTCTCGAAAGCCGGGTTTTTCGGGCCTCGGCGCGGATTAGCGCTTCCCCCGGACCGGGCTTTCCGGCGAAGGTCTTCGAAACGGAGGAGCGACTTGATTCACAACCCGACAATGTATCGGACGATGCCCTTGGGCATTGTACTGCGGCGCGCGCCGGGTGTGACCCGTTGGGCCAAGTGGAGCTGGAAAGCGACCGCCGTGCTGCCCGGTGCTGAAAAAGCGGATTGGCGTGAGCTGCGCCGCGAGGGTGAGACCGTCGAATACCACGCTGCGACCCTCAAGCTAGACCTCCACGGCGCCGAGACCGAAGCCTATGTGCACGGGCTGGGCGCGGATGTGCCATGTGTCTATGTCGTGATGCGCCCCATTCCCGGCGCGACAGACCGTCCCTTCAAGCTCGCCCTTGTGACCGCATCGCCCTATGAGGCGCAGGACTATTGCGACAGCGCCGAAGAGGTCGTGGAAAAGGTCGCGATGACGCCGGGGCTGATTGCATGGGTGCAGGAATTTGTCGAAGAGTTCCATCAAGAGGAAGCCTTCGTCAAACGCCGCCGGGATCGTCTGCGCACCGATCGCAAGCAAGACGGTATCGGCGACCCGCGCATCGAAAAGCCCGCTGACATCTACGCCTCGCCCGCGTTGAAACGAAAGCGTCTGGCATGAGCGGTTTCTGGCAAAAGCGCCGCGCCGCCGTCGCCGCCGAGGCGGAGGCAGAAGCGCGGCTTCACGAAGCCCGCGCCGCCGCCGCCGAAGAAGCCGCGCTCGCCGAGCGCAGCGATGATGATCTCTTGGCCGAGTTCGACCTGCCCGCGCCCGAGGATCTGGTAAGCGGCGAACAGTTGCGCGCCTTTCTCAAGGCGCAACTGCCGCAACGGCTCAAGACCCGTGCGCTGCGCAGTTTTTGGAAAACCAATCCGGTGCTGGCCTGCCTTGACGGGTTGAACGACTATGATGACGATTACACAGCGGCAGCCACCGCTGGAAAGCCGGTCAACACGATCTACAAAGTGGGCCGGGGCATGGTCGCGAAGGTCGAAGAGGTGCTGACCGCCGAGGCCGACGCGCCGGAAGAGGCGGTTGAGGCAGAAGCGCCCGCGCTGGCACCGACCCATGATGTCGTCGTGCCGGGCCCGCGGCGCACCGAAACGGCTCTGGCACAAGATGCACCTTACGAGGCGCAGACGGTGACCCCCGAAGAAGACGCTGAGGCGCAGCCTGCGCCGACTCACCGCCGCATGCGGTTTCACTTCGCCAGCGATCTGGCACAGGACATGGAAGGTAGCAGCGCATGACCCAATTGGCCGCGACGCCCCTGCCCGAAGAAGACCGTCTGCGCGCGGACCTCTACAACTTCATGGGGCTGATCCTTTCCGGCCCGCCGGATCAGACCCTGCTGGATCAATGTGCCGCCCTGTCGGGCGACGACAGCGAATTGGGGCAGGGGTTCAAAGCGCTCTCCAAACTGGCCGCCAAGACCAAGCCCGCAGGCGCCGAGAGCGAGTTCAACCGGCTCTTTATCGGTTTGGGCCGGGGCGAACTGTTGCCCTATGCCAGCTTCTACCTCACCGGCTTTCTCAACGAAAAGCCGCTGGCGGCACTGCGCCAAGACATGGTCGCACGCGGGTTGGAGCGGGCGGCGAATGTGTTCGAGCCCGAAGACAACATCGCCTCCTTGATGGAGATGATGGGCGCGATGATCGCGGGCCGTTTCGCGTCCCCCGCGACGCTGGCGCAGCAAAAGACATTCTTTAACCGGCATATCGCCCCTTGGGCTGGGCACTTCTTTGCCGACCTCGAAGGCGCGAAAAACTCGGTCTTCTATGCCCCTGTGGGCAAAATTGGCCGCGCCTTCATGCAGATTGAAGCCGAAGCCTTCCGGCTGAGCAAAGACGACTAGACCGAGCGGGATGAGACAGGCGGGGCCGCGCGCCCCTGAACAAGAGACGTAACAGGAGAGAGAAGATGACACGCAAGCCAGAGGGATCCACCGACACAGCCGTTCGCAAAGATCGGCGCGACTTCCTGAAATTCGCGGGCAGCGCCGCGCCTTTGGCCGCCGTCGCCGTGGCCACCACCGGGACCGAGGCCGAAGCGGCCAAGGCGCCCGACCTGTCGTCGGACCGTATCCAAGACACCGAACACACGCGCGCCTATTACGCCGCTGCGCGGTTCTGACCAGATAACCGGGGCGCGGCCCCGAAAATTGGCAGGGCGACAACGCCCGCCGTTCAATAGCCACCTCAGGCGGGGCCAGCCCGCGCATAGGGAGTGAAGATATGTTGAGGAAAAAGACCAATGGGGTCGCGCGGTCTGCGCAGCGGACAGGCATCATGTCCGATGTGGCGCGCAGCGGTATTGACCGGCGCGCGTTCCTGCGTGGTTCGGGCCTTGCCATCGGTGGGCTTGCCGCGATCGCGAGCACCGCGGGCAGCGTGCAACAGGCCAGCGCCGCCACCGCCGCTGTCAGCGGCAAGATGGAAGTCAAGAAATCCGTCTGCACCCATTGCTCGGTCGGTTGTACCGTCATCGCCGAAGTGTCGGACGGTGTTTGGCTGGGTCAGGAACCCGGTTGGGACAGCCCCTTCAACCTCGGCGCGCATTGCGCCAAGGGCGCTTCGGTCCGTGAGCACGCCCATGGCGAGCGCCGCCTGAAGTACCCGATGAAGAAGGTCGGTGGCGAATGGCAGCGGATTTCTTGGGATCAGGCGATCAACGAGATCGGCGACAAGATGCTGTCGATCCGTGACACCTCTGGCCCGGATTCGGTTTACTGGCTGGGCTCGGCGAAGCATTCCAATGAACAGGCCTATCTGTTCCGCAAGTTCGCGGCTTACTGGGGCACCAACAACGTCGACCACCAGGCGCGGATTTGCCACTCCACCACCGTGGCGGGCGTGGCGAACACATGGGGCTACGGCGCCATGACCAACAGCTACAACGACATCCACAAGTCGCGTGCGATCTTCATCATCGGCGGCAACCCTGCCGAGGCGCACCCGGTCTCGCTTCAGCACGTGCTGAAGGCGAAGGAAGAAAACAACGCGCCGCTCATCGTCTGCGACCCGCGTTTCACCCGCACCGCGGCCCATGCCGACGAATATGTGCGCATGCGTCCCGGCTCGGACGTGGCGCTGGTCTGGGGTATCCTCTACCACATCTTCGAGAACGGCTGGGAGGATGAGGAATTCATCCGCACCCGCGTTTGGGGCATGGATGAGATCCGCAAGGAAGTCGCCAACTGGACGCCGGACGAGGTCGAGCGCGTCACCGGCGTGCCCGGCTCCCAGCTTGAGCGCGTCGCGCGGACACTGGCCAACCACCGCCCTGGCACCGTGATCTGGTGCATGGGTGGCACGCAGCACACCAACGGCAACAACAACACCCGCGCCTACTGCATTCTGCAGCTGGCCCTTGGCAACATGGGCACCGCGGGCGGCGGCACCAACATCTTCCGCGGCCACGACAACGTGCAGGGCGCGACCGACCTCGGCGTTCTGGCCGACACGTTGCCGGGCTACTACGGTCTGTCCGATGGCTCTTGGGCGCATTGGGCGCGCGTTTGGGGTGAGGATCTGGAATGGATCCAGAGCCGTTTCGCCGCTTGGACGGATGGCGCAGGCGAAGAGCAGCGCATGATCAACCTCACCGGCATCCCGGTGTCGCGCTGGATCGACGGCGTGCTTGAGGATCGTGAGAACCTCGAACAGCCCGACAACACCAAAGCGATGGTGCTCTGGGGCCACGCGCCGAACTCGCAAACCCGTCAGGGCGAGATGAAAACGGCGATGGAGAAACTCGACCTTTTGGTCGTGGTCGACCCATATCCCACCGTTTCCGCCGTTCTGCATGACCGCACCGAAGACACCTATCTTCTGCCGGCCTGTACGCAGTTTGAAACCTCCGGCTCGGTCACCGCATCCAACCGCTCGCTCCAGTGGCGCGAAAAGGTCGTGGAGCCGCTGTTCGAGAGCCTGCCCGACCACACGATCCTCTATAAGTTCGCCAAGAAGTTCGGCTTTGAAGATCGCATGTTCCGCAACATCGAGGTGAATGGTGAAGAGCCGCTCATCGAAGACCTGACGCGCGAGTTCAACAAGGGCATGTGGACCATCGGCTACACCGGGCAGTCGCCTGAGCGGATGAAGATGCACATGCAGAACCAGCATACTTTCGACAAAACCACCCTGCGCGCCGTCGGCGGCCCGGCAGATGGCGATTACTACGGCATGCCATGGCCCTGCTGGGGCACGCCCGAGATGAAGCACCCGGGCACGGCGAACCTTTATGACATGTCGCTGCCGGTGGCCGATGGCGGTCTGACCTTCCGCGCCCGTTTCGGTGTGGAACGTGATGGTGAGAACCTGCTGGCCGAGGGCGTCTATTCCAAAGGGTCCGAGATCAAGGACGGCTATCCCGAATTCACCATGCAGATGCTGATGGATCTGGGCTGGGATGGTGATCTGACAGCCGATGAGCGGCGCATCATCGAAGCGGTCGCAGGCTACGAAGCGCCTGAGAACGCGGATGATGGTCAGGCGGAAGTCGGCGAAACCTCGCAACAGGGTGAGATCGATTCCGATTACGTGGCTCAAGTCGGCGGCATCAACTGGAAGACCGACCTGTCGGGCGGCATCCAGCGGGTGGCGATTGCACATGGCTGCGCCCCCTTCGGCAACGCCAAGGCCCGCTGCGTGGTCTGGACCTTCCCCGATCCGGTGCCGAAACACCGCGAGCCGCTTTATTCCAACCGGCGTGATCTGGTGGCGGATTATCCGACCTATGACGACAAGACTTTCTGGCGGGTGCCGACGCTCTATGCGTCGATCCAAAAGAACGACTTCTCGCAGGAATTCCCGATCATCCTCACTTCTGGCCGTCTGGTCGAATATGAGGGCGGCGGGGATGAGACCCGGTCGAACCCATGGCTGGCCGAGCTGCAACAGAACATGTTCATCGAGATCAACACCCGTGACGCCAACAACCTCGGTGTGCGCGACGGGTCCGATGTCTGGGTCGAAGGCCCGGAGGGCGGCAAGATCAAGGTGATGGCGATGGTGACCGAACGTGTCGGCGAGGGCGTGGCCTTCATGCCCTTCCACTTCGGCGGGCACATGGGCGGCGTCAGCCTGCGGGACAAATACCCCGACGGGGCCGACCCGATCGTGCTGGGCGAAAGCACCAACACCGTGCAGACCTACGGCTACGATTCAGTCACACAAATGCAGGAGACCAAAGCGACTCTCTGCAAGATCATGCCAGCGTAAGGAGACAAGAGAATGGCAAGAGCAAAGTTTCTCTGCGATGCCGAGCGCTGCATCGAATGCAACGCCTGCGTCACGGCTTGTAAGAACGAACACGAGGTGCCTTGGGGCATCAACCGCCGTCGCGTGGTGACCATTCAGGACGGCCAGCCGGGCGAACGCTCAATCTCGGTCGCCTGCATGCACTGCTCAGACGCGCCCTGCATGGCGGTCTGCCCGGTGGATTGTTTCTACCAGACCGACGACGGCATCGTGCTGCACTCCAAAGACCTCTGCATTGGCTGCGGCTACTGCTTCTACGCCTGCCCCTTCGGCGCGCCGCAGTACCCGCAGGCCGGCAACTTCGGCAGCCGCGGCAAGATGGACAAATGCACCTTCTGCGCTGGCGGCCCCGAGGAAAACCACAGCCAAGCCGAGTTCCAGAAGTACGGTCGCAACCGGATCGCCGAAGGCAAACTGCCGATCTGCGCCGAGATGTGTTCGACCAAAGCGCTTCTGGCCGGTGACGGGGACATGGTCTCCGACATCTACCGCGAGCGCGTGGTCGCACGCGGCTTCGGCTCCGGCGCTTGGGGCTGGGGCACGGCTTACGAGCAAAAGGGCCAGTAACGGCTTTCGGGGGCGGCCTGAGCGGGCCGTCCCTTTTCTCCATATCTGTCTAGCCGGGGGATTTCCCATGCTGCGCCACCTGATGGCTCTTTTCATTCTCGCCTTGGCCGCGCTGCCGGTCAGCGTCACGGCGCAGGACGTGCGCCTGCCTGAGAACGCGACCCCCTCGGCCATCGACCGCGCCAGCACCGGCGGCGCGCAGAACTTGGCCGATATCGAACGGCGTCAGAACGGCGCAGAGATCGACGATGGGTTCCGGCGCAACAATCTGGGCGGCGATGCGGCCACGGTGCCAAGCCTTGGCCCGCTCGGCGGACGCTCCGACCCCGACCTCTGGCGCGGCATCCGCTATAACGAATTGCCCGTTCGCGTGAGCACGATGAACAAGACGGGCCGCGTCCTTGTCCAAGACAACGGGATGTGGTGGCAGCAATTCCGCGAAGGCCCACTTGCGACCTATGGCGCTTCGCTGCTCGCCGGGACGCTGGCCGTGCTGCTGCTCTTTTACCTTCTGCGAGGCCGGATCCGCATCGAAGGCGGCAAGGTCGGGCGCACCGTCACCCGCTTCAAAGCCATTGAGCGTTTCGCGCATTGGATGCTGGCGGGCTCGTTCATCCTGCTCGCGCTGACGGGCTTGCCCACGCTTTTTGGCCGCAAGGTCGTCATCCCTTTGCTGGGGCATGAGTTCAACTCGACCCTATTGACCGGGTCGAAGTTCATCCACAACAATGTCTCATGGGCCTTCATGATTGCGCTCGTCATGGTCTTCGTCATGTGGATTTGGCACAATATCCCCAACAAGACGGATTGGGTCTGGATCAAACAGGGTGGCGGTTTCATCGGTGACAAACACCCGCCCGCCAAGAAGTTCAACTTTGGCCAAAAGATCGTCTTCTGGGCCGTGATCCTGCTGGGCTTCTCGGTCTCGCTTTCGGGGCTGTCGCTGCTCTTTCCCTTCGAGGTCCAGCTTTTCGGGCATACGTTCAACATCATCAATGACATCGGCATGGCCGAGGCCGCAGGCTTTGGTCCGCTTCAGGGCGATCTGACGCCGCATGCCGAAATGCAATATGCCCAGCTGTGGCACGCGATCATCGGCTTTCTGATGATGGCGGTGATCTTGGGCCATATCTACATCGGGACGCTCGGCATGGAAGGCGCCTTTGACGCCATGGGCAATGGAGAGGTCGATGAGCGTTGGGCCGAACAGCACCACTCGCTCTGGCTCGATGAGGTCAAACAAGACAAACGGACCCCCGCAGAATGACGGGCGGCGGCGTTCAAACCAAAGGAGTCGCGCGATGAAAGCCATGTTGGCAGGGTTTCTGGGCGTCGCGGTGATCGGCGTCGTGGCCTATTTCGGGCTGCATGAGATAGGCTTTTCCTCCGCCGAGGTCTATTCAGGTGAAAACGTCCGGCTGGACTGACACCAAAGAGGCATATCATGGCGGCAGGCGATGAATACGGCGGCACGCTCGAAGGCGCGTCGATCCTTGTGATCGACGATGAACCGGGGATGCGCCATTTCCTCACCAAGATCTTGGAGCCGCGCGTCAAACGTGTGGCGCAAGCGGCTTCTCCTGCGGAGGCCACCAAGCTCTTGGACGAGGCGCATTTCGATGTGGTCGTGCTGGACAATGTCATGCCCGGCAAGACCGGTCTGGAATGGGTCGTCGAACAACGCCGCAAGGGGTTCTACGCCGACACGGTCCTGATCACCGCCTATGCCGACCTTGAAACCGCCATTGCCGCACTCCGGGCGGGCGTGAGTGATTTCGTGCTGAAACCCTTCCGGGCGAACCAAATCCTCGGCGCGGTGTCGCGCACCTTGGACCGCAAGAACCTGCGCCGTGACAATACCTTGCTTAGGCGCGAGTTGCAGGGTGGCACGGCGGTGCAAATGCTCGGCAAATCCGAGGCGCTGTCGAAGGTCCGCGGCATGCTCAACCGTCTGGCCCCGGTGCCGACCCCGGTGCTTTTCACCGGTCCCAGCGGAACGGGCAAGGAGTTGGCCGCGCGGCAGTTGCACCAAATGTCCGACCGCGCCGACAATCCTTTCGTCGCGGTGAACTGCGCCGCCATCACGCCGGACCGGATCGTGCCCGAACTCTTTGGCGCGGTGGAGGGGAATGAGACCCTGCAACCGGGGCTGTTCCTCTTGGCCGACGGCGGCACGTTGTTTCTGGACGAAGTGGCGCAGATGCCGGAGCAGCTACAGGCGGCGCTTTTGCGGGTGTTGGAAGACCAGCGCATCCGGCCCGACGGGGCAGAGCGGGAGATTCCGTTGAACCTGCGGTTCCTGTTCGCCACCAACGCCGACCTGCCCAAGGCGGTGGAAGAGGGGCGTTTCCGCGCCGACCTCTATCACCGCATGAATGTAGTCGAAGTCGCGATGCCGCCGCTCAAGGACCGGTCTGAGGATATCGTCGAACTGGCGGCGATGTTCATGCAGCAGTTTTCGACCGCCCTCGGCATGCCCGCGCTGCGTTTGGATGCGGAGACTTTGCTGAAACTGCGCCGTTACGACTGGCCCGGAAATGTGCGCGAATTGCGCAACTTGATCGAACGCTCGGTGATCCTCGGCAGTCTGCCCGAAGCCTTTGCGGGCCATGGCGCGGTCGATGGGCCGCGGGCGATCGAAGACCTCGAACTGGTCACGCAGCGCCATATGCTGCACATCCTTGATCTGTCGAACGGCAACCGGGCCGAGGCCGCGCGCCGCTTGGGCGTGTCGCGCAAAACCGTCGACCGCAAGCTCGCCGCTTGGGCTGCCGAAGGGTTGGATATCGAGGCGTTTTGACCGGGATAAAGCTATGCGAAACGCGCATATCTGTTCCGCATGTGGGGAATCTGGTTCAGGTTCGCAGAATATCGTTCTGTTACGTGCGTTGTGACTGGGAGGGTATTCCTACCGGGGCCGCTCCCGTAAGCCCGTTATTCCATCTGAACCGATCCTGCCCGTCAAACGTTCCTGTTTCAGCGACGGTGTTGAAGCGGGCAGCGCCCGGTGACATCTGAAGCGCAAGCGTTAGAGGAGTAAATTCAATGCTGAAACAGATCGTTACCGCAACCGCGCTCGCCGCGGTCACCGGCACCGCAGCCTTTGCCCAAGACAATGACACGCTCCGCGTCGGCATGTCGGGCGGCTATTTCCCCTTCACTTTCGTGAAGCAAGACGTGCTTCAGGGTTTTGAAGTCGATGTCATGAACGCCGTTGGCGAAGAAGCGGGTTTTGAGGTTGAGTTCGAGACCATGGCCTTCTCCGGCCTGATCGGCGCGTTGGACGCAGGCCGCATTGATACGATCGCCAACCAGATCACCATCACGCCCGAGCGTCAGGAAAAGTTCGCCTTTACCGCGCCTTATGTCTTTGACGGTGCGCAGGTCGTGACCAAAGAAGGTAACGAAGAGATCGGCGGCGTCGAAGACCTGCGCGGCAAAACCGTTGCGGTGAACCTTGGGTCGAACTTCGAGCAGCTTTTGAACGAACTCGCCTTCGCGGATGAGATCGAGATCAAGACCTATGAATCCAACATTGCCCAAGATACCGCGCTTGGCCGGGTCGATGCCTTTGTGATGGACCGGGTTTCCTCGGCGCAGCTCATTCAGGAAAGCCCCCTGCCGCTGCAACTGGCGGGCAAGCCCTTCTCTGAAATCCGCAATGCCCTGCCGTTCCAAGACAATGACGAAGGCCGCGCGCTGCGTGACCGTGTCGACACTGCGCTGGAATCCCTGCGCGAAGACGGTACACTGGCCGAAATCTCGGACAAGTGGTTCGGCACAGACATCACCAAAGCGGAGTAACCCATGCGGGCGCTAGACCTTGACTACATGCTGGGGCTGGTGCCCGTCATATTGGGCTATGTACCGCTGACTTTGTTCATGGCGGTGGCGGGGATGGTGTTCGCACTCATCCTCGCCTCGCTTTTGGCGGTCGAACGGGTTGCGAAAGTGCCCGTGCTCGACTGGCTCGTGATCGTTTTCATCAGCTTCTTCCGCGGCACGCCGCTACTGGTGCAACTGTTCCTTTTCTACTTCGGTCTGCCGCAGGTGCTGTCGTTCCTGACCAATATCAGCGGTGTGACTGCCGCCATCATGGGGCTGACCCTGCATTTCGCAGCCTATATGGCCGAAAGCATCCGCGCCGCGATCATGGGGGTGGACCGCAGCCAATGGGAGGCGGCCCAGTCCATCGGCATGACCCAAGGTCAGATGATGTGGCGGATCATCCTGCCACAGGCCGCCCGGATCGCCGCGCCGACGTTGGTGAATTATTTCATCGACATGATCAAAGGCACGTCGCTCGCCTTTACCCTCGGCGTGACCGAGATGATGGGCGCCGCACAGAAAGAAGCCGCCGGAAGTTTCCTTTATTTCGAGGCCTATCTCGTCGTCGCCATGATCTATTGGGTCATTGTCGAAGCGCTGAGCCAAGTGCAAAAGCGGCTTGAAACCTATCTGAATAAGGCGTTCGTGCGATGATTGATATCACTGGCCTGACCAAGGATTTCGGCGGCGCGCCGGTTCTGAATGGCATTGATTTGCAGATTGCCGAAGGCGAGCGGGTGGTCGTGATTGGCCCCTCGGGTACCGGCAAGTCGACCCTGCTGCGCTGTCTCAATTTTCTCGACGTGCCGCAAGAGGGGGTCATTCGCATCGGCGATGTGACCGTCGATGCCGCCAAGGCGCGCAAGGCGGATATTCTGGCGCTGCGGCGTCGGACGGCGATGGTGTTCCAGAACTACGCGCTTTTCGCCAATAAGACGGCGAAAGAGAACATCATGGAAGCGCTCGTCACGGTGCAGAAACGCCCCAAGGCCGAGGCTGAAGAACGCGCGCTCTCGGTTCTGGCTGAGACCGGCTTGGCCGATAAGGCTGACAGTTTCCCGGCGGCGTTGTCTGGCGGGCAGCAACAGCGCGTTGGCATCGGTCGCGCCATGGCGCTCGGGGCGGAACTGATGTTGTTCGACGAGCCGACCTCGGCACTCGATCCGGAATGGGTGGGGGAGGTGCTCGACCTGATGCGCGCGGTGGCAGAGCGCAAGCAGACCATGCTGATCGTGACCCATGAGATGCAATTCGCGCGCGAGATCGCGGATCGGGTGATCTTTATGGACAGCGGAAAGATTGTTGAGAGCGGTGCCCCGTCGGAGATTTTTGGCGCGCCGAAGGATGCGCGGTTGCAGAAGTTCTTGAAACGGGTCGAGGGGTAGGGTGATTTTGCCACCGGGGCCGGAATCAAGCCGCAGGCGCCGGGCCATCGCCTGCCCGCCCGGACGGGTAGGCGATTTGGTGAGGCTGGGTGCAACCTCGCGAAAGCAAATCATGGTTGAGGGATAAAGTGGCAGCATCTAGCGTTTGATCGCCGACCCGCGGGCAGGCGATGGCCCTCGATCCTCTTCCCCAAACGCAAAAAAGGCCCGCCATTTGGCGGGCCTTTCCGTTTAAACCTGACGGCTCAAATCACTCCGCGCAGGCGCGGATCTTCTCGATGTCCGGACCATTCGGCGTGCGGCCAAGGTTGAACGGAGCCGACGCGTCACGCCATTTCGCGTAGTCGTTCAGATACTCCAGCTGGCTCAGGTAAACCTTTGCGGAATCGGGGTTCTCGCAGGCGGTCTCTTCGATGGTCTCGTTCGCCATCTCCTGAACCTTGGTCAGCGTCTCGTCATCGTAGCGGTTGATTTCGATGCCCGCGTCGAGGAACTGCTGGTACGCTTCGGTCGCACGCTTCTCGGTGAAGGACAGCGACCAAACGAGGTTGGCCTGCGCCGCAATCTCAAGCGCTTCGCGGGTCTCGTCCGACAGGGCGTCCCATGCGCCTTTGTTGATCATCACACCGAAGATCGACGCCGACTGGTGCCAGCCCGGTGTCGCCCAGTATTTGGTGACCTGCTGGAAACCGCCCGAGAAGTCGACGTTCGGGGTGGAGAATTCCGCGCCATCGATCACGCCGCGCTCAAGCGACTGATAGATTTCGCCACCGGCCATGGAGACCTGCGACCCGCCCAGTTTTTCCAACAGACGGCCCTGCTCCAGACCTGACAGGCGCAGACGCTTGCCCTTGAGGTCTTCCAGCGTGACGATCTGCTCGTTGGTGCGGAAGCCGGATTCGTTGTTGGTCACGCCGTAGGGCAGATAGACCATGCCGAACTTGCCGTAGATCTCGTTATAAAGCTCTTTGCCGCCCCATTGCTCGATCCAGTTGACGTAGTCGACCGCGTTGAACAGGCTCGCCGTGGTCGCCAGCGGCGAGAAGGCAGAGTTGCGGCCCGCCCAGTAACCGGGCCAGTCGGCGCCAGCCTGCACGGTGTTGGATTCAACCGCGCCGAACACTTCGCCCGCGGGCACGAGGGAGCCGCCTTCGAAGAATTCGATGGTGAGGTCATCGCCGGTCAGCTTGTTGGCCAGATCGACGAAATGCTTGTCGATCTCGATTAGTTCCAGCGAAGTGGGCCATGTGGTGGTCATGGTCCAGCTGTCTTGGGCCGCGGCCTGCGTGGCAACGCCCGCGCAGAGTGCCAGACCGGCAAGGGTTGATTTCAATTTCATAATCTCTCTCCTCCGTTGATTATTTTGTATAGAGCGTTTCCGGCAGCCAGGTGACAAGCTGCGGGAACAGGGCGATGGCCACGCACATCATCAGGATCAGACCGATGAAAGGCAGCACGCCGACGATGATATGCGAGGTCTTGACCTCACGCGGGGCAATGGCGCGCAGGTAGAACAGCGCATATCCAAAGGGCGGGGTCAAAAAGGACGTTTGCAGAACCACCGACATCAGGACGACGAACCACAACAGGCTCACGTCCATCTCCTGCACGATCGGCAGGAAGATCGGGAAGGACAGCAGCACGATGCCGGTCCAGTCAAGGAAGGCGCCGAGGATGAAGACGATGAACATCATCATCGCGATCAAGAGCCAAGGCGCCATGTCGAGGTTGCGGATGATCTCCTGCGTGGCGCGCAGACCCCCGGTGATGTTGAACACGCCGGTAAAGGCCGTGGCGCCGACGACGATAAACAGGATCATCGCCGAGGTGCGCCCGGTCTCCAACATCGCGCCGTAGAAGGATGCCCAGCTGAACTTGCCGCGCATGATGACGATGACCAGCGCCAGCGCCGCACCGATGGCGGAAGCTTCGGTCGCCGTGGCGATGCCCGCGAGCAGAGAGCCCAAGATGCCGAGGATCAGAACCAGTGGCGGCACGGCTTCGATCAGCAGCATGCGCACAAGGGCGGGTTTCGAGATTTTCTCATCCGGCTCAACAGCGGGGGCCATATCGGGTCGGACCACGGCGACGACGAAAACCCAGACCGCATAGAGCAGCCCCAGCACCACGCCCGGCACCATGGCGCCGGCGAAAAGCTCACCCACGGAAAGGGGGGAATAGGAGGCCATGAGGATCAGCATGATCGACGGCGGGATCAGAATGCCTAGACAGCCTGAGGCGGCGATGACGCCGGTGGTCAGCGTCGGGCTATAACCATATTGCAGCATCGGGCGCAGGGCCATCACGCCCATCACGGTGATCGAAGCGCCGATGATCCCGGTGGTGGCGGCCAGTAGGATTGAGATAAACACCACCGCCAGCGCAAGACCGCCACGGATGTTCGACATCAAAAGCCGTAGTGATTCGAACATCTTATCCGTCACGCCCGAATCGGACAGGAACCTTGCCATCAAGATAAAGAGCGGAATCGCGATCAGCGTGAAGTTGTCTAGCACATCGCCGAAAATTCGGTTGATGACGATGCCCAGCACCATCGGTTTGCCGGCGATGACAGCGCCTAAAACGGCGGTACCGCCCAGAACGAAGGCCAGTGGGTGGCCCATGAAAAGGCCCAGCAAAAGCAGGCCGAACATGGTGAGAGCAATGAGTTCAGGCGTCACGGGGCAGTTCCTGACGGTTAAGTACGAGTTTCAAAAATTCAGCCACGCCTTGTAGCAACAAAAGACCGGCGGCGAGCGCCATGGCCATTTTCAGCGGATAGACCGGCAGCTGGACTGAGCCATATGTCGTCTCACCTTGGGCATAGGAGCGCATGGCGAATTCATAAGAGCGGGTGGTGAAGATCCACGCGAAGGGGAAGAAAAAGATCACATAGCCCGCCGCTTCGACCCAACGGCGCAGGTTGGGGCCAAGGGTTTCGGTGATCAGGTCGACCCGCACATGGGCCTGATGGCGCAGCGCATAGCCACCCAGCATCACGAAATAGAAGCCATAAAGTTGTTTCGTGACGTCAAAGGCCCAGCGGGTCGGGTCATTCAGCGCATAGCGCATGAAGACGTCATAGATGATGATTGCGGCGAAAATGACGGCGACGACCGACACGATGCGCCCGACGAATTCGTTCATCTGGTCGATGAATTTTATCAAGATCTGAGCCCTCCCTGGCAGCTCGCACATTATTGGCCTTTCTGCCGAAAACAAGGCAAAAGACCATTAATAATGCTGCTTTAAGTAGCACTACGTATGCGGCTTGGGGCGGGATTGTCCAGAAGGTGAAATTTCAATTTGCCTAAGCCATGGACATTTTCGAAAAGCGACGATTATCTGCTGCGCATGGCCCTCCGCGTCGACGTCGGGGGAGGCTAAGCAAATATCCGTTTGGGAGGAAAAACATGGATCGTCGTTCATTTATCCGCAGAGCCGGTGTGATGGGGGCAGGTGCCGCCGCCACGACACTTGCAGCGCCCGCTATTGCGCAGGGCAACATCACCTGGCGCATGGTTACCACATGGCCCAAGAACTTCCCCGGTCTGGGTGTCGGCGCGCAGCGTCTGGCCGACCGGATCACCGCCGCCTCGGGTGGTGAGCTGACCATTCAGGTCTTCTCGGCCGGTGAGATGGTGCCGCCGCTGCAATCGCTCGACGCCGTGATCGACGGCACCGCCGAGATGAGTCACGGTGCCGCCTACTACTGGCAGAACAAATCCCCTGCGCTGTCCTTCTTCACCGGCGTTCCTTACGGCATGACCACGCCGGAACTGACGGCATGGATGCGCTACATGGGCGGTCAGGAAATCTGGGACGAGATTTATGACCAGTTCGGCGTTCAGGGTTTCTTGTCGGGCAACACCGGCACTCAGACCGGCGGCTGGTTCCGCGATGAGCTGAAGAGCCTCGACGACGTCAAAGGCGTGCGCTTCCGGACGCCGGGCCTTGGTGGCCGCGTGTGGGAGAAACTGGGCGCGACCGTGACCAACATGGCCGCGGGCGAGATCTTCCAAGCGCTGCAGTCGGGCACGCTCGACGCTGCGGAATTCGTCGGCCCCTACAACGATCTGGCGCTCGGCTTCCATCAGGTGGCCAAGAACTACTACATGCCGTCCTTCGTGGAATCGGGTCTGGCGACCGAGCTTGTCGTCGACAAGAAGAAGTATCAAGAACTGCCGGAGAACCTGCAGGCGATCATCCGTGACGTGAGCCAGGCGGAGTACGACCAAGTCGCTGCGGACTTCTACGCCAACGACCCGCGCGCGCTGAAGACCTTGCAGGAAGAGCATGGCGTGACCGTGCGCAACTTCCCCGACGACATCATGGAAGCCGGCGCCAAGGCCTCGGTCGAAGTGGTCGAAGAACTGCGCAACAGCGACGACCCACTGGTCAAGAAGACCGCCGAGAGCTTTGTCGAAGCGCTGAACCTCGTCCGTACCCGGACCGAGAACATCGACAGCCCCTATGTGCAGGCGCGTCAGAAGTTCCTGAAGTACTGAGCTTCGCGTTAAGCGATGTGGAAAGGCCCGGTGGAAACGCCGGGCCTTTTTCTATGAAACGACGGTCTCAGACCTGTCCCGCCCGGTGGCACACCGGGCATCGCCCTCCCTCCCCCCGGAGGGCGATTTTGCATCGTTTCGACAGCCGGATCGGTTGGCGAGATGGGCACCGGCGCAGCCCCTTTCACGGGTTCGATCGCCCACCAGGGAGGGCGATGCCCTTACCGCTCAACCAAAAAGGCCCGGCATTGCTGCCGGGCCTTTGAACGTCGGGGGACTATCTCACCCCGCGATCACCTTAGGCAACCAAGTCACGATCTGCGGGAAGGCAAAGAGGATCGCAATCGCCACCACCTGCAACATCACGAAGGGCAGGATACCTTTGTAAATCGCGCTGGTTGGCAGATCCGCCGGGGCCACCCCGCGCAGATAGAACAGCGCAAAGCCGAAGGGCGGCGTCAGGAAGGATGTCTGCAAGTTCACCCCGACCAAGACGCCCAGCCAGATCGGATCGATGTCCAGCATCAACAGCACCGGCGCCGTGATCGGGATCACGATAAAGATGATCTCAAAGGTATCGAGGATGAAGCCCAAGAAGAACATGATGATCATCACCACCGCCACCGCCGCCAAAGGGCCGCCGGGCAGGTTGCTGAGGAACTCATGCACCAGATTATCGCCGCCCATCATGCGGAACACGATGGAAAAGACCGAAGCCCCCAGCAGAATGACAAAGACCATGCTGGTGATCGTGGCCGTGGCGATCATCGTCTCCCGCAGGATGCGGAAGGACAGCCGCCAGCGCATGGCCGCAAGCACCATCGCCCCCACGGCACCGACAGAGGCCGCCTCGGTCGGGGTGGCGATGCCGCCGAGGATCGACCCCAGCACGGCGAGGATCAGCAAGAGCGGCGGCATCAGGGCGACAAAGAAATCCCGTACCAGTTGGCTTTTCTCATCCGCCGGAACCGGCGTCGCGGGGCAGGAGGCGGGCGCGGTCGCGGCTTTGAACAGAACGTAGCTCAGGTAAAGCGAAACCAGCAAAATCCCCGGCAACAGCGCCCCGGCGAAAAGATCCCCCACAGAGACGGGCGTGGGGGCAAAGTTGCCCTTGGCCATCTGGACCTGAGAGTTAATGCCCGAAAGCATGTCGCCCATGAAGATCAACACGGTGGAGGGCGGAATGATCTGCCCCAAGGTGCCGCTGGCGCAGATGACCCCGGTGGCAAGCTTGGGGTCATAGCCCGCCCGCAACATCGCGGGCAGAGAGATCAGGCCCATGGTGACAACCGTGGCCCCTACGACGCCGGTGGATGCCGCGAGCATCGCGCCCACCAGCACCACCGAAATCCCCAAACCGCCGCGCATATTGCCGAAAAGTTTGCCCATGGTGAGCAAAAGCTGCTCGGCGATCTGACTGCGTTCCAGCATCACCCCCATGAAGATAAAGAGCGGCACGGCGACCAGGACTTCGTTGGTCATAAAGCCGATGTAGCGGTTCGGCAGCGAGCCGAAGTTCGAGGGATCGAACACGCCGAACCCCATGCCCACGGCGCCAAACAGCAGCGACACGCCCGCAAGGGTGAAAGCCACCGGAAAGCCGAGCAGCAAAAAGCCGATCACGCCAAAGAACATAAGCGCGGCGAGCATTTCGCCAATAAAAATCGGATCCATCAAACGGCTCCCTGCGGATGGTCTGCGGGGATTTGGTCCCGGCTGTATTGCATGGATTTGGGCACCAGATCAGCATTGCCGCTGAGCACGAGAATGGAGCGGATGATCCATGCAATCCCTTGAATTGCGAGTAGAAATGCGAAGCCGATGATGAAGGCTTTGAGAATATAAAGCCCCGGCATGCCGCCCACATTGGCCGACCCTTCCTGATAGCCCCAAGCGCGGATCACGAAGGGGATCGAATAGGTGTAGACGATCCAGCAGAAGGGCAGCAGAAAGACGATGACGCCGATCAGGTCGATCAGTGCGCGGCGGGCCATGGTGGCGGGGCGGTAGAAGATGTCGACGCGCACATGGTCATCGCGCAGCAGCGCAAAACCGGCCACGGCCGTGAACATCGCACCGTTAAGCCAGATATAAAGGTCTTGCATCCAAACGAAGCTGATCGCGAAGACATAGCGCTGCACGACCACGGTGAAACAGACCAACACGATGCCGAGTGCGAGCCATGAGAAGAGATTGCCGATGACCAAGTTCACCGCGCAGATCACCCTGGCAATTGCTGCTAAAAAACGCACCTTGTCCCCTCTCCCGTCAAGTTCGTTTGATCGTCAATCAAAGGGAGGGGACAAAATGTCAAGATTTAGATGGCGGGCGGCTCTTCCCGGCGGCATTTGTCGCCTTCCCGTGGCAGGAAGGCAACCGAAGGGCCGCGCCGCTCAATAGATACTGGTCTCGGGCGCGCTGCCTTTACGAACCATGCCGCGGTACATGCCCTGCGAGTTGAAGGGCATGGCGATATTGCCCGCCGCGTCCACCGCGATGACCCCGCCCGAGCCGTCGTTGGGTGCCAGATCCTGCATCACCACATGTTCGGCGGCGGTGGCCAGATCCTCGCCCGCGTGCCGCATCCGCGCGGCGATCTCCCCGGCGGCGTTCCAGCGGATGAAGATTTCGCCATGCCCGGTGGCAGAGACCGCGCAGGTCGCGTTGTCGGCAAAGGTACCCGCGCCGATCATCGGCGTGTCGCCGACGCGGCCCGGGGCCTTGGCGGTCATGCCTCCCGTGGAGGTGGCGGCGGCGATGTTGCCCGCCGCGTCGCGCGCCACGGCTCCCACGGTGCCATGCCGCCGCGCCGGATCGTCCGAAACCTCGCCGCGGGCACGCATCTCGAGCGTCGCCTGCAAGGCATCCCAGCGGGACTGGGTGAAGAAATAGTCACGGTCGGCGAACTCGAGGCCCGCCTCCCGCGCGATCTCTAGCGCGTTGGGGCCGATGAGGGTGACATGCTCGGTCCGTTCCATAACGGCGCGCGCCAGTTTCACCGGGTTCTTCGGCCCGAAAACACCGGCGACCGAGCCCGCGCGCCGGTCGGCGCCATCCATCACGGCGGCGTCCATCTCCTGCACGCCCTCGGAGGTATAGACCGCGCCGCGCCCTGCGTTGAACAGCGGCTCGTCCTCCAGCGCGCAAACCGCGGCCACCACCGCGTCCATCGCGCTGCCACCGTCGCGCAGCACCGCTTCGCCCGCCTCCAGCGCCCGGGCGAGACCGTCGTGATAGGCGGCCTCCTTCTCGGGCGTCATGTTTTCCTTGAGGATGGTTCCGGCACCGCCGTGAATGGCAAGGGAATAGGTCATTTGTGTCCTTTCAATCCGGCCTGTTCGGCGCAATAGGCGGCGATCTCGGCATGGGTGGCGATCCAGCAATCGCCGCGGGATTTGATGTGGTCGATCAGCTCGTCGAGAATGAAGATGCGCGAGCGGTAGCCTGTCACATGCGGGTGCATGGTCAAGAGGAAGAGCCCGCCCTCGTCATAGGCCCCGTCGAACTCGCGCCGGAAAATGTCGAGCACATCCGCGGGCGGCGTATAGGGCCGCTGCGCGCCAAAACGGTTCATCATGAAATAGACGGCGTCGTCGCGGATCCACTCCACGGGGAGTTCCACGATGCCAGTCGACTCGCCCTTCTCGACGATCTCGTAAGGGTCGTCGTCCGAGAACAGGGAGCTGTCGTAGAGAAGCCCCATCTCGCGGGCGATCGAGAGCGTGTGGGCGCTGTAGTCCCAGGACGGGGTGCGCATGCCGACGGGGCGGGTGCCGGTGATCTTTTCCAGCGTGTCCGAGGCGCGCAGCATCAGATCGCGTTCAGCCTCCGGCGGCACCTGCGTATTGCGCTCGTGGATCCAGCCGTGAAGGCCGATCTCGTGGCCCTCCTCGGCGAGGCTGCGCTGCTCCTCGGGGTGCAGCAGGGCCGAGACGGCGGGTACGAAGAAGCTCGCCTTCACCCCATGCCGGTCGAGCACGCGGCGAATGCGGGGGATGCCGCGGCGCGCGCCGTATTCGCCCCAGCCGAGGCGCGCAATGCTTGTGCCGCCGTCGCGTAGCTCGTTGGTTTCGTGATCGCTGTCGAAACTCAGCGCCACGGCACAGCGCGCGCCGCCGGGCCAGGATTTCGGCAGCAGGTTCTGCCCGGCACGGACCTGTTCGACCAGCCCGCGCCATTGCGGCTCGTCCCATTCATGCGGCTCGCTCATGCGTGGCCTCCGTCGACGGAAAGGATTTGGCCCGTGATCCAACCGGCGCGGTCGGAGCAAAGGAAGGTGACCGCATCCGCGATGTCCTGCGCGCGGCCCAAGCGGCGCATGTGGATGCCGCCGATGATCTGTTTCTGCCGCTCGGGGCCGAAGGCGTCCCATTGCTTTTCCGTCGAGGGGTTCGACAGGACAAAGCCGGGCGCCACGGAATTCACGGTGATGCCCTGCGGCCCAAGCTCGAGCGCGAGCTGCTTGGTCAGGCCCACAAGCGCATGTTTCGCCGCCGCATAGGCCTGGATGCCGGTAAGGCTGGGCTTCAGCCCCGCGCCGGAGGAGATCGTTACGATCCGGCCTGCGCCTGCCTTCTTCATCGCGGGAGCGAAGCCTTGGGCGCACCACATGGCGGCATCGACATTGGCCTCAAAAATTGCCTGCCAGTCGGCCTCGCCGATCACCTCCAAAGGGCGTCCGATCTGACCGCGCACGCCGCCGGCGGAGGTCACCAGCCCGTCGATCCGTCCGTGCCGTTCGAGGATCTCAGCGCAGAGCGCGTGGGTCGTTTCGCGGTTGCCCAGATCGCCGCTATGCAGCGTGATGCCCTCGGCCTCCAACGGGGCAAGGCCCTCGGCATCGATGTCCATCGCGGCCACGGTGGCCCCGGCGGTGCGCAGCTCGGACAGGATCGCCGCACCGATGCCCTGTGCCGCGCCTGTCACGGCAAAGACCTTGCCGGTCAAATCGATCTTCATGCCGCCACCAACAGGTCGACGAGGTCGGCGGATTGTTCGCGCTTGCCGTCCTCGATGTCGTGGATAAGCTCGACCATGCGCGCCAGTGTCGGCACCGCGATACCTGCCTCCCGGCCCAAGTCGACCATAACCCCGATCTGCGCGTCGACCTCGGTCTTGCGCTTGCGCACCGCGAGGTCGCGCCAGATGCCCGAGTGGGTCTTGGCGGTCTTGCGGTTGTGGGCGATCATCTTCTCCATCGCGACATCGATGGCGGCGGTATCGTTCTCGCGGAAGGCTTCCGGATCGAACCCGTTGAAGCCGAGGGGGGAGATGCCCTCATGCGCGGCCAGTGTCATCACCTCGTGGCCAAGCGCGCGGTAGGCGGCGCGGTGTTCGGGCCGCGCCATGGCGTCGGACATGCTGTCGGGGGTGAGCGCGGTGCAAAAGAGCAGCGCGCCGTAACCCATCTTGCCCCAGAGGTAGCCCCAGATGTTGTCGGTCGCCACGGCCTCGGGCTCGACCAGTTTCAACAGTCCATGCACGTCGGCCACGCGGTCGCTCATGCTGCCATCCAATTCGCCCACTGCGACAGCGGCGCGGTTGCCGAAGAGGATGCGGCCCGGCTCCAACCAGTCGGCGCCGTAGTTGACGAAACAGCCCACCGTGTTCTCGGCCCCGATGCGCGCGGCGATGACCTTTTCGTTGAGCCCGTTCTGGGCCGAGACGACATAGCCGCCCGGCGCGAGATGCGGGGCAAGCATCTCCAAAGCGGCGGCAGTGTGGTGCGCCTTCACGCAGAGGAAAATGCGGTCGTATTTGCCAGTCAGTTCGTCCGGCGTGCTGGCCGGGAGGATTTGGGCAAATGCTTCGACCGGGCCTTCAATGCGCAGCCTGCTGCTGCGCATCGCCTCGACATGCTCTTCCACGACATCGACCATATGCACGGCATGACCCGCGCGGGCGAAATAGGCGCCGAGGATGCCGCCGATGGCACCGGCGCCCCAGATCAGGATCGGGGTCTCGCTCATGCCCAGTCCCCCTCGAGCTGCGCGCGGGTCTCGCGCACGGCGATCTCCCACAGGCGGTCGGTATCGGCGTCGGGTTTCTGGTAGACGCCGCCGTAGTTGCCGTCGCCGATGAGCGCGCGCACGCCGGCGGCGTTGCGGTCGCGCAGGCGATCGAAATCGACGAAGGGTTTCTGCTCGCCAGGCAGCTCGCGGCCGGGAAGGCGGGTCCAGGGGAAGTTCTCCATCCAGGATGCATGGGAGGCGACGGGGTCGATCTCCTGCACGCAGTTCCAGGTCTCGGGCGCACGCCACCAGTCATGGAAGCGGCAGCGGGCGCCTTCGTTGGCCTCCATCCACTCCATCGTGACGGGCTGCACCGGGCTGTTGCCGCCATGGCCGTTGACGATCAGCACGCGGCGGAAGCCGGTGGCATAGAGACTGTCGAGGATGTCACGCAGAAGCGCCGCATAGGTCGAAAGCTTCAGCGAGACCGAGCCGGGGAAGCCCATGAAATAGGGCGTCAGACCATAGGCCACGGCCGGAAACACTGGCACGCCCAGAGGTTCGGCGGCATCGGCGGCGACCTTCTCCGACAGGATCGAATCGACCGAGAGGCTGAGATAGGCGTGCTGCTCGGTGCTGCCCAAGGGGAGGACGCAGCGGTCGTCGGTCTTGAGGTATTCTTCGATCTCGAACCAATTGCTTTTGGATATCTTCATTCTTCGGCGGCCTTTGTGGATTTGAGAGAGGCCCGGCATGTCTCAATGGCGGGCAGGATTTCTGAACGGATGGCGTGTACGTCTGGGGTGTGACGGTATTCAAAAGCGGTCTGCTCGGCGCGCAAGGCGCCACGAAGGTAGTCGGCACCGGTGGCATAGATGACCACATCTGCCTCGCGCATGGCCGATGACAGGCCATTCTCGTCACGAACCTTCATGGTCAACTGCGTGACATGGGGGGCAAACCGCAGGATGCCCGCTTTCATGATCGTAACGAAGCCGGGAAAATAGGAGTAAGCGAGCGTCTTGGCGTCGGGCGGGATTGAGGCCAGCGCCACGCGGGTCGCTTCATTGGGGATGAGCGTCAGGCCCAGCACCTCGACATTCGGCAAGATTTCTCGCGTTTTGGACAGCAGAGTTTTGGGCGCGATAATCAGGTCGATGTCCATGGGCGGATTGGGTGCAATCTCATCCAGAACGGCGGCGTCGATCTCATCGCCCTCGGGCAGATGCTGGCGCAGTTCATCTGCATAAGCGCGGGTTGCGTCGATGAAATTGCCGACCATCAGGATGCGCAGCGGGCGCGGGCTGGCGCTGCTGGCCATGGAAATGCGCACAGCCAGTTCCGACGCGCTGACGCCACAGGATTTCGCAAGGCTCAACAGTTCAGCGATCTGTTGATCAAGCTGCCGAAAGCGCCCGTCGTGGGCGCGGCTGCCACCGCCGCTGACGAATGTACCCGAGCCGACGCGCCCCTCGACCAACCCCGAGGATTGCAGCGCGGCGTAGACATTGCTGACCGTGACCGGGGAAATCTTCATCCGTGCGGCCAAAGCGCGGACCGAGGGCAGGCGCGCGTCGGAGGGCAATTCGCCCGACGCGATCCCGAATTCCAGCGCTCCGCGGAGCTGAACGGAAAGAGATACGGACGAGCTGCGATCCATCGCCTGTACGATTCGATCCATTGCCCGTTCAAATTTTGCCTGTTTGTCACTCATGTCTGTAACACTGCCTCAAAATCCATGGCGCGACAAGCTTATATATTGGGCTTATACGGCTTGCGAAGGTTGCAATGTTACATATTTGTGTTGACCGTCACAATTATAGCTGTCTAGTGTAACTGCAAGATATAACACATGGAGGTTTTGACCAATGAAGAAGCTTACCCTGAAATCCGCCGTCGCCGCATTGGCGTTGATCGCTGCCGCGCCAGCAGCGATGGCCGCCGATCTGGTGATCGGCCTGCGCGCCGGCCCGGATTCGATTGACCCGCATTGGTCGACCTTGGGCTCGCAGGCCGAAGCCCTGCGCCATGTCTTCGACACGCTCGTCGACGTGGACGAGAAGCTGCAGTTGAAGCCCGGCCTCGCCGTCAGCTGGGAGCCGATCGACGACACCACATGGGAATTCAAGATGCGCGAAGGCGTGAAATTCCATGACGGTACCGACTTCACCGCCGAGGACGTAAAATTCTCGATCGAGCGCATTCCGGAAGTGACCGGCCCGATGCCGATGACCCTCTACACCAAATATGTCGACAGCGTCGAAGTGGTCGATGACTACACCCTGCGCGTGAAGACCAAGGGCATGGCGCCGTCGCTGCCCAACGACTTCACCCGCCTCTTCGTCGTGCCGTCTGAGACCGGCATGGAAGCGGGCAACGAGGAGTTCAACTCGGGCGAGAAGGCGATCGGCACCGGTCCCTATACCTTCGTCTCTTGGCAGCCCAAAGGCGATCTGGTGCTTGAGCGTTTCGACGACTACTGGGGCGGTCAGGCCACGTGGGAGACCGTCACCCGCCGCGAAATCCCCGAGGACACCTCGCGCGTCGCGGCCCTGCGTTCGGGTGAGGTTGACCTGATCAACTACGTTCCCGCCTCCGACTACCTCGCGATGAAGAACGATGGCGACATCGAAACATTCGTGTCTGACTCGGTCTATATCCTGAACATCGCGCCGTCGGTGAAGGACGAAGAGCCGCAGCCGATCAAGGTCAACGGCGAAGAGGTCGAGGGCAACCCGCTGCAGGATCTGCGCGTGCGCAAGGCGCTGGACCTGGCGATCAACCGCGACGTGCTGGTCAACGTGGTGCTCGAAGGTCTGGGCACGCCCGCCAACCAGCTGATGCCCGAAGGCTTCTTCGGCTACAGCCCGGAACTGGGCGAGCGCGAATATGACATCGAGAAGGCCAAGGAACTGCTGGCCGAAGCCGGCTACCCCGAGGGTTTCGAGATCGATTTCACCTGCACCAACAACCGCGTGCCCGGCGATGCCGTGGTCTGCGAGGCGCTGGCGCAGATGTGGTCGCGTCTGGGTCTCAAGGTGAACGCACAGGCGCTCAATGGCACGGTCTTCTTCCCCGCCGCCGCGCGTGAGGAATACACCATGACCATGTCCGCTTGGGGCACGCTGACCGGTGAGGCCGCCTATACCTACGGCGCGCTGGTGCACACCAAGGACCCCGAGAAGGGCTTCGGCAACTTCAACCGCGCGGGCTATTCCAACCCCGAGTTCGACAAGGTCTTCGGCGAAGGCGCCCAGACCCTCGACCCGGAAGCGCGCAAGAAGCTCTATGAAGAGGCCTCCTTCATCGCGATGGAAGATCGCGCGCTGATCCCGACGGTGATCCTGCAGACCGTCTGGGCGGCCAATGCCGACACCATCGAGATGACGCCCCGCGTCGATCAGGAAACCCGCGCCTATGCGATCACCCCGGTCGAATAAGGCGGCATAACGCACCGGGCGCCCGCTGCTTGCCGGCGGGCGCCTCTATTTTTCAAGTCTGATGGGCGAGGTCGAATGCTCAGCTATTTTGTAACCCGGTTGGCACAGGCGGTTGTCGTGGTCTTTGCCATGTCGGTGATCGTCTTTGTCGGCGTCTTTGCCATCGGCAATCCGATCGACGTGATGATCGATCCGGGCGCCACCGCCGAGATCCGCCAGAAGCTGATCGAGCAATACGGGCTCGATCAACCGCTGGTCGTGCAGTACTGGACCTTCCTCAAGAACGTGGCCCAGGGCGATCTGGGCACCTCGATGGTCTATAACATTCCGGTCGTCGACCTCGTCTTCTCGCGCTTTCCCGCCACGCTGGAGCTGGTGCTGACCTCGGTGCTGATCGCCGTGGGCGTGGGCATTCCCGCCGGTCTCTGGGCCGGCTACCGCCCCGAGAGCCTCGGCGCCAAGATGATCATGGCGCTCTCGGTTCTGGGCTTCTCCGTGCCGACCTTCTGGATCGGCATGCTGCTGATCATGGGCTTCGCGGTGGAACTCGGCTGGCTGCCCTCGGGCGGGCGCGGGGACGAGGCGACCTTCCTTGGCATCACCTCCTCGCTCTTCACGCCCGATGGTTGGAGCCATGTCATCATGCCCGCGATCAACCTGTCGCTGTTCAAGATGGGCCTGATGATCCGTCTGACCCGCGCCGGCATGGTCGAGGCCATGGGCACCGATTACGTCAAGTTCGCCCGCGCGCAGGGCCTGCCGGACCGGCAGATCGTCTTCCGCCACATCCTGCGCAACATCTCGATCCCGATCGTCACGGTGCTGGGGCTTGAGCTTGGCTCGACGCTGGCCTTCGCGGTGGTGACCGAGAGCGTGTTCAACTGGCCCGGCGTTGGCAAGCTGATCATCGACTCGATCCTGCAACTCGACCGGCCGGTGATGGTCTCTTACCTTATCATGGTCGTGATCCTCTTTGTCCTCATCAACCTCGTGGTTGATCTGGTCTACGCCCGACTGGACCCGCGGGTCCGCCTGAAAGGAGGCGCATGATGCCCGAGATCGTCGCTGAAAACACCATGGCCGTGCCCTCGGCCCCGCCGGTGGAGACCCGCGCCGAGCGGCTGCGCAACTTCTGGTCGGACTTCCGCGAAAGCTGGGTCGCCGTGGGCGCGCTCATCGTGATCGGCCTGCTGTTGTTTTTGTCCTTCGGCGCGCCGCTGGTCTCGCCGCAGGATCCCTATGACATGGCCGCGCTCGACTGGCTCGACGCCTTCCTGCGGCCGGGCACCGAAGGCTCGGGCGGCTACGTCCATCTGCTGGGCACCGACAACGCGGGCCGCGACATGCTCTCGGCCATCTTCTACGGGCTGCGCACCAGCTTCGTGATCGGCCTGTCCGCCGGGGCGCTGGCGCTGCTGGTGGGCATCGCCGTGGGTCTCACGGCGGCCTATTTCGGGGGGCGGATCGAAGCGTTGTTGATGCGTGTCGTCGATCTACAACTTTCAATGCCCGCGATCCTGCTGGCATTGGTGCTGGTGGCGATGCTGGGGCAGGGGATCGGTCAGATCATCCTCGCCCTCGTCGTCGCGCAATATGCCTATTTCGCGCGCACCACCCATGGCGCAGCCAAGGTCGAACGCGGCAAAGATTATATCGAGGCCGCGCGCTCCACCCCGCTGCCGACGCATCGGGTGCTTTTCAAGCACCTGCTGCCCAACGTGCTGCCGCCGCTCATCGTCGTGGCCACGGTGCAGGTGGCGAGCGCAATCGCGCTGGAGGCCACGCTGTCCTTCCTTGGCGTGGGCCTGCCGCTCACTGAACCTTCGCTGGGATCGCTGATCTCCAACGGGTTCAAATACATCCATTCGGACCGCTACTGGCTGTCGATCTATCCCGGATTGGCGCTGATGGTGACCGTTGTCGCAATCAACCTCGTGGGCGATCAGGTCCGCAAGGTGCTCGACCCGAGGAACAGCCGATGAGCGCCGCACTGGAGGTCAGGGGACTGACCACGCAATTCAGCACCCGCAAGGGGCATGTCACCGCCGTCAAAGAGGTGAGCTTTTCGGTCCAGCCGGGGCGCATCCTCGGGCTGGTGGGCGAGAGCGGCTCGGGCAAGAGCGTCACCGGGTTTTCGATCATGGGGCTCATCGACGAACCCGGTCGGATCACCGCAGGCGAGGTTCTGGTGCAGGGCACCGACATGCGCAGCCTCAGCGCCGAGGGCCGACGCCAGATGCGGGGCCGCAATGTCTCGATGGTGTTTCAGGACCCGATGATGACCCTCAACCCCGTGCTGCGGGTGGGCGACCAGATGGCCATGGCGGTGCGCGTGCACGACAAGCTCAGCAAGGCCGCCGCATGGGACCGCGCTCGCGAGGCGCTGGAGATCGTCGGCATCCCGGCCCCCGCCGAGCGTCTGCAGGCCTATCCGCACCAGCTCTCGGGCGGGATGCGCCAGCGCGTCGCCATTGCCACGGCCCTGCTGCACCGCCCCGCCGTGATCCTCGCCGATGAGCCGACCACCGCGCTCGACGTCTCGATCCAAGGCCAGATCCTCGCCGAGGTGCGGCGGCTGGCGGATGAGACCGGCACGGCCATCGTCTGGGTCACCCATGACCTCGCCGTGGTCTCTTCGCTCGCCGACGACATCGCGGTGATGTACGCAGGCCGGATCGTCGAAAGCGGCAGCGCCGAGGAGGTCATCGCCCATCCGCGCCATCCCTACACGCGCGGGCTGATCGACTCGGTCCCCGGCCTGCATGAACCGGGCCGCGATCTGCCGCAGATCCCGGGCTCGACCCCGCAGCTGGCGAACCTGCCCTCGGGCTGCCCGTTCCGCCCGCGCTGCCCGCGCGCAACCGAGGTTTGCGCGACGATCCCACCCAATACTGGAACCGAGGCACATTCCGTCCTGTGCCACCATCCGATCGAGGCCACATGACCGATCCCATTCTGAAAATTGACGGCGTCTCCAAGCGGTTCACCCGTAAGCCGGGGCTGGTCGTTCGGGGGCTGGACCGCCTGTCGGGGCGCGACTCCACCCAGACCGTTCACGCGGTCAACGACGTTACCTTAAGCGTTCCGCGCGGCGAGGTGCTGGGCATCGTGGGCGAAAGCGGCTGCGGCAAGTCCACGCTGGGGCGTGTCGTTTCTGGCATCTACGCGCCGAGCGCGGGCAGCGTCACGCTCGAAGGCAAGCCGGTGGCGCGCGACCATCGCGGCAATGTCGACAAGCTCACCACCCGCGTGCAGATGATCCACCAAGACCCTTTCGCGAGCCTTAATCCGCGCATGAAGGTGGGCGAGATTATCGCCGAAGGGCCGCGCATCCATGGGTTGATCCCCGCGCGCGAGGTGCAGGACCGCGTGCGCAGCCTGCTCGAACAGGTGGGGCTGGAGGGCGCCTATGCCAACCGCCTGCCGCACCAGTTCTCCGGCGGGCAGCGCCAGCGCGTCGCCATTGCCCGGGCGCTGGCGATGCAGCCCGAGCTTCTGGTGCTGGACGAGGCCGTGGCCTCGCTCGACGTCTCCATCCAGGCGCAGGTGCTGAACCTCTTCATGAAGCTGCGGCGCGAGTTGGACCTCACCGCGCTGTTCATCAGCCACGACCTGTCGGTCGTGCGCCACGTCTGCGACCGGGTGGCGATCATGTACCTCGGCCGCGTGGTCGAGACCGCGCCGGCGGATGAACTCTACGCCAAGCCGCTGCATCCTTATACCGAGGCGCTCTTTGCCTCCGTGCCGACCCTCGGCACCGGGCGCGCCAACTTCCACCCGATCAAAGGCGAGATCCCCTCGCCGATCAACCCGCCAAAGGGCTGTGCCTTCCACCCGCGCTGCCCGCTTGCGGGGCCGCGTTGCAAGGTGGAGGTGCCGCGCCTCGTGAACCCGAAAGACACCCGCAGCGTCGCCTGCCACCTGCACGACGGGGGCACCGGCGCCGAAACAGGAGCAGCCGCATGAGCCTGACCCTGACCGACCGCGTGGGGCGTCTGAACGACGTGCTCGTCTCGGTAAACCTGCTGAACTGGGACGCGCGGGTGATGATGCCCAAGAGCGGGGCCGAGACGCGCGGCCACCAGATCGCGACGCTTCTGGGCATCGCGCGTGAGATGATCCTCGACCCCGAGATGGGCAAGGCGGCGGAGGCGGTCTTGAACAGCGACGCGCCCGAGATCGAACGCCGCGCCGCGCAATCGGTGCAGGAGGCGCGCACCCATCACGCCCGCATCCCCGCAGCCCTGCTGCGCCGGCAGGCCGAGCAATCGATCACCGCCGGTGCCGCCTGGACCGAGGCCTGCCGCACCGGCGATTTCGCCCTGTTCCAGCCGCATCTGCAAAGCATCGTCGATCTGGCGCGCGAGAAGGCTGAGGCGCTTGGCTATGACGGCCACCCCTACGACCCGATGGCCGATGTGTTCGAGCCCGGCGCCACCGCGATGCAGCTCACCCGGTTCTTCGATCAGCTCCGCGACGGCATCCGCCCGATCCTCGACGCGGCCCTCGCCCGGCCCGCGCCGCGCAGCGATTTCCTGTTCCGCGACTATCCCGTGGCGGGCCAGCAGGCCTTCTGCGCTTATATCGCCGAGGCCTTGGGCTATGACATGGACCGCGGGCGTCTCGACACAGCGGTGCATCCTTTCGAGATCTCCATGACCCGCAACGACGTGCGGATCACCTCGCGCTGGAACCCGAACTACCTGCCGATGTCGATCTTCGGCACGATCCACGAGGCGGGCCATGCGCTCTACGAGATGGGTGCCGATCCGGCGCTCACGCGCGGGGCGCACGCGACGGACATGATCGGGCTTTATGCCGTGGCGGGCACCAGTTTCGGGATGCACGAAAGCCAGTCGCGCCTTTTGGAGAACCACATCGGCCGCTCGCCCGCCTTCTGGGCAGTGCATTACGGACGCCTGCGTGACACCTTCCCCGAGCAGTTGGGCGACGTGAGCGAGGAAGAATTCGTCGCCGCGATCAACCGCGTCTCCCCCGGTCTCACCCGGGTCGAGGCGGACGAGCTCACTTACGATCTGCATGTCATGCTGCGGGTGAAGATCGAGATGGCGCTGATGGACGGCTCGCTGAAGGTCGCCGACGTGCCCGAGGCCTGGGACGCGGCGATGCGTGAGGATCTCGGGCTGGAGGTGCCGGACGACGGGGCGGGCTGTTTGCAGGACGTGCATTGGTCGCACGGCTACATCGGCTCCTTCCCGACCTATACCGTGGGCAATTCCACCGCCGCGCAGATCATGGCGCATCTGGATGCCACGAAGCCAGAAGTGCGCGCAGGCGTCACGGCGGGAGACTACGCCCCATTGCAGGCGGCGCTCGGTGATCTCGTCTGGCAGCACGGGCGTTCGCGCAGCCGGGCCGAGATCCTTGCCGGGATCGGGGCAGGGGCCTACGACCCGACGGCCTATCTGGCCTATCTGGAAGCCAAGTTCGGCAGGTGATGAGGGGGGCAGTTTGCCCCCCCCTTCGAACCTTAGCCCGCTAGCCGGTGCAACATCTGGCGGCCCGGAGTCAGGCCCTGCACCTTTTCAACGATCGAGCGCGCGTCGATGCCGAAATGCCGGTAGAGGTCGGCGATGGTGCCGGTCTGGCCAAAATGCTCGACCCCGAGCGGCACCGTCTGATGCCCCACGACCGAGCCCAGCCACGACAGCGTCGCTGGATGGCCGTCAATCACCGTCACCAGCTTGCAGTCGCGCGGCAGCTGACCCAGCAGCGTTTCGATATGGCTCTGCGCTGCATGATTGCCGCGCGCCCGGGCGCGCTGTGCCGCGGTCCAGCCGGCGTTCAGCCGGTCGGCGGAGGTCACCGCCAGCACGCCCACGTCGCGGCGGCCTTCGGCGATGCTGCCGGCGGCCTTGATCGCCTCGGGGGCCACGGCACCTTGATAGGCGATCACCACGTCGCAGTTCGGCCCGGGCTTGCGCAGCCAATAGGCCCCGTCGATGGCGCCTTGGCGGAAGTCCTCGTCGACCCGTTTGCCGGGCTGTTCGATGGGATTGGTTGTGAGCCGCAGGTAGACCGAGCCGCCGGTCTCGTCGCGCAGCCATGTGCGCTCGTCCGGGTCGCCCTCGCCGTCGCGTTGCAGGTAGTCGAAGGCCCACTGCATGATGACCGCCAATTCGTCGGCGAAGGCAGGCTCAAAGCTCGCCAGCCCGTCTTGGCTCATCCCGATGAGCGGCGTGCCGATGGATTGGTGCGCCCCGCCCTCGGGCGCCAGCGTCACGCCCGAAGGGGTGCCGACGATCATGAAGCGCGCGTCTTGGTAGCAGGCGTAGTTCAGCGCATCCAAGCCGCGGGCGACGAAGGGGTCATAGACCGTGCCGATGGGAATGACCCGCTTGCCGAAGAGCGAATGCGACAGGCCCGCGGCGCCCAGAAGCAGGAAGAGGTTCATCTCGGCGATGCCCAGCTCGATATGCTGGCCCTCGGGCGTGAACTCCCATTTCGCGGTGGAGGGGATTTTCTCGTTGATGAAAGTGTCGGCCTGTTCGCTGCGCGCGAAGAGCTTGCGCCGGTTCACCCATGGCCCAAGGTTCGTGGTGCCGGTCACGTCCGGCGACATGGTCACGATGCGGGAGGCGAGATCGCTGTCGCCCTTCGACAGGTCGTCGAGGATCTTGCCGAAGGCCATCTGCGTGGAAATTTCGCGGTCGCTCGACAGTTCGATCTGCGGTACCGGCAGTGTCGTGTCATTGTAGCGGCGGCGGCCCTTGGCGAAGAAGGGCACGCGGTCGAGTGCCGCTTGCAACGCTTGCGGGTTCTCGATGGTGGCGAACTTCTCCCATTCCTCCCCCTCGGCCACGCCCATATGCTTTTGCCAATCCGCCATCTGGGTCTTGGTCATCAACCCGCCGTGGTTGTCCTTGTGCCCCGCAATCGGTGTGCCCCACCCCTTGATGGTATAGGCGAGGAAACAGACCGGGCGGTCGTGGTCGATGGCGGCGAAGGTCTCGGCCATCGTCTCCACGCAATTGCCGCCGAGGTTCTCCATCAGTTCGGCCAGTTCGTCGTCGCTGCGTGCGTCGATCAGCGCCGTCACATCGCCCTGATCGCCCAACGCCTCCATCAGCCGCTCGCGCCAGACCGCGCCGCCCTGATAGGTCAGCGCCGAGTAAAGCTGGTTGGGGCAATTGTCGATCCAGTCGCGCAGCTTGTCCCCGCCCGGTTCGTCAAAGGCGGCGCGTTGCAGGGCGCCGTATTTCACCTTCACCACGTCCCAGCCGAAGGCGTCGAAAATCTGCTCGATGCGTTTGAACAGCCCTTCGCGCACCACCCCGTCGAGCGACTGGCGGTTGTAGTCGATGATCCACCATGTATTGCGCAGGTCGTTCTTCCAGCCCTCCTGCAGGGCCTCGTAGATGTTGCCCTCGTCCAACTCGGCGTCACCCACCAAGGCGACCATGCGGCCCAGATCGACATCCGCGCCCCAGTTCTTCGCGGTGATGTAGTCCTGCACCAGCGAGGCGAAGGAGGTCACCGCCACGCCAAGCCCGACCGACCCGGTGGAGAAATCCACGTCGTCCACGTCCTTGGTGCGGCTAGGGTAGCTCTGCACGCCCTGAAAACCGCGAAAATTCTCCATCTTCTCGCGGGTCTGGTTGCCCATGAGGTATTGCATCGCATGGAAAATCGGCGAGGCATGCGGCTTCACCGCCACCCGGTCCTCAGGCCGCAGGGCGCTGAAATAAAGTGCCGTCATGATCGACACCATCGAGGCCGAGGACGCCTGATGCCCGCCCACCTTGATCCCGTCCACCTTGGGCCGGATGTGGTTCGCGTTGTGGATCATCCAGTGCGACAGCCACAGCAGACGTTGTTCGACGGTCTTGAGCTGGGCAGGGGCGAGAGCGGTCATGGCAGGTCTTTCATCTATGGTTCCCTCGGGCGGCGCCCTCCTCGACACCGCCCGCGACTGGTCCGGTTCGTGCCGGATCAGGCCGCTTGCATGTTATGCGCCCCGAGCGCGGCGTAAAGGTCATCAATGATGTCTTCCGCCGATTCCAGCCCGACCGAAAGCCGCACCAACCCCTCGGCGATACCATGTTCGGCGCGTTCCTCGGGGGAATAGGTGGAATGGGTCATGCTGGCGGGATGCTGGATCAGGCTCTCCGCATCGCCAAGGCTCACCGCGCGCTGAATGAGGGTCAGCCGGTTCATGAAAGCGATGCCGCCCGGTTTGCCGCCCTTGACCTCGAATGGGATCATGCCGCCGAAATTGCCCATCTGCCGCCGCGCCAGTTCGGCCTGCGGAAAGCTCTCCAGCCCCGGATAGGCGACATGCAGCACCGCCGGATGCGCTTCGAGTGCCTCGGCCACTTTGGCGGCCGTGGCGCAGTGCCGTTCCATCCGCAGCTCCAGCGTTTTGATCCCGCGCAAGAGCAGCATGGCGGTCAGCGGCGACATCACGGCACCGGTCATGTCTTTGAGCCCGACAAGCCGCACCTGCGTCATGTCCTCGGCACTGCCAGCGACAAGACCCGCGACCACATCACCATGGCCGGAGAGGAATTTCGTTGCCGAATGCAGCACGATATCCGCGCCATGTTCGATGGGACGGGTGATCACCGGCGTGGCATAGGTGTTGTCGACCACCACCTTGGCCCCGGCGCGATGCGCGATGGCCGAGATCGCGGCGATGTCCACCAGACGGTTGTTCGGGTTCGCGGGGGTTTCGAAATAGACGATCTTGGTCTGGGCGCTGATAACCTCGGAAAGGTTTTCAGGCTCGGTCATATCGACCAGCGTGACCTTGACACCAAAGCGCGGCAGGCCGTGGGTCATAAAGGCAAAGGTGCAGCCGTAAAGCGTCTTGTCGATGATGATCTCGTCGCCCGCCTGCAGGAAGGACCAAAGCGTCGAGGTGATCGCCCCCATGCCCGAGGCGGTGGCGAGCCCGGCCTCGGCCCCCTCAAGGTTGGCGATGCGCTTTTCCAGATGGTCCAGCGTGGGGTTGCTGATACGGGTGTAGAAATGCCCTTCGCGCTCGCCCGCGAACATGTCGCCGCCCGCTTCCGCAGTCTCGAAGGTGAAGGTCGAGCTCATGTAGATCGGCGGGTTCAGCGCGCCCTGTTCGTCCTGCGCGTCATAGCCGTGGTGGATGGCGCGGGTGGCAAAGGATTTCTGGTTCTCGGTCATGGCTGGCCCCTGTCTGAATTTGAGGGCATGATCCGATGGCGTGAAAGGCATTTGGTTGCTAATATATGCGCAAATTGCAGGAGATTTGGCATATCATGCCCCAAACGCCCCGATTGGACGCCACCGACCGCCGCATCATCCGCGCCCTGCAGCGCAATGGCCGGATGACCAACCTCGATCTGGCGGATGAAGTGGGCCTCTCGCCTTCGCCCTGCCTGCGCCGCTTGCGGGCGCTGGAGAAAAACGGCGCGATCCGGGGCTACAGCGTGGAGGTCGATGCCAAGGCCTACGGGCTGCCGGTCACGGTCATGGTGCGGGTGACGCTGGATGGTCACGACGAGGGCACGGTGCAGCGTTTCGAGAGCCAGATCCGCGCGATCCCGGAGGTGCTGGAATGTTTCGTGATGAGCGGCCTGTCGGACTACCTGCTGCGCGTCGTGGTGGGCGACCTCGAGGATTATGAGCGTTTCGTGCGTGCGCGGCTGCATCCCATCGGTGGCATCGGGTCGATCGACACCAGTTTCGTCTACGGCGTGGTCAAACGCTCTCAGGTCTATCCCGACATCGGCGATTGAGGCGCGGGGAGACATTTAACCGGTTTACAATTCCGCCCCCCTTGGGAAATGTTCGCCCGAAGCCCCGAGGAGCCCCCATGACATTCGCCGCAACCCCCGCCCTACAAGCCGTCGTCGATCATGCGCAAGCGCATGAGACCGACTGGCCCCGCTCGATGTACCATGCCGATGGCGCCTATGTCGGCAATCGCGAGTGGAACGAAAGCGGCCCTTGGACTGAGATCGTGGGCCCCGTCAAACCGCGGGGCGGCCCTGCCGGGGTGATCTTGCATCGCGGCCAGCGCGTGGCCGACTGGGGCGATACGACACGCGCCGATATGACCTTCTCCATCGCCAAGAGCTACCTGTCGGTGCTGGCGGGGCTGGCGGTGAAAGACGGCCTGATCGCGGACCTCGACGCGCCCGTGGGCGACAGCGTGCCGGGGCCGCATTTTGCGGGCGATCACAACGGGCGCATCACCTGGCGGCATCTGTTGCAGATGAACAGCGAATGGCGCGGCGAGATTTTCGGCAAGGACGATCAGGTCGACCACTACCGCCAGATCGGCCCGGGCGCCGACAACAGCCGCAAGGGGCAATTGCGGCAGGTCGGTGCGCCGGGCAGCCACTATGAGTACAACGACGTCCGGGTGAACGCGTTGGCCTATGCGCTGATGATGCGTTTTCGCCGCCCTTTGCCGGAGGTGCTGCGCGCGCGGATCATGGACCCGATCGGGGCCTCGAACGACTGGCGGTGGGAGGGCTATTCGACCTCTTGGGTCGAGCTGGATGGCACCCGGATGCAATCGGTCACCGGCGGCGGGCACTGGGGTGGGGGCCTCTTCATCTCTGCCGAGGATCACGCGAAATTCGGCCATTTCATCTGCCAGAACGGCGCGTGGAACGGCGAACAAATTCTGCCCGAGGACTGGATGCAGCGGTCCCTGACGCCAACGCCGACGCTCGACAAATACGGCTTTCTGTGGTGGCTGAACCGCGGGGCCGAGGCCGATCCGAAACTGCCCGAGAGCGCCTTCAGCGCGCAGGGCGCCGGCGGCCATACGATCTGGGTCGCACCCGAGCAGGAAATCGTCGCGGTGATGCGCTGGCTCGCGCCGACCGCCACGCCGCAATTCCTCCGTCGGCTCTTCGCCGCGCTGGCCGATAGCTGACACGAAAGGAAACACCATGCATATCAAGACCTTTGGCGTCGAAATGTGGATGAACGAATTTGAGAACCACTGCCGCTACAACCTCGCCGAGACCTGCGTCGACTCGATCACCTTGGGCGAGCTGATCGATATGGCTGGCGTCGACAATTCCGTGCTGGGCGAGTTGCGCGGCATGCGCATGGGCTATGGCGCGATCGAAGGCTCAGACCGGCTGCGCGACGCGGTGGCGGGGCTCTACGAGAACCAGTCCCGCGAGAACGTGCTGACCACCCACGGCACCATCGGGGCCAATGCGTTGGTGCACCAGACGCTAGTCAGCCGCGGCGATCATGTCATCGCCATCGTGCCGACCTACCAGCAGCATTACTCGATCCCCGAAAGCATCGGCGCCGAGGTCGAACTGCTGCATCTGCGCGCTGAGAACGGCTTCCTGCCCGACCTTGACGAGCTGCGCGCGATGATGCGGCCCGACACGCGGATGATCGCCACCAACAACCCCAACAACCCGACCGGCGCGCTGATGGACCGGGCGATGCTCTCAGAGATCGCCGAGATCGCGCGCGGCAGCGGCGCATGGGTGCTCTGCGACGAGGTCTATCGCGGCACCGATCAGGCCGGGAACGGCTATACCGCCTCGATCTGCGATCTCTACGCGCGTGGGATCAGCACGGCGGGCATGTCCAAGGCCTATTCACTGGCCGGGTTGCGCGTGGGCTGGGTCGCGGGGCCGAAGGCCCTGCTGGAAGACATCATGATCCACCGCGATTACAACACGATCTCTGTCGGGCGGATTGACGAGTATTTCGCGGCCCTCGCCCTCGAAAACCGCAGCCAGATCCTCGACCGCGCGCATCGGATCACGCGTGAGAACCTCGCAATCCTGTCGGATTGGGTCGAGGCCGAGCCGCTGATCTCATGGGTGAAGCCGCAAGGGGGCACCACGGCGCTGCTGAAATACGACCTGCCGCTGCCAAGCCGTGATTTCTGCACGCAATTGCTGGAAGAGGAGGGCGTTCTTTTCACCCCCGGCAGCGCCATGGACATGGAGGGCTGGCTGCGCATCGGTTTCGCCAATTCGACGGCGGACCTGCGCGACGGGTTGGCGCGTGTTTCGGCTTTCCTCGCGCGTCACGGTGCAGCGCAGTCAAGCTAGATGGAGCCTGTCATGCCGTCAGCCTCAGACCTGATCGCCCAAAGCGCCGCACGTTCCTGCGTGGTTCATCGCAAAATCGCTGGCGCGGTTTACCGCACGCCGGTGATCGCCTCCCGCTTGCCAATGGCAGAGGGTTCGCGGCTGTTCTACAAGACCGAGAACTTCCAGCATACCGGGTCATTCAAACTGCGCGGCGCCAGTGCAAAGCTGACGACGGTGCCGCTCGACCGGCCTGTCATCACCGCATCTTCCGGCAACCACGGCATCGCCTGCTCGCTTGCGGCCCAGACCACGGGGCATGAGTTGATCGTGGTGCTGCCCGAAACCGTCGTCGCCAAGAAACGCAAGATCATTGAAAGCTACGGCACTAGGGTCGTGATCCATGGGGCCGATGCCTCGCTCTCAGAGTTGCATGCGCAGAGTTTGGCTGAGGCTGAGGGCTACACCTATATCTCACCCTACAACGATGCCGAGGTGATCGCGGGGCAGGGCACCGCCGCGCTGGAGCTGCTCGACCAGATCGAAGGCATCGACAATGTCTTCATCTCGATGGGCGGCGGTGGGCTGATCTCGGGCATGGGATCGGTGATCAAGGAATTTTCGCCGCGGACCCGCGTGATCGGTGTGAGTGCCGCGAATAGCTGCGCGCTGGCCGCGTCGATCAGAGCAGGCAAGATCGTCGAAACGGAACATCTCGACACGCTGGCCGATGGCGTGGCGGGCGGGGTCGATGCGGACTCGATGACCCTGCCACTCGCAAGCGCGGTGATCGACGAGATCATCCATTGCGACGAGGATCAGATCGCCGAAGCGTTAAAAGTGTTGGCTTGGGAAGAGAACATGCTGGTCGAAGGGGCCGCCGCTTTGGCGCTGGCGGCCTATCTGGCAGGGCCGCAGAACTTCGCGGGCCAGACCTCTGTCGTTTTGCTATGCGGTGGCAATTATGAGGTCGAGCAGCTGCGCGGAATCATCTGACGGCTGCCCGGCCATTTCCCCTCAGGGCATGTCGAACCGCAGGTCGACCCAGCGGCCTTCAGGAATGTCACGGGGCGCACCGCCCGCCCAGCCGTCCTGCCAGATCACCTCGCGGGTGCGGATATCGAGCGTCCCCGCATCATAACTGCACGCGACATGAACCAGCCGGTTGCCATTCGCATCCTGCGGCGCTTCGATCTGCCAGCCGCGGCTGGCGAGCGGCGGCACATTCGACAATCGGTAATGGCCAAGCCCGACCCGTTCGAACCCTGCACCCAAAGGCACCGCAGGCTCTTCACTGCCATCGCGGAACAGACGCACGATCGGGCTGGCTTCCTTGATGAACCCATTGGCATCCACGGTCGTATTCGCGCCGGACCACATGGGCTGCCACGCGCCCCATGCCCCCGTCGCCCGGACACGAAAGGCCAGACCCGGCGTGTCGATGCCAAGTGCGATCTGCCACAGATAGGCGCTCTGCCCGCCTAAGGTGCTATTGCCGCAGAGCAGGCCGAAGACCCCATTCAGCGCCGGGAAAGGGTTGGCCCCGACAGGCGCCTGCGCATGGGCGCCGCCATAGCTTGAAAAACTGCCAGAAAGATCATGCGCGTCGAGGTCCGTCACCAGCGGCCCTGCATCAGCGCCGATGCCGAAATCCCCGACCCGCAGCAAGCGACCCACCGTCGCATCACCCACGTCCTGCGTCAGCGCCGCGCCTGAAGCGATGCCGCTGGCCGCGTCAAAGGCCAGTGCGGTGGTCCAACTGCTGCCATCGGCGCTGACCTTGATGGCGAAATCATCCTGCCCCGCCGTGCCCATCTCGGCACGGCCAGACCAATCGGTTTGGAACAGCAGGCTTGCGGTATCGGCGGCGCTGGCCTTGTTGAGCTTCAACTGATGCCCCGCCCCTTCGTGGGTAAACAGGCTCGCCGGGGAGGAGACCGACAAGCGATTGCCACTGTCGTAATCCGTATTAACCCCCAGCCCGGGGAGGTTCGCCAGATCGGGGGGCGATACCTCGGCCCAAGCCCCAGCCCCCCAACGGTGCAGAATCCCGGTCGATTTATCCAAGGCGACCCAGCCGTCTCGCGGGGCGGTGAACTGCCAGCTCTCTCCGACCCAGGCGGCGAGTTCACCGGGATGACCCGCCCAAACCTCTGTCGGCGCATCACCGAGCGCATGAACCTCCCCCGCCTGCGGTAGGGCGGGCGGCGTGTTGGCGTCAAAGCCTTCGACCGCAAGCTGCACGAGAAGATCGAGCCGTTGCAGCGCTTCGTTATGGGTCACATGTTTTTGCGCCTGTGCGGGCATCAAATAGGGCAGGGATAGGCGCTCAGAGGTGTCGGGCATCGGGGCTCTCCGCGTTATGGGTCGCCTGAGACTGTGAGAAGGAAGTCTTGCCAGCCTGACAACCCACCGTTCGGGCCGCGCGCAACAAACGGCGGTTCTGCCCCGTCGCGCGGAAGGTTCACGTTGCGGCTTTCACTTTCGCCAAACCGCCCTAACTCCCTGTCAGGCGGAGCCTTTTCAAAACGAAAGCCGCAGTTTAACATCACGCCACGCCGCGCAAGAAAGGCCCACGCTTATGTCCAAGACCAAGATCGCCGTTGTCGGTATCGGCTACGTCGGGCTTTCGAATGCGGTGCTTCTGGCGCAGCACAATGAGGTAACAGCGGTCGATTTGAACGCAGACCGGGTGGCGCAGGTGAATGCCCGCCGAGCGCCAATCGTCGATCCGGAGATCGAGCAATATCTCGCGGAAAAGCCCCTCACCCTCCGGGCCACGACCGACGCGGAGGCGGCATATCGCGAGGCTGATTACGTGCTCATCGCCACGCCGACCAACTATGACCCAAGCACCAATGTCTTCGACACCTCCAGTGTTGAGGCGGTGGTGCGGGATGTCTTGGCGGTCACGAAAACGGCCACCATCGTCATCAAATCCACCGTCCCGGTGGGCTATACCGCGGGCCTCTCCGCCGACTTGAACAGCGACCAAGTGATCTTTAGCCCGGAATTCCTGCGTGAGGGCCGCGCGCTCTACGACAACCTCCACCCCTCGCGCATCGTCGTCGGCGAAGACAGCCCGCGCGCCCGGCGCTTCGCGGAATTGCTGGCCGAGGGGGCAATCGCTGACGACATTCCCATGCTCTTTACCGGTGCGTCCGAGGCAGAGGCGGTCAAGCTCTTCGCCAATACCTTCCTCGCCATGCGGGTGGCCTATTTCAACGAATTGGACAGCTACGCGCTGACCAATGGCTTGGACACGCGGCAGATCATCGACGGTGTCTGCCTCGACCCGCGCATCGGTGGGCATTACAACAACCCGTCGTTTGGGTATGGCGGTTACTGTTTGCCCAAGGATTCCAAACAGTTGCTGGCCAATTACTCTGACGTGCCGCAAAACCTGATCAACGCCGTGGTCGAGGCGAACCGCACCCGCAAGGATTTCGTCTCGGAGCAGATTCTGGCGCTTGGCCCTCAGCGGGTGGGCATCTACCGGTTGGTGATGAAGGCCGGGTCGGACAATTTCCGGCAAAGCTCGGTCCAAGGGATCATGAAGCGGCTCAAGGCCAAGGGCATCGAAGTGATCGTTTATGAGCCCGTATTGCAAGAGGAACGCTTCTTCGGATCCGAAGTCACCCGCGATTTGGAAGCGTTCAAGACGCGCGCGGATGTGATCGTGGCCAACCGCAATCACCCCGATCTGGCGGATGTCCCCGACAAGGTCTTCACCCGCGATCTTTTTGGCGCGGATTGACGCACCAACGGCACCCCAAACTCACTAAGGCAAAATGCGCAATACGATCGATAGCAAGAACTGGTGGACCCTGCCCACGGGGCCACGAAATACCATCTGCGATGTCGCGGGGGTGCGTGTGGGCAGCCAAGACCTCCGCGGGGACGGGCTTTGCTCCGGGGTGACGGCGGTTCTGCCGCATGAAGGTGATCTTTTCCGCAATCCGGTGCCTGCGGGCGTCGCCGTGTTGAACGGTTTCGGCAAAAGCGCGGGCCTGATGCAACTGGCCGAACTGGGTCAGATTGAGACGCCAATCCTGCTGACCAACACCTTTGGCGTCGGCCCCTGTAGCACGGCACTGATCCGGCGGGCGATTGCAGAAAACCCCGAGATCGGGCGGGGCACTTGCACGGTCAACCCGCTGGTCTTGGAATGCAACGACGGCACGGTGAACGACATTCAGGCGCTGGCGGTGAACGAGGATCACGCGCAGGCGGCGATTGCGGCTTGCGGGCCAGCGTTTGCGCAGGGCACGGTCGGGGCCGGTAGCGGGATGAAGACCTTCGGCTATGCTGGTGGTCTCGGCTCCGCTTCGCGGCGGGTCGCCCTGCAGGGCGGCGCGGGGTTCGACATTGGCGCGCTGGTTTTGTCGAACTTTGGCCAACAAAGCGCTTTGCGGGTCTTTGGCCAACAGCTGCCGCCGCCGGGGCCGGGGGATGACCCCGACAAGGGCTCGATCATCATCATTCTGGCGACCGACGCGCCGATGGGCTCGCGGCAGTTGACCCGCATGGCCCGGCGCAGCGCCGCGGCCCTTGGCCGGTTGGGCAGCCACATCGGCCATCAAAGCGGCGACATCGCGCTGGCCTTCTCAACCGCCAACCGCATCACCCGTGGCGGGGCCGACACACAAAGCGTCGAGCGGTTGAACGAAGACCGGATGGATGCCTTCTTTATCGCCGCGGTCGAAGCGGTTGAGGAGGCGATCCTCAACGCGCTTTGGCATGGGGTGCCGCACCGGGGCTATGATGGCAGCCTTTTGCCCGCCTTCCGCGACCGGATGGCCGAGGTCTACCGCGATTAAGCCGCGCTCACCGGGTCCATTGGGGCGAGGTCGAGCCCGCCGACCTGCGCCAGATGCGCCAGCAGCGCGCCGATCCCCTCGCCGGATTTTAACGCGCAGAAGACCGTTGGCAGGTCCGGGCGCATCCGCGCGCTGTCGCGTTGCATGACCTCGAGCGAGGCGCCGACATGGGGGGCGAGGTCGGTCTTGTTGATGACTAGAATGTCGGACTTGGTGATCGCCGGGCCGCCCTTGCGGGGGATCTCCTCCCCCGCCGCCACGTCGATCACATAGAGCGTCACATCCGCGAGTTCAGGGCTGAAGGTGGCCGACAGGTTGTCGCCGCCGCTTTCGATCAAGACCACTTCCACATCCGGGTGCCGCGAAACCATCTCCGCCACCGCGGCAAGGTTGATCGAGGCATCTTCGCGGATTGCCGTATGCGGGCAGCCGCCGGTCTCGACCCCGATGATCCGGTCTTGGGGCAACACCTGCATGCGCATCAGCGCCTCGGCGTCCTCTTGGGTGTAGATGTCATTGGTGATCACGCCGATTGACAGCCGATCCCGCAGCGCGCGGCTGAGCGCGGCGGTCAGAGTGGTCTTGCCCGCGCCCACCGGGCCGCCGATGCCGACGCGCAAAGGGCCGTTGTTGCGTTTCATGTGCGGAAAATCCTTGAATATTGGGTTTCGTGTTTCATCGCGGCGATGTCGCAGAGAAAGGCGGTGGAGGAGAGATCGTCGAGCGTGCCGTCCTCTGCCGCCGCGGCGACCTCAAGACAGAGCGGCGCAAGGTCGCGAATGACGGTCTGCCCCTCGGTCTGCCCCAAGGGGATCAGGCGCATGCCCGCGGTGGCGAGGTTCGCGGTAAAGGCGTGCAAGAACATCTCAAGCGTTTGACGCAGCGGCAGCCCTTGCAGCCGTGCGGCGCGTCCGACGGCCACGGGATAGCAAAGCGGCGGCATGTCCTGCTGCCAGATCGCGGCGCTGGCGCGGGCAAAGGCTTCGCCCTGTAGCACGGTTTCTTTCAACCGCTCGGCAGAGGCGGCAAAGGCGCGGGCCTGCGCGTCGATCTCCGATGGGTCATCCGCGCGATAAGCCGCCGCAAGGAAAAGCGCATCCGCCTGACCCGCCCCGTGCCGCAACACGCCGCCCAGCCAATCGGCCAAGCTGTCTTGCCCCGTCACATCCCCGTTCTGCACCGCCCATTCCAACCCGTGGCTATAGGCGAAGGCCCCCACCGGGTAGGAGGGCGACAGCATCTGCACCAAGGTCAAAAGGGCATCGGCCTGTAGGGTGTCAGCCATGCGCATGGTCATGCGGGTGGTCGTGGTCGTGAACAGCGTGGTGAACATGGCCGTGATCATGCCCATGGGTGCGCCCATGGCCATAGGCACCGCCTTCGGGGCGGAAGGGGCCGGTGATCTCTCGCGTGGTGGCACCGATCTGGCCGAGCATCTTGGCGATCACATGGTCGCGCTGAATCACCAGCCGCTCGGCGTCGATCTGGCAGGGGGTATGGCGGTTGCCGATGTGCCACGCGATGCGCGGCAGGTCGGGGCCGGTCACCTCCAGCAGAGCTTCGTCGGCGGCCACCACTTCGATGAGACGCCCGTCGGCCAGAACGAAGGCATCGCCGTGGTCGAGCGAGGTGGTCTGCGCCAGATCCACCAGAAACGCCAGCCCGTCCGCCGTGGTCAGCACCTTGCGGCGCAGAAAGCGCCCGTCATAGGTCAGCTCGACCCGATCACTGGCATCGGACCACGCTCCGGCGCGGCGCATCTCTTGGCAAAGGATTGGGGTCATCTCGGTCTCTTCAAAACAGGAAATAGCGCTGCGCCATGGGCAGCACAGAGGCAGGTTCACAGGTCAGCAATTCACCATCCGCGCGCACCTCATAGGTCTCGGGGTTGACCTCGACCTCGGGCAGCGCGTCGTTCAACTTCAGATCGCGCTTGCCGATCTCACGGGTGTTGCGCACCGCAAGCGTCTGTTTGGCAAGGCCGAGGCTGCCGCCCACTCCCGCGGCCTCTGCCGCTTCGCTGACAAAGACCACGGCGGAGTTTTCCACCGCCCGGCCATAGGCGCCGAACATGGGCCGCGAATAGACCGGTTGCGGCGTAGGGATCGAGGCGTTGGGATCGCCCATCTGCGCGCAGACGATGCTGCCGCCAAGCAAGACCATCTCGGGCTTCACCCCGAAAAAGGCCGGGTTCCACAGCACCAGATCGGCGCGCTTGCCCTCTTCGATGCTGCCGATATGGGGCGAGATGCCATGGGCGATGGCGGGGTTGATGGTGTATTTCGCGATGTAGCGGCGGACGCGGAAATTGTCGTTGTCGCCCGTCTCTTGGGGCAGCCGTCCGCGCTGCTTTTTCATCTTGTCCGCGGTCTGCCATGTGCGGATCAAGACCTCTCCGACCCGGCCCATGGCCTGACTGTCGGAGGCGATGATCGAGAACGCCCCCATGTCATGCAGGATGTCTTCGGCGGCGATGGTCTCTCGCCGGATGCGGCTTTCGGCAAAGGCCACATCCTCGGGGATCGATTTGTCGAGGTGGTGACAGACCATGAGCATATCCAGATGCTCTTCCAACGTGTTGACCGTGAAGGGCCGCGTGGGGTTGGTCGAGGAGGGCAGCACATGCTCTTCGCCGCAGATCTTGATGATATCTGGCGCATGGCCCCCGCCCGCGCCTTCGGTGTGGAAGGCGTGGATCGTGCGGCCTTTCATGGCTTTTACGGTATGTTCGACAAAGCCGCTTTCGTTCAGCGTGTCGGTGTGGATCATCACCTGCACGTCCATCGCATCGGCCACGCCAAGGCAGCAGTCGATGGCCGCCGGGGTGGTGCCCCAATCCTCATGCAGTTTCAGCGCGCAGGCGCCTGCGTTGATCTGCTCTTCCAGTGCGGCGGGTTGCGAGGCATTGCCTTTCCCCGCGAAGGCGAGGTTCATCGGAAAGGCATCGGCGGCTTGCATCATGCGCCCGATATGCCAGCCGCCCGGTGTGCAGGTCGTGGCCAATGTGCCATGCGCAGGGCCAGTGCCGCCGCCGAGCATGGTGGTCAGCCCCGAATGCAGCGCGTCTTCGATCTGTTGCGGGCAGATGAAATGGATATGGCTGTCAAACCCCCCGGCGGTGAGGATGCGCCCCTCGCCCGCGATCACCTCGGTGCCCGGTCCGATGATGACATCGACCCCCGGTTGCGTGTCGGGGTTGCCCGCCTTGCCGATCTTGGCGATGCGCCCGTCTTTCAGCCCCACATCGGCTTTGTAGATGCCGGTATGGTCAACGATGAGCGCATTGGTGATGACCGTGTCCACGGCGCCGCCCGCGCGGGTGACCTGCGACTGGCCCATGCCGTCGCGGATCACCTTGCCGCCGCCGAATTTAACCTCTTCGCCATAGGCCCGGCCCTCGCCGGTGGTCAGGTCGCGTTCGACTTCGATGATAAGGTCGGTATCGGCCAACCGCACCCGGTCGCCCACCGTGGGGCCGAACATGGCGGCATAGTCACCGCGTTTGATCTGTGCAGGCATCAGAGGTCTCCCATCACCGCGCTGTTAAAGCCAAAGACCCGCCGCGCCCCGCCGATCGGGATGAGCGCGACCTCGCGCCGTTGGCCGGGCTCGAAACGCACCGCAGTCCCTGCCGCGATGTCGAGGCGCAGGCCCCGCGCGGCGGCGCGGTCGAACTCAAGCGCCGGGTTGCTCTCGGCAAAATGGTAGTGGCTGCTGACCTGCACCGGGCGGTCGCCGGTATTGGCGACCATCAGCGTGATCGCCGTGCTGTCGGCATTGAGGGTCAACAGGCCCTCCGCCGGAATGATCTCTCCCGGGATCATGCTTCGGCGGACTTCAGACGCCGCAGGACGAGGTTCCCCCCCGAGAGCGCAAAGGCCGCGGCGGCGATCAGGTAGACGGCGAGCGATCCGTCACCCTCTCCGCCGTGGCTGTGGGGGAGCGGCGCGCTATGGGCGAAGGCCGCCATGGCGAGCGACATAAGCGGTAGGGCAAGAAGGGGGGCAAAACGCGGCATGGGATATCCTATCTGATGGGGTTGTGCACGGTGACCAATTTGGTCCCGTCGGGGAAAGTGGCTTCGACCTGCACCTCGGGGATCATCTCGGCCACCCCTTCCATACAGTCGTCGCGGGTGATGACATGGGCACCGGCCTGCATCATATCGGCCACGCTGCGGCTATCCCGCGCGCCTTCGACCACGGTGTCGGTGATGAGGGCGATGGCCTCGGGGTGGTTCAGCTTGACCCCCCGCGCAAGGCGCTTGCGGGCGACCTCGGCAGCCATGGAGATCAGCAGTTTGTCTTTTTCTCGCGGGGTCAGTTGCACGTCAGGTCATCCATGATCGGGGAAGGGTGTCACCGCTCAACGTGCCCAAGATCGGGACGAGCGATTGGCGAAGGTCGAAACTATCTGCGGCGAGGATCCGGGCGACCAGCAGTTCAGGGCCGATCAGGCTGGCCCCGGCGCTGTCGGGCAATTGGGCGCGGAGCCGGGGCAGCCGCGCTTCGGCATCGGGGGCCACATAGATAATCGTGGCAAGGGCGCCTGCGCCCGCCGCGATATGAGGGGCCGCCAGATGGGCGGTGACATCGCCGCTGAGTGTCATCGCGTCGTGAAAAAGCGGCTGGCCCGCGCGGTTGATCTCGATCCGGTCGCAGAAATACGCATGACGCAGGGTTTCGCCCATAGCGGCGCGGCCAAAGACAAGCGGTTCGACCAGCAGGAGGGAGGCGTCTTGCGCCAGTTCGAGGGTCAGATGCCGCCGCAGGGCGCATCCGTCGTAGAGAATGGTCTCTTGCGGCAGCCAATGCAGCGTCGCGCCGGAGTCGACGGTAAGGGTGTTGCGCAGCGCTGCCACTTGCCCCGGTTGCGCGCGATAGGCGCGTTCGGCGGCCTGCGTGGTGAGGCTGAGCGCCGCTTGCGCTTCGGCACGGGCCGTCAGGGCAAAACTATCGCCGCCGGTGATGCCGCCTGCGGAATTGATGACGATCGCTTGCAACAGCGCAGGGTCGGGGCGCGGGAAGAGCAGCTTCATCGCGCCCGACTGGCGCAATTCGCCAATTGTCGACCCGCCCCGCGCAGCCTTGGCCGAGACCATCGCAGCACCAATGGCGCGCGGCTGCACCGGGGTCGCTTGGGGGCTGTTTATGCTGCTGTCGATGAGAATGAGGAACGCTCCGCCCGGTAAAGTCTGATGATTTTTTAATCACCATAGAGACGGGGGAGAGTCATCGCCGAGGCGGTTCAGAGCCGCCTGCGCGGCGGGTTTGCCTGAAAAATGGGCAGCAAATCGCGGGGCTGTCCTAAACTTGGGCATTCCGCGCATGGGGCGGCGGCCCCGGGGAGGGAGGGCCGCCGCTGTCGTCAAATCCCGATCACGGGCGCAGCATGACCTTGCCGCCACGGCCCGTGGTCAGCGCGGCTTTCATCGCCTCGGTCACCTCGGCCAGCGGGTAGATGCCGCCGGTGTCGAGGGGCAGTTGGCCCTTCGCGGCCAGTTGCACCAATTCGCCAATCAGGCGGCCCCGCGTCTCTGCCGCCATCTCGCCGCTGACGCGCGAACCCCAGAAGCCTTTGACGGTGATGTGCTTCATGATCAATTCGCCCGAAGACATGGAGAGCGGCTGGCCCGTCGCCGTGCCGAAGACGATCAACTCACCGTCCTTGCCCAGCAGTTCGACCAGTTGACCGCCCAATTCGCCACCGACGGAATCGATGGCCGAGACCGCGCCCTCTTTGCCGAACAACTCACGCGCTTTGCTCTGCCAATCCGCATCTTCGGTGGAGAGGACATGTTCCGCGCCGGTGTCGCGCATCTCTTCGGCGGCGCCTTCGCGGCGGACGAGGTTCAGCAATTTGACACCGCGCGCCTTGGCCAGACCGACCATGATTTTGCCGACCGCGCCATTGGCGGCGGTTTGGATCAGCCAATCGCCTTCGCCGACCTTCAGGGTCTCCAGCAGGGACAGGGCGCTGAACGGCATGGCGATCAACTGCGCACCGGCTTCGTTCGAGATCGCCTCGGGCAGGGGCAGCAGGCCGGCCGCGGGGGCGGTGAAATACTCAGCCCATGCGCCGTGGAACCCGGCCGCGGTGACGCGCTTGCCGATCAGCGCTTCGTCAACGCCTTCGCCCACGGCCTCGACAATACCAAGCGCTTCGGAGCCGCCGATGGCACCGGGCAGGTCGGGCTTGTAGCCATAGTTGCCGCGCACGGTCCAAAGGTCGTGGTTGTGGATGGGCGAGAGCACCATGCGCAGCAGCGCTTCGCCAGCGGCGGGCGCGGGCTTGTCGGTTTCGCGGGTGGTCAGAACCTCGGCGGGCTCGCCGAATGTGTCGTGGATGGCAGCGAACATGTTGTTTCCTTTCAGGTTGGGAATTGGCCCCCAGTGGGGGAGAGTTGGGCAGAGGTTTCAGCGCGCGCCATGCGCAGGGGCGCATCGCTGCGCGCCAGTTTGGCCAGCACCGCAGCGCCGAGCCATTTCGCATAGAGCATGCGGGCTGTGGTCTCGGGGTCTTCAAGCACACGAACGGTCCCATCCTCTGCGCCTTGGCGCAGCAATTGGGCAATTCGGGCGACCAAAGCATCGACACCCTGATCGAGCGTTTCGCGCATCGTTTCCGACAGGTCGGCAACTTCGGATCCGAGTTTCACCACCAAACAGGCGCTGGCGATCCCCGGGGCGCTGGATTGGCTGAGCCATGCATCCCAGAAACTGTCGAGCTTGTCGCCCGCCGTTCCCGGGGCCGCGATCAGCGCATCGACGCGGTCGAGATAGGCCTCGACGTAATCGGCCAGCATCGCGGTGCCAAAAGCCTCTTTCGACGCGAAGTAATAGTAGAAAGAGCCCTTGGGCACGCCGCTTTCGCTCAGAATGCGCGACAGGCCAACGCCAGAGAACCCGTGCCGCAGCACGAGGCTGCGCCCTATGTCCAAGATGCGTTGCCGCGTCTGATCTGATTTCTTTGCCTCTGTCATACCCGGGCATCTAAGGAATAATAGACCGGTCGTCTAGTGCGTTCGCGCGAATGTGAGACAGCCAAGTTGAACGAGGCGCCAAACCAGAAAATAGCGAAAAAACCTATTCTTGCGCAATCATATATATTAGATTCCACACAACGGCCCGGAGGGCGATGACAGGGATGGAATGAGAAGATGGATCAAAAGATTGCTCTGATAACAGGAGCCGGAAGCGGGGTGGGCCTTGCCTGTGCGCAGCGTTTGGCGAAGGACGGTTTCACCCTCGTGCTGACGGGGCGGCAGCAGGATAAGATCGACGCAGCCTGCGCGACCCTCGACGGGCAGGGGCATATCGCCGTGGCGGCAGATGTGGGCGTCGAGGCGGAGGTCGACGCGCTTTTCGAGCGGGTGGAGACGACCTTTGGGCGGCTGGATCTGCTGTTCAACAATGCCGGGCGCAATGGCTCGGCAGTTGAGGTGGACGCTCTCAGCGTGGCGGAGTGGAACGACATCGTCGCGACCAATCTGACCGGGTCATTCCTCTGCGCCCGCGCGGCTTTTGCCCTGATGAAACGGCAGAGCCCCAAGGGCGGGCGGATCATCAACAACGGCTCGATCAGCGCCCATGTGCCGCGCCCGCTCTCGGTGCCCTATACGGCGACGAAACATGCGATCACCGGGTTGACCCGCGCGCTGTCGCTCGACGGGCGGGCGCATGACATCGCCTGCGGGCAGATCGACATCGGCAATGCGGCGAGCGAGATGACCGAGCGGATGAAGGAGGGCATTCTGCAACCAAACGGCAGCCGCATGTCCGAGCCGCGCATGGATGTGAACGATGTGGCCGAAACGCTGTCTTACATGGCGAAGCTGTCGCTCGACTCCAACGCCATGTTCGTCACCGTGATGGCCACCAAGATGCCCTTCGCGGGGCGCGGCTAAGCGGTCAAAGCACCTTGCCCGGGTTCATCAAATGGCCCGGGTCGAGGGTGGCCTTGATCTGCGCCATCAACTCCAGCGCGATCGGGTCTTTATACCGGCGCAGCTCGGCGCGTTTGAAGGTGCCGATGCCATGTTCCGCCGAGAAAGAGCCGCCCATCTGGTGCACGATATCATGCACGAACCGGTTGAAGGCCCCGTATTCGGCAAGGAACGCCGCATCCGCCATATCCACCGGGCGCGACAGGTTGAAATGCAGGTTGCCGTCGCCGAAATGGCCAAAGGGGCAGGGCCGCAGCCCGGGCATGTGATCCATACAGGCTTGGGTCGCCTCACGGATGAAATCCGCCACGCGCGACACCGGGACCGAAACGTCATGTTTGATCGACGCGCCTTCGGGTTTCTGCGCCTCTGACAGGTTCTCTCGCAGCGCCCAAAGCGCGTCTTTCTGCGCCTCCGAGGCGCCGATCACGGCGTCGATGATCTCCTCCGCCTCGAAAGCCGCTTCCAATGCGGTTTCCAGCCGGGCGTCGAGGTCTGTCTGCGCGCCATTGCCGGTGAGTTCGATCAGGCAATAGGCGGGATGCACCTCGGCCATCGGATCGCTACAGCCGGGCGCGTGGTCGATCACCATTTGCAAGCCCAGCCGGTCGATATACTCGAATGTCGAAAGCGTGTCGGCGGTCTGGCCGCGCATCCGCGCATAGAGCGCGAGCGCCGGATCGGGGCCGGTGCAGGCCACCAGCGCGGTGGCGCGGGCGGTGGGTTTGGGAAAGAGCTTGATCACCGCCGCCGTGATGATGCCAAGCGTGCCTTCGGCGCCGATAAAGAGGTGTTTGAGGTCAAAGCCGGTGTTGTTTTTCCGCAGGCCGTTCAGGTCATTCAGCACCCGGCCATCGGGCAGGACCGCTTCGATCCCCAGCACGAGGTCGCGGGTATTGCCATAGCGCAGCACCGCCGTCCCGCCCGCGTTGGTCGAAAGGTTGCCGCCGATCTGGCATGACCCTTCGGAGGCAAGCGAGAGCGGAAAGAGCGCGTCGACCTCATCCGCCGCCGCTTGGATATTGGCAAGGATGCAGCCCGCCTCGACCGTCATCGTGGCATTGGTCGGATCGACCGCGCGGATACGGTTCAGCCGGTCGGTCGTGAGGATAATGCCGCCATCGGGCACGCCGCCGCCTGCAAGACCGGTGTTGCCGCCTTGCGGTGTGACCGGCACTTCGGCTGCGTGGCACAGACGCATGCAGGCGGCGACCTCTTCGGTTGAGCCAGGGCGGATCAGCGCCAGCGCCGTGCCGCGCCGCAGCCCGCGGTCTTCGATCAGACGCGCGTCGAAATCCTTGGCGTCGGTCACCACATGGGCAGGGCCGATGGCATCGCGCAGCGCGTCGAGCAAGGCGGCGTGGTCTTGCGCGTTCGTATTATCTGCGCGGCGCGGCGCGGTCAGGGTCGTCATCTGGGTCATCCTTCAGCGCTGGTCGGCGCCGACTTTTTTCTGGGCCGCGGCGCGCAGCTTGCTGATCGTGGTGCGGGTCGAGATCTGCTCGGGGTCGGTCACCAGTTCGATCAGCGCCGGACGGCCACTCTCGCGGGCGCGGGTGAAGGCGGCGGCGAAATCCTCGGTCTTGGTCACCCGTTCGGCATGGGCGCCCAGACCTTCGGCCATCTTTACGAAGTCTTGGTTCTGCAAGGTGGTGCCCGAGATGCGTTCGGGGTGGTCGCGTTCCTGATGCATGCGGATGGTGCCGTAGATGCCGTTGTTGAACAGCAGCACGATGGGCCGCCCGCCATATTGCGCGGCGGTGGCCAACTCATTGCCGCTCATCATAAAGCCGCCATCACCGACAAAGGACAGCGTCAGACGCTCCGGCTCGGCAATCGAGGCCGCGACGGCGGCGGGCACGGAATAGCCCATTGCACCACAGGTCGACCCGACAATCCGCCCGGGACGGCCAAAACGCAGGAAACGTTGCGCCCAGCCGGTGTGGTTGCCCGCGTCGAGCGTGACCACCACATCGTCGGGCAGCTCATCGCGCAGCTGCGCAAGTGCGACACCCATGTCGAGATCCCAGTCGCCGCCATTGGGCGCTTCGGTGTCGGTGAGGTAATCGGCGTGGAGTTTCTCGCACCAACCGCCCCATGTCTCAGCGCGGCCCAGATCGACACCATCCAATGCGGCAGCGACAGAAACGGGTGCTGCAGCGATGCCCAGATCCGGCGAATAGACGCGCCCGATCTCATCCGCGTCGGGATAAAGATGCACCAGACGGGTGTCTGGGTTGGGCGATTGCATGCTGGTGTAGGTCTTGGTCGTCATCTCCCCCAAACGCGCGCCGATCACCACGAGCAGATCCGCATCGCGTTGATGCGTATAGAGGCTGGGCGCGGTAGAGGTGCCGAAATCGCCTGCATAGACGGGCGAGAGGTTATTGACGATGTCTTGCCGCCGGAAAGAGGTGGTGACGGGGATCTTGTTGGCTTCGGCAAAGCGGGTGATGGCCGCCGCACTCTCATCCGACCAGCCAGAGCCGCCGAGCAGCAGCAGGGGCCGTTCGGCCTGCGCGATCTCGGTCTTGAGCATGTCGAGATTGTCAGGCGACAGCCCTGCATGGGTCGCCGTATAGGGCCGCGCGTCGGCGACGGAAACCACCTCGGTCAGCATGTCCTCGGGCAGGGAGATCACCACCGGGCCGGGGCGGCCCGAGGTCGCCACACGGAAGGCGCGGGCCATATATTCCGGCACCCGCGCCGGGTCGTCGATCTGAGTGGCCCATTTGGCGATGGGGCCGAACATGGCGCGGTAGTCGACTTCTTGAAACGCTTCGCGGTCGGTCGTGTCGCGGGCGATCTGCCCCACCAGGAGGATCATCGGCGTGCTGTCTTGTTGCGCGATATGCACGCCGATGGCCGCGTGGCAGGCGCCGGGGCCACGGGTGACCATGCAGATGCCGGGGGTGCCGGTCAGCTTGCCATAGGTCTCGGCCATATTGGCGGCCCCGGCTTCGTGCCGCGCGTTGATGAGGGTGAAGCGGTCCTGCACGTCATGCAGCGCATCCAGCACCTCAAGGTAGCTTTCGCCGGGCACGCAATAGGCGGTGTCGGCACCGTGGATCAGCAGTTGATCCACAAGGACCTGTCCGCCGGTCCGCGCCTTAAGGGAAGTTTTTTGCAGCATGGAGAAGGCTCCGTTTCGTTCGTTCTAAGATTTAAGTATGTGTGGCCGCTTGGCTTTTCGGGTTGGGGTTCCTGGCCTTTTGGAAGGCCAGGATAACGCCCGCGATGACCAACCCCGAGGCGGTGAGCCGCAGATCGGGGTAGATCAGCAGCAGCGACGCCCCGAACAGCACCACCGACAGCACATTGGACAGTCTGCCGAAGTAGTAGCGCTGCAAGGCGGCGGCCAGCAGGATGACGCCAATGGTGGCCTGCAACAGGACCAACGTGATCTGGGTGACCGAACCCTGCATCAGGATCGCCGGTTCATAGACGAACATGAAGGGCACGATAAAGCCGGTGGCACCGAGTTTCACCGCAGCCCAACTCGCCTCGACGATCTTGGCGTGCGACAGGGTGTTGGCCGCATAGACCGCCATGGCGACGGGGGGGGTGATGGCAGACAGGATAGCGAAGTAGAACACAAAGAGATGCGCCGCTTCGACCTGTACGCCCAGTTTCACCAGTGCCGGAACCAGCAAGGCGACCTGCACGATATAGGCAGGTGTTGTCGGCATCCCCATACCAAGGATGATGCCCGCGATCATCGACAGGAACAGCGCGATGACCAGCGTGTCTTGGGCCGCTTCGATCACAAAGTTCGAGAAGGTCAGGCCAAGGCCGGTGATGTCGATCACGCCGACCACGATGCCCGCACAGGCACAGGCCGCGGCAATCGCCAGCACGTTGCGCGCGCCGCCCTCAAGCGCTTCGAGGATGTTGTCGACGGTGACGTAATGCCGTGTCGTCTTGCGCAGCGCCGCCACGGGCACGACCGAGACGATACCGCAAAGCGCCGCATAGGGGGCCGAATAGCCCAGCATCAGCACGCCCACGATGATCGCCAGCGGCAGGAACAGGTGGCCGCGTTCAAGCAGCACGGTTTTCAGCGGCACTTGATCCTCTTTCGGGACCGACCCGATGCCCTTGCGCTTGGCCTCGAAGTGGACCGCAGCGAAGAGGGCCACATAGAACAGGATCGCGGGCGCCAGCGCGTATTTCGCAACCGTGAGGTATCCGACGCCGAGGTATTCGGCCATGACAAAGGCCGCAGCCCCCATGACGGGCGGCATGATCTGCCCCCCGGTCGAGGCCACGGCTTCGACTGCGCCGGAGAAGGCGGGTTTAAACCCCATGCGTTTCATCAGCGGGATAGAGAAGGTGCCGGTCGTCATCACATTGGCCACGGCAGAGCCGGACACCGACCCGAAGAGGCCCGAGGTCACACAGGCCACCTTGGCCGGACCGCCGACCTGACGCCCGGTAAGCGCCACCGCGAAATCCATGAAGAGCTGGCCCACGCCCATCCGCTCGACCAAGGAACCGAAGAGGATGAAAAGCACCATATAGGTTGCGGAAACCGCGATCGGGATGCCGAAGATGCCTTCGGGCGTCATGAACAACTGCTCAAGGATCACCGAGGGCAGGGTCGAGGTGAAGGCGAGGCCGTAGCCGAGAAACAGCAGCGCCGTGATCGGCAGCATCGGCCCCAGCATCCGGCGCGTGGCCTCAAGCAACAGGACGACCAGCGTGATCCCCACCACGATGTCCATCGGCATCAGCGGATCGACGTAGAGAAAGCGCTGCGTGATGTAGTTGAGGTTAAAGGATGGATAGAGCGCCGCGCCCAAGGCGACCAGCCCAAGCACCACGTCATACCAGCGCGGCACATCATTGCGCAGCCCCTTGCGATTGACGGTCAGGAAGATCAGCAAAAGCGCCAGAGCGACGTGCACGCCGCGCATGATATAGGGGTTGGGCGGGCCGACGAAGGCGACGTAGAGATGCCACACAGCCATACCGACCAGGATCAGCCTTGCTATGCGGGTAATCAGGGGCATCTTGTCCAGAAAGATCGACAGTTGCATGGGGGTTCTCGCGTCTAGAGTGGAAGGCGGCCCTTGGGCGGCGGCGCATGCGATGCGCGGGCGGCAGGGCCTATGGGGATGTGGGTCGGGCGGAGCGCTTGGCCCCGGCCGACCCGTTTCTCGTCAGGGGGGAATTACATCCCCGAGACGCCACGCTCTGCGTAGAACTCTTTCGCGGCGGGGTGGAAGGGCACGCCGATGTCGGTGGCCATTTCCTCGACCGTCAGGTTCGCCATGGATTTGCTGATCGCGGCGAAGCTGTCGTTGTTGTCGGCAATCGCGGCGAGCACGGATTTGACGATCTCACCGTCATAGTCGCAGGGCGCGACCATATGGGTGTCGTAGCTGATCGCATGCACGGTCTCATCGAAACCGGGGTAGGCGCCTGCCTTGACTTCGCGACGCTGGAAGGCGGCGTTCTTGTCTTTGAAGTATTGGAAGGTCTCTTCATCCACGTCGATCAGGCGGATCTTGCGGGAGGAGGCCAGATCCATGACCGAACCTGTTGGCAGCGACGACCCGAGCGTGAAGAAATCGGCCTGACCGTCTTTCATCTGCGATGCAGAGTCGGAATAGGAAGTGTTGGCGACGCTGTCGAGGTCATCAAAGGTCATGTCGGCGGTCGACAAAAGCTCACGCGTCAGGAATTCGCCGGTGTTGCCAAGCTGTTGCGTGGTCAGCCGTTTGCCCTTCATGTCGGCGATGGTCTTGATGCCCGAATCCTCAAGCGCGACGACCTGGAAGTACTGCGGATAAAGAATGCCAAGGTTGCAGACATTGGTCGTCGCCTTGCGGAACGGCTCTTTGCCCGACAGGCTATCCACGGTCGAGATCGAGTTGGCGAAGGCGATGCCAAAGCGGCCCGCGTCTACACCAACCACATTCGACACACCCGCACCCGGCGTGACGGTGATGTCCATATCGGGGTTCTCACGCTCCACAATCGCCTTGATCGCGCCGCCCACGGGATACCACGACCCGCCCTGCTGGCCGGTCGCCATGACAAAGCTCTGCGCATGGGCGGCGGCGCCTGCGACGGCGAAAAGGATGGTGGCCGCTGTGGTGCGGCGGATCGATTTGAAGAACGGTGACATAGAAACTCCTCCCGAGTTTTGACTGTGTGTCGGCAGCTACTGGATGGGTTCCGGGCTCCCCCCTGACATCCTCTTGCCGTGATCCGCAGACTGCGGGGGAATCTCTAGCCTGTCAATTAAAAATACAAATTTACGGGGATTTCATCTTACTTGTAATGTTGTATTCTGCTTGTAATGCTGGGAATGACCCTACCTTCTGATTATTGACAGCTTGTCATACAGGTGGTCCAATCGGCGAAAGGAAGTTGTTATTATGGCTGCAAATCTTCAGGCGACCGTGCCCCTCGTCGATGGTGCCACGCTTAGCGATCAGGTGACCGAGGTGCTGCGTCACAACGTGGTGAACGGTGTGTGGAACGTGGGCGATGTGCTTCCCTCCGAAACCACATTGGCCAGCGATTTCGACGTGAGCCGCACGGTGATCCGCGAGGCGGTGTCGCGCCTTAAGGCCGAAGGCATGTTGTCGAGCCGTCAGGGCCGGGGGGCCTTTGTCGCCAGCGACCGGCCCCGTCAGGGCTTTGCTATCCCTGAACGTGACATGGAAAGCCAGCGCAAGCTCGAACAGATCCTAGAGCTGCGCATGGGGCTTGAGATCGAAGCCGCTGCCATCGCCGCCGCCCGCGCCACCCCCGAGGCCCGCGCGGAGATCGAGCGTGCCGCCGCCGCCTATGACCAAAGCAACAAGATCGGCGGCCCGGCGGTGGCGGCAGGGGTCACTGCCGACCTCGATTTTCACCGCGCGGTGTGCGAGGCGACGGGGAACAGCTATTACCTTAGCCTGTTCAACTACCTTGTCGCCAGCTTGCGCGAGACCATGTTGGCCGGGCGGCTGCAAGCGCTGAAACGCGGCGGCGAAAGCCGCGACGCGATTCAAGAGCATTACGACATCGCCGCCTCTATCGCCGAGGGTGACGCGGAACGCGCCCGCCAGCGGATGCGCGACCACCTCCAGATGTCGAGCGGGCGGCTTTTGGCACAGCTCAAGACCGAGGACGGGCTGGCAGAGTGACCATTCCTGCCGCCCTCCATGCCGCCCTCGCGCGTGCCCCCTCACTGACCATCGCGCTCAGCGGGGGGATCGACAGCCTGACGCTCTCGGCCGCCGCGGCCAAGGTGCGCGGGGTGGCGGGCGTGACGCTTTGCCATGCGGTCTCACCCGCCGTTCCGGCGGCGGCGACCGCGCGGGTGAAGGATTTCGCCACCACTTGGGACCTGCCGCTGAAGCTGGTCGACGCGGGGGAGTTCGCCGATCCCGCCTATCGCGCCAACCCGGTCAATCGCTGTTATTTCTGCAAGTCGAACCTCTATGGCACCTTGGCGCGCATGGGGCCGCTGGTGGCGGCGGGCACCAATACCGATGATCTGTCGGACTACCGCCCTGGCCTGCAAGCGGCTGCGGAGCACGGCGTGCTGCACCCTTTCGTCGAGGCGCAGATGTCCAAGTCGGATGTGCGCACCTTGGCCCGCGCGCTCGGGCTGGGGGATCTGGCGGAACTGCCCGCCGCCCCCTGTTTGGCCAGCCGGATCGAGACCGGTCTGCGGGTGGAGCCTGCGGATTTGGCGGTGATCGACCGGGTGGAAACCGTGCTGCGTGCAGAGTTGGGCAATATCACCCTGCGCTGCCGTCTGCTGCGTGGGGGCTGGGTGGTGGAGCTTGATCCGTCTGTTTACGAAGACCTCTCCGCCCAGAAACGCGCAGCGATATTGATGCAGGTTCGGCAGGCCACGGATGACGGGTGTGCGGTCGATCTGCGGGCCTATTCAAGAGGAAGTGCATTTGTCCATCACTAAGACCGGCCCCGACGGGCATCCAGACGTGACCTTTGACCGGGGCCGCGGGGGGCGTATCGGCATCGAAGAGGCCGTGCTTTGCGAGCATAAATCCGTGGCGCAGATCGCCGCCATCATCGGAGACGCGGCAGCAGAGGAACGGCGGCTGTTGCTGACCCGGCTGACGGCAGAGCAGTTTGCCGCCCTGCCCGCCGACGCGGCGCAACAGGTCGATTACTGCACCGCCTCGCGCACCGCCATTTTGGGAGAGATCGGGCCCTTGGCCAGCACGCCGCGCATCGCCCTCGTCAGTGCGGGCACCTCTGATTACGCCCCCATGGCCGAAGCGCGGCGCACGCTGGCCTATGGCGGAATGGCGGCGACCGAGGTTTCGGACGTGGGCGTCGCCGGGCTGTGGCGTCTGCTCGCGCGGGAAGAGTTGCTGCGCGAGATGGATGTGGTGATCGTCTTTGCCGGGATGGACGCGGCGCTGCCCTCGGTCGTGGCCGGGCTGGTGCCGGGGGTGGTCATTGGTGTGCCGACCTCCGTGGGCTATGGTGTCGCCCGCGGCGGGAGGGTCGCGCTTGATTCGATACTCGCCAGCTGCGCGCCGGGGGTGACGGTGGTGAACATCGACAACGGCTATGGGGCTGCAACATCAGCGTTGCGGTTGGCCAATATGATGCGCCGCGCCGCGGCGGGAGGGTAGCCGGTGACAGCACCGAAACTGAAGATCAAGAAACGCCAGACATTGGCCGACCAGCTCTACGGGCAGGTCCTTGAGCAGATCGTGTCGAACAAGTTGGTGCAGGGGGAAAAGTTGCCGTCGGAGAACCAGATCGCCACCGCCTTTGGCGTGTCGCGGCCCGTGGTGCGTGAGGCGCTGCGCAAGCTGCAAGAGGACGGTCTGGTCGAGGCGCGGCGCGGCGTGGGCACTTTCGTGCGGCGGCGGCCTTCGGAAAAGCTGATCGAATATGCCACGGCGGGTTCCGTCGCCGGGCTGATGCGCGCGATGGAGGCGCGGATCACGATCGAAAAGGCCACCGCCCGCATGGCCGCGCAGCGTGCCAGCCCCAAGGATATCGCCCGGATCGAGGCAGCCTTACAGACGCTGGAGGCATCGATGCAGGCGCGCGACCCGTCCTTTGACGCCGATTACCAATTCCACCGCGCCATCGCGGCGGCTTCGGGCAATGAGGTCTTCGTGCAGATGCTCGACTGCGCCCGCGGTTCGATCGAACAGGGGATCGACGTGGCGCAAAAGTTGACGCGCCAAGGCTCCCAGGCGCGGATCGACGTGGTGATCAGCGAACATCGCGAAATTCTCGAAGCGATCCGCGCGGGCGACAGCGAAGTCGCAGGCGTGTCGATGGCCTATCACCTTTTGCAGGCGCGGGCCCGGATCACCGACCACGCCGGTATCGCATGACCCAAGCAAGCAGAAAGACCACCCCATGATCTACGACCACCGCACCTATTGCTGCCGCCCCGGCACGATCAAGAAACACCTCGCGCTCTATGCCGAATTCGGCTTCCCGGCGCAGCGACGCATCCTGGGCGAGCCGGTGATCTATGCGCAGGTCGAGACGGGGGACGTGAATTCCTTCGTGCATATCTGGGCCTATAAGGACGCCGCCGACCGGGCCGCGCGTCGGGCGCAGATGGCGGCGGATCCTGAGTGGCAGGTCTATCTCAAGAAAAGCGCCGAGGCGGGGTATTTGGTGAGCCAGACCAATAAGATCCTGATGCCCGTACCGCTCGATAGGTAAGCAGCGCCCCGGCCTGAAAGGTCAGGCCGGGGGCAGCCTTCAGGTCACGAGGCAGGCCTCGTCGATGCCGCGCCCTTCGTGGAAGGCGCGGATGTTGCCCGCCCAATGGCCGACCATGCGCCTGAGGTTGTCCTCACTATGGCCACCGATATGCGGCAGCGGCAGAACATTATCGAGGCGCAGCAGCGGGTTGTCCGGCTCCACCGGTTCTTGGGTGAAGACATCCAATGCCGCCCCGGCAATGCGCTTGTGGGTCAACGTGTCGATCAGGGCCGCCTCGTCGATCAGCCCGCCGCGCCCGGTGTTCACCAAAAGCGCATCCGATTTCATCCGCGCCAGTTCATCCGCCCCAATGGTGTGGTGTGACGCATCGGTCAGCGGCATGTGCAGGCTGACGATATCGCAGGTCTCAAGGATTTCATCGCGTTCGGCATAGCGCGCGCTGGTGCCTTCGGCTGGCCCCGACCGGCGGTAGTAGAGCACCTCGCAGTCAAAGCCCGTCAGCCGTTTCGCGACGAGCTGCCCGATGGCGCCAAAGCCGATCAGCCCGACCTTCTGACTGCTGAGATCCCGCGCCCCGGGGACGATCTCGGGCACGATCCATTTGCCTGCGCGGGTGTTGTTGTAATGCAGCGGAATGCGGCGCAGCGCGGCGATCATCATGCCGATGGTCAGATCCGCGATGGTGGGCGCGTTGACCCCGGGGCTGCGCGCGACCGGCACACCCATCTCGCGCGCGACATCCAAGGGGATTTTGTCATACCCGGTGCCCCATTGATGCACGAGGCGCACGCTATCGGCCCCCCGCAAGACCTCAGCCGGAAGCCCCCGCCCGCGTGGGACGATATAGGCCGCCCCCTTTACCGCTTCGGCAAAGTCCGCTTCCGAGAAGGAGGCCGCAAAGCGCAGATCAAGCCCTTCGGCATAGCCGCGCACCTTGTCTCGCATGTCCTGCGGCATCGCGTCGAGCACGGCGACGGGGCCGATCAACCCGCCGCTCATGCCGAAGCCCCGCGCAGGTCTTCGGGCAATAGCACCTCGGGCAGGTTCTGGTAGGACACGGGCCGCAGGAAGCGGCGGATCGCCATGGTGCCCACGGAAGTCGCGCCAAAGTTGGTCGACGCGGGGTAGGGGCCGCCATGCACCATGGCATCACAAACCTCGACCCCGGTGGGGAAACCGTTCACCAGCACCCGGCCCGCTTTCCGTTCAAGGATCGGCATCAGCGCCTTGGCGGCGTCGGTGTCGCCCTCGTCCATCTGGAGCGTCGCGGTCAACTGACCCTCGAACCCTTTGGCAAGCGCTTGCATCTCATCGCCCGAGGATACCCGCAGCACCAGACCCAAGGGGCCAAAGACCTCCTCCCCAAGCGCATGGTCTTGCAGGTAGGTATCGGCGTCGGTTTCAAACAGGTTCGGCTGGGCGGCGCGACCTTCGCTGTCGTTGCTGACCAGCGCGCGGACGGCGTTACGTCCGGTGAAACGTTCCTTGCCGTCGCGGTAGGCTTGGGCGATGCCGTCGGTCAGCATGACCTGCGGGCCGACCTGCTCAAGCGCCTCTTTCGCGGCGGCGACGAATGCGTCGCCTTCGGCCCCTTTGGCCACGACCGCGATGCCGGGGTTGGTGCAGAACTGCCCCGCGCCCATGGTCAGCGAGCCGGCCCAGCCCGCGCCGATTTCCGCGCCCCGATTGCGGGCGGCATCGGCCAAAACGAACATCGGGTTCACCGATCCCAACTCGCCAAAGAAGGGGATCGGCTCGGGGCGTTGGGCGCAGAGATCGAACAACGCGCGGCCCCCACCGAGGGAGCCAGTGAAGCCGACGGCTTTGATTAACGGATGCTGCACCAGCGTCTGCCCCACCTCGCGGCTGTTGGCATGGATGAGGGAGAAGACACCGGGGTGGATGTCGCATTTCTGGATCGCCGCGTGGATCGCTTCGGACACGATCTCCCCCGTGCCGGGGTGGGCGGAGTGGCCCTTGACCACGACTGGGCAGCCCGCCGCCAGCGCCGCGGCGGTATCGCCGCCCGCGGTGGAGAAGGCCAGCGGAAAGTTCGATGCGCCAAAGACCGCGACCGGCCCGATGGGGCGCTGGATCATGCGGATATCCGGGCGCGGCATCGGCTGGCGCTCGGGCAGGGCGCCGTCGACGCGGCGGTCGAGATGCGCGCCTTTGCGGATGTGATCGGCAAAAAGGCGCAGCTGCCCGGTTGTCCGCCCCCGCTCGCCCTGAAGGCGGGCTTCGGGCAGGCCGGATTCGCGGGTGCCGATCTCGGTAATGGTCTCGGCCCGGGCCTCCATCTCATCCGCGATGGTATCGAGGAAGGCGGCGCGGGTCTTGCGGCTGGCATAGGCGTAGGACCAAAAGGCCTCCTCCGCCGCTTGGCAGGCACGGTCCACATGGGCCGGGGTGCCGCTTTGGAATTGGTCGCTTTCGCCGGTGGCGGGGGAATTGGCGAAGGTCTCTCCGCCGCCGACCCATTCGCCGGCGATCAGATGCTTGCCGTGGGGGTGAAATCTCTTGCTGTCCGCGGTCATGATCAATCCTTATGGGTTTCCTGTGTCAAAGTGGGGGAGGGCCGCGCCATGGTCTGCACCAGCGCATCCATCTGCCGCGTGAGCAGCCAAGCGTCGCCTGCGATGGCGACGAATTCGATACCCTCACCAAAGTACCGTTGCGCAAGATCGGCGCCATAGCCGAGGATGCCCGCAGGCCGCCCGGCGGCATGGATGGCCGCGACCGCCGCGCGGATCTTCTCTTGGACATCTGGGTGCATCGGGTTGCCGGTATGGCCCATCGCGGAGGAGAGATCTCCCGGCCCGATAAAGATCGCATCGACCCCCGGCACGGCGGCAATGGCGGGGATTTCGGCCACCGCTTCGGGGGTTTCGACCTGTACGATCACGCATTGCGTCTCTGCATAGGTGCTGAGGTAATCGGTTTGCCGCGCGTAATCATTGGCGCGGATCGTGGCCGAGATACCGCGCAGCCCTTCGGGCGGGTAGCGGGTCCATGATACGGCTTGGCGGGCGGCCTCGGCGGTCTGGATCATCGGGAACATCAGGTTGCGCACGCCGATATCCAGCAGCCGTTTGGTCATCGTCTGATCGGAGGATGGCATCCGCACGATCATCTGCGCATCGGGATTGGCACTGCCTGCCGCGCGCAGATGGTCGGGGATTTGGCTCAGGTCGTTGGGGGCATGCTCCATATCCAACAACAGCCAGTCGACCCCGCTGCCCGCCGCGATCTCGGTCACCGTAGGGGAACAGAGCGATAGCCAAAAGCCCGACAGGCGGCTGCCGGGGCGGAGCGTTTGTTTCAGTGGTTTTCCCGACATTTTCGCGGCTCCTCCCTCAAATGGTATCGACAATTGGGGTGATACGGTAATATATCAGTTCGAGCAAGATGTGTTTTCCAACCTTTTTGTGATGATGTTTTAGCTGGCGAGGAATCCATGACCGAGACCAAGAAAACCGCCGATCAGCTGCGCAGCGCGCGCTGGTTCGCCCCCGACGATCTGCGCAGCTTTGGCCATCGGTCGCGTATGATGCAGATGGGTTTGGGCCCCGAGGATTGGGAGGGGCGCCCGGTGATCGGCATCCTGAACACTTGGTCCGAGATGAACCCCTGCCACCTTCATTTCCGCGACCGCGCGGAGGACGTGAAGAAGGGAATCGCGCAGGCCGGCGGGCTGGGGCTGGAGATTCCGACGATCTCGATCGACGAGAGTTTCACCAAGCCGACTTCGATGCTCTACCGCAATATGATCGCGATGGAGACCGAAGAGACGATCCGCTCGCACCCGCTTGACGGTGTGGTGCTCATGGGCGGCTGTGACAAATCCACGCCCGGTCTGACCATGGGCGCGATCAGCGCAGGCGTGCCGTTCATCTTCTTGCCCGCGGGGCCGATGCTGCGGGGCAATTACGCGGGCCGGGCGCTTGGCTCTGGCTCGGACGCCTGGAAGTTCTGGGATGAGCGCCGCGCAGGCACGATCTCGGCCGAGGAATGGGTCGGCGTCGAGGGCGGCATTGCGCGGTCCTACGGGCATTGCATGACGATGGGCACCGCCTCCACCATGACCGCGATTGCCGAGGCGATGGGGCTGACCCTGCCGGGCGCCACCTCGATCCCCGCTGCGGATGCGGGGCACAAACGGATGAGCGCCTCTTGCGGGCGGCGCATTGTCGATATGGTTTGGGAGGACCTGACGCCCGACAAGATCATCACCCCCGCCGCCGTGCAAAACGCGGCGACGGTGGCCATGGCGACGGGCTGTTCGACCAACGCGGTGGTGCATCTACTAGCGATGGCGCGCCGCGCCGGTGTAGCACTGGAGTTGAACGATCTGGATGCCTTGGGCCGCACCACACCCCTGATCGCCAATATCCGCCCCTTGGGCAGCAGCGAATACCTGATGGAGGATTTCTATTTCGCGGGCGGGCTGCGGGCGCTGATGGACCAGTTGGGCGACAAGCTCGACCGGTCAGCCATCACCTGCACCGGCAAACCGCTGGAGGAGGGGATTGCCAATGCGCCTGTCTATAATGACGACGTGATCCGGCCCCTGTCGAACCCGGTCTATAAAGAAGGCTCGCTTGCCGTGCTCAAGGGCAACCTTTGCCCCAATGGCGCGGTGATCAAACCGGCGGCCTGCGACCAAAAATTCCACCACCACGAAGGCCCGGCGCTGGTCTTTGACAGCTACCCCGAGATGAAGGCCGCCATCGACGACGAAAACCTCAATGTGACGCCCGACCATGTGCTGGTGCTGCGTAACGCGGGGCCGCAGGGCGGGCCGGGGATGCCGGAATGGGGGATGCTGCCGATGCCCAAGGCGCTGCTGAAACAGGGGCACCGCGACATGCTGCGGATCTCGGATGCGCGGATGTCGGGCACCTCTTACGGCGCTTGCATCCTGCATGTCGCGCCGGAGTCTTTCGTGGGCGGGCCACTGGCGCTGCTGAAGACGGGGGACATCGTGCGCATGGACCTTGAGGCCCGCACCCTCGACATGCTGGTGGATGAGAACGAACTCGCCGCCCGCCGCGCCGCGTGGAAAGCGCCCGAGCCGCGGTTCGAGCGGGGCTGGGGCTATATGTTCCAGCGCCATGTGGGGCAGGCCGATCAGGGCTGCGACTTCGACTACCTCACCGCGGCCTTCGGCCAAGCGGCGGGCGAGCCGGATATTTTCTGAGAGGGGCTGGCAATGACACATGATCTTTCGAAGGCGCTTACCGGCATCTCGGGCATCCTCGTGACGCCCTATGACGCGGGCGGAGAGATCGCGCCGCGCAAGCTGGCGCCGATCATTGACCGCGCGCTTGCCGCCGGGGTGCATATCCCGGTGGTGAACGGCAATACCGGCGAATACTACGCGCTGACCAATGACGAGGCCTGCACCATGGTGCGCGAGGTGGCGCAGATGGTCGACGGGCGCGCGCCGCTACTCGCAGGCGTGGGGCGCGGCATTCGCGATGCCTGCGCGCTGGCCAAGGCAAGCGCCAAGGCCGGGGCGGATGCGCTGATGATCCACCAACCGCCTGATCCCTTCGTCTCCCCCCGTGGCACGGTCGACTATGTGCGCGCGGTGCGCGATGCCTCGGGCGGGCTGCCGGTGATGCTGTACCTGCGCAATGACGCCATGGGGCCCGAGGGCATCGCGCGGCTGTGCGAGGTCGACGGGGTGAAGGGCGTCAAATGGGCCACGCCGAACCCGTTGAACCTTGCCCGCGCGATCGAAGCGGCGCCGAAAGACATCGTCTGGGTCGGCGGTTTGGCCGAGGTCTGGGCGCCGCCGCTCTATGCCGTGGGGGCGCGGGGCTTCACCTCGGGCCTTATCAACGTCTGGCCCGAGCGCTCGGTCGCCATCCACGCGGCACTCGACGCAGGCGACTACGGCGAAGCGAACCGCCTCATCGCCGGGATGCGCGCTTTTGAGGACATCCGCGCGGAAGAGCATAACGGCACCAATGTCACCGGCGTCAAAGCGGCTCTCATGGCCATCGGACAGGATTGCGGCCCCACGCGCCCGCCTTCCGCATGGCCGTTGACGGAACAGCAGCAGGCGGTGCTGGATCAATTCTTGAAAGACAATCAACTGAAGGGAGAGGCGGCATGAGCCCCGAACTACGCGAGAAACTCCAAGCAGTCTCGGTCGCGACATTGGCGACGGCGCTGTACAAGCGCGGGCTGCGCAATCAGGTGGTACAGGGGGTCGGCCCGGTTGCCGCCAAGGGGCGGAACATGGTCGGCCCTGCCTTTACCCTGCGCTATATGCCCGCCCGCGAAGACCGCAACCAACTGGTCGAATTCCGCAATCCCGAACATCCGCAGCGCGTCGCGATTGAGACCTGCCCCGAGGGCCATGTGCTGGTGATGGACAGCCGCAAAGATGCGCGTGCCGCCAGTGCCGGTGACATTCTGATCACCCGGCTGATGATGCGCGGTGCGGCGGGCGTGGTGACAGATGGTGGGCTGCGCGATGCGGCGACCATTGGCGCGCTCGAGATGCCAGCCTACCACGCACGGCCCTCAAGCCCCACGAACCTGACCCTGCATGAGGCGATTGAGATCAACGGCCCCGTGGGCTGCGGCGATGCGCCGGTCTTTCCCGGTGATATCGTGGTGGGCGACGACGACTGCGTGATCATCATCCCCGCAGATATCGCCGAAGAGGTGGCCGAAGAGGCTGTCGAGATGACCGCCTATGAGGATTTTGTGGTGGAGCAGGTCAAGGATGGCGCCGGGATCATCGGGCTCTACCCCGGCACCAAGCAAGAGAATCTTGATAAGTTCGCCGCGTGGCGCAAGGCCAACAACCGCTGAGTCAGGGCTTTTCCGGGGTGAAATACTCCGGGAACGCCGCCCGTTTCTCGGTCATCCGGTCGACAGTGCGTTGTAGGTGCTGGCGCAGCGCCTCCATCGCCGCGGGCGCATCGCCCGCTTCGATCCCGTGGAGGATGCGACTGTGGCCGCCGATCACGTCCTTGTTGTTCAGAATGCGTCCCGCCTCATCAATGTCGTCCAGATGCAGGCGGCGCAGGCGTTCCAAATGGCCCGCATGGCTGCGCATGATGCGCTGGCTTTGCACATGGCCCGCCGCCACGAAGAGGGTCTGGTGAAACACCTCGTCCAACTCCTGAAAGGTCGGCACATCGCCGGGTTGGTCCGAGATGCTGCTTTGCAAGGCGACGATGCTGCGCAGACGGGTGAGGGCTTCGGGCGCGATCTCATCGGCCAAACGGCGCACGACTTCGGTCTCAAGCGCGATGCGCATGAACTGCGCCTCGCGGATCGCCGACATGTCGATCGGCGTGACCAGCGTGCGCGATTGCGGGTAGATCTTGACCAGCCCTTCTTTGGCCAACTGTTGCAGCGCATCGCGCAGCGGCGTCAGGCTGACGCCATGGGTCTCGGCCAGTTCGGCGCGCAACAGCGGCGTGCCGGGCGGCAGGTCAAGCCGTACGATCTGATCGCGCAGCGTGGCGTAAACCCCGCGCCCCGTCGGCCCGCCCTCAAACAGACCCAAGTCGGCCCCACCGCCAAGGATGCTTTTGGCAAGGGTCTGTGCGCTCTGCGCGGCGGGTTTCTTCGATGCGGTCATGCGGGCTCTTCCATAGCTGTTAAATCTAATATATCAGTTAAAGACATCTAACCGAAGCGGTTTTTTCGACACCCAAGGGAGGGGGAGCATCCGATGGACAGCCAGACCATGCAAGAGGACAGAGACGCAAAGGTGATGCTGCTGTCACCGACGGATAACGTGGTCGTGGCAACCGCGGCGGTTCCCCGTGGCGCGGTATTGCCGCGAGACGGGCTGCGTGCCAACCACGATACGCCCCAAGGGCACAAGATCGCGATCCGCCCGATCCAGCAGGGCGCGCCGATCCTGAAATTTGACACAGTCATCGGCTACGCGGCGCAGGATATTGCCGCGGGCGATTGGCTGCACAGCCACAACATCAAATTCGACGCGGTCGACAAAGACTATGCTTTCGCTCGCGATTATACCCCGACAGACCTGCTGCCGGCTGCAGAGCGCGCGCAGTTCATGGGCATCCGCCGCGCGAATGGCCGCGTCGGCACGCGCAACTACATCGGGCTTTTCGTGACCGTGAATTGCTCGGCCACCGTGGCGCGCAAGATCGCCAATTACTTCGACGAAGAGCGGATGGAGGCATGGGAGAACGTCGACGGGGTGATCCCCTTCATCCACGAATCCGGCTGCGGGATGGAGCTGACGGGCGAGCCGATGGACCTGCTGCGCCGCACGTTGTCGGGCTATATCCGCCATCCAAATCTTGCCGGGGCCGTGGTCCTGTCACTGGGTTGCGAGCGCAACAATCTGGCGCAGTTCTTTGAGGAGGAAGGGCTGGCCGAGGGCAAGATGCTGCGCACCATCACCATGCAGCACGTCGGCGGCACGGCCCGCGCGATTGCCGAGGGTAAGGACGCCGTGCGCGAGATGTTGGATCAGGCCAATGCCGTGCGGCGCGAACCCTGTTCGGCAGAGCATATTACCATCGGGATGCAATGCGGCGGGTCGGACGGGCTTTCGGGTCTGTCGGCCAACCCCGGTCTGGGGGCTGCGGCGGATATTCTGGTGCGCAACGGCGGCACGGCGATCCTGTCGGAAACGCCCGAGATTTTCGGCGTCGAACACCTGCTGACCCGCCGCGCCCGCAGCGAAGAGGTGGGCCGCAAACTGGTCGAACGCATGGACTGGTGGCTTGAGCATACCAAGGGCCGCGACACGCAAATCAACGGCGTGGTCAGCCCCGGCAATCAAGCGGGCGGATTGGCGAATGTGTTGGAAAAATCGCTCGGCGGGGCCAAGAAGAGCGGCAGCACCGGGTTGATGGAAGTCTACCGTTATGCCGAAGCCGTGATCCAGAAGGGGCTGGTCTTCATGGATACGCCCGGCTTCGACCCCGTCTCGGCCACCGGGCAGATCGCGGGGGGTGCGAACCTGATTTGCTTTACCACCGGGCGCGGGTCTTGCTTTGGCTCCTATCCCTCGCCAACGATCAAACTGGCCTCCAACACACCGATGTTCACCAAGATGCAGGACGATATGGACATCAACTGCGGGACCGTGATCGACGGCGAATTGAGCCTTGAGGAACTGGGCCAAGCGATCTTTGAACGCATCCTCGCCATAGCCTCGGGGGAGCAGAGCAAATCCGAAGCGCTCGGGGTGGGCGAAGAGGAATTCGCGCCTTGGCCGATCGGGGTCACGGGGTAAAGATGTCAGACGGGAGAGCGCAGATGAAACCGAACTATGTGAAACTGGTCGAGGATACGCCGCTGCCGCGCATGGCGCTTTGCCGTCAGACCTTTGCCGCGACGCAAGTCGATGTTCCGCGCGCTGCCGTGGCGGAGGCGATGCAGACCGATTGCGCGGGCAAGATAAAACCCGGCATGTCCATCGCTATCACCGCAGGCAGCCGGGGTCTGGCAAACCTGCCGGAACTGCTGGCCGCCATCGTGGCCGAGGTCCGCGCGCGGGGGGCGCATCCCTTTGTCGTGCCCGCCATGGGCAGCCACGGCGGCGCCACCGCAGAGGGGCAGACCGCGCTGCTGGCGAAACTGGGCGTGACCGAAGAGAGCCTCGGTTGCGAAATCCGCTCTTCGATGGAAACCGATGAGATCGGCGTGCTCGACAACGGCATGTCGGTACGGATGGACCGCCACGCCAATGCCGCCGATGGGATTATCCTGTTCAACCGGATCAAGCCGCATACCTCTTTCCGCGCGCCGAACGAAAGCGGGCTGGCCAAGATGCTCTCGATCGGGTTGGGCAAGCAATCGGGGGCCGAGACCTGCCATTCGCGCGGCATCGACAACGTCGGCATCTTCGTGGCCAAAATGGCGCGCATGAAGCTGGAGCGTTGCAAGGTGCTCTTCGGCATCGGCACGATTGAGAATGCCTATGACGGGCTGGCGCAGGTGGTCGCCCTCGACAGTGACGGGATGCTGGAGGCCGAAGCCCCCTATCTGCAAGAGGCGATGCGCAACATGCCCCGTCTGCCGCTGGGGCCGCTGGATGCGCCTTCGGCCTCGGGCGATCTGGACGTGCTGGTGGTGGATGAGATCGGCAAGGAGTTCTCCGGCACCGGGATGGACCCCAATATCACCCATCGGTTTTCGAGCGAGAAGATGCAGGTCCATCTGCATATCTCGCGGTTGGTGGCGCTTGGCCTGTCGCCGCGCAGCAATGGCAACGGCAATGGCGCGGCGCGGGCGGATGTGATCACGCAGCGGTTGGAGCAGGATTTCGACCGTGAGGCGGTCTATGCCAATGCCATCACCTCGCAGGTGTTGAAACAGTCGAAAATCCCGATGGTCATGCCCTGCGACCGCACCGCGATCCAGACGGCGGTCAAGACCTGCGGGGCCGAGGATATCACCAAGGTCCGGCTGCTGCGCATCCCCAACACGTTGAAGCTTGAGTATCTCTATGCCTCCGAGGCGATGCTGCCGGAACTGCGCGACCGTGCGGGGCTTGAGGTGATTGGCGACCTGCAAGAGATGCAGTTCGACGGCGGCCTGCTGCGCAACCCTTGGCCGGAGGGGCATTGATGCAGGGGCCCGGGCTTCACCTACACCTCGACCCCGTTGGCGGGGCGGCGGGGGATATGTTCATCGCGGCGATGTTGCATGCCTTCCCCGATCTGGCCGAGCGCGCCTTGGCCGATGTCGCCACCGTGCTCCCCGCTGAGGTGGGCCATGCGGAACTGAGCGAACATGTCGCCTCGGGCATCACGTCGCGGCGGTTTGAGCTGGTGTTGACAGCACCCGACGCCGGCAGGCGGCACGGTGCCGAGACGACCTATCGCGCCATGCGCAACTTGCTAGAGAACGCGGCGCTTTCGGAGGGCACGGCGGAGGCCGCCTGCGCCATCCTTCACCGGATCGCCGAGGCCGAAGCGCAGGTGCATGATATCCCCATCGACCGGGTGCATTTCCACGAGATCGCGGATTGGGACGCGCTGATGGATGTGACCGCCGCGGGCAGCATCTGCGCCGCGCTGGCGGGGGCGACCGTCTCGCTAGCACCACTGCCCCTCGGCGGTGGGCTGGTCGAGACGGCGCATGGCAAACTGCCGGTGCCCGCGCCCGCCACGGCGCTGATCTTGCAAGGCTATGACTGGCATGATGACGGCGTGCCAGGCGAACGGGTGACGCCCACGGGTGCCGCGATCCTTGCCCATCTCACCGGCGGCAGCCCCATCGCCAGCCGTCCACCGGGGCGGCTGCGCTGTACCGGATCGGGCGCGGGGATGCGGGTGATGAAAGGCCTGCCGAATATCCTGCGCGTGAGCGTCTTTGACACCGCCACGGCGGGCATCGCGCAGGACAGTCTTGTGCAATTCGCCTGCGATATCGACGATATGACGGGCGAAGAATTGGGCGCGGCGGTGGATCGGTTGCGCTGCATGGAGGGCGTGGTCGATCTCATGATGCTCAGCGGGCAGGGCAAGAAATCCCGCCCCGTCACGCGGCTTGAGTTGCTGGTGCAGCCGCAAGAGGCTGAGGCGGTCGCGGCGCGGGTCTTCGATCTGACCTCAACCCTCGGCCTCCGCCGCAGTCTTGTCGACCGGCTGATCCTCCCGCGGGAAAGCGATGACAGCGGGCCGCTTCGGCGCAAACGTGCACGGCGCCCCGGTGGGCATGAGACGGTTAAGGTCGAAAGCGACGATCTGGCCGATGCCGAGACACTGCACGCCCGCCGCAGCCGCGCCCGCGCGGCGGAGGGGTAGGGGCCGGTGATCTAACTTGCTTATCACCGGCGCGCGTGTGAAAACCCTCTGACGTCAGTTCAGGGGGCCGCATGGAAACGCCACTCACCGCCACGTTGCGCCAGTATGAGGTCTTCGTCGCCATCGCGGAAACGCTGCATTTCGGTCAAGCGGCTGCCGCGCTCGGCGTGGCGCAGCCGGCGCTGACGCAGCAGCTGAAACATCTCGAAACCGCCTTTGGCGGTGAGCTTCTCTTTGACCGCAACCGCCGCCGGGTGATGCTGACGGACTTCGGCAAGTCGCTCCTGCCCGAGGCCCGCGCCCTGCTGCAACAGGCCCGGCGGGTCGAGGCATTGGCCGAAGCGGCGCGCAACGGCCAGCGCGGGCGGATCGAATTGGCCTATGTCGGCTCGGCCTCCTACGCGGGGATCCTCGGACGGCTCCTGCGCGAATTGCGCGCGGGCGCGGCAGAGGTGGATCTGATCCTGCGCGAGTTGGACATGGACCTGCAAATCGCCGAGATCGTGGCGGGCAGGCTCGACGCGGGTTTCGTGCGCCTGCCGCTTTCCGGCGTGCCGAAGGATTTGGCCACCCGCACGGTTCATACCGAGAATATCCTTCTGGCCGTGCCGCCCGATCACCGCCTTGCCGAGGTGCCTTCCGTTGCCATGGCGGCGCTGCGCGAGGAGAGTTTCATTTTCAGCCACCTAGGCCCCGACATGGGCTTTGCCGCCTGCGCCTATCAACTCTGCGCCGATGCCGGTTTCGCCCCCCGCGTGGCCCATCGCGCGCCGCAGTTCACCGCCATCGTGAATTTCGTCTCTGCGGGTCTCGGGGTGGCTTTCGTCCCCGCCTCCGCCGCGCGGATGAAGGATGCGGGCGTGTCCTTCCTACCAATCCGCGACGCCAAAGTGCAAAGCCGGATCGGGCTGGCCTATCTGCGCGATGCGCGCAATCCGGTCCTGCGCAGGCTGCTTGCGGCCCTGGAGCCCGAGGGCTGATTACCCGACCGCCGTGCCGCCACAGACAAAGACCGTCTGCCCGGTGATAAAGCCGCTGCGCGGATCGGCAAAGAAGGACACCGCCTGCGCCACATCTTCAGGTGTTCCCATCCGGCCCATCGGCACCGCATCGACGATGGCGCGGGTTTCCGGCGCGTCTTCGGGGTTGTTCTCCCAAAAAGCGGTGGTGGCGATGGGGCCGGGGGCGACACAGTTCACGGTGATCCTGTCGCGCGCCAGTTCCAGCGCCCAAGTCCGCGCCATCGACTGGATCGCGCCCTTGCTCGCGGAATAGAGCGTGCGGTCGATCTTGCCCTTGGTCACGCGGCTGGTGTTCATCACGATCCGGCCACCGCCCGCCGCGCGCATTCCCGGGACGACCAGTTTCGCCGCCAGAATGCTGGGCCGTAGGTTCAGATGCATGATGGAGTCGAAGTCGTCGAGGGCGACAGCGTCGAAAGATGCGGGTTTCACGATGCCGACGTTATTGACCAGACAGGTGACCGGCCCCTGCGCGAGGATGTGTTGGAGGGCAGCCGTGGTCGCCGCGATGTCCGTCAGATCCACCCGTTGCGCATCCGCCCGAAGCGCGGGGTCTTCCGGTTCTTCGATATCCAGCACGAAGACACGCCAGCCATCTTCACGCAGCCTGCGCGCGATGCCAAGGCCGATGTTGCGCGCCCCGCCGGTGACGAGCGCATGGCGCGGAGAGGGGTCTTGGGTCACGGGGCGGCATCCTTTTTCCTATTCGATGTTTACTTATCACTACGCTCTGGTGATAAGTATACAACTGATATCCGGGAGGGGGATCACATGGCCAAAGGCATCATCATCGTGGGGGCGGGCACGATGGGCCAATCCATCGGCAGGCTCTTTGGCCAGCACGGCTGGAGGGTCCAAGCGGTCGACCCGACCGAGGCCGCCCGTGAGGCATTTTTGGCCACGGTGCCGGGGTCGACCGCCTGCGCCGCGTTGGAGGGGGCAGGGCAGGCCGATGTTGCATTGGAATGCGTGCCGGAAGACCTCGCGCTGAAACGCCGTGTGCTCGCCGCTTTGGAGGGGGCCGTGCCGGAGGGCGCGCCGATCTTGTCCAATACCTCTGGCCTGAGGTTAGAAGAGATGACGGCGGATATGGCCCGGCCTGAACGCGCCGTGATCACGCATTTCTTCAACCCCGGCGATGTGATCCCCGCCGTCGAAGTCGTCGCAGCTGAAGACGCGCCCGAAGGGCTTTGTGCCGAGGTCATGACCCTACTGCGCGGGTTGGACCGGCGGCCCGTGCGGCTGGATCACGCGCCGCCCGGTTTCGTGGCCAATCGCATTCAACATGCCATCATGCGCGAATGTCTGCATTTGGTGGATCAAGGGGTCGCCAACCCGGCGGAGATCGACGAGATCGTGCAATGGTCCGTCGGCGTGCGCATGGCGCTTTCCGGCCCGTTCCGCCAGCGCGATTTGAACGGGCTGGGCACCCATCTGAGCATCGCCGAATACCTCTACCCGGACCTTTGCGACCGGCACGACCCTTCGCCCAGTCTCACCGCATTGGTCGAGCGGGGGCATCTTGGCAAACGCAGCGGCAAGGGGTTCTACGACTGGCCCGAGGGGGAGAGCTCAGGCCCGACGGAGGAAGCCCTCCGCCGTGTCATCGCCCTTGCCTGCGACAGCGCCGCTTGATTTTCCAGAAAGCCGAGGACACCCATGACCGATACTCCTGCCATCATCTGCGTGGCCATCACCGGATCGCTGCCAACCAAGGCCGACAACCCGGCGGTGCCGATCGACATCAGCGAGCAGATCGAAAGCACCCATGCCGCCTTTGAGGCCGGGGCGACGATCTGCCATGCCCATGTGCGCACCGCCGATGGCACCCCCACGGCGGACCCCGACCGTTTCGCGCGGCTGCAAGAGGGGCTGCGTGAACACTGCCCCGGCATGATCGTGCAATTCTCGACCGGTGGGCGTTCGGGCGCGGGCAAAAACCGGGGCGGGATGCTGCCGCTGCGGCCCGACATGGCCTCGCTTTCGGTGGGGTCGAACAACTTTCCCAACCGCGTCTATGAGAACCCGCCCGAGCTTGTCGATTGGCTGGCGGAAGAGATGATGACCTATAGCGTGCTGCCCGAGATCGAAGTCTTTGACCTCAGCCACATCCTACAGGCCAAGGCGATGGCCGAGGCGGGCAAGATCCCGGCCCGGCCCTATATTCAATTCGTCATGGGCGTGAAAAACGCCATGCCAGCGGATCGGGAGGTTTTTGATTTCTATATCAAAACCGTCAAACGGCTCTTCGGCGATATCCCGTGGTGCGCCGCCGGGATCGGGCGGCATCAGGCCGAGTTGAACGCATGGTGTGCCGCCGCGGGGGGCCATCTGCGCACGGGGCTTGAGGATAACATCCGGCTGGACAAACAGACCCTCGCCACCTCCAATGCCGCCCTCGTGACCCGCGCGGCCGAGATCTGCGCAGAGGCCGGTCGCCCCGTCGCAACCGCGCAGCAGGCGCGTGAGATTCTGGGGCTGGCCTGAGGCCGCACGGTCCACCGTGATAGATCAAGGAGATTGAGATGAAGAAACTGACATTCGCCCTCGCCACCTTTGCCGCACCGCTGGCGGCGCATGAGGGCGCGCATGTGCATCCCCATGGCAACGATCCCTTCTGGGCGGTGGCGATGCTGTCACTGGCGATCGTGATCCTTGCCGCAGCGGTGCTGCGCCGCAAGTAGGGCGTCAGCGCCGATCAGCCACCAAAGCCGCGCGATCCGCCCGCCCGGCCAAAGCCGCCGCGCGATGCCGCGGTGGCACGGGTCATCGGGGTTTTGCCGATGGTGGTGCTGGGGCGGGTGAATTGCGAGGTGCTGAGCTTGGCCGCACCGCGATTTGTCGAATAGGTGCTGGAGCGCGCGGCATTGGTAAAGCGCCCATCGGAGGTTTTGTATAGCGGCTGCGCCGCCGCCATGCCGGCGCGGTTGCTCATCATATTGCCGATCAGATAGCCCGCCAGCAGGGGCATGAAGATGCCCCCCGATCCGCCTTGGGTCGCTGCCTCTTCGGAGCCGCAGGCGCCTTCGCCATGCTGCTCTTCGCAGACCTCAAGACTGTCGTAGCGCGGGGCGGATTCCACATGGAGCGTTTGCGCCGCGTCAAAGGCGGTTTCGCATTCCTGTTCGCTGTACATCCCGCCACGCGCGGCATCGGCAAGACAGCTTTGCAGGTCGGGGAAGGCGGCGGCGTCGACCTTTTCTTCCTCACAGCCAGCAAGGGTGAAGGCGGCGGCGCCGACGATGGCGATGGAAACCCGTTTCGAGCGTTTGGTCATGATGGTCGTCTTTCTGCCAAGGGGCGGCGAGCGGTGGGCTATGCCAGAATGTAGTGCGGTTTGAAGCGTGACAAATCCTGCGTGATGCGCGATCGGTCTTCGCGGATGCCGATGCCGGCGCAACTCTCGCCCACGATCCACGAGCCGATCACCGGGCGGAAACCGTCGAATGTGGGCAGCGGGGCATAGGCCTGCACGATGCGCGGATGCTCGGCGTAATCAGAGTTTTGCGACTGTTCGATCACCTTACCGGACTGGTGGATCGTGACCGACGCCCCCTCGCGCGAAAGGATCGGCTTGCGCACATGCGCCTCGGCCAGTTCCGCCGCGGCACGGTCAAAGGCGTCGGCGCAGGCGGGGGCGGCGGGGCCGCGCCCGGCAAGCGCATCGGCCACATCAGCCTCGAAAAACGCGGGCAGCAGATTGGGGTGGCCTTCGAACATCTGCCACAGCACGGGCAGAAGGCCCTTGTTGGACAAAAGCGCTTTCCACGCAGGCTCAAGAAACAGACAGCCCGAGCCTTGGATATGGGCGGCGTAGTCGTCGCGCAGCAGGTCTTCCCATGGGTAGAGTTTGAACAGGACGGCAATGCGGCGGTCTTGATCATCAAGGAAGTGGCCATCGTCACTCAGCCCGATCTTGTCGAGATCGCAGTAATGCGCGCCCAGCCCCGCCTCGCGTGCGGCCCAGCCCATGGCTTCGACAGTGCCGTAGTCTTCGGGGTTGTCGGCCACGGCGGTGAAATGCAGATCGCTGTCCTGCTCGAAGACATCGCCAAAGCGGGCGACCAGCGCCTCATGAATGCCGTTGAACTGGTCCGTGCCCTCGGGCAACACGCCCGCTTTCAACTGGTCCTCAAGCCACTGCCACTGAAAGGCCGCGCTTTCATAAAGCGAGGTCGGTGTATCTGCGTTATATTCCAACAGTTTGGCCGGGTTTGTGCCGTCATAGGCCAGATCGAAACGGCCATAGATCTCAGGATCGCCCCGGCGCCAGCTCTCGGCCACAAGATCGCGGTGGGCATCTGGAATGGCGAGCCGGGTCATCAACTCTTCGCTGGCGATGATCTCGGCCACGGCCTCGCGGCACATGGCGTGAAGCTCGGTCGAAGGGTCTTCGATGTCATTCTCGATCTGGGTGAGGGAGAACGCATAGGCCGAGGTTTCGTCCCAATAGGGTTCGCCATGCATATCGGCAAAGGTAAAGCCGACCTCTTGCGCATGGGCGCGCCAATCGGGTCTTTCGGGCAATGTGATCTTTTGCAACGGTTCGCTCCCCCGGTTTCGCCCTCGCTTCTAATCGGCTTTGGGCCAAGCGGCCAGAGGGGGCGGCGGTTGGACGCGGCTGCGCAGTCAATGTAAACACCATTCAGAAATGTCACTGGGTTTGCAAAGCAGGAATGTCACTACTGGCGCGACGGTAGCAAGGCTTTGCAGCCCGGAGACCCCACATATCGAAGGGCTGAAAAGCCTTGCGGGGATTG